>CAIOZA010000027.1 GCA_903862655.1 uncultured Ignavibacteria bacterium
ATATTGGCCCTGATTACTTTATATAATAGTACATACGCTTTAACATATACTGAATCTAAATCAAATACATTTATGTTTAATATAGTGTGTTTACCATATGTAGGCCCAACACTTCACTCAGTTAATTTAGGTGATTTCTTTACCGGAGGCACATATACTTCATTTGTCGAAAATGAACAAGAATTTGAAATTCGCGGACAGGCTGGTATGGTCTTTGATGTTAATACAGTAACAACAACTGACGATCATGGCGTAACAATAAAGTATATATGGTCTATCAATCAAACCGGTACTTATGTATCTACAGTAGCAGATGTTGACCTTAACAATGAGCATATTACATTACCAGCAGGTACCGGATGCGAAGTTAAGGCATATTTGAAATGTAAAGTAACAGAACTAACAGTTCCTGCAACTGGCATAGCCCCAGGAATAAAAACTTTCAATATGACATTGAATGCAACATTAGCAAGTTATTAAAAATGAAATAATTTGATTATATTGGAACGGTATGAAAATACCGTTCCAAGTTTTATTTTAGGCAGTTATGAAAAACATAAAAATTAAAATTAAAATTTTGACAGTAATTCTATTTATTATTATTGCATTAAATAATAATAGCTATGGTCAAACAAGCAAGCCAAAAGAAGACGAATACAGATCTTATAGAGTCAACGAGCACAAAGACTGTAGCATCATGATTGACGCAGAATCAGATTACATAAACATAGGATCAATATTTGCAGGCACAACAGTAGCTACCCTTCCGTCTGAAGACGGGACAAGCAATGAAATGATTTTTCAGATACACGGAAAGAATAAATCTGAAATCCTTATTTCGGCATATTTTTCTTCTCAAGCTATTCTAGAGAATGGATATTTAAAAATAAATAGCTGGACATGGGAAATACACGATAGAGCAACGGGTGATTCGTATGGCAAAAAGGCAAATTCAGTAGATTTGACAAGCCAAAAAATTGTACTAATAGAAAGAGGAGATAAGGAAGAATGCAAATCATACGCAACAATAAAGCTGACATTAAACTCGGTCACAGCAACACCTAATGCGACACCCGGGCAAAATACTCTAAATGTTTTTTTTCAAGCATCGGCAATTGAATATTAATTATAATTATAAGGCATATAGATGAATCGTAACCAAATATTAATATTTGTAATATTTTTTTGTGTTTCTAATGCATATTCACAAATAAGTATACACCCACCACAGCTTTTTATTGATCCTGCAACAAGATCCGGTGAAATTAGAATTACCAATACATCCAATGCAATACGTGAAATAGTAATGGATTCAAAATTCGGATATGTAGGTTATGATTCTTTAGGGAACAGGCAGGATGTGTACAATGATTCAATATTACTGACAAAATATTCATTATCAAAATATCTAAAAATATTCCCACCAAAATTAATTATCCCACCAAATGAATCACAAATAGTTAGAGTTTTTCTTAGAAATCTACCGACCTTAGAAGACGGTACTTATTATACCAGGTTCTCAGCACTTTCTAATCCGCTAGCAGAGCAAATTGATTCATTTGCAAACGGGAAAATAAGAGGAGCTGTGATAATTAAAACATCTATGATTTCCGCAATATTCTACCAAAAAGGAATATTAAAGACGGATTTGAATTTTACTTTTGATAAAATATATACAGATTCTTTATATACAAATTTACTATTTAATACTCAAGTAAATGGAAATTCACCATTTTGGGGAAAATTACATTATATACTGACAAGCGACAAAGAAGGAAAAATTGCAGAAGCTGACGAGCCATTATCTTTTTATATTCCATCAAAAAAGAAAATCTCATTCTATAAAACATCATTGACGCCCGGTAAATATAAAATTGAATTTGAGTATAATACAAATAGGGAGGATGTTCCTGAAGATAATATAATTCCATTCAAAACTAAAAATCAAGAATTCGAATTTATCATTAATTAGAGTTTATGTTTAAATTAGTTAGATTTTATCTGTTTTTCTTGATATATGGTATTCTTACTTCATTTAATACACTATACTCCCAAGAGCAAAAGACATTTACATTGCCCGATGGAATTAATGAGGGAGCTTTTCGTTTTGCATATAAAAATATATTCAGACGTGATTTGATATGTAAACTTTATCTGGATAAAGTTTACATTCCTTATTATGATTTAATGGCTTACCTACAAATCAACCAAGATATAGATTATCCAGTGCATAAAATCAGTGGTTATTATTTAAAAATTGAAAATGAATATACCATAGATTTCTTCAATAAAACCTACAGCTTAAAAGGGATAAATTTTCAAATTGATAATAATGAAATTTTATTAGATGAATTAGAAGTTTATGTACTTCCTTCTTTCTTTAAAAAATTATTCAATTGGGATATGAACTTATCTTTTAAAGAATTGACAATAAAATTGAAAAACGATGATGATCTTCCTATTTACCAGACTTACGTAAGGGAGAAACAGTATAATTTTCTTGGTAAAAACAAGAATTATAATGAGGATGATTATTTTCCTTTAAAATTCGATAGGACAAGGAGTTTACTTAGCTTTGGTAGCATTGACTATAGGCTTAGAGGAAGTATTGATAATGATAATAATCGTTCTTTTAACTATGCTACTAATGTTGGATTTGAAATACTTGGCGGAGACATAACTGTAAATACAAACGGAAATTATGACATTACCAAAAGAAGCAATAGACTATTAAATTTGGCTAGGTGGAGGCTAAATCTTGGTGATAATAATTATTTGCGGAATATAAGCATTGGTGATTTGACCACAAATAGTTTTAGGATGTCAAGCCTTCCTAGTGAAAGTTTTACAGGCATACAGATAACAAATGAAAAAGAATTCATAGCTGATTTTTTTTCAAATTATATTATAGAAGATAAAATAGAGCCAGGTTGGCAGGTAGAATTATACAAAGATGGATTTTTATTTGCCCAAGCAGTAACAGACCCTCTGGGGCATTATAAATTTGTGCTTCCTGTCAATTATGGTAAATCTAGTTATGAATTAAGATTCTATGGAAAAAAGGGAGAATATCAGGGAAAATTCGTTCCTATTCAAATTCCACCTGAATTAATGAAACCGGGTGAGATGAAATATTTCTTGAATGCTGGCAAATCAAAGCTAATTATGAATAAATTCATGGGCGAGGGTAGAGTTTCATTAGGTATTTTTAATTGGTTAAGCAATTCTTCAAGCATACAGAAAGTCGAAAATATTAATTCATTAAAATTTGTAAACAGTATGAACATTGGATTACTTGATAATCTATATTTAACTCATGATTTCTATCTTCAAGAAAAAAATTCTTTAAAATTGAGATACTGGCCCGTAAATAACGGAAATTATGAAATTAGTGCTACTAAATTTGATAAACTGACAATGTACAATTATAATAGTGCAGATTACAATTTGTATTTTAATTTCAATTCTCAGAGATTATTCAATACTTCATTTAATCCGTCAATTATGGGCAATCGCTATTGGTTTAAAGACAAGATAATTGATATTGTTATGATTAAGGGTTCATATATTGTAATTCCTTTCTTGTTTGACTTATCTTATAATTTAAATTTGACTAATAATTTTATCAATCCAATTGAGCCAAATGGTTTTATTTCTACTCAATTTTCTTATTTTTTAATGAACAGATCAAAAATTTTCTCTAATGCAAAATTTACTTTATCAGCTTTATATAGTCAAATGTACAAAAAATTTACACAAATGGAATTTGATTACGATCAAGGTTTATTTCAAAATACATTATTAGTGCTCAAATTTATTAAGGATTTCAATAATAATAATTATTCGATTTCAGCAAATTTGAGAATAGATTTCAATACTTTTAGAAGTACAACAGAATACCATACTTATAGCGGTAAATATCATAATTTATCCGAGGAGATTGAAGGACTGATTGGTATTGATTCTAAGCAATTAAATTATACATTTGGTAATCCTATTAATAGGTCTTCCATTGGAAGTAGTTCTGCAAGCGTGAAGTTATATAACGATGCGAATATGAACAATAAATTTGATAATGATGAAGTCCTGTTAACAAAAGTTAAAATTGATATTAAGAGTCATCGTGCATCGCGTAAGCAAATGGGAAAAGAAACGCAATTCTTTAACCTCTTAGCTTATGAGCAATATAACGTTGTTATTGATCAGTCATCTATTAAAAATCCATTACTCATTCCTCAATTCACTGAGTTTTCGTTTATCGCTGAGCCAAATTTGTTTAAATCAATAGAAGTGCCATGTTACTCTGGCGGGGCAGTTGAAGGCAATGTATTTCTTGTTAAGAAAGATATAAAAGTAGGCCAAGCTGGTGTTAGGGTTATAATAACTTCGAAGGATTTAAAGTTCAGAACACAAGTTCCTGTGTTTTCTGATGGTAGTTTCTATAAGTTAGGGATTCCGCCAGGGGATTACATTGCATATGTTGATTCCTTGCAGCGTGAAATTTTAAAAGTAGAACAAACAGAAGATTTCAAAGAGTTTTCAGTTAAGCAGACAGTAAATGGCGATTTCGTGAGTGGTATAGATATTGAACTTATTCCACGAGCTCCGTTTACAAGAGTCCTTGCAAAAGATGCACTGGATCCCAAGCAGAAGGACGTTAGCTCGAAGCTAACTCCAGCACTGCCAAAGGGTTACGGAATTACGGACAGCGTGGGGGGTGAGTTAGTACGAGTTGCTGATACAAATCAAGCACTTACGGTTGCGGACACGAGCGGAACAGGGGTAAATAAGGACATATTGGGTGCGGTTATAGTGCCAAGTGCGGACACTACGGCAGCCACACCGGACCTTAAGACGCCGCAGCCATTGGAGCAGGAGATAGCGGTAAGGACGACGGAGGAGAGCAAGCCGGCACCGCCGCTGAAGATGACGCAAACGTTTGCGTACTCGGGACCGCGGGTGACTTACCTGACGCCGCCGATGCAGAGGGAGCTGGACAAGATAGCGGCGTACATGCAGGCGAACTCTGGGGCGAAGCTTTACGTGGAGGGGCATACGGACGTGTTCGGGACATTGGACGAGCACACGAAGGTGTCGGAGCAGCGAGCGAACGAGGTGCTGAGCTACATGGTGCGTAAGGGGATAGGCAAGAGCCGTTTGTTTGCGTCGGGCAAGGGGTCGCTGCAGCCGCTGGCGGACAACGCCACGGAAGCGGGGCGGAAGAAGAACAGGCGGGTAGAATTGCGAGTAATTACGAATTAATACAATTAATTACGAATTACGAAAAATACAATTAATTACGAATTACGAAAATTAATTACGAATTACGAAAATTAATTACGAATTACGATAAATAATTACGAATTACGAAATACGAATTACGCAGTAGAAATACAATTAATACATTTAATTACGAAATACGAATTACGCAGTAGAAATACAATTAATACATTTAATTACGAAATACGAATTACGCAGTAGAAATACAATTAATACAATTAATTGGGGATTACGAAAAAAATGCGTTAATGTGATTGTATTTTTCTGATCCAAAAATTGATCAAGTTAAATTAGCTCCGTAATTATTAATTCGTAATTGATTCAGTAATTAATTTTTAAGTTTTGTTGTGATTTGAATCTTTCCGATGATCCTGAGAATTTCTTGAATCGAAGCAGAAAGATTTTGTGCAGTTGTTTCGTCGATATAGCCGGTGTCTTTCATGAGTCTAATCCAATAGTCGGTTTCGCGAGCCTCTTTGTAAGCAATACTTAACTTAGAAATGAAATCGGGTCTGGATTGAGCACCGATGGATTCTTCGATATTCGCACCGATGGATGTAGCCGACTTAAGGAACTGCTTTGGTAAAACCCATTCTTTATTTTGAGCTACAATTGATTTATAAGTCTTAACGGCAATTACAGCAAACTCATAACTTTTCCTTACAATTAAATTATCTTCTTTCATGATTGGCACTACAAATAGTTAAATAATTACGAATTACGAAAAATACAATTAATTACGAATTACGAAAATTAATTACGAATTACGAAAATTAATTACGAATTACGATATATAATTACGAATTACGATATATAATTACGAATTACGATATATAATTACGAATTACGAATTACGAATTAGAAATACAATTAATTACGAATTACGAGAAACAATACAGAAAAAAATAAATACGTCAATAATGTAATTGTATTTTTTCTGTTGAATAAATTAATCAAGTAAATTTATCTACGTAATTATTAATTCGTAATTCGTAATTAATTAGAAGAAGTCGCTGTTGCGTTCTTCGTACTTGAGGTCGCGGAGCTGAGGAGCTTTGATGCCGAAGTGGAGGAAGAAGCCCTGGTTGTAGCCGATGGGGTACCAGGTGAAGTTGAGCTCCCAGCAGTGGAGGTCTTTTCGGACGGTGATTACTGGGGAGACGATTTGTTTGGTGATGAGATCGATTTGGAGCGATCCGGAGATGAACCAGGTGGGGGTGAGGTTGAGCGTGAGGTTAGTGCCAAGGGTGAGAGTCTGGCTTTTCTGGCGGATGTTGGGCATAGAGTAGTTGTACATAAGGTTCAAGCCGACGGACCATGGGAGCTTGAGGGGCGAGAAGCCCGGGGACTTATCGCCGAAAAAGTCGAAGAATTCTTCGGTATAGTTAATTTTGGAGGAGAAGCGTTCGCCGAGGCCGATGCTGTCCTTTTTCTTAGCATCGGACGGAGCAGTACCGCCACCGAAACCGGATTCGGAGGAGAAGCCGGTGGAAAGGTTGAGATTGAAGTTTGTGATGCGAGCTAAGCCTTTTCCGGCCGCCAGGAGGTACCTGTCGGTGAGGACGATGGAATCCCTGCCCTGATAGCCAGTATTGACAATCTCTTCGTAGAAGTTGAAAGAGGAGCCTCCATTGAGGTTAATACCGGCAACGCTAGCTGTGTGGAAGGAGAGGGAAGCGTCGCTGAGCTTTCGGAATTTTTTAACGAGATCATAATTACCAGAAAAAGTAAATCCAAGAATATCGATGGGCTTTTCTTCGACGGTGTCAGCCTGATTGAGTTTGATGCTAATGCTGTTGACGAAGGAATAATTGATTGAACCGGAGAGATAGGATGAAGCAAGGCCTCCGCCATCTTTTTCGAAGCGGGAATATTTGACATTTTGTTTGGACAGGGAATCGTAATATTCACCATAGAAACCATCTTTGGGCGAAGACTGATCGGGCCTGAAAGCGAATGAGAAATTCGGCTGAAAAGTATGCCTGATAGCTTTGATGCCGAGAAGATTGGGCTTCATCATGCCGAAAAGGCGAGTGGACATAGAAATACCGGCAGAGTATGTATATTCGGAGAAGAAACCATACTCAACATCGGATTTGATGGTGCTGTCGGCCATGTCGCGATAGTTAGTCGACCTGCGAACGTAGTTATTCAAGCCCAAACTAATGTAAGGAGTAAAGGTGAAATACGAAAGCTTAGGCAGAATAAACGATATGCGGGGGTTATGGGAAATCTTCCCGGACCAGATATTGGAGAAGGAAGTATCCTTGCGCACAGAATCGGGAGAGAGAACGATATTATTAACAGAAATAATTTTGGAGTCGTTATAGTTGGCATTAGCACTGTAGGAGATAGATAATTCCCTAAGCCAGCTATCGGACGAAACCGAAGATTTCAAGGGATACCACTGAGGCAGGTTGAACGACAGCGAAGGAGATTGGGAGTAGGTATTAGTGATAATATTCTGGGATCTGCCATAAGCAAGAGAAAGACTCGAGCCATTGTCGAAGGACTTAGAGTAAGAAGCATTGGAAGAGATTTCCTGAACAACTCTCTGAGTTTGATCCCACTGAGTATTCCTATTCCTGTCATTACTAGAGAAATTGAGATTGACGATAAACTGTTCCTGAGGGGAAATAGACTGATTGTGATTGAGAGCAAAAAGCCAGTTTTTAGAATAGCCTTCGTTTGGATTAAATCTAGATTTACCGAATTCAAACCTGAAATTACCGGACAACATATCCTGATATTTCCATTGAGTAAAATTCTTAACATTGAAACCACCTTTGGAGTAGAAATCGACACTGAATTTAGTATCATAATAATCGCTCAAAGCCAGGTAGACGCCCAGATTTTCAAGAGTCACTCCACGATTGCCAGAAAAGAAAAAAGCCGGAATAATCAAACCGGATTTTCTGCCAGACTGCTGGCTGAAGAACAAACCGAATGGCAGCGCAAAAATGGGAAGATCCTCAACATAGAAGATAATAGGATCGATATAAATTTTATCGCCAACTGCTACCTTCATTTCCGGCGATCCAAAATAGAAGTGCGGATGAGGTTTGTCGCAGGTAGTATAGCAACCGTCCTGAACAAACAACTCATTTTCAGATATACGTTTAATTTTATCGCCCGAATAGTAACCATCTGAGATCTGAGTCTCACCAACTTTAATAACGCCCTTATTTGTTTTGAAGTTGAATTTCATCGATTCACCGTAGAATACTTCGCCTTTGTCCGTGAATTTAGGATAGCCAACCAATCGATTATTGGAATCCTTTACACCGTTGGCATAAAGCTGTGAGTTGTTGAAATTCAGTTCGATTACTTCGGCTTCGAGAGTTTGCTGCTTATACGATAGTTTAGAATTACCCCTAAGCCTCATCATTTTCGTTTTTAGATAAAAAACAGCAGTGTCTTTAGAGGAGTAATTTACTATTGTGTCTAGTCCCGATTTACTCCTAGCTTTGATCTGTAATAGTGAGTCAGTTTTATTTATTTGAGTTATTAAAGTATCGGTTTTAGTTGAATCTAATATTGTTGGAATTGTAGGTATAATATTTATTGAATCAACCTGAGCAAAAGTACTTTGCGCAGAGGATATCGTAAAAATACAAATAGCAAACCACAACAAAATGAATTTGCTTTTTAAAATGGATGATATTTTATTTTCTCTTATTATCTCTAATTTTCTTTCAATATTGAAAATTCTAATTCAGTTTATTTATCTTCAGCTTACCCGGCAAACTAAACTTGAATGGCTTATCAAAAGGCTGATTAACTATAATACTCTCAGCATTAACGGTAATCGAACCATTCAAATCAGAAAAAATAAAAATGATTTTCTGGGCAAGGTTAATACCATCAAAATCTTTGTATGACGAATAAACCACGTTAAATATCATTTTTCCGATTTCATTTTTTCTTTGTAATTGGTTTAAGTTTCCGGACTCAGCATCAATCAGAGCAAAATCAGAATATATTTTATTTTTAGATTCAAATAACAACTTTCCATCTTTAGTATAACTCATATCCTGAATAAAAGTTACAGGTGGTGATGGAACTTCTCCTCGTATTAAAGCTCCAAAATCATCGTACGAAAGAGGCAGATTCATTACTCTGCTTAGATTGGAAGCCGTTGGATTGCCTTCAAATCCTTCATAACTCAATGCATTATAAAAAAGAAAATAATCGGGTGTAGCATACAACCTGGCTAATAACATTTTAAACGGACCATATATAAAAACAGCACCTGAATCCCTGTTTGTCAATTGTATCTTGAATTCTGCAGACTGTGCTGCGCCTGGTAGGGTAGAGTTAAGCACACCACTAATCTCAAGATTTTGCAATTTATTTTTATAGATTAACGGATTCGATAGATTTTGTTTACCAGATTTGGTAGTAGTGCAGGATATTAAAGTCACGACAATTAATGCCAGTGATAGATATTTCATAAATTCATAAATTGCAATAGTTAAAAAAATAAAATTAACGAGTTTTTTCCAAATAAACATTGATTTTTAAGATTAGTATTGATAATTTGGGAAGAAAAATCATAACATTGGAGTATATTTATGTTATATGTTACTAAACGTGTTGAATTTTCAGCAGCTCACAGGTTATATAATCCCGAATTGAGTGATGAACAAAACGAAGCGATTTTCGATAAATGCAATAACTTTTACGGTCATGGGCACAACTATATCCTTGAAGTAACTGTTGCAGGAGTGCCGGATATCACTACCGGTTACGTTATAGACCTGAAAAGATTGAAGAAACTTCTTATGGATGAAATTATCATCAAAGTTGACCATAAGCATCTCAATTTTGATGTGGATTTTTTGAAAGGAATTATTCCTACGGTTGAGAATCTCGCTATTGTCTTCTGGAGAATACTTGAAGATAAACTTCCCAGCGGTAAGCTTTATAAAATTAAACTATTCGAAACTGAGAACAGTTTCATTGAATACTTCGGTGAAGAAACCGAAATCAAAACATTTAGCAACAAATAATGATGAGTTAATAATGGAAAATAATCCAATGATAAATATTGAAGAAGAATTGGCTGATGGTTTCCCGACCTTAAACAGATTCAAAGAAATCCTGTTCGATGCTAACAGCAATATTGAACTGAGCGAAAACGACAGAAAGATAATGCAGAGAAGGTTGGAGAAGAAGTTTGTCGAAGTAATGGAAATTCTCAGAATTTCGCGGAATGATCCCAATAGCCAAGATACAGCACGAAGAATCTCCAAAATGTTCGTCAATGAACTTATGTGGGGGAGATTCAATGCTCCGCCTCAGATAACAGTCTTCCCTAATCGTAAGAAAGTTGATGAACTGATAATCAGCAAAGGCATTACTGTTATGTCACTATGTTCTCATCACTGGCAGCCAATTTCCGGAGAGTGTGCAATTGGATATATCCCCGGAGAATATGTTTTCGGTTTATCAAAGCTCAGCCGTATTGTTGACTGGTTCTCCCGCCGCGGACAAATTCAGGAAGAACTCGGCGAACAGATCGCGGATTTTATCGAAGAAACGATCCATCCACGTGCGCTCGGAGTCGTAATCAAGGCAAAGCACTATTGCATGATTGCCAGAGGTGTAAAAAGTAACGAAACAAATTCGTTAATGGTTACTTCAGTTATGCGTGGTCTCCTTCTCGATGAATTTAACCTCAGAAATGAATTTCTGAAACTAATTGAACAGAATTAAGTTTCCTGTGATAAAACCGGATTGCAATATTGAAAGAACTTTCTGGGATCGTGGTCAGATTGTCGCAGGAGTTGACGAAGCCGGACGTGGCTGTATAGCTGGTCCTGTCGTCGCTGCAGCTGTGATTCTTAAAGATGATAAATTGGAATCAGTCGGCATCGATGACTCCAAAAAGCTGAAAGAAAAAGATCGTGAGAAATTCTATGATATCATTGTTGAAGAAGCTCTGTGCTGGGGGGTAGGCATTATTGATAATTTCAGAGTCGATGAAATTAATATTCTTAACGCCACTTACGAAGCAATGCACTCAGCGATAGATTCACTTAGAATTAAACCCGATCATATTTTAATTGACGGGAACAGATTTAAAAGTGAAAAGAAGAATTATACTACAATTATAAAAGGAGATTCTAAAGTTCTTTCAATTGCCGCTGCATCCATAATAGCTAAAGTAACTCGTGACAGAATTTTGAAAGAATCTTCTCACATTGAGTACCCTGATTATGCGTTCGACAGACACAAAGGCTACGGAACAAGATTGCACTATGAGATGATAGAACAATTCGGAGTGTGTAGAATTCACAGACTAACTTTTTTGAAGAAGGTATTGAAAAAAGAAGATGCTTTGAGGCTGTCATTCTGAACGAAGTGAAGAATCCAGTATGTTTTTTCTTAATTTGTTGATATTTTTTTATATTTACAATTAAAGTCATTAAATTTGTATCTAATAATACAATTATCGAAACTGTTAAAGACAATATTATGAAAAAAGCACTTCTTATCTTCGTCATCGTTTCATTTTGCATTAGTTGTAGTAAAGAAAATACAATTGTTGAACCTAAAGTTAAAATCTACGAAACTGTTACAATCGGTAATCAAGTCTGGATGGTTAAAAATCTTGATGTTGATCATTATCGCAATGGTGATCAAATTTCTGAAGTTAGGGATCAAAATGAATGGTCATTAAATGAAAAAGGTGCATGGTGCTATTATGATAATAGTTCAGATAGTGGTGTTAAATACGGTAAACTTTATAATTGGTATGCGGTTATCGATCCCCGGGGTTTAGCTCCGGCTGGTTTCCATATTCCATCAGATGAAGAGTGGTCAATACTAAATACATATCTTGGTGGTGTAGGTATTGCCGGCGGCAAATTGAAAGAAAGTGATTTAACTCATTGGTTTAGTCCAAACATTGGTGCAACTAATGAGAGTGGGTTTTCGGCTCTCCCTGGTGGTATGCGGTTCAGCGATAGTCCTTACGGATTTGTCGGTAGCCATGGTGTTTGGTGGTCTACTTCTGGGGACAATGTTTCCGGTGTATGGTGCAGGTATCTTTACCATGATAACGCTGGAATGGGCAGGAACCATGGAGCAAAGAAAAACGCCTTCTCTGTCCGTTGCATCAAAGACAATTAATACCCAGAGCAATTCTATTTCCACTTCGTTCCAATTCTATTGCTCTCAAATACATAACATACATTTCGGTTCACTCAGCTGATACAGCAGAGTGTTTTATTTTGCACAATAACTATGTATATTTGCATTATTGATTTAATAAATATTTTGGTGTTTATTATGCCTATTAAACTTCTATTATTTGGAGTTATATTTCTATTTGCTTTTGTCGTTTCAAGTGAGGCACAAAACAAATCAGATAATATTAAATCCATCAAAATAGGTGATCAGATTTGGATGGTTAAGAACCTTAATGTTGATCATTATCGCAACGGTGATCCTATTCCTGAAGTTAAAGATATTGAAAAATGGGCTAATCTTAAAACAGGTGCTTGGTGTTATTTCATTAATGATCCTATTCTTGGTGCTATATATGGTAAACTTTATAATGGGTATGCCGTTAATGATCCTCGTGGCTTAGCCCCTGTGGGCTGGCATGTCCCTAGCGATTCGGAATGGGGTGTGTTGTTTGCTTCCCTTGGAGGTAATTCTGTTGCAGGTGGTAAGCTTAAGTACATTGATTCAAATCTATCAATTAATGATCTTTTGTCGTGTACCAGTATTGATGGCACCAACGAGCACGACTTTTCTGCTATCCAGTGCAATTCGCGAAGTGAATATGGTACATTCATTTTTGATGTTGGTTTTGGTCATTGTTCTTTTTGGACATCAACAAAGATCAATACTTATAAAGCTTGTGGCAGAATATTTGACTATTTTAGCGACCATATTTTTAGATTAGATTTCAATAAGGGCTATGGTTTATCAGTACGATGTATAAAGGGTAACTAATGCCCCAGAGCAATTCTATTTCCACTTCGTTCCAATTCTATTGCTCTCAAATACATAACATACATTATCGCACTACCAGCCGTCCCGGCAGGTCGTTTTTTTTATTCCATAAGTCTTTACGGATATGATCCTAGGTAAATATTAAGAAATGAAAGATTGAGATTAAAAATTTTCTGTCTTTTGTTCATGTATATGCTATCAATAATGATAAAAAAATACCAAACATCGCCAAAAAATGTAGATTTCTAAGCAAAACACTAAATAAATCTTTTGTACCGAAAGTGTTGCTTTATGTCTAAATATGATTAAAAACAATAGTTTAGCGATAATGGAATAAATGTTGAAATATAATGCTATTAATAATTCTTGGAAATGAAATAAAATTTTGGGAATTTTGAATCTTAATTTTTTCTGAATTAGAGGAATAGCAATGAGTCTAAGCCTTATTGGCAGATCGATCGCAGTTTCAGCAACCTTGAAGCTGAACGAAACAGCCGCTATTTTGAGAGATAAGGGAGAACCGGTAATTCACCTGGGTGGTGGAGAACCAAAGACAAAAGCTCCAATGGATGCTCTTATAGCTGCTGCAGGTTTAATTAATTCCGGGGAAGTCCGTTATACTCCGGCTGATGGAATACCTGCTTTGAAAAAAGCAATAATCCGCTATACTGAAGAATATTACAAGAGAATGGTTGCTCCTGAGAACGTTATAGCTTCAAGTGGAGCGAAGCAGGCAATTATGGTTGCTTTACAGGCAATTCTTAATCCGCAGGAAGAAGTGATATTTCCTGCCCCTTACTGGGTAAGTTACACAGAAATGGTAAAACTTTGTGGAGCCATTCCTGTTCCTGTGTTTGCCGAGGATGGTACTTTCCATCCAAGACTAGAGGATATTGAAAAACGCGTTACATCTTATACAAAAGCTATCATCATCAATAGCCCCAACAATCCAACTGGAGCTTTCTACTCCGAGAAATTTATTGCAGATATTGTAGAATTCTGTGAGAAGAAAGATATCTATCTAATCATGGATGATATTTATCATCGTTTGATATTCGATGGAAAACGTCCTATTAACTGTTACAGCTATGCCAAAAATCTTACCGAAACTTCTAAACTCATTGTTATTAATGGTGTTTCAAAGCAATATGCCATGACAGGTTTCAGAATAGGTTGGGCAGTAGCAAACCGAAAACTTATTTCAGCAATGACAAACATCCAGGCTCATCAAACATCCGGACCATCAGCTATTACTCAGGTAGCAGCTGTTGCAGCTATTAATGGAGTTCAGTCATGTGTGGATAGTCTTGTACTTACTCTTGAAAACAACCGTAATATCATGATGGACAGACTTAACGCTTTCACCGGAGTTAAAGCTACCAAGCCCGATGGCACTTTCTATTGCTTTGCTGATTTCAGTGTATACGACAAAAGCTCAACAAAACTTGCGAATATGCTTTTGGATAAGGTCAGAGTTGCAGTTGTTCCTGGTATTGAATTTGGTATGGAAGGTTATCTGCGTTTGTCAACTTGCGGAACAGTCAAAGACATAACCGAGGGAATTGAGAGAATTAAATGGGCATTAGACCCGGATTCACCGAATGAATTATATATTGGGGAAAGAAAATTAGTGAGGGATTGGCTATGAAATATTTAGAATTTAATACTCCGGCAATTAAACATGCCGGCGATCTGGCAAGTGATTTTAAATTAGCCAATCACGGTTTGCAGTATCTAGACAGAGTGTATTGGAATTTACCAACTCCTGCATTGATAGAAGAAGCTATTTTCAGAGGTGAAGCACATCTTTCATCAGGTGGTGCTTTGGTAGTTAATACCGGCAAATGGACTGCACGCGCTGCTAACGATAAATATGTGGTTAAGGAAGATTCATCCTCTGATAAAATTTGGTGGGGAGTGTACAATCGTCCTTTCAGTCCTGAAAAATTTGGTGGATTACATGCTAGACTTCAAGCTTTTCTCCAGGGAGAAGAACTTTTTGTTCAGGATTGTTATGTTGGTGCTGATCCTAATTATCGTATGCCTATCCGTATTATTACCGACAGGGCCTGGCAGAGTTTATTTGCTAGAAATATGTTCATTCCGATCAACAATCGCGATGAACTAAAAAAACATATTCCCGAGTTTACAATTATTGCATCACCCTCATTCAAAGTAGATCCAAGAATCGACGGTACTCGTTCAGAAACAGCAATGGTTATCAACTTCGCTGAAAGAATCGCTATCGTTGCCGGTTCTATGTACGGTGGCGAAATAAAGAAAACTATGTTCACAGTGATGAACTATCTGCTTCCTTTGCAGGGCGTGATGGCTATGCATTGCTCCGCTAATGTTGGCAAGAAAGGCGATGCAGCTTTATTCTTTGGATTGAGCGGTACCGGTAAAACTACACTTTCTGCCGATCCTAACAGACAGTTAATCGGCGACGATGAACACGGCTGGAGCGATGAAGGTGTTTTCAACTTCGAAGGCGGATGCTATGCTAAGGTAATCAGACTTTCTGCTGAAGCCGAGCCAGAAATTCATGAATGTACAAAACGATTCGGCACTATACTAGAGAATGTTGTCTGGGATCCTACTTCCAGAAACATTGATCTTGAAGATGACAGCTTGACAGAAAATACAAGAGCATCTTATCCATTGGATTTTATTCCGAATATCGTTCCCGAAAAGATGACCAGAAATCATCCTAAAAATGTAATTTTCCTTACATGCGATGCAACCGGCGTGCTACCGCCGATATCCAGACTTGACATGAATCAGGCTATGTACCACTTCATCAGTGGATATACTTCTAAGATAGCAGGAACTGAAATCGGACTTGGTATTGAACCCGAAATAGCATTTTCTGCTTGTTTTGGTGCTCCTTTCATGGTTCATCATCCATTTTATTATGCAGATTTACTTCGTCAGAAGATGGAAAAGCATGATTCTCACTGCTGGCTTGTTAACACAGGCTGGGTTGGTGGCAAGTTCGGCGTCGGAAAGCGTATTTCCATCCGTCACACACGCAACATGCTCAATTCTGCCTTAGACGGGCTTTTAGATACTGTAGAATACCGTAAAGATAAGATCTTCGGCTTTGAGGTGCCTGTTACTTGTCCCGGCGTTCCTGAGGACGTTTTGGAGCCTTCAAACGCTTGGGGCAATAAGGATGAATACTGGAAGAAGTACGATGCTCTTGCTGCACGCTATGTGGAGAACTTCAAACTATTTGCTGATGGCTGTCCCGATCAGGTTAGTATTGCCGGACCGAAAAGAGTTCAATTCTAATATTTTTTTATTAGATAGTTTTTTTACAAACCGCAGGAGAGATTCTGCGGTTTTTTTTGTTCAAATTGCATCGGTTTGCATTAAATTGCATCATTTTGCACTATTTAAATGAGCAATAAGTGATGTAGAACATCCATAACCTTCTTATTTTTCATAATGTTTACTTTTGGTATTGCACTTTTTGCATCTTTTGGACTTTTTTTTGAAAACCTAATTTTTATTTTTTTCTTAAATCTTAGTAGAAATGTTTCCTCAAC
The DNA here is from genome assembly GCA_903862655.1 of uncultured Ignavibacteria bacterium. GTDB lineage: Bacteria > Bacteroidota > Ignavibacteria > Kapaibacteriales > UBA2268 > CAIOZA01. Next base: position 16,800 of record CAIOZA010000027.1, read on the forward strand.
TATTCAAGACCTTATTACCTATATGTTATTCGGGACATTTAAATATGGCAATAAGGTAAATTATCTTTGGTGTAATGCTGATTACTAAGGTTAATAGCCCAAAAAAAGGTTTTCAAATATCCAAAACAGCATCTATAAACACCAAAAGCAATTTGCGAAATTGTTTTGATTATTTCAAAGATATGGTTTTTAAAGGAAATATAAATGGGATAAAAATAATGGCGACTATGCAGTCGCCATTATTGTAGATTAGAATAGATTCGCAAAGCTAGGCATTCGGCACATACATTCGAGATTGTGTGAAAAGCCGGTTTTATATGTCATTCTGATTGTAGTGAGGAATCTAAGCAGCATGAATACTGGATTCTCACGGTCGCTTCGCTCCCTCAGAATGACAAAATCTTAGTATTCACACAGTCATTCGCAGAAATGACATTATTTATTCAGATTTTGCTAAACGTTTTCTCTTTAGAGGATCGAGTTCCATTTTGCGAAGTCTGATATTCTCGGGTGTGATTTCAACGAGTTCATCTTCAGCAATGAATTCGATACACTGATCGAGAGAAAGTTTTCTTGGTGGATGAAGAACAACTGTTGCGTCAGAATTAGATGCACGCATGTTTGAAAGCTTCTTTTCTTTTGTTATGTTAACATCAAGATCCATTGTTTTATTTCTTTCGCCAACAATCATACCCATATATACTTCAGTTCCAGGCTCAACAAATAGTTCTCCACGATCTTCCATGGCAAAACTGGCGTGAGCCGTAACTCTTCCGTTTCTGTCAGCAACCATAGCACCGGCCATTCTCTGAGGAATTGGACCGAACCAAGGTTCATAGCCATCGAAAATTGTGTTCATTACGCCCGATCCTTTAGTATCGGTTAGGAACTGACTGCGGAATCCAATCAATCCTCTGGATGGAATAATGAATTCCATATTAACGCGACCACCACCATGATTAACAATATTAACCATTAGGCCTTTTCTATTGGAGAGTTTTGATGTTAAAGTTCCGATAAACTCATCGGGAACATCAATATAAACTCTTTCAACAGGTTCAGCAGGCTTACCATTAACTTCTTTGAGGATCACCTGAGGTTTTGACACAGCGAATTCGTAACCTTCGCGACGCATTGTTTCTATAAGAATTGCCATCTGAAGTTCGCCTCGTCCGCATACTTCGAAAGCATCGGATCTGGAAAGATACTTAATCTTAATTGCAACATTACGCAGTGTTTCTCTTTCGAGTCTGTCTTTCAAATGTCTTGTTGTCAGGAATTTTCCTTCTCTACCAGCATAAGGTCCATCATTTACATAGAAAATCATAGAAAGAGTTGGTTCATCCACCCTTATTCTGGGAAGTGGTTTCGGATTATCAGTTGAAGTGATTGTATCACCAATTTCAAGATTTTCCACACCAGCAATAGCTATAATATCGCCTGCTTCAACTTTGTCAACGAGTTTACGTTTCAAACCCTGAAAGTTAAAAAGTGCGGAGAATTTTATATTATTTGTTGATGAATTCTCTGAAACTAAAGTATAATTCTTATTCAATTCCAGGGTACCGTTGGACAATCTACCTATTGCAATCTGGCCGACATAGGAATCATAATCAAGATTAGTAACAAGGAATTGAGCAATTTCATTATCGTCGGCTTCTGGACCGGGAATTTCAGATAAAATGGTATTGAATAGTGGTTGCAAATTGTCTGAATCATCTTCAAGTTCGTAATGAGCAACGCCTTCTTTAGCATTTGTATAAAGAATCTTGAATTCAATTTGCTGATCTGTTGCGTCAAGATCAATGAATAAATCATAGACCTCAGCGATTACTTCTTTTATTCTCTCATCGGGTCTGTCAATCTTATTGATAACAAGAATAACCGGTAAACCTCTTGCGAGAGCTTTTTTTACGACGAAACGAGTCTGAGGTAGTGGACCTTCGCTAGCATCCACCAAAAGAAGAACACCATCGACCAGGTTAAGACTGCGCTCAACCTCTCCACCGAAATCAGCATGTCCCGGGGTATCCATAATATTGATTTTAACATCCTTAAAAAAAATGGATGTATTTTTAGCCATGATAGTAATACCGCGCTCGCGTTCCAAATCCATGGAATCCATTACTCGATCTTCCATGACCTGATTGTCGCGGTAAGTTCCGCTTTGACGGAGCATAGCATCAACCAGCGTGGTTTTGCCGTGGTCAACGTGTGCAATAATAGCAATATTGCGATAATTCTCTTTTCTCATTAATCTCGATTTTCCATTTATTAAAAGCGGATTAACGTAATTGACACTGAAATAATGTATTTAATCGAAAATTGGTGAATCACTATAATCAATGATTAGAATATATTTTTAAATCTTTTGTAACTTTTTTCTAATTTGATGTGTCTTATTCTTAAATTCGATAATCACTTTTATGAAAACAGGAGGACGATATGCGATTTTACGGTTTGATGATACTAATGGCATTTTTGTTTCAGTCTGCAACTTCAACTGATGCTACTTTTATTTCCGGTAAAGTTATTAATAAACTTAACGGAAAACCACTAACCGGTGTTCAGGTGATTGCATCATCAAAAGAACATAGCGATACGGCATTATCAAACAGGAATGGATCATTTCGATTGGATGTAGAGCCCGGAGAATATCAAATACGATTCACTTACTTCTTCAGCAATGATTCAACAATAGATAAATTCACTGTTTCTAAGGGATCAAACAATCTCAATGATGTCGAAATTGAACCTAATACAATGTCGCTCCAGGGTGTAAGAATAATGAGATCAAAATCCGATACTTCAAGAAAAATAATTTCAGTTGATGATGCTCATAGAAGTGTTGATGGATCAATGGCAATGAAAATATCGGAACGTGAATTAGAAGGAACTTATCCTCTAGCTCCAGCTAGTTCTAAAGGGGAAGGTGCAGATATTGATGGCCTATCAAGAAGAGAAGATGCAAGTTCACCAGCTCCGAAGGAAAGTATAGGTTTACTAAGTAAAGAAAGTGCATTTGATACAAAAGCATCTGTTGGAGCAGGGAAAAACAATGTTAAAGCCGGCACACTTACTTCAGGTGAAGTAAATGACTTCCGTAAATGGGAAATGTGGAATGACATCTCAGCAGACCAGTTGAAAGATTACAAAGGTCAGTGGAAGTTCAATCTCAAGGAAAGATATACAGTTCAATTAGTAACAATTGACAATAAACCTGTTGTGGACTGTATAGCAAATTTAATAAATGCAAATGGGGAAGAGGTATGGTCTGGTAGGTCAGATAACACAGGTAAAATTGAATTATGGGCAGATATCTACAACGAAGCTCAGACTGCTGATTACAATTATAGCATCGAAGTGAACTCTAAGGATAGGAAATATCAGATCAAACAAGCGAAAAAATTTCGTGAAGGGATTAATATACTCAGAATCGAAGAATATTGCGATCTGCCGGATAATGTAGACATAGTTTTCACAGTTGATGCAACCGGTTCAATGGGAGATGAGATCAATTATCTCAAGGCTGAACTCACTGACATTATCTCAAAACTCAAAGAGAAACATAAAGAAAAAAAAATTAACCTAGGAACAGTTTTCTATCGAGACGATACTGATGATTATACGGTAAAGAAAAGTGATCTCAACTCCGACATATCAGTAACATCAAACTTCATAGCTGAGCAGGTTGCCGGTGGTGGTGGAGACTTCCCGGAAGCTGTGGATCTGGCGCTTATGACATCAATAAATGAAATAAGCTGGAGCCCAAAAGCAATTACTCGAATCATTTTTCTGATACTAGATGCTCCTCCACACACTAATCCACTCGTGTTGGAAAGACTACAGGAAATTACTGCAAAAGCAGCTCTATCAGGTATCAGAATAGTACCAGTTGCATGTTCAGGTGTTGACAAAAGTACAGAATATATTCTCCGCTCAGTTGCTCTTGCAACAAACGGTACTTACGTATTCCTTACTGACCACAGCGGAGTTGGTGACAAACATATTGAACCAACAACAGACAAATATGATGTTGAGCTAATGAATTCTTTGTTTCTTAGACTCATAGATCAGTTCACTATCGTTCCAGAATGTAGCGGAGATACGCAATTCGCTAGAACTGGAGATAACAACAATATTTTCAATCAGGACGAAAAACATTTAAGTGAATCTTCACCAGATTATAAAGACATATTCGAATCAGCAAAGTGTTATCCCAATCCAACTGAAAGTGATTTCACTATTGAACTGATTCACGATGTAGACGAAATGTACATCACTGATATCGCTGGTAAGCTTATCATAAAAATGGAAAGACTTTCTGAAGGAAAACACTCAATGAGCCTTAACGATTATCCAACAGGGATTTACTTCATAAAATTCCGGATCAAGGAACATTGGGGAAGCACAAAAATAATGCTCATTCATTGAGTATTTTAGATTAAGCTGTTGTTTCAAAAGTAAAGAAAGTCTATTTTAATAATGTAGAACGAACTGAAGAACCTGGTTATCCTATGATTTCTAGGTTCTTTGCTTTACAACATTTTGGTGAGAATTCTGCTATTCAGATTAACACTTACTCGAAAAAAGAGGCTAAGTCCAATAGAATATGGACAACTTCATAAAATCAAATTTGGATATAAAATTTGAAATTCGCAAAAAATCAATCATCATTGAATTCTCTTAATGTGATCATTTATACGAATATTTCCGCCACAAATGACTCTTGCGAATACACCTTCTTTTGGCATCACACAATCCCCGACAGTTTGATAAATAGCACATCTTGAATGACATTCCTTGCCAATCTGTGTAACTTCGAGAATAATATCATTCCCGATTCTTAGTTTTGAACCAATTTGAACTGATAACAAATCAAAATCTTTAGTTGTGATGTTTTCAGCAAAATCACCAGCAGAAACATTTGATAATCCTGCATTTCTTATTTTATCAATGCTCTCATCTGCTAATAATGAAATTTGCCTATGCCAATCACCTGCGTGTGCATCACCATCAATACCCCAGTTTTGCAAGAGTATTGCGGCATCAACATTTGATTTAGGAATACCCTTTTTGGTGCTTATTGATATAGCCTCTATTCTTGCATAAGTTTTCATTTCATTCCTTAGTGAAATCGCCGGATTTGCCTCCGGATTTGCTGATTAGTTCGATACCTGATATTTGAATTGATTTGTCAACGCTCTTACACATATCATACAAAGTCAGAGCAGCAACAGAAACAGCCGTCAAAGCTTCCATCTCAATACCGGTTTTTGCATCCGTTTTAGCATGAGACATTATAATGATTTTACTTGACATCTTGTCTAATGTAAATTCAATATCTATCTGTGAAATAAAGATGTTGTGGCACAACGGTATCAGCTCGCTGGTTTTCTTAGCAGCCTGAATTCCGGCTATCTTGGCTATAGCAAGAGCATCACCTTTTTTTAAAGTGTTGCTTATTATGGCACTGTAGGCATCGGGGCTTAACTGAATAACTCCCCTGGCAGATGCTGTTCTATATGATGATTCTTTCTCAGAAACATCAACCATTCTTGCTTTGCCTGATTCGTTCAAATGTGTTAACTCAGCCATCATCCTCCTATTTGTATCATATTGTTATTATTCATTGAAATCAAATTCTCGAGTGATGGATGTTCATAATCCTTCAACTGCAGATATTCGCTTATGATTGCTGCAATAGAAACATTATCATCGATCTCGGATATAAGCCTTTTTAAATTCAGCATTTTGTCCTGAGAAGAGAACAAACATAGCTTCAGCATGCCATTAGGAGTTATTCTCAGCCTATTGCAGGTAGAGCAGAAATGATCCGAAATTGAATTAATAAAGCTTATCTTCCCATTAGTTCCGGATATTTGGTAATCAACCGCAGGTGAATTTGTATCTGGTAATTTTTCAAGCGTATATTTTGAGCGAATTAATTCAAGCATTTCATCAGTTCTGATGAATTTTTCATTATTCCATCCATTATTGCTGAACGGCATAAATTCAATAAATCTGACATTTATCCCATTATCTATTGAAAACTTACAGAATTCAAGTAATTCCGAATCATTGATTCCCTTAATTACAACGGTGTTCAGCTTAACTTTAATTCCTAGTTGAACAGCTTTGTTTATTGATTTAAGAACAGTAATCAATTCATCTGAACCGGTTATTCTGGCGAAAGAATAAGGGTTGAGTGAATCCAGACTGATATTGACTCTTTCTAATCCGGAATCTTTCAGTTCCTCAATTTTATCTTCAAGTAGTAATCCATTAGTCGTAATAGCTAATTCAAACGGTTTTCTTTTTTTAATTTCATTCAGTCTGACGAAAAGATCATTTATATTCTTCCTGGCTAATGGTTCACCACCTGTTAAGCGGATTTTATTCACACCTAAGGATGTGAAAATATCAACAGTTCTCTCAATTTCCTCAAAAGTCAATAAATCTGATTTTTCAGTATAAGTTAGTTTGCCGTTAGGATTGCAGTATATACAATTCAGATTGCATCTGTCTGTAAGTGATATCCTCAGATAGTCATGTTTGCGGTTATATGAATCCTTGAGTTCAATCATAATAAAATTAAAGATAGAATAACACCGACTGAAATAATAATAATCGGATTAAACTTGAAGAATAATGCGAGAACTAGTCCGATAGCAATAAATATGATTTCCTTGGGCATTGTGTATTGGCTCTGAAGGTACTTGATCATTACAGCTAGAATCATTCCGATAATGACGAACTTTACTCCCTGGAATGCTTTCATCACAAGTTTGTTTTGCTCGAAATGGAAGTAAAAGCTAGAAATCAGCATAATCAATGCTATAGGCATTATCATGTTGCCTAAATTTGCTGCTATTATTCCAGGTACACCGGCAACCTTGAATCCTGTATAAGTAGCATATTTTATTGAAATAGCACCAGGTACGATCTCAACCATACCAAGTACCTTCAGGAACTCATCCTTAGTTACCCATGTGTGATTGACCACTATCTCATTTTCAATCAATGGAAGGAGGGAATATGCTCCACCAAAAGAAAACGATCCTACCTTAAAGAATGACCAGAATAGTGCTATTAAATTCTGCATATTAATCCTTATTTAAAACATCCTCAATCCAGCTGAATGCTGCCATTGTTGATGGGAGCCCGATTGTTGGAAGTGCCAGCATAACTGTATGTTTCATCTCTTCAGGTGTACAGCCGGCTTTCAATGCTTTTCTTGCATGTGAATGAACTGCCCCCTCAAGACGAGCCCCAGTAGATATAGCAAGCTTAATCAAAGCTCTTGTCTTATCATCGAGTGGACCGGCATTATGAACAGCATCACCCATCTCTTCATAAGCTTTGGCTACTGCCGGATAATCTTCCTGAAATTTTTGATAACGTTTTGGAATTGCCATTTTATCACCTTCAAATTAAGTAAAATTTTTTAATATTATTTATATCAAATAAAAAACCCCGACTAAATTGCCGGGGTAATTCTTGTATCATCAAAATAAACAACAGAAAAGAGTTTTTAGATTCGTAAAATCAAGGAACCCTCTTCCGTCAATTTGATAATTGATAACCCCTTTGCAAACGGCAGGCAAATTCATTTCTAAACAAACCCTATCGGTTATGAGCCATATCCAGAGGACTTAGGTCAGATAACTCGGAGTATAATTAAAATCACAGTGCTGAGAGAAATTAACAGCCTTCTCTCTTTGGCTTTCCACCTGCCGCAGGTGCTCCCTTAGCGGATCCTGTCATCTTTGGCATTGCTAGTTTCGGAACTGCTTTAATGCCTGTTGAATCATTTGAAGCTAGTTGTGGGGTACCACCGAAAAACTTGCTAACTTCTACCATCTTTGCAAACTTTGCCTTATCCTCAGATGTAGCATTATCCGAAATGCTTGGAAAAAGAACTTTCTCTTTCCATTCGTTGATCCCGCCTGTTAGAAGATAAACTGATTTATAATTCTTTGATTTCAGAACAAACCACGCTTGAGCTGAGGCGATATTGTCATCAGAATACAAAATGATTTTATCTGTTTTCGATAATTTTAAAGAAGCTAATCCAGCTATTTTGATATTAATTGAAGTAGGAATATTATATTCGTTGAATATCTTCTCATCCCTCAGATCGATCAATTTGAAGTCGGACTTCTTTTGAATCAACCAGTCAGCCATATCTTCGACACTTAAACTTGATGACTTATCCTGAATTTTCATTGATAATTCATTGACATCGACTGAAGCAATTCTTGCTTTCAATGGATCGCCCATAAAGATGGCTATAAGTCCAAGAACAAAGGCAACAATAGCAAGTTTTTGGTTGATCGAATATTTTGATAAATTAATCTTCATGAGCAACCTCCGGTTTCTTGTAACCAAACTTCTTCTCAGCCCATTCAGCAGCTGCAAATCCACCAAGAGCCATAAGCACTACTGCAAATACAAGAATTCCGTAAGGTATGTTGAAGTAGGTTGGCATCAGCACTTTACCCATCGGTGTAGAATTAGCAAATCCCTGAATCAGTGGATAAACTTCACCGTAAATAAATGTTCCGAGGAAAACCCCACCGATGAAGAAGACTCCATCAATTTTACCGGTAGCACAGGCAACAACTGATGTGCCGGGACAGTAACCACCAATAACGAATCCTACACCCAGCAAAAGTCCGCCAACAATCTGTGGAACAATATAAGTATCGATAACATTCACCATTGTGATATCCATCAATCCGAAAACTGATAGGAAATAAACTCCTAGCATTGCTGTTACGATTGCTGTGAACATCACCTTAAAAACTGTAAGATCTTTAAAGTAAAATTGGGCTGCTAGTTTCTTTGCTGTGCCAAATCCCGCTCTCTCTAGGAAGAAACCAAAACCAATACCAATAATGAAAGCAAACACAAGTCCGGTATCAGCTCCGAAATAATCAAATTTGAAATATGGCATCATAACCATTGCCTCCTAACAAAATATGCAAACATATAAGCTCCGGCAAATACACACATCATAAAAGCCCAGCTACCTAGATTGAGAATTGAACCCCCTGTCAGAGCCTGTCCACTTGTGCATCCTCTGGCAAGCTTAGCACCGAATCCCATCAAAGCTCCTCCAAATACTGCGAAGTATAATCGTTTCCTGTTCGAAAAAAGTGGTCCTTTTTCAATACTTTTATTAACCCGTCCTGCAAACATACCCGAAATGAATCCACCAACGAGAACTCCCATTACCTCAAATACCAACCAATCCTTTAGTGGATTTGTTGTTCCATCACCTAAATACTCTGAATAAAAAGTATTACCCGATGCATGGCTCGGTGCAACGGTATTAACCCCGACAGCAACAACTGTCGAGATAGCACCTGAAGCTCCCAATCCTCTTCCCATGATTACATAAGATAAAAGTAAAACCAATCCAAGACCAATCCCGGCAATATAAGGATTCATATAGGGTTTTGGATTGTTTGTAACTAAATGTTTTGACATAAAATAATCTCCCAAAATATATACATTTTTATTTGAATACTGAAGTTGACCAGTTACTTGCCTGACCGGCAGAAACAATTACAAGTCTCAAAATTAATCCACCTATAATAACCATTACCGGAGCTATGGCAGTGTATCTGATTTTATTATTCACAGCTGCAAGCTGGATTATCAAGGGTATTAATATACCAAACCCAACAACAAACACCCAAAAAACCGGAGCATAAGCACCGCTGATAAGCATTTTGATTGACTCAATATGAACCAAGTCAGAACTTAAATGACCTACAATTAATAGTATGATTACAACAAACTCGAACATCAGAAATGTATTATCGGCTTTGGCGAGCATTCTTCTTTCTTCGACATCATGTGCTGCCATATGAATAAACGCCGCCGCTGATGATAACCCTGAAGTTAGAAATAGTATCCAAAGCATTGAACTATTCCATAGAGGTCTTGCACCGAATGCACTTAGCAGAACTCCAGTGTACATTCCAAGAAATCCTCCAACAACCATACTTATTACTCCAATCATCCTCATTGTAGAGTCTTTAGAATTCAAAGTATCTGAAATTTTCTTTAAAAATGAAAACCGGTTTTGAATGAATTCCGGTAGTTTTAATAACATATTTGCTATTAAAACAGGATATACCAATAATAAAATCCAAGCTCCCCAGGACATCGGAGATTGCCATTGGAAAGTTGTGTACATACGCCAAACGTAAAGTTTGTGCTCTAAATCAAGGAATAGGGCACCCATACCAAAGCTGATTGCAATCAATGCAATTGAAGGTATCCAAAAGCAGGAACATTTGGGATTCTTTGCTCTGCCGGTAAAAATAAAAAATCCGCTTATTATCATCATTCCTGCAACTATTCCGCCAAGAAAAAGATAAACACCTATTTCCCAGCCCCAGATATGAAGATGCGGATCAATTTGTAAATTGTGTCTTGTATTAACTAATTCGTGCATTTTAATTCCTCATGTTAAATAATAAATTTGAGGTTTGGTGCCGGCTTCAGGAATCAACGAATGATTCGACCGGCTTGCCAGTAATTTCGATACATCACTCTGGGGATCATCGAGATCACCGAATGACATGCAATATGTCGGACAAACTGAGACACAGGCAGGAAGTTCACCTGTTTCTACTCTATGAATGCAAAATGTACATTTCGATGCAAATCCCTCAGGATGAATATATCTCGCACCATAAGGGCATGCTGCCATGCATGCTTTACATCCGCTGCATTTATCTTCATAAACCAATACTATTCCACCTGTTTCAGAAATGTGGCTTGCTCCGCATGGACAACAGTAAACACAAGGAGGATTATCGCATTGATTGCATCTCTCACTTCTTATTTCCTGATGTAATGACGGGAATTTACCTGTTGTTTCGTAACTTATCCAATCTCTGTTATATCCAATTGGTACTTCATTTTCGGTCTTGCAGGCAACCACACAATCCATACATCCAACACATTTAAGTGTATCTATAACCATTCCGTATCTTGCCATTTATGCCTCCCTCACGATTGTTACAAAATTGATGTTCATACCTGTTCCGCCCATAATGGGGTCAGTTTTGTATTTTGTAACAAGGTGCGAATCGCTTGCACCTTTCTGGTAAGTATTGAAAAGTGCTTTAGACTGATGACCAAAACCATGAGTCATGAACACACAATCTGTTCTGATTCGTTCAGTTGCTTTCACTTTAACTTTATTGCTGACCATACCATCTTGATTCTTCAGTTTGATATAATCTCCATTTTTAATTCCATATTGCTTTGCTATATCAATATTGATCCAGACTTCATTCTCTTCGATCATATCCTGTAAAATCGGATTTGATTGAGTCATGCTGAATGTGTGCACAGGTGATCTGCCGAATAATAATCTCATGAATCCTACTGGTGGTTCTTCAGGTTTTTCATATTTCGGAATGGGATCAAATCCTTTCTCGGCTAGCTGAGTAGAATAGAACTCAACTTTACCTGAAGGAGTATTGAATTTTTCTTCAACCCCTTCTTCGATATATACAGGCTTCTTTGCTCCGAGAATAATTCCTTTTTCCTTAAGTTCAGTGTATGATAGACCTGCTTTGTCGACTCTAAATTTCAAATAATCTTCAATATCATTCCATGGAAAGTAATGACCAAGTCCAAGTTTACCGGCTAGTTGTTTGGCAATCCACCAATTTGGTTTCTGATCATCGGGTGAATCGATTACTGGTTGCCTGATTCCAAGGAATGGTGTTGTGAAAGGTGAACTGTGAAGATCATCATATCTTTCCAGGTATGTCGATTCAGGTAAAACCACATCAGAATATCCTGCGATTTCACTTGGAATAACGTCAATTGTTACAAGTAAATCCAGATTCTGTATCGCTTTTAATGTTTCCTGCTGATTAGGCAACGCATTCATTAGATTAGTCGCATATACAACCCAGGATTTAATTGGGTATGGATTTCCAGTAATAGTTGCTTCTCTAATACCGTTAGTCAAGCCTTCCTCTTCGCCTGCCCAGGGATATTTTTTACCCGGATTGTCTGCTCTCGGCATTACAGCTTCAGGATATGCAGGATATGGATATGGAGGGATAGGCATCTTAGTTGGCTGCCAGAATGCACCCTTGTGATTCCAGTTACCGAGTAAAGCATTCAGTAATGCTATAGCCCTGCTTCTTTGAGCATCATTTCCGTACCAGGTTACATGTCTGCCAGGATGAATAAATGAAGCAGGTTTATATCTTGCCAACTCTCTTGCTGATTCAATTATAAGCTTTGCTTCAACTCCGGTTTCGGTATAAGCCCATTCGGGTGTATATTGTGAAACTTCTGCCGCGAATTGTTCGAATCCAATTCCATATTTTTCAGAATATTCTTTATCATACAATCCTTCTTTAATCAAGATATTTGACCATGTTAGAAGGAGTGCCATATCAGTTCCTGGTTTAATCGGCAGATAATATTTTGCCTTTCCGGCAACTATTGAAAACCTTGGATCGACTACAATTATCGATGCTCCATTTTCTACAGCCTGTGATAACTCCTGAACCTGCGAATTATGCATGTTCTCACCCAAATGAGAACCAATCAGTGCCATACATTTTGTATTCTTGATGTCCGTTCTTTCAGGCGAACCAATAACGTCACCAAAAGTCAGTTCAAAGCCAACTTCTCTAGGTCCGCGACATTGTGCGAATGATGGAGCAAAAATATGAGGTGTGCCAAATGCTTTAAAAGTATGTTTAATAAAATTGCCTCCGATTCCATGACTGAAGTAAGCAACAGCTTCAGGACCGTGTTTTGCTTTGATAGTATTAAGTTTATCAGCAATATAGTTAAATGCCTCATCCCAGGTTACAACTTTCCAAGATTCATTGCCTCTTGCACCTGTTCTTATTAGGGGTGATTTCAATCTTGTTGGATCTGAGTATGCACCAACACCACCTGTACCTCGAGGGCATAATCTGCCGTTACTAAGAGGATCTAAAGGATTACCTTCGATTTTCCATAACTTACCATCCTTGACTGTTGCTATAGCACCACATTTCCAAAAACATAAATTGCAGTAGGTCGGAACCTGATAAGTTCCTGTTTTAGTTTTATCACCAGCAAAAAGTTTTGAACCCTTAGTAACATGATTGATAGTACCTAAGGCGGCTGCCGAAGCAAAAGTAGCGGAGGAAATCTGAAGGAATTTTCTACGTGAAAAAGACTTCATGCTTGCCTCGTGTTGTTTTTGATTGTTTCTTTTATATTATCACAATGATTGTGTTCTTTGTATACATCGCATGTTCGGCATTCCTGCAGTGCACATAAATTATTACTATGCTTGAATGTCCAGCATGGATTCATGGTACTATTGTATGCCTCACAATTTTCTCTTTCGCCTTCAGAGCAATTACGGATCGACCAGCAGGGAATCATGGCATAAAGTGTTTTTATTGAGGCAATGGAGAATTTTTTGTTAGTAATTGAATCTCTGATGCATTTCAATCTGGTTATATCATTGGCGGAATATAGTCTATGATTTGAATCTTTCTTAAAAGGGATAACCAATCCTTCATTTTCGTATAACCTGAGTGTGTGAACAGAAACTTCCAAAAGCTGAGCAACTACTCCGATTGTATAAAGTGGTGTATCTTTATCTGTTCCAAGACCGATAGAGTTATTTGATTGCATTTCAAATATTTAAAATTATTACAAAACCTATATTCAAAAATATAGATATTTTGTCTTTTAAACAAGAATAATTTTTGTAAATGGTTGAATTATTTGAAGATAGTACGAAATAAATAAAAAATTAGGTATCACTAACAATAAGGTATATTATTGAGTTAAAATGGTTTACCAAATTGGTACAATACACTTTACTGAAAGCTTCTTTTTTGTAAAAGGAGTACTTCTTAAAACTGCAATCATCTTTTTATCATTTTCTTTGTGACAAGTTAAGCATGATCCAATTGTTAGTATCTTCTTTTGTTCTTCAATGTTGAAAGGTCTTGTGTTTGTTCGTGTGGAATTGTTGTTTTTTGAATTCTGCAGAAAGCCTATCCATGCATCTTCAGGTAGATTATCGCTGGAGAAGTTTGAGAATTTTTGTGAAAATATCCATCTTCCATTATTATTATTAATAACATATTTAAGTTCTCCTCTTCCATATCCTAATGCAACAGGATTGTTGTGGCATGTTTTGCAAGGAACTGACTTTGCTGATATAGTATGAGAGAAAGCAGGAGCAAAAAGTCGCTTATAGCTTTTTTCATTTTTCGATTTGCTAATCGAAAGAACCATTCCTGGAATGAAAGTTGTTACTTTTGAATTCTTTGATTTGGGATCAAAGGTAACTCCAAGAGTTGGAAAATCAGAATAGAACTCCTTATCTTTTTCTAACCATGATCCAATAGTTTCTTTATTTGTTAAATTATCCCAGCCTGTCATTTCTGGGTAATACTGAGTGTGGCATCCAATGCATTGAGGAGCCCATGCAGTATGACAGGTAGCGCAATCCATACGGTTATGTCCCTGAATATCTTTCCCGCAAAGTGTTGAAACAGGCTTAGAGATTAATTGCTTACCGGAAGATTTTAATTCAGTAATTATTCTTCCATCTTTGTAAATCGTATTAAGATATGGTATTCCGGTTCCCTTTGAAACAATGTACTTAATATTCAGATCGGTTTTGTTCCTTATATTTAGTATCCTCTGAGATTCCTGATCCATTTTATCTTTAGTGATAGTTGAAGGATTATCGGTATGACAATCAATACATTGAATTTTTACAGCATTTTCCTTGTGACTATATTTAGTCCCATCACCCATTATTTCATAGGAATTATGACAGTCTATACACATCATTCCGGCTTTGTGGTGAACATCATCGTTTTTCTTCTCAAACACACGTCCATCCTGTAGAAGTCTAAATTTAGACTTATCAATATTTGTAACATCTTTTGAATTTAAATGTGTTTCGTGCCACCCTTCATAGTTAGTTGCTATTCTTCCTGAACGGCTGTGACAACCAAAGCAATGATCGTCAGTTACTTTTAAAGTAATCTCTGGATGATTTACAAAATGAGATTTTTTGCCTGCTTTTAAATTTTCAAGGTCAGCAATTGATTCCGGCTGATAATTCAGATGACATGCCGAACATCCACCACCACGCGAAAGTTCATCGATAGGAGCAGGTTTTAATTTATTATTTGAAAGGTGACACCCTGCACACAATCCCCGAAGATGGGTTTCAGCCGGAGTAAATCCAATATTTTCAATGTTATAATATCCGTCTGGAGTTTTTGATTCGCCAAACGTATATTTGTTTACCGCAATCACTCCCGACATACTTGTCATAAGCGACTTCCCAACACGTTTCAGAATCCCGGGATGACAGTTTATAGTCCCACAGGTTTTTTCAGCTACATCAAGATTCCCGGGAGTCAAAGTCATTCCTCTGTGAGCTGTGATTTTATCCAATGATAAAGGATTGCCGAGATGACAAGAATAGCACCCGATTGCCGCAACATCGTGACTTATTGAAAGCCCCTTTACATCTGAATGACAGTACATACAGGATTCAATTTTACCCTGAATTAAGGGTACTTTCCTTTTCAACAAAGAATCCTCAGGTGTTTTTAGATTGCTCGCAGTAAGGAACTCAACAACGTTTGCGTTATCATCCCAGGGTACAATAAGTTTCCATGATTCGCCTCGAAAGAACAATGCAAATACTGAAACGAGTGAATAAGATAGAAGAAAAATTAATAGAACTAATTTCAATCTTCCTGATGCTTTATTGTTCAGATATTTTACCGAGAAAATCCCAACTAATATCAAAAACAGAATGTAAATAGTAATCTCTGGGTAGTTCAGCCAATGAAAAATCTCCTGAATTCCCGTCAAATACCAAGGACCTTTCGTCTCAGGTGAGATATTCTTCGAAATTGATGGAATTAGGATAACTGAAAGAAGAGCAATCAATGGAATCACTTGAAGCAGGCTTTTTGCTGATGGAATAATCTTCTTTGAATGTTCTATTGTCAGCAACCAAACCACTAAAGCACTGGTAATAATATGATTAATATAAATGATTTGCAGAGAAGATGTTGTCCCGAACATTGTACCGGAGATTATATTTCCAATTAATGGAATCGAATTCAAAACAGATACGATTATATTCATTCCCTGAGTAGCTTCATTGTCTCCTTTTAATAGGAAACCGCTAAACATTGCATAGAGTAGAAATGGAATCAGCATAATCATCCCCACCCAAGAGGATGATTTGACATCCTTTTCGGTTCTCTTTAATAAATGATCGATAATATGGAAAACTGAAGTTAAAAGAAAAATTTGGGCAGACCAGTAATGAATTGACCTGATAAACAATGCTGGTTTGTTCAGCAAAATCATTAATGATATTGAATTATAAGAATTCATTGGATCGAATGTAAAAGCGAGAGCAATTCCTGATAAAATACAAATAAAAAAAGATGCATAGGATAGATATCCAAATTGTGATCGTGAGATTAATATTTTGATTGAATCAAGCTTCATTATTCAAAATTATCACATTTCGTAAATTATCAAGTTGAAAACTAATTTTCTTTAAATTTTTTAGTGCAGGTCCTGATATTACCTGCCCATTATCTGAAAACTTGGAACCATGGCAGGAACACACTAATTCAGTACCGGATGATTTATTGATCTTACAACCAAGATGAGTACATTTATCTGAGAAAATCTCAATCTTCTGATTTTTTTTAACTAAAATTATATCATTAATAAACGAAAAACCTTCGGGGAAATCATTCTTGATAACTGACTGAACTCTATTTGAACTAACAATGTGATCATTTATTTTTAGTGATTTGTAGAACAGATAAGCTAAGAAAGAACCGGTGATTCCGATTATAGTTTTTAGAAATGCTTTACGAGTTATCAATTCCATAATGTGATAATCAATCCTGAATAATTCTTAGGAAAGCAAAATTACAAAAAGAAGATTGATTATTTGAGTTTAAGATTTGTAATATGTGAAATTGGATACTTGAATGATGTCTTTGAATGACACAGTAGAACTTTTTATACCTGTTTGTCAGCTCGGTAAGAGCTACGAACCAGTGGACCAGATTCTACATGCCTAAAACCTAGATCTACTATGCCATATCTCTTATATTCTGCAAATTCATCAGGAGTTACAAATCTGTCAACGGGCAAATGTTCTTTTGATGGCTGAAGATACTGTCCAATTGTCATAATATCAACATTTCTTTCTCTAATATCTTTCATAACATCAAATACTTCCTCTGTTTTCTCACCAATACCAACCATAATACCTGTTTTTGTGAGAAATCCTGCATTCTTTGAATATTCTAGAACAAATAACGATCTGTCATATTTTGCTTGTGGACGGACAGTTTTATATAAACGTGGTACAGTTTCAATGTTGTGATTGAGTACATCAGGTTTTGCATCAAGAACTCGTTGAAGACATTCAATATCACCTTTAAAATCAGGTATAAGAATCTCAACGCGAACATTAGGATTTAATTTTTTAACCTCAATTATAGTTCTTGCCCAAATAGTAGAGCCTTGATCCCAGAGTTGATCGCGGTTGACGGATGTTATAACGGCATGAGAAATACCCATCTGATGAATTGCGTCTGCAACTTCAAATGGTTCATCCTCATTTATAATTTCTGATTTGCCTGTTTTGATTGCGCAAAAACCACATGATCGGGTACATGTATCTCCTAGAATCATAAATGTAGCTGTACCATGGTGCCAGCATTCACCAATATTGGGGCAATGAGCTTCTTCACAAACGGTATGAAGCTTCTTAGATCTCATCATTGATTTAATATGTGTATAGGATTCGCCACCAGGAGCGCGGACTTTAAGCCATTCAGGCCTGCGGAGAACTGATAATTCAACTGAATTTGATAATGTTTGAATATCAGGCAGTAAATCTATTTTATGCATATTATATTCTTAATAAGGTTTAACTAACCAAGATAGGCACGTAAAGCTTTTGATCTGGAAGCATGCCTTAATCTTCTGATTGCTTTTTCTTTTATTTGGCGGACTCTTTCTCTGGTTAAGTTAAATTTCTCTCCAATTTCTTCCAAAGTAAGAGAATGTCCGTCTAAACCAAAATATAATTTTATTACTTCGGCTTCTCTGGTCGATAATGTTGTCAAAACCTGCTGAACTTCAACTTTGAGAGATTCTCTGATTAATTCTGCATCAGGTGGCGGTTGTTGTTCATTTGGAAGAATGTCAAGCAATCTGTTATCTTCACCTTGAACAAAAGGAGCATCTACAGATAAATGCCTACCGGATATTTTGATTGTCTCTGCAATTTCAGCAACACTAATTTCCAGCTGTTCCGCTAATTCTGCAGCCGTAGGTTCACGCTCAAATTTTTGTTCAAGTTCACTGAATTTTTTACCAATTTTATTTAGTGCACCAACTCTATTTAATGGCAAACGAACAATACGTGACTGTTCTGCTAAAGCTTGAAGAATTGATTGTCTGATCCACCATACAGCATATGAAATAAATTTAAATCCTCGGGTCTCATCGAATCTTTTGGCAGCTTTAATGAGGCCAAGATTGCCTTCATTAATTAGATCTCCAAGTGATAAACCCTGATTTTGATATTGCTTTGCAACTGAAACAACGAAACGAAGGTTTGATTTTACCAATCTTTCCAAAGCCCTGTTGCCCTCAGCTCCACCTTTTTTTATATTCTGTGCTAGTGAGATTTCATCAGCAGGACTCAATAACTCCACTCTACCTATTTCTTGTAAATATTTATCTAAAGATTGGCTTTCTCTGTTCGTATATTGTTTCGTAATTCTCATACAAAGTCCTGAATGTTAAAAAAATGGTGCACAAAGAAGATGTCAACGTTTAAGCTACTGTTCTATTTTCAAATTAAGAATATTCAGTCAACTCAGTTTAGCCCTTTTTGAGGTGCTCCACTCAATAACTGGTAATATCCTTTGGTTTTGAATAAATCTAAAGCACAGTTTATATCCTTATCGTCAGTTATTGTTTCGGTAATTAAATCCAATTCTGACAAAAATCTTGATTTGATTTCAAAAGTTAGAATCTTCTGGATTTTTACTATATTTGAATTAAAAATGTCACTATCATTCTTTTCTAGTTCTTTGGTTATATATTCTAATGATTTTAATAATTTTTTATCAGATTTATTAATATTCAATTTTTGTTTGAATAAATCGAATCTGTTTACAAGACTCTTTTCGTTTACAAATCCAGATTCTTTAATATACTTTTGAAAACTATTCAATAACTTATTATCAGCGTTAAATCCATTATCTAGCGAATCTAGGTTTCCTGTATAAACATTTGCAAAACTAAAAAATAAATTTTTGTCATAAATTGATTTGATAAACTCACTCAAAGTGTCCTGAGTTACCTTTAGGTCTGGTTCAATGCCGTTTGATTCGTATACTTTTCTCAGATTTTTCGTGTAAAAAACTGAATCTCTCTGATCTATATTATGAACCAATTCTTTTGAATAGTTTATTCTTTGAATACACCTGCCTGAGGGAATGTAGTATTTGGCTGTTGTTACTTTTAGTGAAGCATTAAATGGCATATCAAGTACAGATTGTACAAGCCCTTTACCAAAAGATCTCTTCCCAATAACGACTACTCTATCAAGATCCTGTAACGCACCGGCAACAATTTCACTGGCACTGGCACTGTTTTGATTGATTAGAACAACTATTGGAATTAACGTATCCAATGGAGCATTTCTTGATGTAAAAACAAATTCTTCTTTTTGTCTTCTGCCTCTCGTTGTAACTATTGGACTATTTAAAGGTAAAAACATCTCACATAATTCAACTGCCGATTGTAGTAATCCGCCTGGATTGTTCCTTAAATCAATTATCAACCCTTTTAATTCTCCAGCCTCTTTCTGTAATCCGGTAAAAGCAGTACGGAAATCGTTAGCGGTTAATTTAGAAAACTTCTCAACTTTGATATAGGCTATATCTTTATTTAATAAAGTTTTACACGCAATATTATTAACTTTTATGTCTTCTCTTTTTAGAGTAAAATTTAAAGTATCTTGTACGCTCTCCCTTAGAACTTTAACTGTTATCTTTGAACCAACAGCACCTTGAGTGTATTTTCTTAATTCATCGCTGGACAATTTTAAAACATTTGTCGTATCCACGATTAAAATTTTATCACCAATTCTAAGTCCTGATTTAGCTGCCGGATTGCCATCAGTTATACCAACTATAGTCAGTACACTATCTACTGTAGCTACAGAAATACCAATACCAACATAAGAGCCATTAGAGATAACATCAATTTCATTATCATTATCTTTATAATAAACAGTATAGGGATCGAGATGGGATAACATGCCATCAATACCATTTTGCATCAGATCATCAGGATCAATAGTTTCAACGTAATTTCCTGCTACTTCTCTGAAGATAGCTCCATAAGTCTCGAAAGCTTTATTAATCTTAAAATATATGTCATGATTTTTATCATCTGCATTTGAATAGTTCATGAACAAGATTAAAAATAAGACTAAGTATGTATATTTATGTATTTTCAAAATATCTTATCTGATTTTATCAAAAATATAATTATCAATTTTATCGTTTGAAATGCGATCCTGAGCCATTGTGTCTCTTTCTCTTACAGTAACTGTTCCGTCTTCTACAGATTGACCATCGATAGTGATGCAGAATGGTGTTCCTATTTCGTCATTTCTTCTGTATCTTCTACCAATAGCTCCAGATGTGTCATAAGTGACCTTGAAATTTCTTTGAAGATTTTTGTATATCTTCTCCGCCAATTCTGGCATCCCATCCTTATTTACAAGAGGTAATACTGCGGCAGTCATTGGTGCAACACTATGCTTAAACTTAATTACAACTCTTTTTTCTGATTTTCCATTGTCATCTGTAACGTCTTCTTCATTGTAAGCATCGCACAAGAAAGCCATTAATCCTCTAGACACACCTCCTGATGTTTCGATAACATAAGGGGTATATCTTTCCTGATTCACGGTATCAACATATTCAAGTTTTTTGCCTGAGAATTGAGTATGTGCTTTCAAATCAAAATCTGTTCTCGAATGAATACCTTCAATTTCACCCCACCCAAATGGGAACTGATATTCAATGTCAACAGCCTTATTTGCATAATGAGCAAGTTTATCGTGATCCTTAAATTTAAGATTCTCTTTATTGATACCCATATTTAGATACCATTCCATTCTCTGATTTTTCCAATAATCATACCATTCAAATTCTGAACCAGGTTTAACAAAATACTGCATTTCCATTTGCTCAAATTCGCGTGTTCTGAAAAGAAAATTCTTAGTATTTATTTCATTTCTAAATGCCTTACCAATTTGTGCGATTCCAAATGGAACTTTTTGCCTTGATGATTCCATGACATTTTTAAAATTAACATAAATTCCCTGAGCTGTTTCTGGTCGTAAGTAAACCATTGAAGAACTTTCTTCAAGAGGACCAATAAAAGTTTTAAACATCAAATTAAAATTTCTTACTTCAGTCCATTCTGTCGAGCCCGAAACGGGATCAGGTATTTGAAAATCAATAATTATGTTATAATAATCTGATAATTCCTTAACTGATTGTAACCTTATTTCTAATTCAGCAGCTTTATCTGTATGATTCTTCTTTTTCAGTTTATCAATATATTCCTCAATCAAATTATCAGCTCTGTATCTACCTTTACTTGTGAGATTGTCAATCATAGGATCGGTGAATTGTCCAACGTGCCCACTTGCTTCCCATGTTCTTGGGTGCATAAGAATGGATGCATCAATACCTTCAATATCATCGCGATAGGTCATTGATTTCCACCAGGATTCTTTGATATTTTTAAGTAACTCTACTCCAAGCGGTCCATAATCCCAGCATCCATTTAGTCCACCATAAATCTCTGAGGATTGAAAAATGAATCCTCTTCTCTTCGCAAGCGAAATTACTGTATCGAGTTTAATCATAATATATACGGATAATAACCTAAAAAGAATTGCAAAAATAAGTAAATTATAGACTTTATAGACCAATTAATTGCTATTTTATTGATTAGAATAAGTTGTTTTTGAAATATTATTCAATAGATCCATATTGTTAATATCAAATTTTCTTCAATTAAACACGTTTTATAGTTCAAAAAATGTGCAGATATGATGTCAACTAAAAAAAGTACTAAAGAAAAAGCAGATAAAGTTTATAATGATGCTTCTATTGAATCCATTCGTGAAATCGAAAGTGAGCTATCGAAAATAATTGTTAAAGGAGCAAGAGAACACAATCTTAAGAATATAAATCTTGAAATTCCTAGAGATAAGTTTGTTGTTATTACGGGTTTATCAGGCTCCGGCAAGTCCAGTCTGGCCTTTGATACTTTATATGCTGAAGGCCAGAGACGATATGTTGAATGTATGTCTGCCTATGCTCGTCAATTTCTCGGAATGTTGAAGAAACCCGAAGTAGAT
The DNA here is from genome assembly GCA_903862655.1 of uncultured Ignavibacteria bacterium. Taxonomy (GTDB): domain Bacteria; phylum Bacteroidota; class Ignavibacteria; order Kapaibacteriales; family UBA2268; genus CAIOZA01. Next base: position 39,337 of record CAIOZA010000027.1, read on the forward strand.
GTTATTGAAGGATTATCACCGGCAATCTCAATCGAACAGAAATCAATAAGCCATAATCCCAGATCTACCGTTGGTACTGTAACAGAAATTTATGATTATTTAAGATTACTTTTTGCGAAAATTGGTACTCAGTTTTGTGTTGATTGCCATATTCCAGTTGAACAAAAAACTCTGGATCAGATAATCGATAAAATAATCACAGATTTTAATAAGAAAAAAATCGTGCTTCTTGCACCATTAGTCCGAGCAAGAAAAGGGCATTACAGGGATTTGTTCGAACAGTTACTTAAGCAAGGTTATACAAAAGTTAGAGTCGATGGTGAGATAAAGGAAATTGAAGATGGAATGCAGTTAAGCAGATATATTATTCACGATATTGATTTAATTGTTGACAGAATACAAGTTGATCCAAGTCATGAGCATCGCATCAGGGAATCAGTTGAACTAGCAATTCATAAATCTGAAGGCACACTTTTAGTACTAATAGAGCAGGATGGCATAAAGCAAGAACATCTTTTTAGTACATCTTATACCTGTCCATCCTGTGGTAAGGCCTATGAAGAATTAGCCCCAAATATGTTCTCATTTAATTCACCTTATGGTGCTTGCAAGAAATGCGATGGTTTAGGTGAGTTAACGGATTTCAACCTTGAATTAATACTTCCTGATAAAAGTAAATCAATTAATGATGGTGGGATCGCAACTGTGGGTAAGCAACGTGAAATGTGGCTTTGGACTCAAATTGAATCTTTCTGCAATCAATATGAAATTAGCCTTGATGTTCCTATTAGTGATATTCCTGAAGACATTCTCAATAAATTATTAAACGGCTCTGAAGACGATTCAATTCCTATCGTGTATAATTTTGCATCCGGTAAAAATGTTACCTATTCTCAGAAATTTATCGGAATCTTGCCAAGTTTGAAACATCAGTATCAGAATACCAGCTCGGCAGCAATACGTAAAAATATTGAAAACTTTATGACCTCTGACACTTGCGACATCTGTAAAGGAGGAAGATTAAAAGTTGAGAATTTAAATGTTCTGATCGATAATAAATCTGTTATTGATTTAACCTTATTGGATATTAACACTTCATTTATTTATTTTTCAAAACTTCATACAAGATTAACGGACAGACAAATGCAGATATCCGGTTTAATCCTAAAAGAAATTAAATCTAGATTGAATTTCCTTAAAGAAGTTGGTTTATCATATCTATCATTGGATAGAAGCGTCAGGACTCTGTCTGGTGGTGAGTCACAAAGGATTAGATTAGCATCCCAAATCGGTTCAGAGCTGGTTGGCATCACATACGTGCTGGATGAACCAAGTATTGGTCTGCACCAACATGACAATAATAAGTTAATAAATTCTCTTAAAAGACTAAGAGACATCGGGAATTCAGTAATTGTTGTTGAGCATGACAAAGCAATGATACTGGAATCTGATTATGTTATTGATCTTGGTCCAGGAGCAGGTGTGCATGGGGGAGAAGTAATTATATCCTGTCCACCCGATAAATTCATTAATTTAAGCAAAAAGGAAGTTGATAAATCCTTAACTCTTCAGTATTTATTAAAGCAAAAAGTCATTAAGCCACATGGATTATCTCGATCACCCAATGGTAAATATCTTGTACTCAATGGAGCAACTGGAAATAATCTGAAAAATGTTGATCTTAAAATCCCTCTCGGTTTATCAGTCTGCATTACAGGTATGAGTGGTTCAGGAAAATCATCTTTGATTAATGATACGCTTTATCCAATATTATCAAAACATTTCTACAGATCAACCAATAAGCCGTTGCCCTATAAATCAATATCAGGCCTTGAGTTAATCGATAAAGTTATTGAAATTGACCAGACTCCAATCGGCAGAACACCCAGATCAAATCCTGTTACATATACTGGCATCTTTACTCAAATCCGTGATTTTTTTGCCCTGCTTCCAGAATCCAAGATTAGAGGCTATAAATCAGGTAGATTTTCATTTAATGTTAAAGGTGGACGTTGCGAAGAATGTGAAGGAGGAGGAATAAAAAAAATTCAAATGAACTTTCTTCCTGAAGTTTATGTTACATGCGATACCTGCAATGGTAAAAGATATAATAATGAAACTTTACAAGTTACATACAAAGGAAAATCCATTGCAGAAGTACTTGAAATGACAATCGAAGAATCATTAGATTATTTCTCAGAAATTCCTAAGATTAAAAATAAACTACAGACTCTTTTCGATGTTGGTTTAACCTACATCAAACTTGGGCAACAAGCACCTACTCTATCTGGTGGAGAAGCCCAAAGAGTCAAACTTGCAACTGAACTTTCAAAAATTAGTACAGGCAAAACTCTTTACCTTCTAGATGAGCCTACAACTGGACTCCATTTTGAAGATATTAACATCTTGCTTATCCTTTTAGATAAGTTAGTGGTGAAAGGTAATACTGTTGTTATTATTGAACATAATCTGGAAGTCATAAAATGCGCAGATTGGATCATAGATCTTGGACCCGAAGGCGGAGAAAGCGGGGGAGAAATCATAGCCGAAGGAACCCCCTCAGAAATTATGAAATCGAAAAAGAGTTTCACTGGCAAATATCTGAAGGAAGAGACAAAAAAATAATATGATCTCGACTAATCTTGATACGATCCCAAAGTTTTTTGCTAAAAATAGAATTCACCACTTCCTTTTTTTATTTCACTAGCCAAGGAGCTTCATATCCATCCGGACGTTTAATAACTGTTGGAGTTTTTGGAACAAATTTTATATCAATTTGTTCAAGTTTACCATTCTCCAACCTATAGAGCAATGATTGATACGGCTCAAATTTTAGAACTTGAGAATAACTCTTTTCATGATAATTAATATTTACACTTATTGTTTCATTTTTACCATTTAGTGATTGTCCATATTCCAATGGGAATTTAAGACGTTTGCTCTTGGGATTTGGGTAGTAAATATAAAGTGCATCTCCATCTTTTCTTACCCAATGAACAGGAATAATTTCTCCTTGTAAAAACGGAATCATTTTTTTGGGTAATTCTTTATTGACATTCATATTTGCGGTCAATAAGTCCTGTTTTAATTGATAATCTTTGATAGTTGGATCAGCAGAAGGATTTTCAGGCTTTTGCTTTAGTATCACTTTTAAACCATCCTCGGCTAATTCGACTAATCTTTCAATGACTCGAATATCCAGATACTTTGCATTAACGTACAAATATGAAACCTCGACATCTCCGATTTTCAATTTATTATTAATAACTTTAGCCTTTTTTAGAAACTCATAGTTAATCCAAACAGGATTATGTCCACTCAATTCCTCAGGAAAATATACATATCTCATCTCATAGTATCCCCAAGCCCAGATGAATTGCTCCCCTTTGGGCATAATCCCTTTTATCCATGAATCCTCAGTTGGTAAATATACAGCTATGTCAGAATATGTATGTCCTTTTTTCATATAAGTAGATACTTTTTCCAAGTATTGATTGAATTTTGGTAATTCTTCTGCAATTGAACCACTTGAGCCAATATGAGTACTAGCATAGAAATTTACTGTATCGCAGTTTGCAGGGTTGTGTGCTTTTCCATGCCAGATAATATGATTAATTCCATTTGCAAACAATGCATCTGCTACTAATTTCAAATCACCTATTTGTTCATTACGAATATAATCCTTTGGCCAGCCATATAAACAAGTAAATGTTTCTGAAGACACTGCTTTTTTCTTAGTAAGTAATGCTGCTGAAGCAGGAATAGAGCAGTACTCAGGTTCAAAAAGCATCGATTCACCTTCAGGAATGTCCATTATCGAATATCCTGAAATCAGATCACAAGGTGCTCCTGCAACCTGACCTCGAGATAGTATTCCCTTTTGATTCAGATTGTGTCTGTAATTTTTGTAGAATTCCAAAACTTTTTCTGAAATTAGACTCATGTAGTCATAAAAATGGTATTTATTATATGGTTTGTAAATTGAGTCCATGTATTTTGTAATATCATAACCGAATTTTGTATTAAAATCAACATCGAAACCATCGCACCAGAGCTTATCTGTTTCTACTTCCCAACTGTCAATAAAGTATGATTGCTGAATATTTGTTCTTGGTCTCGGAAAGGCAGATAACAATCTATTGAAATATGGCAGGTAATTCTTCGGAGTAAGATGGTCAATAACAAATCCAACTTTTGGATGTTGCCATGAACGTGATATTTCCTGTCTCCATTGTGGATCACCAAATTTCTGTGTTGCTTGTTCAAACGGTACATACGTATCACCAAATGGCCAAAGTGTTCCAAACGTCAAATCACATCCCAACCCAATACTGTCTGCGTATTTGATTGTAAATTCTACAATTTTATTCCATTCGGGGCTAAGCCATTCCTGTCGTGGTGTATAAGAAGTGTCATTCTTATTAAATCTGTTTAATGGATAAACCCAAGCTACTTCTACTCCACCAAAACCATTAACCTTCAACCAATCAAGGTTATATCGAACATCATCTTCTTTAATTTTTGAAGCAAACCACCAATAACGTGTATATGGTTTTGAAGTCAATTCAAGTGGATTTTGTATAGCATTCTCAGCAGATTTCATTTGAGATGTCAGTGCCAAAATTAAGACTAATAATATAATCGATATTCTCAAAGTGTTTTTCATAATTATTTATCTCGTAATAAAATCATAAAGAATCAATCCCATAAGTTATTAAATTAATATTAAATTCTGACTTTCCTATAAATTTTAGCAGTATGCTAATAAATACAAATATACAAACAGAGTGTCAAAATTTAACACATCAAATTATTAGTGTTGGATTTTTAGAAACCTTCTTTAGTGTGTCATCAGAAGTGAAGCATCCACAGGCATTCGTATTAATTAATCCCTAAACTAGAATTTTAGAAAATGTCAGCTATGATATGTTAATTTCGGTGAATGTTAAACATAATTGATTTATTATGAAACGACATTTTTGAAAATATCATGGTATAGCAATTTGGATACGATTTATTCATAATGATTTCTCACTATTTCATTCGAAACGAAAGCAAAATACTTGATAAAATCATTATAACTGTCATACAATATTCCGATCAGGACTGACTATTGTCAAGATTTTTAACATAACAAAAAGATCATGGCATTTTATAATATTTTTAAAGCAATAACATCTTATAAAAAAATATTCAGCCCATCTGGATTTATTAAATACTTATATTTCTCTTTGTTAAAGAAATATCTAAAATTTTGTAACAAAATATGTTAACTAAACATTTCTATTTATGAGATGAGTGAAAAATTAGCAAATATTAACGACGAAGAGCTGTTCTTCAGGTTTAGAGATACAAATGACAATCAGGCATTTATGCTTTTATACAATAAATACTCCAAAAAAGTATTTGCTTATTGTTTGAGATCTTGCACGGACCGTGATACGGCTCAGGATGTATTCCAAAAAGTTTACACAAGTATCGTTGAGAAGAAACATACTTTCAAGGGTGGATGCTACATAGCTTGGCTTATGATCATCACCCGGAATTTCGTTTTGATGCAGAAAAGAGGAAATAGACATTTCGATGATGTTACTACACTCGATTTGCCCAATGAAACATCATCTGGACTAGATTTTGCATATAATGAATTGATTCATGTTGAAATTGAGAAATTGCCCGAGGAATTTCGGGAAATAATCAAACTAAGATATTTCGATGATTTCTCATATAATGAAATTGCCGAAATGCTAGATATAAGCATTTCTCTTGTAAAGGTCAGGCTTTACCGTGCAAAAAGTCTATTATCAAATGCTTTGAAATCCCTTAAGGAGACACTCTGATGTTATATGAAGAATTAATACAGAAACATCTCGATGGTGAACTCGACGAAGCAGGGAGGAGCAGTCTCGAAAGTATTGCTCAGTCTAATCCTGATGTCGCAGAAAACCTAACGAGTATGGAAACAATCGAAACCAGTCTGGGTAGCCTTAAAACCCAACTGACCGAGAGCGATGATATCTTTATCAGAGATTTCGGAATGGCACTAGTCTCCGGATCTGGAGCGTCCGGTGGAGCCGTATCAACAAGTTCTTCTCGGTCTTCATTCAGAAATTTCGTGATGAGTAAAAATATTTATTTTGCAGGTTTGTTTTTAGTTGCTTTGACTGGTTCATATTATTTTCTTGGCAATTCAAAAGCTGGAAAAGATCAGGTGCAAACTGCCATTCAAACTACTATTCAGGATAATGTAATCAAAGATAATTTACAGCAGGAAAGTCCGGTAATTCAGACACCGGTAAAAACTACCGAATCCTCGGTTCATGAAAAAATCACTAATCAAACTGAGAAGGCTGTTTCATCACAAAAAAGTATGGTTAAAGATGAAATGGAACTTACTGTAAAGGATAAAAATAATCAAAAGAATATTGAGTTGATAAATAAAATGAAATTGGCTCTTGATGATTATTCCGCTAAAGGGGATGTACTTAATGCTGCTCTCACGGCTAAGCGTTTAGGGGTTCTATATCGTCAGCTTGAGGGTTATGAATCACAAAGTATGAGCCAGTTCAATAGAGCATTGAAAATGTCAGATGAATCTCACAATCAGCTTATGAAAGCAGAAGTTCTAGGCGAGTTGTCATTACTTTATTTTAAAACTAATCAGACTGATTTAGGTAATAAAACTCTGGAACAATGTATAGAATTATTAACTGAACTATCATCCTCTAGAGTTGATTATTGGCAGAAAATAAAGATAAAGTACTAATGCGAATTAGAAAATCAATTATTGATTTTTATTAGAATATAATCACGGGGATTGGGTATGTTTTTCAGCAATGTATCGAATTCCCGTTCTTCTATAATTTTAGATGTATTGCTTGGATAGAACAACGCGCTAATTTCTTCAATATCTGATTTTTTATTATAACTTGTATATAAAATCTCAAACGAATCTGCTTTAAATTCCTTTTTAAATTTAGCTATTGATAGCGTAAATTTCCCTGCTAAAAATTTATTAGTATTTATAAGTAAGAAATTCGATCCATTTTGCGTTTCACTTCTACTTTTATCAGTAATGTTAATATTACCAGATGCTGTTTTAACATTCAGTCCGTCCAAGTCTGTTAAAATAAGTTCATAGTTCAATCTGGTAGGTTTTTTATAGTTTATCTTAATGCTGTCAAGACTCAAATCAATGAATTTTGGTGGATCATTATCTCCCTCAAAAGTCTTCAATACTTTCTTGTCTTTATAAACATTAATAACCCACTTTGCTAGCCCTGCTTCTGAAAGAATTTGAGGATAAAATCTGATAGAAGGCAAATCGAGAGTTGAACTTGTATCCTTGATGATATTCCACTCTTTCTTTTTCTTGTTTGGTTTATCAGTAATCTCATAGAAACAATTAACTTTCTTGGTATAGATAATCTGCCAGTTTGATTTTTCTGATCCATTAGATGAAATAAATGTCGTTTTCAATTCGCCATTCAAAATTGATTGAGGTTTTGGTAATAGCAATTCATATTTCTCCAAGACTTTCGTTGTGTTCAGAACCACATTGTCTTGTTTAAATGTCTCTTCTTCAATTAAAGAGCTTATCAACCTTACATTGTTGCTTGTTGTGTCAAAGGAAAATACTCTGGTTGTGTCTCGCAAATAAACTGTGTCTCTTTGTACAATTAGATTTCTTTGCTGAGGATAGTAGTTTATGGCGATTCCGAAAGAAAGATTTGTATAATTCCAAACGCTATTTTTAATTAAATTTGTTAAATTAAATCTTACTCTAGCTTCTGGAATAAACCTCCAGTTTTTAATCGACAAACTTTCCATATTTAACGCAAATTTTGCTGTAGGCATGATTAACAGATTATTAGTTTCAATAATTTTTCCACTGGAAGTCCCCTCAGGGTTGATCAACTTAAAATTTGGAGGTGAAATTAATTTTTCTTCCTGACTGTAATTTGAAAAAATTGGAGTACTAAATTGAGATCCTATGCTAAAATCAATCGCTTTAAAGAAAGTATATCCGATTAATAATTCCAATCCGACAATACCGAACTTAGTCGTAAGACTCTGACTTATAACGCCGGGTACTGGCCGTCCGTCATCAGAAACAACTATGTTTTCATAATCAAGAAAATCTATTGAATAAAGTTGATAAGCTATTTGGGAACTTATGAATAGATTGTGGTAAATTTTGAAATCAATATTTGCACCAAAACCAATTGTTTTTGGTTGCCGACTTAGAGTCAAAGGTATTTCAGCTCTTATCACACCTGGAAGAGAACTAAAATCATATTTTGTATTAAAAATATTGTACTCTGAAGAGATTCCATAACTTTTAATCTGAGCTTGAGCAAAGGCAGAAATTATCAAAAGCAAAACTATATATGATGCGGTTTTTTCTGCCATTATTTTACTATTACTATCTCACTCACAAATTCAAAAGCATTAGATAATCTTACGATATATGTTCCAACATTGTTTAATGAATTTCTGGGTATGGTTATTTGATCAGTTGAAATAGCACTATGATGTGGTAGCATATTTGTCGCATCAAATGCAGGGATTCCCAAAACATTGAAAATTTCGAGTTTGGCTTTTCCTTTATATTTTATCTGTAGGATGATATCAGAATTATTTGAATTTATAACAGGTGTTATCTCAAGATTCTCACTAAGAGCTGTTACTAGTCTTGGTTTTTCATAGCTAATATCTTGTATACTCAGCTGACCATTAATGAAACTATTTTTTACATTAAGTTTTTCATTACTATTGTTCAGCCAAATAAAATCGAGTAATTTGATGTCTGTTGATTTGGCATCACCTAGAGTTGCGATCATTTTGGGGAAATAGAAAACATCATTATGTTCTGGCTTTTTTACTATTTGACCTTCAAGTTCTTTTGTTTGTATTCCATATTCTACTGTACCTATATCTGAAAAATTGTTGAAGGCACAAAGTGAAGTATTGAATGAAACCAAAGCTCTGAATTTTGTTGGGAGCACCTCGCCTTCAAATCTATCAATATTTATTGGAATTCTGAATGTATCTCCAATTCTATAACTTAATGCGGGAATGGATAAATCTGCTGATGAAGGTAGATTATCTTCCTTTTTAACATTGTATTTCAAATATAATTCGACAGAATCCAGTAAATCTTCGGAAAACAGATAGAATTCAGTGTTAACTTCTCCCAAATAATCCATTGGAGCAACTACTGTGAATATTAATTGCTTCTCAGCAGTTCCGGGTTTAGGCACTTCGAAAGGCAAAGAAATCTTTACGGATAAACTATTCTCGAAATTATCATCGAACTTATACCGCTGAAAGACAATACCCTTTGTCGATTTATTAATAACTTTAACTGGTAATGAAATTGTGCTACCAGGAAGTATGTTGCCAAAGTCTAGGGGTTGTGGGTCAAATTGAATTTCATTCTTACCAAATGATGTTTGAGTAAGCAATAAAGCGAAAAATATGTAAATATAAGTTTTCATTTCTATTTAGTCCTGTTCGAAAAAACAATTTAAAAAATTATTTTCATAAACACGTAACAAAATGGTAAACGGGGTCACGTAATAATTTGAAAGTTAAAAAATAAACCCAAAGAATATGCGTAAAGAATACACTTAAAGAATAAATCTATTCCTTATATCTAATTATCAAGAGAAAAATCGAATATACCATTTATTAGATCTATTCTTGTTATGCCTTCAGAAATGAAATCAGATCCTAATATGCCATCTAATGTAATAAATAAGCGAGGCATTTGGAAAGTTGTTCCAATATTGTTAAACTCCACATAATGTCCTGCAATATTAACACCTAAATTCGAAACCATTCTTGCATTAAAATACACCCAACCACCAGCTGAACCTTTTTGTTTCGTCTGATCGTAAATTTTATTGAATTCAATCTTTTTGAAAATTGAATTTGTTATTGCTGTAGATTCAGATCCTAAATCAAGCCCAAAGTTTAATTTGGTGCCATTTGACGCTGATAATTTTATAATTGGACATCCTAGCCAGAATAAATTTCTGTTTGTTTTATTTGAATCAATTGGTTTTCTTATTATTACTTTTTTATTAATATAATCAATTGTTAGATTCATATTCTGAATAGCTTTCCATCCAATAATACCATCAATTTTGGTATTTTTATTACTAAAGAGTTTCATTTTTAAATCAAAATCATGGACAATGACTACTGGATGATTAAAAAAATTGATATTTCCAATAATTAAATTTTTGATGAACGAGGGATAGATATTTATTTTTCTGGTTGTACCTGTAATCGCTTTACTATATTCAAAAATGATTGGTTCTACATCACATTCACCTGCTATATCTGAGGATATAACCGAATAGTTTGCTCCTGTATCGAACCAAAAATATCTTAATCTGCCATTTACTAACACTGGTACAATCGGGCATCTTGAAGGACTGAATCTAAAATCAATAGTAGATTCAAAATTATTAAATACAAGGCTATCTTTTGGGATTGAATTATATGCACTGGCCAATAGCATTATATTGTCTTCGTCCGGCAAATCTCGGTTTGATAATGAATCATGAACCAACAATTTTGACCAGTCTGATTTGAAAAAATAAAGATCATAAAGAATTTTCTTCGAATAGAATAGTATTGAATCATCTTTAGTATAATCGTTTATAATCTTAAGTAAAATTTCAGCTGAATCTAATTTGAGTTTATTTATCAAATTTAGAACGTCTAGTAGTATAATCTCTTCGTGTTTTGAACAATGTTTGTATAAATATTCAGGATCATTTGCTCTGAAAGCTTCATAAATATTATTATAGCTTGCAGGTTTTATTGTGTCCAGCAAAGTAGGTGTCTTTTTTATATAAGTATTCGAGGAACAGGAGAAGAGAAGAGTGCAGACTAAGAAAACAGCAAATGGAAATTTTAAAGTACCAGTTAACTCAATATTGTTGAGGTTAATTTCCACTTAATGTCAACAGAAATTAATGTTAAAATAATTTCTAAAATATTATTTATCAATAGACATTCGAATTACTAAGAAATTCATCTAATTTGACTACTCTTGGGGTACCTTTTTCACTTAAAACAGAAAAACTTGCATCGCTCCATAATCTTTCAATTTTATAAAAATTTCTGGCATCTTTAAGCATAATATGCATAACTACATCAAAAAAATCTAAAAGAATCCATTGCGTATTTGTGAAGCCTTCAACTCTTGGTCTTTTCATTCCAACAGAAACGCATGCTTTCTCAACTGCATCAACAACTGCACGCATCTGAACATCCGATCCACATGTACAAATAACAAAAAAATCAGCTGGAGCTCCCTCGACTTCTGTTAGATTCATTATAATGCTATCTATTGCTATTTTTTCTTCTGCTATTTTGGCACAAAATGTAGCTAAGCCTTTTGAAGTTTGTGGTTTCCCTATTTTACCCATAAATATCTAATTTACCATTAATAAAAAAATAATCACGTTCCAGAGAGGCATTAATTTTATTTGAATGGTTTTAAATATTTAAAATCATTTCCAATTACAATTGAACATCTAAGAAAAAGTGAGGAATCAATATCATTTCTAACAAGTGAATCTGCTATACCTAATGCTTTTGCCAAATGAATTGCTGATATTTTATCACCTAATCTGTCTATTATAAATGATTTGGGTTGATCCTTATCCGGGTAGTTTCCTATTCTAACAACATCAAACTTCCGGTTTCGCAAATAATTCATTACTATAGAAGCTAAACCATCAGTGGAAAGAGAATTAAGAACTTCAACCTGAAGTACTTCTGTATGCGTGATTTTTTTTTCATCTGATACTTCTGATAAAAAGGGTGGAGAAATATACATTCGGTATACAAATGATATGCTCAAAGAGAGAACTAATAAAACTGCAATTGATATGATTATATTTAAAATTACTTTCAATTTCTACTTCATTTACTAAAATAATCTACAAAATTAATAAATTTTAATGTCTCTAAATATACTATTTTAATAATTATTCAAGATATATTCACTACTTTTAATTCTTGTTCGTCAAGGCATCTAATTAAGTTTAATTTACGGAATTTAAATGGGTGGATATGTTGATTTACACACTCACACGATATATTCTGATGGCATTTTAACTCCCGAACAGCTTTTACAAAAAGCTCAAAAAGTGGGTTTAACTGCTATTAGCATTACTGATCATGATTCAGTTGATGGGTGTATAGAAGCGCACGCAATAGCTAAAGACTATTCTATCGAAATTATCGATGGAATAGAATTTAGTTGTTATGAGGATGGAAGAGAGTTTCATATCCTAGGTTATAATTTTGACCCAACCGATTCTGAGGTTGCACGCTACCTCGAAGAATTTCGTACTGCTCGTCATAGCCGTGCTATGAAAATTGTTAAGAAATTAAATGATTTAAATATTCCTATAACGTTTGAGCAAGTTTTAAATAAAGCTGGAAAAGCCCCAATTGCAAGACCTCACATCGCTTCTGTCCTAATGGATATTAATGCTGTTAAGAACATGAAAGAAGCTTTCTGGAGCTATTTAGCTGAGGGTAAACCGGCTTATGAACCAAAAAAAGCTTTCAAAATTGATCAGGCGGTACAATTAATCAATAGAACTGGTGGAGTAGCGATCCTTGCTCATCCAGGCAAGTTTATTTCACAGGAAGATCTTTATCAGATTATTAAAGATGGTATTGATGGTATTGAGGTTTGGCATCCTTCACACGATAAATCTACAATTAACTTTTTCAGGAATATTGCCTCCCAATATTGGCTTCTAGAAACTGGTGGTTCAGATTTTCACGGTAATAGAGATTATGACGAAGATAATTTTGGAAGGGTTAGAGTACCTTACTCGATTGTTGATTCCATTAAGTATCATTCAACACGAAGGTAATTTAGTCTAGTTCATCCAATAAATCAGGCCTTCTTTCTTTAGTTCTTTTTAATGACTCACTTAATTTCCACTCTTTTATTTTCTTGTGATTTCCGCTTAAAAGAATTTTTGGTACTTTCATACCATTAAATGTTTCTGGTTTAGTATAATATGGTGGTTCAAGCAATCCATCCTGGTAAGAATCTTCAAGTGCTGACTCTGCATCGCTCATTGCTCCAGGGATTAATCTGACTACAGCATCAACAAGCACCAAAGCCGGCAATTCTCCTCCAGTAAGTACGAAGTCTCCTAATGAAATTTCCCTTGTAATAAGACCATCCCTTATTCTTTGATCTATTCCTTTGTAACGTCCACATAAAATAATAATATTATTTGTTAAAGATAATTCATTAGCAGTACTTTGAGTAAATTGCTCGCCATCGGCACTCATAAAAATAATGTCATCATAAATTCTTTCATTTTTTAATTTTTCAATGCATTTGAAAACAGGTTCACATTTTATCAACATGCCTGCACCACCGCCAAAAGGTGTATCATCGATATGCCCAAATTTATCAGATGAATAATCATGTAGATTATGAATGATAATTTCGGCAAGACCCTTTTCCTGAGCTATTCTTATGATTCCTGAGCCTAATATGGATTCCATAGATTTTGGAAGGGAAGATACTATGTCAATTCTCATTTTACTCATCACTATTTGTTGATAACAGATCCATCAATCCGTCAATTATTACTATATCAATTTTTTTATTTTTTATATCAACATTTTTTACAACATCATCAATCACCGGTATAGGTAATTCTCCGTTTTCAGTTTCAATAATCCAAACATCATTGGCAGGAAGAACATATACATCGATAATTTTTCCAATAAATTCTTTTGAATCAAAATCGAAAACTTCAGAATTCATCAAATCACTTACAAAATAACCATCTTTCTCATTGAATACCATTGCTGCTTCATCAATAAACACGCCTTGTTCAATTAATTTTGTAGAATTTGTTTGATCAATATGTTCCTTTATTTGAATTTCAAATCTCTTCCTATTGGGTTTCCCACCAATACAAGTGAATGAATTTGAAAAATTGAGATTGAATCCGATTTTTACAATTGAATTTGGCAATATTGATTGCAGACCTTCTGGAAAATCAATTATGTGGAGCACGCCATCTTCTTTAACTTTTATTATCGTACCTAGAAATTTCATAATTTTTAGTTTTCCATTTTAATTTTATAAATGAAGTAAATTAGCGAATACATAATTATAAAAAAATCTTCTATTCTTTTTCAATAATAATTGTTACCGGACCATCATTAACTAACATTATTTCCATATTTGCTCCAAAAATTCCTGTTTGGATATTCAAATTGTAATTATGTTTTAAATATTCTATCATAAAATTGTACAAAGGTTCCGATATCAAAGAATTGGCAGCACTAGAAAAGCTAGGCCTAAAACCACGTTGAACATCACCATATAATGTAAAATTAGATATAATAAGTATTTCTCCATTAAGGTCTCTAACTGATAAATTCAATTTATCATCTTGATCTTTGAATATTCTCAGGTTTACAAGTTTATTACAAATCCATTTAATTGTTTCTTGAGTATCAGTTTCTTTGAATCCAACAAGTACAACTAATCCAGTCCTAATCTCACCATTTATAGAATTGTTTATCTTGACAGAGGCAGATGATACTTTCTGAACAACAACTTTCATTTCAATTTGATCAAATATGAATAATATTTTTCTGCAAATTTATCAAAATTGATTAAATTACTTTGATTTTTTGCTGAAATTTCCGATAATATATTTTTTAGAATTTATTATTAATTGGAGTATTTATGTTTTTCTCATCAATCATGGACTTTGATCCATCTCAAGCCACTGAAATTAAGAAAATAAAGAAACCTACTGTATTTAGTAAGGTTTTGAACGTATTATCATTCGGGTTATCAGCCGAAAGAAAAGAACTCGAAACTTTCACAGCTATTTCAATACTAGAACAAATCTATAATGGATTACAATCTATTAATGTTAATAATATTGTAAGACTTTCAGTTGATAATTTTGATTTCTATCTTGATGACACAGGGCGGGAACAGGATCTGGAAGATGTTGTTGATATTTTCAATAAAATGATCGATCCATTATCATCAAAATTATTCGATTCTCTCTATCTTGTAATCGAGCACCTCGAACAGTCAATTAAATATCTCATTGAAATTAGAGTTAAAAGAAAACACCAGGTCGGTGAATATCCTATTGTCATCATAGTCAATGGTGTTTTTAATGATTTTAAACTAAGTGAAAACGAACCTATTGATAACCTCAGAAAAAGAATGGATGTTACTTTCCAGACTCAGCAGGATTATGATAATTATATTTCTACTAAGAAAATGTTCTTCAATGAATTTGTCCACCGACTGGAAATCATGATTAGGCAGAATATACCGATAGATGACTCAAAAATTAGAAACTCTGTTGACATCATAAAGTCTAAGAATACGATCACTGGAATTGAAGATATTCCTGTTAAAAAAGATTCTATGCCTGTATTTTACGGTTATTATAGCTTTGATAGACAGATTCTGTACTGTTTTCTTTGGTCTCAGTTAATGTATGATTTAAAACTTGAATCAGCTGATTTCCGTACAATAGATGAAGAAGGTTCTGTGCTGATTGCTCTTAGCGCAACTGCGCTAATGTCCGGCGAATATGGTTGGTTTGACAATTCATCAAATACTAACGAGACTTATGACACTTTTGACTCTATTGAATCAGACTCGGTTGATAATTCAGACGATTCATTTGATGATTCCGGCAATGATGTTTAGTGCACATCGTCGTCACTATTTCTATTTACAATATTTGAGGCTTTTATGACTATTATTGTTGTTGGATTAATTGTTCTGATCATTGGAATACTTGGTTTGAAGACTGCTGAATTACATAGATTCAAACCTCTAGCTACCATAGTTGGAATCATCATAATCATTGTTGGCTTTGCTACATCTTCCTTAAAGCAAATCGATGCTGGACATGTCGGTGTTCAGGTTCTTTTTGGAAAAGTTCAGGATGGAGTAATAACTGAGGGATTAACTCTGATTAACCCATTATTTGATGTAAAGCAAATGACAGTACAGACTCAAAACTACACTATGTCAGGTGTTTTTGAAGAAGGCAAAAAAAAGGGTGATGACGCCATAAAAGTGTTAAGTAAGGATGGTTTGGAAGTAGTAATTGATCTGACAATACTTTATAAAATTGTACCTTCTGATGCTCCTAGAATGTATAGAGAATTAGGTCTTGATTATGAGGACAAGATTATTCGTCCAATAACAAGAACCGGTATAAGAGAAGGTGCTTCGAACTATGATGCTATTTCTCTATTCTCAGAAAAGCGTGAAGCATTTGAGCTCGATATAAAGAATAGAATTGAAGGAGAACTTAAAAGACGCGGTGTATTTCTTGAACAAATGTTAGTAAGAAACATAATGTTGCCTTCTTCCGTTAAAGAAAGCATTGAAAGAAAAATCACTGCAAATCAGGATGCTCAAAGAATGGAATTTGTACTACAAAAAGAGACACAGGAAGCTGAGCGAAAAAGAGTTGAAGCTCAAGGTGTGGCTGATGCCCAGAAGATTGTTAACACTGGATTGTCAGATAAACTACTTCAGTTTGAAAGTATAAAAGTACAGAAGGAATTAGTGAATTCACCGAACTCAAAAATAATTGTTCTTGGCTCTGGTAAAGGCGTTCCGTTTATAATTGGTAATGATGGCAAATAGGAAATGAATAATTTAATAAAAAGGAGAGCTTGGCTCTCCTTTTTATTATTTTTTTGCTATACGTTTCAAATTGTCAGAATCATCAGCCTTAACGTCAAATTTTGCAGTGATAGGGCAATGATCTGATAAAGCTTTTACGTCGCTTTCATTGAACATTGAGAAAATATTATAAACGAAAAGCGAATTGGGTGTTAGTCGTTTTTTTGCATTTGAAGAAACAACTATCTGATCAATCGCATAACTTGAAGGGTATTTACAACTTTTCTCATTCTCTGTTAAAAAAGTCATTTTACTCATTAATGGTAATATTGTGTTATTCTTTTTTCTTCTTGGTGTATCGTTGAAATCGCCAACAATTATTAGATCACTTTCATTACCTTTTGATAGAACTGAGTCTGACCACTTGGCTAATACTTCTGATTGTTCAGTCCTTAACTGAATACTTCTTTCTCTTTTCGTTTCTGTGTTTTCAAAATGAGAGGAAGACTTTAAGTGAACTATCATTAATAAGAAATTAAAATTTCCTGCTTTAGCTGAAACTAGTAACCCAGGTCGTGTTCTTCTGCCATCTACAGCCAAAGGTGAGTATTCATTAACAATATTTACCTTAATGCTCTTTTTAAACAGCACACCACATTTTTGCTGTCCGCCTTCAATTGTTAAAAAATACGAATAATCTGGAAGGTACTTTAAAACTCTTTGCATTGCTTCTGGATTTTCAATTTCCTGTAATCCAATGATGTCTGCATCCATCTTTTTAAAAATTTCAGCAAAATGTTTGTAGTCAATCTCTACCCTGTCAATTCTATCATTAACGCCATCGCCAAACCACTCCATGTTGAATGTGCCAATTGTGATTTCTGACTTTTTAAATCCATTTGAATATGACGCTGTTTCATCTAACTTCTTCTTTGAACATGACAGGAGTAGAAGCGAACAAATGAATATGAAAATAATGTAAATTCTTCTCAAACAAACTCCACTAGATTTTAATAAAACACTTATTTATTAAATTATTTCCATATCGTAATCGCACCCAATAAATTCCAGGAGATAGAATTTCTAAATCTTGATTGAATTTTGTTTCTCCAGATTGGAAATTGCGATTTTGAAGTATTTCCATAACTTTTGCTCCCTTTGAATCTATCAATTCACAGTTAACATAGTCACTATTCGATATATTTATATTTATTGATAGAATGTCTTGGGCAGGGTTAGGGTAAAGCCTTAAACTAATAGCGCACTTTGTCGTTTGAGCAATTGTTTCATCAGCTCCATTCCAACCAGAAATTCTAGACAACATCCACCAAAAGGCATTAGCCTTCATCATGCAATTTAAGCATTGTGAATGTGCGCAACTACAGTTTGAACATTTGCCCGGATTGTTGTTACACCATTCAGTAGCCCAATTCTTTGTCCCGGATAGTGAGGTATAATCACAATTATCATTGGAATTTTTATCTAAGAAAAAGTTGCCATCAGGATCATAACTTTCGATATCAGCAAAATCAAATAATGTTTTATTGTTTTTCTTGCAAAATTCACGAATCTGATTATTTCGTTGATTTAAATTGCCATTTATTCCTGAACCATCTAGATGTCCTGTGAAATAAACAAACTGCACATTTGGAAAATCACTTTCAAGCTTATCCATTAAAGACAGGTAGCTATTAATATCGCTTTCTGAAGAGGTACTAACCTGTCCACACCATGACCACATAACCATATTGATGATGTTATTAGGCTTACTGAGTAATTCTCTGGTTGAGTTTGCCCATGATGTTCTGTCTGGACTGCCAAGATCCCCTGAAAGTAGACTCTCATTGTATAAAAGAGAACCAGTTCCAGAATTAAATTTATAAATACTGCCTGATTGCTCAGCAAGTAAAGACATTCCTGAAGTCACCTGACTTCCATGAGATGTATGTCCGTAGGCAATCTTCAAATTCTGCCTGGAAGCAACAATAAACTCATTTGGTATTAGTTGAACCTTTGTACATTGATGATCGATAATAATTGGAAGCTTTGCCGATAATTCAATCATTGATGAGATGAAAAGAAAAAATGTCAAAATGTAGATGGGCTTTTTCATGGTTACCTCAAAATTTTATTAGACTTGTTCTATTAACTTATTACTTAAATATCAAAAATCAAAATCAAAAATCAATTTACTCGTAAATTAGATCATTGATAACGACAATTAAAAATGGCATTAAAAGAAATTTATAAAATTCTTGTTCAATTCCTTTATTAGTCATATATTTGCAAGTCTATAACTAACAAATTAATAATTAATTATATATAGTGTCAAACGGAGGATTTTCTTTGAAAAAGGTATTTGGAAAAATATTAATTATCGTGCTTCCGGTTTTAGCTGGGTTATTCCTGTTATTACCAACATACAGAGCTTATGATCTTACTCAAAAGCAACAAGAAGCATTCGATAAAGCCAAGAAAGCTAAAACTCAGGCTGATTCAATATCTGTGATTGAAGCTTTTGAAAAGAAATACGGACAGGATTTGCAAGCAGCTAAATCAAACAGATTAAAACTTGGTCTTGATCTACGAGGTGGAATGTACGTTACATTGGAAGTAGATGTAGTAAAATTACTCGAAGAAGCTGCTCAAAAAGATGCAATTGATGATGTTTTTAGTGAAGTTTTGTTAAAAACTAAAAATGATGTAGTTGTTTCTGATCTAGATGTTATTGAAGTTTTTACAAAGAACTTCCAACAGATTGCAAAACCTAAGAAAAAGTACTTGTCCGATTATTTTGATTTCGGTGGTAACGCAACTATAGCAGAATCTGAAGACAAAATAATAGAAAAGTTAAAAGAAAACGAAAAAGATGCTATCGATCAAGCCATGCAGGTTATTCGTCAGCGTGTTGATAAATACGGAATTGCTGAACCAACCATTCAAAAAGTTGGGAATCGAAGAATCCTTCTTGAATTACCAGGTGTGACCAATGAAGTTGAAATGAGACAGTTGCTACAAACAACCGCTCGTCTAGAGTTTAAATTAGTTCGTAGCGATGAAAACCTTGTTTCCGCATTTTATAAAATTGATCAATTTCTTGCAAAAGAAAACAAACTTAAAAAAATGAATGGGGAAGATGTAACTGGTATTGAAGCATTGAAGCCAAAAACCGACTCTTTACAAACCCAAAAGCAAGCAGAACTAAAATCTACAGATACTACTAAATCTGAGGATTTAGCAAAAGATACAACAAGCGCATCAAATGATTCAGCAAAAACCGCTCCATCAGATACAGCTAATCCTTACGCAGGATTAGATAAAACTGAAGTTCAAAAGCGCTATACAGAAGATCATCCTTTCACTACTCTGTTCAATACTTCTTTTCTATTTGAAGAAAGAACCAGAAAACCTGAAGAAGTTAATTATGCTATCAATAACTTCCCAAAAGGTGAATATAATTTCCAGATTTTCGAACCCGGATTAAAGCAATTTAATCGAATTCTGGCAAGAAGAGAAGTAAAAGAATTATTACCTTATGGTATAGAAGTTATGCTTTCTGCAAAACCTCAGATTTTCAAAGATAATAACGCCAATAAAGAAATTAAAGCATTTAATTTTTACGGATTGAAACGCGAACCTGAATTAACAGGTGAAGTTGTTACAAATGCTGTTGCAACTTTTGATCCGACTAATAACACTCCAATTGTCAACATGTCAATGGATGGAGATGGATCTGACAGATGGGCTCAGATAACTGGGGCTAATATCAAAAAGAGAATTGCAATTGTTCTTGATGGTCAGGTTTATTCAGCTCCTGTTGTAAACCAGAAAATCGTTGGTGGAAATTCTCAAATAACTGGAATGGAAAATGCCGATGAAGCAAAACTCTTAAAGATTGTATTAAAAGCCGGTGCTTTGAAAGCTCCTGTTCAAATGATTGAGGAAAGAGTCGTTGGACCTTCATTAGGAGAAGATTCAATTAATCAGGGATTAAAAGCATTTCTTTTTGCCGTCTTATTAGTTATCTTCTTTATGATGATTTACTATAGTACAGCAGGATTAATAGCTAATATTGCAGTTGTTATTAATGTATTTTTAATTATTGCTGTATTGGCTGCTTTTCAGGGTACATTAACATTGCCAGGTATTGCAGGAATAATTTTGACTATAGGTATGGCAGTCGATGCAAATGTTCTAATTTATGAACGTATTCGAGAAGAATTATTCCGTGGCAGATCTTTACGTTCTGCTGTTGATGAAGGATTTAGTAAGGCTTTATCCGCGATCCTTGACTCTAACATAACAACATTTATTACCGGTTTAATCTTGTATTTCGTTGGTACCGGGCCCATTCAAGGTTTTGCTATGACACTTATGATCGGTATTATTGGTACTTTGTTCACAGGTATTATGGTTACAAGAGCAATGTTTGAGATTGTTTTATCTCGTGGTGCAACAACGTTTAAATTCGGTCAACCAAAAGTTTCAAAAGCATAATAATAAGGAAGACATAAAATGCAATTTTTTCATGGAACAAATTTAGATTTCTTAGGTGTAAGAAAGTACTTTTTTATGATGTCATTGTTTTTAACAGTGGCAAGTTTAGCTTATGTAGCTATTTCTGGTATTGATTTTGGAATAGATTTTAGTGGTGGAACCGAAGTAGCCGTTAAGTTCAATACAAATGTTCATACTGACCAGATTCGTACTTCAATAACCAAATCAGGTATTACCGGCGAAGAAATTAAATCTTATGGAGAAGCAAATCAGTTTCTTATCAGATTAAAAGATTCAAAAACTGGTAAACCATCAGAACAAATTACTAACGCTTTACGTAATGATTTTCCGGGTAATCAATTCGTTATTCTGAAAACAGAAACGATTGGTCCAAAAATTGGAAAAGAATTATTTAATATGGGTATTTTGGCTGTTATTCTAGCAGTTATTGCTATGTTGATTTACATTGCTTTCAGATTTGAATTTACATTTGGACTCGGTGCCATTGTTGCTCTTGTTCACGATGTTATCATATCTTTTGGTATTGTAATGTTATTCCATCATTTGGGGATAATCAGCAATGAATTTAATCAGAATATGATTGCGGCTATGTTAACTGTCGTTGGTTACTCAGTTAACGATACCGTAATAGTTTTTGATAGGATAAGAGAAAATCAAGAAAAACACAAAGGATTACATTTCATTAAACTTGCCAATCTTAGTATTAATGAAACTCTAAGCAGAACTATTAATACTGTGTTGACTGTCGTTCTTGTGTTGATAACCATGGTATTGTTAGCTGGTCCGGTACTTCAAGGATTCGCATTTACAATGTTAGTTGGTATCGTTTTCGGAACTTATTCGTCAGTCTATATAGCAACTGCATTTGTTGTCTTTTACATGAAGACAGTTAAGAAGATTGATGTTGAAGATCCCAAAGTTGTAGTAGTTGTAAGCTAATTCTTTAAATTCTACAAAAGGAATTGAATCTATATGTCAGACCAGAATATTTATAGTTTTCAGATATTCGATCATAAAAAAGACTGTGCATTAACTGAGTTGAATTCGCATGTTCTTGGCGGAAATGATGCTTTGGCATATAATTCTATTATTGAAGAATTATTATTTTTGGATATCAAATCATTGATTGTCGATTGTAAGAATGTAGAATTAATGAATAGCTCTGGACTAGGTATGCTTGTTAGTGCTTTTACATTATTTAAAAATGCAAACAAACAACTTATTCTGGTTAATATTCCTGACAAAATATACAATTTATTTAAGATTACACATTTAGACAAGGTCTTAACTATTCATAAGGATACCGAATCTGCTTTGTCAGTTCTTTAATAATTAAGATCAGTATTATTTATAATAACCCGGACATTTGTTCGGGTTTTTTTGTGGAAAATTAAATCATTTCCAACTTGAAAGTCTGATTATAATTCCTTAATTTTACATGTAAGACTTTACATTTCTTACAAAATTCTCAACCTATTATCATTTAAAGAAAAAAAGGAAAATTATGAGCGTTACCTTAATATTGGGTTCTCAATGGGGAGATGAAGGTAAAGGTAAAATTGTTGATTTATTATGCCAGGATGCTGATATTGTTGCCAGATATCAAGGTGGTGCTAATGCTGGACATACTATTGTTATCAATGGGAAAAAGTTTGTTTTGCATTTGATACCCTCAGGTATTCTCACTCCTAATGTTATTTGCGTCATAGGTAATGGAGTTGTTATCGACCCAGTCGCTTTAATGGATGAAATAAAGATATTGGAAGATTTAGGAATAGATGTAACCGGTAGATTACTTATTAGTCACAAAGCTCACTTAATAATGCCCTACCATAAAATGCTTGACCAGGTATCAGAAAAATCAATGGAAGGCAAGAGTATTGGTACAACCGGCAGAGGAATTGGACCATCTTACATAGATAAAGCTAAAAGATGTGGAATTCGAATTGTTGATATGCTCAACCCTAAAGGATTTGAAGCAAAGATAAGAGAAAACTTAAAAGAAAAGAATGATATATTACAGAAGATATATAATTTTGATGAGATTGATGTTGAAGACGTTGTAAAAACATATATTGACTTTGACAAGCGAATTGATTCTTTTATAACTGACACTACTGCTTATCTTAATGAATCAATTGCAGCTGGAATGAAAATTTATGCTGAAGGTGCACAGGGTACTCTTCTTGATGTTGATCATGGAACATATCCATTTGTTACAAGTTCCAACCCTACATCTGGCGGTGCTTGTACTGGACTTGGAATACCTCCCACATCAATTTCTAGGATTGTTGGTGTAGTTAAGGCTTATACAACCAGAGTTGGTAATGGACCATTCCCAACTGAGCTTAAAGATGAAACAGGAGAAAAATTAAGATCAATCGGAGCTGAATTCGGTGCTACCACTGGAAGACCCAGAAGATGTGGCTGGCTTGATTTAATTGCATTAAAATATTCTGTGATGATTAATGGTATTCAGGAAATTGCTTTGACAAAAGTTGACGTTCTTGATACTTTTGCTGAAATAAATCTATGTACAAGTTATGAACTCAATGGTAAAAAATTAAAACATTTCCCGGCTGATATAGAAACACTTGACCAAATAACTCCTATTTATGAAACAGTCAAAGGCTGGAACTGTTCTTTAGCGGGAATTAAATCTTTTGCAGAAATGCCAAAGTTAGCTTTAGAGTATTTTGAATTTATTGAGAAATTTACCGGAGCAAGAGTTTCAATTGTCTCAACGAGCCCTGATAGAGATGATACAATAATTCGTTAAAAAGTAATGGAAATTCCTTGAAAATTCAAAGAATCCTTCGATCTTGGAGTAATAGCTAACTCTTGCAGGAATCACTTTAATTCTGTTTTGCAAGAAGTATTTCTTCTAATTCAATAAAATCTTTACTTTCCAAATAATAGTGAGCATTGCAGTATTGACATACCAGCTCATTATGATTTTCGTCTTTCATCTTCCTAATCTCCGGCAATCCAATGGTAAGTAGTTTTTTCTTAAATGAATCCATTGAGCATCTACAGTAGAAATCTACAATGTCATTTTTAATTACATTGAATTCAAAAGGAAGTATTTCTGCAAGAATAATCTCTAAATTATCTTGTAGAGTTAATAACGCATTCAAAGAATGAACCTGAGAAACTGATTTATAAAGTGATAAAATCTCGTTATCAGTTACTCCAGGCATGGCTTGAACCATTAAGCCAGATGAATACAAAATTCGACTGGCTTCATCGACATTGGTATCAAGAATAACCAAAGTAGGAATTTGCTCAGACTGATAATGATAAAAAGTTAAATCCGATGATATATCACCTTCCTGGAGTTTTACAATCCCCTGCACGGGTTCATTTTTTGAATATAATACCTTAGTTACTTTGTAAAAACCATCCCCAAAAAAGTCTGATATTTTTTCCGCATCAAAATCGGCTAGCTGCTTCGGATCATAAGCCACAAATCCTCTTACTTCACCTACCTGGGATGCTTCTGCAAATACTTTTTGTATTGGTCCTGACCCGTCAGCTTCAAGTATAACTCTTTCTTCTCCTTTTAGGAAAATTGCCATCATTGATGCAGCTGCTAGTTGTCTGGCTAGTAAGTATGAAGGAACACCTCTTAAATTATGTTTCTGTTGCGCTGTCTGAGCCGAGAAAGTATTTTTTATAATTGATGCTCTGAATTTTCCGTCTTTTGCGAGTACGCTAATGATTCTATCTCTCTTTTTTAAAAATTCTTTTAATTCTTCTGCTGTCATTATCTTACTATTTATATAATTTAAAAAACATAATCCTATAACGGTTAACAAATCAACACATTATATTGTCAGATCTTGAATTTGTTTGCAATGCACGCAAACTGCCTTCCCGTCCTCAATAATAAAATTCAACTTTATGTTTCTGTATGAATTTCTCTCAATAATAATCATTCCACATTCTGGACAGCAAGTGTTTGATTCTTGAAGTAATGTTGTATTTCCGATGAACACATATTTTATTCCTGCTTCCAATGCAACCCTTTTTGCCTTTTCCAATATAGATGTTTTGGTAGGCTCAATTGTCGACATCTTATATCTTGGAAAAAATCCAGTAAAATGAACTGGAATTCTGGAATTTATTGAAGCCACAATCTCTGAAAATTTTATTAAATCTTCTACTGAGTCATTAATGTCAGGTATTATCAAATTAGTAATTTCAATGTGAATTCCTGCATCAATTAATAGTTCTATATTTGATATGATTGGTTCCATTGAACCACCAGTAAAGGTTCTATACGATTTATCATTTGAAAATTTTAAATCGATATTCATTGCATCTATCAATTTTTCATTAATAATAAGACTAATGAGTTCATATGAGAAATAACCGTTGCTTACAAGAATGTGTTTATAGTTTATTGTCTTCTCATTTTGTTTTGAATAATTAATGACATCATAAATATATTCAAAAAAAATTGTTGGTTCGGAGTAGGTATAAGCAATTCCTAGTGCATTTATATTCTCAATTTCAGAAATGAATTTTGATGGTAATATCATTTCTGATGAATTCACTAATGATTCATTTTCCTTTATACATTGAGATAAGTCCGAATTCTGGCAATTAAAACAATGGAAATTGCATCCGGGTAACCCAAATGAAATTAATTGAGATCCTGGAAAGTAATGATACAATGGCTTCTTTTCGATAGGATCAATTGCTAAACCTTGAATAATTCCATAATTCAGAGAGAATAGAGTTCCATTGATGTTTTGCCTGACTCCGCACTTTCCCTTTTCATTATTACCTATATTGCAGTAGTGAGAACATAAGTTGCATCCTACAGATTTATCATTCGGAAATTTTTTATATAATATCGCTTCGATCATTGTGTTTAAGATTTAATTCAGTTAATTTACATAACACAAATTTGTTTTTTCAAAAATATGAAATTTTATATGCTTTATGATTGATGAAATTATTAATAAAAATATCAATGAAGTAAAAATACTGAATTTATTAAATGAATCAAAAAATGTAGTAATAATAACTCACATGAATCCTGACGGTGATGCAGTAGGATCCGCAACAGCTCTTGCATACTTCCTACTCTCTAAATCCAAGTCAGTAAATATTCTAGTTACCGGTGAATATCCCTCCAATCTGAATTTTCTAAATCATGATAATCTAATACATTCTTATAATAGCCATGAACACAACAGCATCATTAATTCTGCAGATTTGATATGCATTGTTGATCTTAATGATCCTGATCGATTCAAAGAGATGAAAGAACTTGTTTTAGCCTCAAAAGCAATGAAAGTTGTTATTGATCATCACATTAAACCAAAAGAATTTGCTGATTTTTACTGTATTGATTCCAATGCAACTTCCACAGGTGAATTGATTTGGAGGATATTAAAGAATGATTCTTCTTTTGAATTAAACAAGAATATTGCAACCGCTTTATATACTGCTATTATGACGGATACTGGTAGTTTTAGATTTCCTAAAACTAATTCAACTACGCATAGAATAATAGCCGATCTTATAGATGCAGGAGCAGATCCGGTAAGTATTTATGACTCTGTTTATAATCAATTTCCTGTTAGTTCTGCCAGATTGAAGGGCATTGGTTATGCAAATCTTGAATTATACCACGAGAAAAGAGTTTGTCTGATGACAATATCACAGAAAGATTTTCAGATTACAGGTGCAAAAGAAGAGGAGACCGAAGGATTTGTTGAGAGCTTGCTTGCTATCCAGGATGTAAAAGTTGGTATTCTCTTGATTGATTCTCCTAAAAGCAATCAAATACGTTGCTCTTTCAGAGCGAAAGCAGATGCTGAAGTTCGCTCATTAGCCGAAAAATTCAATGGTGGAGGTCATGCCCAGGCAGCTGGTGCTAGGGTATCAGGCATGAGTCTCGAAGAATTAAAAAAAATAATAATCATTGAATCAGGTTTGCTTTTCTCATAAACAATAAGTATTTTTTAATTCTTTAAAAATCAAAGTTCAATATTTTTTATGTTTACAGGCTTAGTTGAAGAAATTGGTACCGTAAAATCTGTTTCAGCATTAGGAAATGGAAAAAGATTATCCATTTCTGCATCATCAATTTTGGTTGATTTAAAAATCGATGATTCAGTAGCAATTAATGGAGTTTGTCAAACAGTTGTTTCATTCGATTCAAAATCCTTTACAGTAGAGGCTATTGAAGAAACTATCCGTAAAACGACCTTTAAATCTATAAAAACAGGTGATAAGGTTAATTTGGAAAGAGCATTAAAAGTTAGTGATAGACTTGGTGGGCATATTGTTCAGGGTCATGTCGATTCAGTAGGGAAAATATTTAGGATTATTCCGGAAACCGCTGGGATACAACTTTGGATTACCTATCCTTATGAATTTAAAAAATATCTTGTGACTACAGGTTCAATTTGTATAAATGGAATAAGTCTGACCACTGCCAGAATAGATGAAGATAAATTTATGGTTGCAATTATTCCACATTCGTGGAAATCAACAAATTTATTTTTAATAAAAGTCGGTTCTGAAGTAAATTTGGAATTTGATATACTTGGAAAATATATAGAAAACATGATGTCTTCTCAAAGGCAATCAAAAAGTATTTCTAGTTTAGGATATTATATTGATCAACCTGACTTATAGAGTATTCTTATTATTTTTATTGTCATTTTAAATTAGGTGAATCTATGAACTATCGTATCGAAAAAGACTCAATGGGTGATATTGAAGTCCCGTCAAATGTTTATTGGGGTGCCCAATCGGCACGTTCTCTTATTCATTTTAATATTGGTATTGAGAGAATGCCTCGTGAAATAATTCGAGCTATGGGAATTTTAAAAAAGGCAGCTGCATTAGCAAATGCTGATTTAGGAGTTTTATCGCAAGAAAAAGCTGATCTAATTTCTCAATCTGCAGATGAAGTTATCGAAGGTACACTTGATTCTCATTTCCCATTATCTGTTTGGCAAACTGGATCGGGCACTCAGAGTAATATGAATGCTAATGAAGTCATCTCAAACAGAGCAATCGAGATTGCGGGTGGTGAAATGGGCTCCAAAAAACCAATTCATCCTAATGATGATGTCAATAAATCACAATCATCAAATGATACTTTTCCTACAGCTATGCACATTGCTGCAGTAGAAGAAATCAATAAAAGATTATTACCTGCTCTTGCCATTTTAAGAAATACTCTCAATAAAAAAGCCGACGAATACAAAGATATTATAAAAATTGGCAGAACGCAC
This sequence comes from uncultured Ignavibacteria bacterium, assembly GCA_903862655.1. Taxonomy (GTDB): domain Bacteria; phylum Bacteroidota; class Ignavibacteria; order Kapaibacteriales; family UBA2268; genus CAIOZA01. The sequence goes on from CAIOZA010000027.1 coordinate 67,807, forward strand.
TTAATGGATGCTGTGCCTTTAACTTTACAGCAAGAATTTTCGGGTTATGTTCATATGCTCGATAAATCAATTGAACGTTTACATCTTGTATTACCACATCTATATGAACTTGCATTAGGTGGTACAGCAGTCGGTACTGGCTTAAATGCCCACCCTGAGTTTGCTGATAGAGTGGCAAAGAAAATTGCCTATTTAACTGATCTTCCATTCATTAGTGCCCCAAATAAATTTGAAGCTCTTGCTACACACGATGCTTTAGTCTTCGCCCACGGTGCATTAAAAACCATAGCCGCTTCATTCATGAAGATTGCAAATGACATCAGATGGATGGCTTCGGGTCCTCGTGCAGGTTTAGGTGAATTAAATATTCCAGAGAATGAGCCTGGGTCATCTATCATGCCCGGAAAAGTTAATCCTACTCAGTCTGAAGCAATGACAATGGTTGCTGTCCAGGTTATGGGAAATGATGCAGCTATTAACATAGCAGGTGCTTCAGGCAATTTTGAGCTCAATGTATTCAAACCTGTTTTAATTCTAAATTTCCTTCAAAGTGTCAGACTTCTTGCTGATACTTGCATAATGTTCAATGAACATTGTGCTATTGGAATAGAACCAAACATAGAAAAAATTGATACATATTTGAAAAATTCATTGATGCTGGTTACAGCTTTAAACCCACATATCGGATATGATAATGCTGCCAAAATAGCCAAAAATGCACATCATAAAAAAGTAACTTTAAAAGAATCAGCTCTAGAGCTAGGAATACTTACTGAGGAACAATTTGACAAATGGATGAGACCTCATGAAATGATTGGACCAAGTTTGAAATAATATGCAAAATGGACTTTTTAAGGGGAACTAAGTAACAATAGTTCCCTTTTTATTTACTATTCTTACCTCTTGCTAATGAAGCAAAAATTCCAATGATACATAATACTACAAAGATTACAAAGCTTACACGAATACTAGTCATCAACTGAATATGATTTTGTGGTGCTATTTGAACCTTTCCCACAAATATTGAAATCACAAGCATAGCAATACCCATACTCAACATTTGTCCTATCAAACGCATTGTGCCAATTGTAGCTGATGCTACACCCAGATATTTTCTCTCCACCGAACTCATTACAGCATTAGTGTTAGGTGACGAAAAAAGTGCAAAACCAAGTCCTAAAATTATTAAAGCGAATATAACATATAGAAAAGATGTCTGCTCGTTAAGAAAAACTAATAATATAAGACCCAAAACCGTTAGACTCATCCCAATAGATGCAATAACCCTTGAATCAATTTTATCTGATAATCGACCGGCTAAAGGTGAAAATGTTGCCATAACTATAGGTTGTGCTATTAGAATAGAACCGGCTGTCTGTGGATTTAACATTTTAATGTATTGTAAATAGAAACTTAGTAGGAATGTGACAGCAAAAGTTGCCGAATAATTAATAAGAGCTGCAAGGTTTGAAAATGCAAAAATGGGATTTCCTTTAAATAATTTAATGTTTAATACTGGATTGGAAATTTTCAGTTCAAGATAGATGAAGATCAAAAGAACTGTTATACCAGCAGCCATACTGAAATATCCGATATTGCCGGGTAATTTTGATAAGCCAAACATTATAAGAACTAAGGAAATGCAGTATAGGAAAGTACCCCAAATATCCAATTTCTCACCTTTGGCTTCAGCCCATTCACCTTTCAAGTTTGTTATAACATAAAATATCGCAATTAAACCTAATGGGAAATTAAGGATGAAAATACTTCGCCACCCAAAACTATGGGTTAAAATTCCTCCTATAAATGGTCCCATTGATAGTCCAAGATAAACCGACCCAATTGTTAGCCCTATAGCCTTTCCGCGTTCCCCTGGTGGGTAAATCGAAGAAATAATGGCTACCCCAGATCCAAAAACCATTGAACTTCCAATGCCCTGGAAGATTCTAAAACTTATTAGCATGAATGAGTTTACTGAAAAAGAACATATTAAAGAAGAAAGCGTATAAATAATTAATCCACTTAGAAAAATTTTCTTCCTACCATAAATATCTCCAATTTTCCCAAAAGGAACAAGAAACATTGCCGATGCCAATAGATAAACCGTTGAAACCCAGCTTAAAGACATAGCATCCATTGAAAATTCACGACCTATTGATGGTAATGCTCCATTTATTGATGATGCCATAAATGGAGTCAGGAATGAAGTCAGAGTTGCGGATATCAAAGCTGCTTTCTTCATTGAAACAGAATATTCTTGCATTTTATTTAATTAGCTCTATAAAATTAAAAAAATAAATTAATTTGGATATACTTCGAAATGAGCTTCGATAATTTAATCTCTAAACTATCTATTATAAATGTTATTGTTTGAAACGACTATTTTATTCATTAATTTAGAAATTGTTCTGAAATAATAGTGAAAAAATATGAATATTTTGAACAACATATCACTTAAAGCCAACAATACATTCGGCATCGATTGTAAAGTTAAGAATTTTGTTTCAATTCGAAATGAAAAAGATATTAAAGTTCTATATAAATCAGATATTACTTTAAATTCTAAGAGCATCATTCTTGGTGAAGGTTCTAATGTATTATTTGTCGGTGATTTCGACGGATTAGTAATTCACAATGAAATTAAAGGCTATAACATTATAGAATCCAACAATGATTTTATAATTATCGAAGCCGGGGCAGGTGAGAAATGGCATGATTTTGTTTCTCTCTCTATTAATAATGGATATTCCGGTCTCGAAAATCTGGCACTTATTCCAGGAACAGTTGGTAGTGCTGCAATTCAGAATATTGGAGCTTACGGTGTCGAACAAAATGAATTTATTGATTCCGTATATGGTTTTAATATTGAAAAGCATATTTTTCAAAGAATTTATAAAATAAATTGCAATTATGGTTATAGAGATTCAATTTTTAAAAATGAGCTAAAGGACAAATTTATTATTTCGAGTGTTAGATATACATTATCAAAATCTCCTGTCGTCAACTATAATTACAAAGATATCATAAATCTATTTAAAGAATTTAACATTACAAATCCAACTCCAATTGATATTTTTAAAGCTGTCATTTCAATTCGAAATGAAAAATTACCTGACTGGCGACAGTTGGGGAATTCGGGAAGTTTCTTTAAAAATCCAATTGTAAGCAAGAAAGTAATTGTTGATATCAAATCCAAATTTCCAGATATTCCTGTTTTCCCTCAAACAAATAATCTTTTTAAACTATCAGCTGCTTGGATGATTGAGCAAACAGGATGGAAAGGTTTTCGAGTGGGAGATGCAGGCGTCTATGAAAAGCACGCATTGATTTTGGTTAATCATGGAAATGCATCCGGAGAATCAATTTTCCAACTTTCTATGGACATTAGGAAATCTGTTAAATTAAAATTTAATGTAGAGTTGGAACCTGAAGTGTTAATTATTTCAAACTAATCAACGTACAATCGCAAATTTCTTTGGTTCTGAAATTAATTTTGTCCCAGATGTTGATAGCATTTCTACTTTAAATAAATAAATACCTGATGGTATGCTATTGCCATCTTTATCTCTTCCATCCCAATATACTCCACCATTGCCATCATTTTCAGCTAATTGTTGGATTTCTTTTCCATCAAGTGTTAAAATAATGATAGTTGAATTCAGAGATAAATTAGCAAAATATAGACCATTAGATTCCGACATTTTTGCTGGATTCGGATATACAAAAACATTCTCAAAATCATCTTTAAAGAAAACAAAGGAAAGAGTATTTCCTGCTCCAGATGTAATTATTGTGTCAGACAAAGAATGTACATAACTTACAGTTAATGTATAGGTTCTGCCTAATGCCCCAATCCCTGAATTAGGTGTCAAGATAATTTGATATATTGAAGGATCATTGGTCTCATTTATTAAATCAATTGAACCCATAGGTAATAAATGATAATTTCTCAAATCAATAGATTCTGATTTTTTAGTAGGTTCAGAAAACTTAAGTTCTAACTCAAGATTTGAAACTACTCTCAAACTTTTCAGATAAAGTGCTGGTTCTGAAATAGGAAGTTGCGGAATAATCAAATTGAATGAATCGGGTTTAGTAGGTGCATTATAATAATCTCGGAATGTATCAATTTCTAAAACAACATTGCCCGGTTTTAATTCACTAAAGAAGCATAAATACTCTGAGTCACTCTTTCTATTAACAGCTTCTGGAACCACCAATTCTGGAGTATTAAGTCTAAACTTACTTATATCAGGATATGCATCAGCTAGTTTACCACTAAACTTAATCAAAATATTATTCCTATTTAGTATCTCACATTTTAATGGTTTTATTGTTGAATGATGATAAATTTTAATAAAGAATGTATCATTTGAAGCAATATGATTTTTACTTGAGCTTATTCCAAAATAATAATAATTATTTAATTTTAATGGACTAATATTAATTGTACTTTCAGATATGGTATCATTTCTGAAAAGTAATATCTTGCCGGAACTTTCAATACCAGTCAGAATATTGTACTTTAAACCCTTCTCCTGACTCTTCCATTGAAGAGAAACAGTAGAATCATCAATAGACCATCCGTGGAATTCAACCGGTATTCTTGGTTTACTAGCATCTTGAATGTATTCAAAAAAGTCAGTAGATTGACCAGTCGAAAATCCAAATTCATTTATGCCATTTTTGTCAAAATCATGAATTATTGCAGAATTAGTAAAACTCGATGGATACCACCAGAATGGGATAAATTTTCTATTTATAACATCCCATTTAAAGATATAAAAATTTGGAAATGGAGCAATAATCAATTCATCACCTTGTTGATTATCAATATTTCCTACTGCTAATCCATTCCTATAAAATACACCAGCTGTAGTAGAACCCTGTCTTACACCATAAAAATTATCAGCCCAAATAAAAGAGTAATTATTAGGTTCAAAGCTTTTAAGAACTTTATAAGTCCAGATTGGGTCAACAGGAACATTTGAATCAAATAAAATATTTGTTCCAAAATTGCCAATGATTATTTCAGGAATGCCGTCAATATCAATATCAGCTTTTACCATGTATTGAGGACTAGATGAATTGTTCTGCATGTAGCTCCACTCAAGATTGAATTTATTATCTCTAAATTCAAAAATAAAAACATTACCCTTCTCATTTCCAAAACATAATTCGTCATATCCATCATTGTCAAAATCTCCGCATACTACGCCGGGGGCAGTTCCAAAATATGAATTGGGACTGTCAAGTTGTGCTCTTGCTACTTCTACGTATTTGCCATTTGCAAAAGTAATGAGGTGAAAAGCAGTATCTGAATATGCAATGATTTCTGGTTTTCCATCCTTCGTAAAATCAAAAAACTCTCCTGCAAATAGATTTCCCGATGTTGAATCTGCAAAAATAATACTTGAAAAGGGGGATGAACTTTTAGATTTTGGCTGATATACAATTGTTGAACCAAGACTTCTTGTTAATATCTCATTCAAACCATCTCCATTTGAATCACCAATTCCAACTGGCAAAGAAACTGTAGATGTTGAATCTTTAGCAATTAAACTATCTTGTTTGTACTGAAATACTTTAGTTGATTGCCATAATCCGTTTGTAATATCATTAGCCACATAATTCTCTGAGCCATCTCCATAAAAGTCAGCTGTTTTATTAAATAAATACGACAAAGGAGTAGAATATTTTTTCTGGATAATTTTGTCTATGGGAAATTTGTCGTCTGGCATTTTATAAAACAATGTAGTCGAATCTTTAAGAATTCTTTTTGATGAAGATTGTGCATATACTTTAAAGGTATATTTAACACCTGGAATTAAATTGTACTCGATTGGTATAGTATGATACTTTGATATTTGTTCTTGATCAGAATAACTGGAATATTGATTAGTTGAATCGGAAAGTTGTAATATACTAACAATTGAACTCCTGTTAGTAGTAATACCGGCTAATAGTACTCTTCTTCCATCCTTATATGCAGGTATTATTTTGGCTGTAGATATTTTAATTTTTGATGTATTTGAACTAATAGTAAATGAAGACCTGTTTTCTAATTTGGTTTTGTTTTTCAAATTGACAATTAATCTGATTATATAACTTGTGTCAATTAAATTTGATGTCGACATGAAAGCGATTGTGTCTTTTAGCGATTGGTTGGAATAATGAAATATCGTATCCCATTTTTCAGGATTATTCCCTAAACCTAACAATAACAGGTAATTATCAAATAGGGGAGTTGTTACAGAAGCAATAATCGGAATTCCACTTTGACCAATATCAGGTTTAAAGATTTCTTGATTATTTTCGGGATATCTAATTGTGATATTAGATGGAGCAACAGAACTCAATGCATCACCAGCATTTAAAATACCACTGCCTGAATAAATATTCCAACCATCCTTGTCAATTTTTGTTGCTGTTGACAGAATAATGCCACTTATATCCAAAGGCTTTAAATTCTTATTTTGCTCGAGCAATAATGCTGCCGTAGCTGATACAAAAGGAGCGGCTAAAGAGCTACCACTTGCATCTTTATAAAGTCCGTCAAATGAAGTTGACTTGATTTTCACCCCTGGTGCTAGCAACGTCAACCTTTGACCATAATTGCTAAAATTATCTCTTTTGTCTAAAGAGTTTGAATACCCTACTGATATAACGCCATCATAATCTGAAGGATAGTGGGGAGAATTACTTCCTTCATTTCCTGCAGAAGCAACAACTGTAACACCCATCGATATAGCAAGATCAAAAACATCCTTGAGTAGCTGAGAAGAATAAATCTCTCCAAAGCTACAATTGATTACTTTTGCCCCATTCATTACAGCATATACAACTGCATTTGCTATGTTATCTGTCTGGGAATTACCATTAATGTCGAATGCTCTTAGAACCATTATTTTTGCATCGAAAGCTAAACCAGTTATTCCAATGTTATTATTTGAAGCTGCAGCTATCACTCCGGAAACAAGAGTACCATGACCATTTTCATCATAAGGTATCGGATCCGTTCCCTGCCAGTCGCCAAGATTTTCAATTGACTGATTAACAAAATCATACCCAATCACATCATCTACATATCCATCTCCATCATCATCTATGTTATTTAAATCACCGGATACTCCATCTCTAAGTTCTGTACTGGGCCAAGGATCAAATCTTCCGTTCTTATTAATGTCTTCTTTAATATTAATCCATAAACTATTTATTAAATCGGGATGATTCCATTCAATTCCGGTATCGATCACACCGACAACAATACCTTTTCCGGTTGCTTTTTCCCATGCCTTTTGAGCATGAATATTGGATAACCCCCATTGTAAATTAAAAAGAGGATCATTCGGCTTTGTCCTATCCTGGTTAATTCTATATGTTCTTATTGGTTCAAAATATTCAATATATTTGTTAAAAGATTTGTCATTCAAAACGGAATCAATATTCAGTGAAGCTTTAGCTGAAAGAATATAATATGAATTTAGATTTGAAATTCTGTTTTTGTTTGATTCTGAGAGTTGTACATTATTCGTATTTTTAATGTTAGGTTGTACATTAATACTCATAGCAGGTCTGAAAATAAATTTCTGTAATTCCTTTGGCAATTGGCTTTCATTTAGTTTAAATTTAACAATAAACCTTTTTGAGTTGTTATCTACCTGTGAGTGCAGATTTATAAAGATAGAAAAAAGAAAAACAAATATCAGATTGATTCTTACTCTCATATTATGAAATTTGATAAAGATATATTAAAATTATTCCTTGTTACCTTCAATAACGACGACGAACTCACCTTTTAAATTCTTATGATCAATCATAATCTGTAAAACTTCTGAACAGGTGCCCCGAATGTACTCTTCATGGATTTTCGATATTTCTCTTGCTATGCAAATCAGTCGTTCGGAATAACCATGACTAATAATTTCACTTACTAGTTTAATTACCCTATAAGGTGATTCATACATAATTGTTGTTGATACTTCATTCAAAGCATTTTTTATAAAAGTTTGTCTGCCCTTTTTTTGAGGTGGAAATCCAAGGAATTTGAAGCAGTCTACTGCCATACCACTTGCGACTAATGCTGGTACAAATGCCGTTGATCCCGGTAATGCTATTACTTTAATCTCAGACTTAATCGCTAAATTTACTAATCGGTATGACGGATCTGAAATTCCAGGTGAACCAGCATCGGTAATAATAGCTACTGATAATCCTGATAGCAAGTTTTTGATTAATTGTTCTGCCTTTTCACGTTCATTATTGTTATGATAGCTTTCCAGTTTTTTACCAATAATATCTAAGTGCTTTAGTAGCATGCCACTATGCCTTGTGTCTTCACATGCAATAATGTCTACACTTTTAAGTACATTGATAGCTCTTAAAGTAATGTCTTCAAGATTCCCAATTGGTGTAGGAACAAGATATAATGCATTTTCAATAATATTATTTTTCAATTGTACCATTTCTAAGATTTTTGAAGAAATCTTTAATTATCATTGAACATTCGTTTTGAAGAACATCAAACTCTAAGTCACATCTGTGATTAAGAGAACTATTTTGAATAATATTGACTATCGATCCACAAGCTCCTGATTTGGGATCCATGGTGCCTACAATAACTTTTTCAATTCTGGACAATACTATTGCCCCGGCACACATTGAACAAGGCTCAAGTGTTACATATAATTGACAGTTCAAAAGATGTTTGTAACCGATTCTCTTAATCGCTTTTTTTATGGCCAATAGTTCCGCATGAGCTGTTGGATCATTTTGCTTTTCTACTTGATTGTAAGCCCTGCTAATTATTCTACCATCGAATACAATTACAGAACCAATCGGTACATCATGAAAAATTAGGGCCTTTTTAGCTTCCTTCAAAGCTTCATTCATATAAAAATCATTACTTTTTCTCGGAATATCTTTCAAATCAAACATACTTCTTTAAGTTTTCAATACCTTGTATAATTGTTTCATCAGTCTTTGCAAAACATAATCTTAACATTGTTTCTCCTTCTCTGGATTTACCATAAAAACCTTGAGTTGGAACAGTTGCCACTTGGTAGTCCTTCACAAGCCTCATGGCTAAATCTTCATCTTTAATGGCTTTAGGTATGTCAACCATGATAAAATAGCTTCCTAATGGCGTATGTGCCACAAATGTACTATCCTCAAGTAGTTTAAGCATTAAATTTCTCTTGCCAAGGTACATTTTTTTAAAATCTGGTAAATATTCATCCAGCTTTGTGATAGCGTATGCCATTGCATGTTGGCCTGGAGTATTAACAGCGAATGTCGTCCATTGGTGAATCTTTTTTATTGCATCAATTAGTTCAGGCTTCCCAACAGCATATCCAATTTTCCAACCTGTTAGACTAAAAGTTTTCCCTGTCGATGATATAGTAATTGTTATATCATACATTCCCGGTAGCGAAGCAATTGGGATGTGAATAGCATCATCATAAGTCAGAAATTCATAAACTTCATCACTAATTACTATCAAATTATTTTTGATAGCAAATTTTGAAATTTCCTCTAATTCACCTCTTGTGTATACTTTTCCTGTAGGGTTATGAGGATTATTAATAATTATAGCTTTAGTTTTAGATGTTAAGGCATTATCGAGATCGTTAAAATCAAATCCGAAATCTGGTTTTCTCAATGTAACATATTTTGGTATTCCGCCTGCTAGCAAAACATCTGCTGGATAGGCATCATAAGCTGGTTCAAATAAAATCACTTCATCACCAGGATTTATATAGGCACTAATAGTTACAAACAATGCTTCTGTTGCACCGGCTGTAATACAGACTCCATTTTCAGAATCGATATCCATATCATAGTAATTTTTATAATTACTAGCTATTCTTTTTCTCAAAGTCAATATTCCCGGCATAGGTGCATATTGGTTCTTACCTTCAGTCATAGCCTTAAAGGCTTCATTGAAAATCCATGAAGGACCATCAAAGTCTGGAAATCCCTGACCAAGATTTATAGCATTATGTTTAATTGCTAGCTTACTCATCAGGGTAAATATTGAAGTTCCCATTGATTGAATTCTATTTGCGAACATTGTTTTTTCATTTTCAATTTATAAAAAAGCAATTTACAAAATATTGATTAAAGAAATAATTGAAGATATTTTAGTTTTCACAATGTTTTCATATCAATATTTTAATTTTGAATTGTAATTAAATTAAAATTCATTTACTTTATATAAGGAGATTTCATCATGAAACTCAGAATTATTGCAGCAATCGTCGCGTTAGCTTTCATTGGTTCTTTCGCATTTTCTCAGCCACCACCTGTAGAGAAAAAGAAAATGGACAAGCCAAAAACAGAACAAGTCAAGAAAGAAATAAAGGAAGTAAAAAAGGAATCGAAGATAGAGAAAAAAGAAGCCAAGAAACATAAGAAAGAAGCTAAGAAACATGGAAAAAAAGTTAAAAAGCATGCTAAGAAAGTAAAGTTGGAAAAAAAATAAATTAAATTAATTATGAAAGCCGGATTTATCCGGCTTTTTTTTAATTTCTTTTGAATTGTCCCTATTTTGGGTTAAAATTATTCCTAAAAATATCTTAATTTTGTTTCTTTATTAATAAAATGATTTAAAAACATGAAATTAGCTGAACACCTTTATTCTGAAGTTGAAGTTTCTCTGGAAACTGCAATTGAATGTGGACTTACTGAAAATGAATATAAATTGATAACTGATTTTCTTGGTCGTACACCTACCTATACAGAGATTGGAATTTATGGTGTTATGTGGAGTGAACATTGCTCATATAAAAATTCAATTAAACTTTTAAAAACATTACCTCGCTCTGGTCCAAGATTGTTGGTTGGAGCAGGTGAAGAGAATGCTGGACTGGTGGATATCGGTGATGGTTATGCAATTTGCTTTAAAATTGAAAGTCACAATCATCCTTCTGCTATCGAGCCTTTTCAGGGTGCGGCCACTGGTGTTGGCGGAATTTTAAGAGATATCTTTTCTATGGGTGCAAGGCCTATCGCCGCATTAAATTCATTAAGATTTGGTAATTTGGATTCAGATAGAATAAAGTTTTTATTGAGAGGAGTAGTTGCCGGTATTAGTCATTATGGTAACTGTTTTGGAGTGCCAACAGTTGCCGGTGAGATTTATTTTGATGACTGCTACCATGATAATCCTTTGATTAATGCCATGGCAGTTGGAATAGTTAAAGTTGGAGCAACAGCTACAGCTTCCGCCACAGGTCTAGGTAACCCAGTATTTATTGTAGGAAGCAGTACGGGTAGAGACGGTATACATGGAGCATCATTACTTGCTTCTAGAGAATTTGACGAGAAGACAGAGGATATGAGACCTACTGTACAAGTTGGGGATCCTTTTGCAGAAAAATTATTACTTGAAGCCACTCTTGAGCTGATTAAAGCAGATGTTGTTGTTGGAGTACAAGATATGGGAGCAGCAGGAATTTGTTGTTCTACCTCTGAAATGAGTGCTAAGGGTGAATCAGGAATGTCAGTCGACCTTGACAAAGTCCCACTAAGAGAATCTGATATGTCAGCGTATGAAATTATGCTTTCTGAATCACAGGAAAGAATGCTTTTCATCATTGCTCAAGGTAAAGAGGATGAAGCCATTAGAATTTGTAAAAAATGGGATGTTCCTATCACTCAAATTGGAAATATTACTGACGATGGCTTGCTTAAGATTTATAGAAATGGCAAACAAGTATGTGAATTGATTTCAGATCATCTTGTTCTCGGTGGAGGTGCTCCTCAAAATGATAGAGATTCTATAATACCAGAGTATCTCAAAGAAACAAGTACATTTGATCTTTCAACTTTATCAACCGATTTGTCAAGTGAAGAGATCTTTTGGAAAATTTTATCCTCACCAACCATTGCTTCTAAGCGTTGGATTTTTGAACAATATGATTCACAGGTTAGAACTAACACGGTCACCATCAAGGGTGATGCAGCTGTTATGAGATTGAAAGAGTTACCTGGAAAAGGAATAGCTGTAACAACTGATTGTAATAGTAAATATGTATATCTTAACCCTTATGAAGGTGCTAAGATAGCTGTAGCTGAAGCTGCAAGAAATGTTGTCTGTACTGGTGCTAAACCAGTTGCAATTACAAATTGTTTAAACTTTGGCAATCCTTATGATAAAGAGGTCTATTGGCAATTCAAAGAAGCTGTCAGAGGAATGGGTGATGCCTGCCGACATTTCGATACTCCAGTAACTGGTGGAAATGTTAGTTTCCATAATGAATCAAGAAACCATGCCATTTACCCGACTCCAACTATAGGTATGCTTGGATTGATTGATGACATATCAAAAGTTGTAGGATCTGGATTCAGAAATGAAGGCGATATTATTTGTTTACTTGGAAATGACAGAGAAGAAATAGGTGGATCAGAGTATTTGAAACAAATTTTTGGCTTAATTACTGGTGAATCTCCAATTCTGGATTTAAACGAAGAATCAAGATTACATAAAACAATACTTACAGCAATAGATAAATCATTACTCAGTTCAGCTCATGATTGCAGTGAGGGAGGAATCGCCATTACTTTAGCAGAAAAAGCTCTTACCTCAAAAATATTTGGAGCTGAAATTGAATTACAATCACTAAATAATGAATATATATTTGGAGAATCACAATCGCGTGTAATCGTTTCATTACCAACAGATAAACACTATTTACTTGAGGAAATATGTAATGACAATACTGTAAGCATTCGCATAATAGGTAAGGTAACAAATTCTAATTTTACAATTAATGGTTTATTATCTACATCGGTTGAAAAATTATATTCAATATATGAAAATACCATTCCAGATCTGATGGAAGGTGATAGAATTAATTAGCTATAAAAATCCATAATTGCACTTAATGAATTTTGCTTGTAACAAAATCGTCATTTTTTTATTATTACAGATAAATTAAGTGTTAACATGAAAGGAGTAACGTAATGAAAAAAATACCAATATTTTTCATATTCTTTCTTGTGTTATCTTTAAATATATACCCTCAGTATTGTCAAGTTAGCCTTCAAAACCCATCGATGGGATTTATTAGAATTTTCAATTTCAACGGAATCTTAAACGCCAATAATACATATGATCCATCAGGTTATTCTGATTATTCTGCAACTTATAGAACTGATCTATGTTATCCGGGACAAACTTATAGCTTCCAAGTTGATGGATCTGGTTTTTGGGCTAATAATTCTGGAGTTACTATTTGGATTGATTTTAATCAAAATGGAAATTTTAATGAACCCAATGAAAAGGTTTTCAGATCAGTAGTTCCATCAAGTATGGTGATTAGTGGTTCTATTACAATTCCTACTAATGCTTTGGAAGGATCCACCAGGATTAGGGTATTATATTCCGATTATTGGCCATATTTTTCACAGTATTTGGCTGATAATCCTTGTTGTTATAATTGTTTGAATGGAATGTATGGAGAGTATGAAGACTATCGGATAAGAATTGCATCTTTTCAACCTACAATTATTTCTAGTACAAATGATACTATTTTGTGCACTGACTCTTTCTTAAAAGTTTCATACACCATTTCTGGTACATTTAATTCCGCTAATGTATTTTCAGTTCAGCTTTCTGATTCTTTGGGGAGTTTTACAAATCATACTACAATTGGATCATTAACGTCACAAATTTCTGATTCAATTATTTGCTACATCCCTAAATTTAACCCACCGGGAACTAGATATAAGGTAAGAATTGTATCATCTGATCCTGTTGTTATAGGTACACCAAACAACTCAAATATAGTAATTAATAAATTACCCAATCCATCAATATTAGGTAATTCAAATGTGTGTGATAGAAGTTATTATTCTTATCAAACATTGACAGCTTCTAACAGACTATGGACTTGGTCTTCAGAAAAAGGAGTGGTTTATCAGTCACAAACAAGTCCAAATAAAGCAATTATTTACTGGGGTGATTTAGCACCGGAAGATGTGCCTGTTTATGATACTTTGAAAGTCATTGAATTGAATACAATCACAGGTTGCAAGGATAGCAACTTGTTCCAGGTAACAATTTACCCCAAACCACATCTCGAAATTTTGGGTAAAAACTCTGTTTGTGAGCTGGAGGAAGTTGTATATTCTGTCACAAACACAAACTTATCAAGTTATAAGTGGATAGCTAACAGAGGTTCAATAATTGGTTCCGATAACACTAATACTGTAATTGTTAAATGGGGAAGCACTGCTTCAACAAATGGTAGTGTAAAACTAATAGGAGTTAATCAGAATGGATGTAAAGATACAACAGAAATTTTAGTAACAATTAATAATTTGCCTTCACCAAAAATAACTGGGGACTTAATATGTTGTGAAAAAACTCCACAGATTTATGCCAGTAATTCTAAGGCTGATGAAACGGATCAATGGCTTGTTATTAATGGGACAATTATAGGTGAATCAACTACTAAAGCTGTTATTATCGAATGGTCTCAAAAGGGGACTGGGCAAGTAGCATTAATTCAGAAAAATTCAATAACTGGTTGTTCTGATACTGCCAGATCCGTCATTAACATACTACCACGGCCTTCTGCTAGTATAAATGGAGGATTAACGGTTTGCTCATCAGAATGGAGCTATTACACAACTGAATCTCAACCAGGCTATATATACGATTGGAATATTATCGGTGGTAAAGTTTCTGGTCCAATCGATAATGCTGGAGTATTTATAGAATGGAAATCAACTTCTGGAAGAGGTGTCCTAAGGTTGATAAAAGAAAATTCTCAGGGTTGCCGTGATACCAGTTCCATAAATATTGATATCAATGAAAAACCTAAGGCTTCCATCGATGGTCCAACAATGTCAAAAGTTAATTCTGTTGTTTCTTACGAAACTACTCAGGATGATAAGATTAATTATAAATGGGAGGTTTTGAAGGGGGGCAAAATATTAGGATCAACAACGGAGTCTAAGGTTGATATAAAATGGGAATTCGGCCCAGAAGGGAAACTTCAATTAATTCAGCAGGATCGAGCTTTCGGATGTTCTGATACAGCTTTACTGACTAATTCGATTACAAATTCAAATGTTATTATTAATGGTTATAGTGAAGTTTGTGAAAATAGTGAGTGGATATACACAAGTGATCTACCTCTAGGAGCAGAAAATAAATGGTCAGCCTTTGGGGGGAGTATTGTTGGGTCATCTCTTGGAAAATCAGTGGTTGTACGATGGAGTAATAAAGGCAATGGAATAATAAATCTTATTCAAACAATACAGAAAGATAATTTTAAAGATTCATCATCAATGTATGTGAATATAAATCCTGTTCCTGAGAAACCCAAAATCACTCGTCAAAACAATCAATTGAGTTCTAGTGCTTTTTTAAGTAATCAGTGGTATCTTGATGGAGTTAAACTACTTGATTCAACTGATCAATTCCTTTATCCTTCAAAGAATGGAAACTATCAGGTTAGTTCATACCAAAAGCCTTGTACTAGTGAGTTGTCACTTGCGGTCTATGTAAACTTATTAGGTGTTGAAGATCAGGAAAGTTACTCAGAATTGAAAATCATTCCAAACCCAGCAAACAGTGAATTTAAAATAATATCTCTCAATGATTTGATTACAGCAGTTAAAATCTTTAATATACTTGGTGAATCCATTTTTTCCGAAGAGAACTTGACTTCATCAGTATTTAACGTTAAAAGTATTAACCTTCAATCAGGAGTATTTTATATAATGATCAGTACCGAGAAACAATACATTGTAAAAAAGATATTAATATATCATTAACTGGTCTTTATCTTTGTTCTATTTGTCAAATTTACATCTATATTAACTTAAATTCTTTAATGACTTTTTCGCAAAGATATAGCATTTTTTGTGCAGATGTATCCCATGAAAAACCTGTAGCCCATTCAAGAGCTCCATTAGAGAATTGATTTAATGATTTTTCAGTACAGATAATTTGTTTGATTTTGGAGGTTAGATCATTTATTTTACCAAATTCATATAATAGACCGGATTGACCATCATTAACTGAATCCCTTAACCCGGGCACATTTGCCGATACAACAGCAGTGCCACATGCATTTGCCTCAATATTAGTTATACCCCAACCTTCTTTAATGGAAGTATTTACTACTACCCATGATTCTGATAATAATTCAATTTTTTGTTTTTCAGATACGAACCCAAAGAAAGTTGTAGAATTATCAATAGATAAATGCTTTGCGAGATTTTTAAGTTCAGTTTCATAATTCCCTCTACCCATAATATAGAGCTTTGCTTCAGGATACTCTAAGGTTAATTCTTTAAAAGAGTATAGCAAATGTTGAACACTCTTATACTTCTTCAATCTGCCAAAATATGTAATAACTGGACTTTCATTTTTATTTGAAACCTTCATTGGATATTCTGTTTGATGAATTGCATTTTCGATTATTGTGAAATTATTTCTACTAAAGCCTCTTTCTATGAATTCATCAAGTGTGCTTTGTGATACAACTGCAAACTGAATTTTTTTATATATTAAATTTACAAGAAATTCTGCTAAATAAACATAAATGCCGCTGACTACATCAACTTCCCTAAAAATACTAGTTCCAAAAAAATGATGACTAATTGCCAATAATGGTTTTTTCACAAAAAGTGGAGTATAAAATGGAATTTTATTTATATCATCAATAATTATATCAAAATTATTTTGTTCTATAAGTTTAATATAATTTTTCTTTACAATAAAATTGAACAGGGATCTGTTACCTCTTCGGATCACTCTAATTCCATCAATTAACTCTTCAAATGGTTCACCATCTATGCAACAACAAAGAAGTGTTACTTCATGACCCATTATAACTATTCTTTTAAAGATTTCATGTAAATGTACTTCAGCTCCACCACCAAATGGATTTTTTATATCCTGCCAATTTATTACTAAGATCTTCATTTTACCAAAATAATATTATCAAAATTTCACAGAAAATATTAACTCATTACAAAATTAAACATTTCTTTTGAGTTCTTTTAATGATAACTCCTAAATCTGGCATATTCATTGAATAAGTGTTAGTATAAACTAAAATAAACAATATGTTAAATATTATAAAAAAGAAGAACTTATGAAAAATTCTAGAATAATTTTTACAAGAAGTAATTGTATAATAGGATACAGTTGGTTAATAGTAACAGTTTTTGTGCTTTCATTACTGATTACTTCATGTGGATCACCTAATTCTGTTAGATCTCAATATAGAAAAATCAAAGAAAAAACCGACGAAACAAAAAAACATTACTACCTCGATGAAGAAAAAGAAACAGTAATTCCAGCAACTTTTGAAAAGTTAAACTATACAAGTGAAAATGATCTTGCTAGCAATGATATTAAAAGCGGTAGTTCTCCAAAAATCAAAATTCCTTCCTTACGAGAACAAATGAAGATATATACTGAGGAGCAATCAGTAATTAAAAATAAAATTACTAATATCGAAACAGATATTTCTGATATTAAAACTACACTTACAGAGATAAAGGAAAATATTAATCCCAATAAAAATCTTCAAACAGCAATAGCTGGAGATTATAATCAAGACAATATTCCCCAAGAAGCTATTAAAAAGGCAGATACAAAGAAGTCATTAACAATTTTGTCTGACGAAGCAACTGACTCAAAAGTAATGAAGAAAAAAGAAAATCCAACTCCTAATATCGAAAAGAAAAAAAAATTAATACCCCAAAGTATTAAAATTGAGAATAGTGATTCAAAAGAAAAAGTTAAGCTTCCGAAAAATAATGTTATCAAAGCTAATGAACAAGCTGAACCAAATTTAAAAAAAATCGATCAAAAAGGTGATATTGAACTTGCCTTATCTCTAATGAAACAGAAGAAATATGAATCGGCTATAGTTGAATTCAATCGAATAGCTTTAGGGTCAAAAAGCAATCAGGTTATTACATCATGTAATTATTGGATAGGGGAGTCGTACTTCTCTCAAAACCAGTATGATAAAGCTGCTCAATCCTTTCAAAGAGTTTTAAGATCGACTGCAAATTTCAAAAAGGATAATGCGCAGATGCTATTAGCTGAGTGTTATACAAAGATTGGCAAAACTGATAATGCAAAACTAGCTTGCCAATCACTCATTGATAATTATCCTAAAAGTATATATGTTCCCAAAGCTAAGAAGATGTTACAAACTCTTTGATGTTATTTAGGTTCTAAAGGTGATGAAATATCTTTAAATGGATTATACTTTAATTGAATTCCTAAAGCAAAATAGGACATTTTCCAGGTTCTATCAAGGAATAAAGAGTTTAATCCGTATGAATAGGATAATTTGGGAGCTAAAGAATACATATTATAATTATCTAATTGTAAATTATATTCTGCATATATATTTAAAAAAGCCATTAATATGGATATCTTTTCAATTTTACCTGATATCTCATATCTAATTCTCTTACCATTTTCAAAAGTACCCTCATTTTCAGGTTTTACTAATACTTCTGACTGGTTATAGCTCGCTGATATTGGTATATTGAAATTTAAACCTGCCGCAACTATTAATCCAATAGGTGTACTATATTTATAACTCGGTTCTAACGAGATATAATTAAATGTAGTAGTTAATGTATGATTAATTTCTGCTAATGCTGGTTGATTATTTAGCTCTATCCATTTAAATTCAGGTGATGACAAATCTGCATATAGCTTTATATAAGATATGTTCAGATTAATATAACTAAATGCGTCGATTTTTCTGTCGGCATTCAAACCTAATGATAAACCACTTCCATTGCCACTTGAGTAATGCGGGCAACAACTCTCTACACCTGGTAATTGATTAAAATCGACTTGATGAGATACTAGAATAAGATTTGTTGATACTCCAAATGAAAAATCACTTTTCTCATAAGGTAATTGACAAAATAATCCAACATTGTTAATAGTCACGACAATGAAAATCAATATTTGTAATAATAATTTTATAGTAATGTTTTATCCTCTGTTCAATTTTAACTTATAACATTTGGTATTATTATTTGATATTAATGAGTGGAAATATTCATTCTTAACTTGATCGTTATCACTGATATAAGTAATATCTAAGAGCTTTTCAACAATATAACCTGTATTAGCAAATATCTGCTGCTTCAATGAATGTTCCCAGCCTTCAAACCAAATCATCAATTTCTCTTTATTGAATTCATTACCATCATAATGAACCAGCAAATCAATATCTGATTTCGAACCTGCACTTTTGTTATAAACAGTACCAAATAAATACATATTAATCACGCCAAACTTCTGTGAATTAAGATTAGAAGCAATGTGCTCAGCATATTCCCATCGTATTTCCCAAGGCTCAGTAGATCTGGCTTCAACTTCTGAGTTTGTAGAATTTAAAGCTATCTTGTGGGTTGTATTTGTCAAATAACACAAGGCACTACTTTCATCTGCATTCATTAGCATTCTAGCTTTTTTGCCGTCTGCAATTTCAGGAACATTTATCAATTTTATTACTTTTGACAAATAAGCAAATTCAGGGAAAAATTGTTCTAATTTATTTGCCGAATTTATAAAGAAATCATCATTGAATAATATACCGGATTCATCAGGATAAAGTGGTAGGTATTTAATATTTGCTTCTACTAAATCTTGAAAGAAATGAGTGCCAAATGAAAGATCGGGTACATAATTGCCTTTTGCTCTGGCTATCTCAATAAGCATAGATGTATTGAAAATATCAGTATATGTTACCGAAACACCTAGACGTATGTCTCCACGGCTGCCCCATCTGCCAGGTCCCATTAGTATGAAACTTTTCTTTGGTAGTATTTGATTTAATCTTCCAATTACTCTGCCTATTGATTTAAGATCTTCTAACGATTGAACATTTGAATATTCTAACGGATCAACATAGACAATATACTGGATATCTGGTACTTTTCCATTTGATACAAATTTGTTTGCAGTAAACAAAATGTTTTCTTTACTAATATTCTTTGGGATTACATCTGGACTTGATATACTGTTTGAACTCTGAGGTCTGCACTGTAAGATAAACAAATTGTCTCCGTCAGATGCAAATTCAAGATCAATAGGTGCTTTCATGCTATCACGAATAATGTTAAGCATCTTTGAAATTTGCTTTAACATTTTCCCATCATTTATTAAATTATCAAATGTAACAATAACATCATCCCTTTTTGTGTCAATACCAAGACCAATAGGAGCTTTTAGATGATGTTGCTCTCTAATTGAGAAAATCTTATTAATTGCTGGAAACTTATCTCCAATTTCCTTAAGAAGATCATCAATTTTCAAAGATTCAAATGAATTTGTTCTGATATTAATTAAGTCAATATACTTTGGAGCATATCCGACAATTTGTTCAAAAGATAGATTTAGTCTAAGTGCTGGTTTACCTGGTGATATTAAAATTGGATAATCATCACCAATGCGATCAACTGCTCTTGTACCAAGCCCTGGGACTAATCGGATGAGCCCATCCTCTCGTTCAATTCTCGGGGACCATCTGAATTCATTAAAACTAAAAGCAACACCTGCATAAGCCGGGAAAAAGTAGTTACCTGCATGAGTACCCACTACTTCCTGTATCATTATTCCCATTTCCTCGTTAAAGTCTAGCAGTCCTCTTTCAATCCTGTAACCTATGGGATCAGGTCCAAAAACTGAAGCATAGACTTCTGCAATAGCATCACATAACGACTCGAGCCGCTCCTGCTTTGTTCCTTGATTTGCGAGGAACAAGCTTTTATATTTACCAGCAAAAATAGCACCCAACCTATCTTCGAGTAAACTGGAACTTCTGACAATAATTGGACTATCTCCAAAATCATCCAGAGCTCTTGATAATCCGTTTATTAATTCAGCCGGAAATGATGCATTTTTAAAGGCTTGAATAACATAACTGTACTCATGCCTTATATCATTAATATCCTTGTATTTCTGTTCAATAACATCTTCAAGATTATTATAATACATAAAATGCATAATAGCATCAGAAGTTATGTACCATGTTTTCGGCATCTTAATATTATTAAATAATTCTTTATTTTCTTCGGAACTTTCAATGATTTTCTTAGCTAGAAATAGTCCCGCGGTTTTACCACCTAATTTACCATGACCATCAGGTGGAAAAATCAAATTTTTTAAAAGGTCATCAAAATCTTGTAATGTGCAAAGATCTTTTGCAATATTAATATATTCCAGCTGATCTGATAGAAAACGTCTTATCAGTGATACTCTTATTCCCTTATTCAATGGTGAATCATCACTGTTCGACAGTGGATTTACTATTAAGTACCTTCTTATAGCGTCATAAATTTCGTTTATTGGAGTATGTGGATTCGCTAGAGTCCTAACAAGGAAACTGGACTTTTCTTCATTTATCCACTTTTGAATATTATTTAGAATATCCTGCTCAGATAAATATTTTTTTGCTATTTCAAATGTCTCATTACTCAAATTGAATGATTGTTCAAGTATTTGTTTCTTTGATGGTTTATTAATTTCAGTCTTGATTTCATCGGAATCCAAATTTCCAATCTTTGCAAAGATTTCCGCAGCTTCCTGAATACCTCTGCAGAATAGAAGTACTATCATTTTTCGGGAGATAATTGAGAACAAGTTTTGATCGGTATGTTTAATAAGATTCAGAATTACATTCCATTCAGGTTTCTTATTATTATCTTCATTTTCCCTTTGGCTGTTGAGCTCACTATAAATGTCATTTAGTTTATTATATAAAAGATAATGACTAATACGATCAGCTATAGTATTGATCAGCTTTCTTTCGTCAACAGTGAATGAACCTTCGTCAGATTTTGGCAATTCTATTAAATAATAAACATCTATTCTGCCGGCAACAAGGTCATGAATCTTTAAGTCTGCAGAAATTACCCATGGTGTTTCCTTAAAACCTTCATGGGAATATACCTTATCTTCGATAACTATTCTTGATTCGCAGTACGATATATACTGAAATCCGGTTGGAATAACTTTGACTAATTTTTCAAAAATTGCATCAGGGTTTTCTTTATTTGTATTCAATACTTCATCAACTTTATAAAGACAGTGCAATTCTTTAGCACGTTCTTCTAATGAGCGGATGAAATAATTCATGTCATTTTCTTTTTTCATAAATCGATTTATAATAATTGTACACTAACAAAAATCTAAATTAACAATAAAATAATTTTCGGATTAAGATCATTTCAATAAAAGATAAATTTTATCTCTAAATATTGTAATTTCAGCTTCCATTATGAAAATTGAAAATTAAAATTTCACTCCCCAATGCTCCATTGGAACGACCTTGAAATTGAAAAATCCGATTGAAAAGCTGAAGCAATAAAATATATTTCAAAACCGGACAAAAAATTGCGAAATAAATTTGTATATAACATTTATTTTATTATTTTTGTATCTATGATTTATAAGCAGACTAAAATATCTGAATTAAAATATATAAATGGAGAATTTATGTTTAAGAAAAATGCCTTTAAATGTAAAAACACAAAGTTATTACTTTCAGCTTTTACATTATTATCAATCACTTTAATTGCATCCTGCTCTGGTGGTGGAGATACTGAATTTACTGTAATTAAAGGAGCTGAAATTGGAGCTTTTAATCAAGCACAAGCCAATATGGGAAAAAAGATTTTTTCAGAGAAATGTGCTTCATGCCATAAATATGACATAAAGCTTGTTGGGCCTCCATTAGGTACTGTGGTCAAAAGACGTTCAACTGATTACATTCTAAGCCAAATTCTTCATCCTGATAAAATGATTGCCAATAATGATACTACAAAGGCTCTTCTTGCAAAGTTTCTGACTCAAATGCCGAATCAGCACTTAAATATGATCGAAGCAAAAGCTGTCTTAATGCACCTTACAGACGTGTCTAATGGTGGCGGTAAGTAAATCGGATATCGAACACTAATTTATTAATTTATAATTATTATGGGATTATTATGAAACGTGTTTTATGGCTTTTTGGAGCAGTTGTCATTGTTACATCAATGATTATTCTTATTACAGCCTGTCCATCTACCAAAAAAGATGGAGTTGCCTCTGATGCAGCTTCTAAAGTATATGTTGCACCAGGTGAATATGATGAATTATATGGATTTTTCTCAGGTGGATTTAGTGGTCAGATTTCAGTATATGGACTTCCAAGTGGTAGATTATTCCGTGTGATTCCTGTATTTTCTGTAGATCCTGAAAAAGGTTATGGATTTAATGAAGAAACAAAAGCGATGCTTAATACATCACATGGCTTTGTTCCTTGGGACGATGCACATCATCCTGAATATTCAATGAAGGCTGGAATGCCCGATGGAAAATGGGTGTTCATCAATGGAAATAACACACCACGTATTGCCAGAATTGATCTTACAACATTCAGAACGACCGAAATTATTGAATTACCCAATAGTGCAGGTAATCATTCATCTCCTTTTGGAACGGAAAATACTGAATATGTCGTAGCAGGAACACGATTCAGCGTACCCATCCCAAATGAGGATGTTGAAATTAGTAAATATGCTGAGAAATTTAAGGGAGCACTATCCTTTATCAAGGTTGATCCCAATAATGGTAGTATGGATATTGCTTTTCAAATTCTTATGCCCGGATTTAATTATGACTTATCCAGATCCGGAAAAGGTAAATCACATGGCTGGAGCTTCTTCTCTATGTACAACACAGAGCAGGCAAGTACAATGTTAGAAGTTAATGCAAGCCAAAATGACAAGGATTTTATAGCAGCTATCAACTGGAAAAAAGCTGAAGAATATGTAAAGCAAGGCAAATTTAAAGAATTTACTTCAAGCTATGTCCATAACTATATTGATCCAAACACTCACATGGCAGTCTCTGAAAAGAGAAATAAAGTCAAAGTTCTGATTCCTTCAGAATGTCCAGGCCTTGTTTATTTTATTCCAACTCCAAAATCACCACATGGTTGCGATGTTGATCCAACAGGTGAATTTATTGTTGGTGGCGGAAAACTTGCTACAGTAATTCCAGTCTTTTCATTTGACAAAATGATTAAAGCAATTGGGGCGAATAAAGTAGATAAAGTTATCGATGGTATTCCTGTATTAAATTATCAGTCAGTTATAGCAGGAGAAGTTGAGAAACCTGGATTAGGCCCACTTCACACCGAATTTGATGCTAATGGATTTGCATATACATCAATGTTTGTTTCGTCTGAGATCGTAAAATGGAGCCTAAAAGACTTTAAGGTTAAGGATAGAATACCAACATATTATTCAATCGGTCATTTAATGATTCCTGGTGGAAACACAGTTAAACCTTATGGTAAATATGTCATAGCTTTAAACAAAATCACAAAAGACAGATATCTTCCAACAGGACCTGAACTATGTCAATCTGCTCAATTGTTCGATATATCTGGTGACAAGATGAAACTGTTGCTCGACTTTCCTACAATAGGCGAGCCCCATTACGCATTAGCAATACCTGCTAGTTTGATTAAAGAACAACAATTGCAATTCTACAAGATGGAAGAGAATAAAAATCCATATAGAACCATCAAAGAAGCAGATGCTAAAGTTGTTAGAGAAGGTAATGTTGTCCATGTTTACATGACTTCGATTAGGTCTCATTTCAAGCCTGATAATATTGAAGGAGTCAAAGTAGGCGACGAAGTATATTTCCATGTAACCAATCTGGAACAGGATTGGGATGTTCCTCACGGATTCGCTGTGATGGGAAATACAAATAGTGAATTATTGATCATGCCTGGGGAAACCAATACAATTAAATGGATGCCAAAAGAAGTTGGAATATTTCCATTCTATTGTTCTGATTTCTGTTCTGCACTTCATCAGGAAATGCAGGGTTATGTCAGAGTATCTCCAGCAAATTCTAAAACCAAGTTATCCTGGAATAACTAGTCCTATTTAAAAATGACTAAACTTTGAAAGCCGGAAATAATCTCATGTATATTTGAGATTATTTCCGAGACTTTCATTCAAAAAATGATTTATAATTTTCTGGTAGATAGTAATGAAACCGAAAACTAAAATTTTGTTCTCTTGTTCTATACTCCTCCTGATTTTAATGTATTTCTTCCCAATTTGGAGCATATCTCTCGAAGCACCTCAATATCCAGAGGGTTTAGGACTTTACATCAATATATCGTCAATGACCGGTCATAAGACTCACGATTTAAACAGCATTAATAATCTGAATCATTATATCGGTATGAAAGTAATCAAACCAGAATCAATTAATGAGCTTAAAATAATGCCTTTTGTGATTGGATTCATGATGTTGTTTGGAGTTATTATTTTACTTATAAATAAGAAGAAGCTAATCTGGGTGTGGATAATTATTTTCATGATTATCTCATTTATTGGATTATATGATTTTTATTTGTGGGGATATGATTATGGTCACAATCTTGATCCAAAAGCAATTATTAAAATTCCCGGTATGTTTTATCAGCCCCCAGTGCTTGGTACTAAGCAATTATTAAACTTTACAGCTCATTCATATCCTTCAAAAGGAGGAATAGCTGCATTCTTGTCAATAGTTATTGCATTTATTGGGATAGGGGTAGATAAAAGAAAAAAAAGAAAGGATAAGATATGAAATATATGTTTTTTTTTATATTATCATTATTGATTTTATCGTGTACTGCTAAGAATAAAAAAATTCAATTTGGAGTAGATTTGTGTTCTAATTGCTCAATGAAAATTTCAGATTCGAAATACGGTGCTGAAATTGTAACTGATAAAGGTAAGATATATCTTTTTGATTCAATTGAATGTTTAATTAGTAAATTATCCCAGACTGATAAAAATATTGCTGGCAGCTACAAGTCTCTCTGGACTGTGGATTATCTAAGTCAGGGTGATCTGATTGATGCTAAAAAAGCATTATACTTGAGAAGTGAATCACTGCACTCTCCAATGGGGTTGAATATTGGATCATTTATGAATCGGGATTCACTTAGTCAATTTATTAAATCAGATTCTGATAAAGTAATTAACTTTTCTGATCTAATGGAGCTTGTTAAAAAAGAATGGGAATTATAAGAATATATAAAGTTTTCTTGTTGCTCTTATACATTGCGTTACAAATTTCACCTGTGTTTCCGAGAGTTATTTTTGTAAATCCATCAGGAGAAATAAAGACCATTTCTCAAGCTATTAGTAATTCAAATTCTTACGATTCAGTATTCGTTGTAAAGGGGTATTATAAGGAATCCAACCTGAACATTAATAAACCTCTTACTCTTATCGGCACTGATTATCCTGTGATTGATGGCACATACAGCAATTCAAACATCTTGACGGTAACCTCTTCTAATGTTATAATTTCTGGTTTTATCATAAAGAATGTTGGTGTTTCAGCTGTTAATGATAATGCAGGAATAAAAGTGACGAATTCTAATTACTGTAAGATCGAGAATAACCGTCTATTTAATACATTTTTTGGTATCTATCTGGCAAAATCTAAAAATTGTTATATTCTCGGTAATGAAGTCAAAGGTAATGGAAATGTCGAATCTCAATCCGGCAATGGGATCCATCTATGGCAATGCTCAACGATTGTAATTCAAAAGAATAGAGTGGTAAATAACAGAGATGGAATTTACTTTGAATTCGTAAGCAATTCAAGTATTCAATATAATTATAGTTCAAAAAATAAAAGATATGGTCTCCATTTTATGTTTTCGGATAACTGCGATTATATTAATAATGATTTTATTGATAATGGAGCTGGTGTAGCCGTCATGTACACCAAAAACATAAAGATGCAAAATAACAGGTTTATTGATAACTGGGGTGCTTCAGCTTATGGATTACTTCTTAAAGACATAAGAGATAGTTTCATCTATGACAATGAGTTTAAGAATAATACTATTGGAATTTTGGCCGAGGGATCGAACCGACTCGACATTAAAAGAAATAATTTTATTAGGAATGGGTGGGCTGTTAAAATAATGGCAAATTGCATAGATGATAACTTCAGTAGAAACAACTTTATTTCAAATACATTTGACGTAGCTACTAATAGTAAGCAGAGCTATAATAAATTCCATGAAAATTACTGGAGTGAATATGATGGGTATGATTTAAACAATGATAACTATGGCGATGTGCCCTATCATCCAGTTAGTCTGTTTTCATATCTGACTTCTCAGAATGAACCTGCCATTATTCTATTGAGGAGCTTATTTATTAATTTTTTAGATGCCGCCGAAAAAGTATTTCCGTCAATCACACCCGAAGCTCTTGTCGATAAAAAACCTTTGATGAGGCCAATAAAATGATTGAAGTTAAGAATCTTTTTAAAAGCTTTGGAAAAAATCTTGTTCTCAATAATATAAATATCAAGATTGATCAAAGTAAGATAACCATTATAGCCGGACCAAATAGTTCTGGGAAGACTACTCTTATTAAATCAATTTTAGGCCTTGTAAATATTGATAAAGGCGATATTTTTGTTAATGAGGAAAATAATAGAAATAGTACAATATATCGCGAGAAAATAGGCTATATGCCCCAAATAGGCAGATATCCTGATAATCAGTCCATTCGTGATGTTCTTGACATGATCAAGGATCTTCGGGGAATAAAGCAAATTGACAAAGAGGATGAGTTAATATCGATATTTGGATTGGAAGAACACATAACCAAAAAAATGAGCACACTGTCAGGTGGGACCAGGCAAAAAGTAAGTGCTGTTCTGGCTTTGATGTTCGAACCTGACATACTAATTTTGGACGAACCTACAACCGGGCTTGATCCTGTGTCTGCATCGAAAATCAAAGAAATTATAATTGAAGAGAAGAATAAAGGAAAAACTGTCATTATCATTTCCCATATTATGAGTGAGGTTGAAGAACTTGCTGACAAATTAATTTTTCTTCTCGATGGAGAGATAAAATTTCAGAATACTGTGATTAAAATTCTTGAACAAACAAATGAAAAATCCCTTGAAAAGGCAATTGCAAAGTTAATAAGTTTGAATAAATTATGAATAATTTCTTAAAAATTTTACATTTCGAATTAATCAATGTACTGAAAAGTAAATGGATCATATTCTATGGCCTTTCATTCTTTTTCATTACAGAAGCAATTTTCAGATTAGGAGGAAGTGGCTCCAAAGCAATAGTAAGCCTGCTAAATCTATCTTTAATTTTAATTCCGATTATCAGTATTATTTTCGGAACAATATATGTGTATAATTCCAGAGAATTTATTGAATTATTATTGACGCAGCCGATTAAACGATCTCAAGTATATTTTGGATTATATCTGGGCTTGACATTTCCGCTATCAATTTCTTACTTGATTGGAATAATGATTCCATTTCTCATTCATGGAATAGCAGAACCAATTGTTCTAACTAGTCTTCTATTGTCTGGGATCTTCAATACGTTTATATTTACAGGAATAGCTATTGTTATAGCTTTAAAATTTGATGATAAATCAATCGGAATAGGTGTAGCTCTTCTGTTTTGGTTCTTCTTCTCCATAATATACGATGGACTGGTTATGATGCTTATATGGCAGTTCGGTGATTATCCTCTTGAGATTCCTCTTATTCTTTCATCAATCCTTAATCCATTAGATTTGGGCAGAGTGATGGTGATGTTGAAATTTGACTTAGCAGCGTTGATGGGTTACACAGGAGCTATTTTTGAAAAGTTCTTTGGAGAAACTATTGGCATTGTTATTTCTTTAATTATGATGTCAATTTGGGTGATTTTCCCATTTTTTTATGGTCTAAAGATATTTAAAACAAAGAATTTTTAGTTATTACGTATACTCTAAAACAACTCAATAATATTTAAAGTATGATAAAGTATGAGAATATTATTCATATTTAAGTGGAAGAACTACAGTAAATTCTGTCCCCTCGTTAAGAACTGAATCACAAATTACCACACCCTTAAGCAATTCAACATAACCTTTGACAATAGCTAAACTTAGCCCAGTTGTGATTTCGTTTGCCGTTGGTCTGTTGGATAGCTTTCTGAATTTTTCGAAAAGTAAAGGGATTTCATCGTCAGATATTCCTGGTCCTTCATCTTTGATTCGGAATCTTATATATTGCTTATTATCCTCATCATGCTGGTCAATTACAATTGAAACCTTCTTATTAAATGATGAAAAAGTAATTGCGTTATCAAGAATGTTATCGAGCAGCTGTCTAAGTTTTGCAAAGTCTGTGTTTATTGAAAGTTTGCCGGCTTCATTGGTAAGAATGATTTCAATGTTCTTTGAGTATGAATGAGCTGCATTGTCCTGAAGAATAATCTCACCGATAAATTCAGCTGGAATATCGTCAGTCATAACCTCAAGTTTACCTTCATCAATAGCATTGACTTCCAGCATGTTGGTAATAATGCGCAGCATACCTTCTGCTGATGTTCGAATGTCATTCATGAATTCCTTTATTTCTTCAACTGAGAAAGATAGGAATTTATCGATAATTAGCTTTGAGAATCCATGAATTACCTTGAGAGGATTTTTTAGATCATGAGCAGCAATAGATAAGAATTTGTTCTTCTCGAAATTAAGATCCAAGAGATGTTTGTTCTGCCACATAATTGTTTGACGGGCACGGCGAAGATCAACATGGGTCTTAACTCGTACAAGAAGTTCTTCTGCTTCGAATGGTTTGGTTATATAATCAACAGCTCCTAAATGAAAACCCTCAACCATATCTTCAAGCTGAATGCGTGCTGTAACGAAAATAATAGGAATGTCAGCTGTATCAGGGTTATCTTTGATTGCTTTGCAAGTAAGAAAACCATTCATTTCAGGCATCATGATGTCTAGTAAAATTAGGTCAGGAATAATCTCTCCAGCAATACGGATTGCATCACGTCCAGAGGTAGTTATCGAGATGCGATATTCTGTCAGAATATTCCCTAGCACCTGCAGATTTTCTATCTGATCATCTACCAGAAGTAGAAGAGGCCTTTCATCGAACTTAATTTCATTTTTCAAACATTTCCTCTCGAAAATTTTACATGCTAATTTAAAAAGATAAATTTCAAAGAAAAATTATCCCGAAAACTAATTAGTAAATTGTAATTAAGCAAATTAAGAATAATAAAATAAAAGGCAAAGGAAATTGAATAAAAGTAAAGAAGAATTATTTGTAATTTGCTAACTAATCTTAAGAAATCAATGGAAATTTATATTTATTTAGGGATAATTTATGGAAAGATTAAGTAATACTATCAAGCTTTTATTTTTGTTGATTTTAATATTAGTTCCTATGGAATTATTTTCAGGACAGATTCTTGAAGAAGCCTGGAAGTCGTTTGATAATAACGACTACAAGAAAGCAAAGGAAATGTTTTCTCTGTCAGGCAAGGAAAATATAAATGATAGAGTTGAAGCTAACCTTATGCAGTTATTATTGATTAGTCAGGAGAGCGGTGAATCAGACTGTCTAAAGTATCTGAAAGATGTTTATCCACTATTGGAAAATCCAAATCCATATTTAATTGCTCTTTGGTCTTCAAAAGCTATAATGAGAGTACCCCCAAGAATGGATGAAAATCTAACGGATTTCCTGGAAGAACTAGTAGAAAATCCAAAAACTGATGGTACTGTCAAAGCCTGGATATATGAAGTACTGGAGCAGAGATATGACTGGCATTACAAAATTGCTAAGTCAAATAAAGCCGGTGTGAAGATTGGAGCAATTTATGATTGGCAGGCTGTTGGTGCTTTTGAGAATATTTCAGCAAGCGGATTTGATAAAAGTTTTCCTCCTATAGATCATCCTGAGTCAGATTTCATATTTAAGAACAGAGAAGGAGCTGGAGTAAAATGGTTTAATCTTGTAAAGCCAGCTCTTGGCAAATGGATGAATCTGGCAATGAATTTTATTTTTTCAAATTCGATTATATATACTCAATCATTCTGCAATAGTACAGTTGATCAGGAAGTACAGTTGAGAGTAGGGACATCAGGTTCCATTAAAATTTGGGTAAATGATAATTTGGTTATAAGTGAATCGGAAGAGCGAAACAATGGATTAGATACTTATGTTTCAACAATAAAACTTAATAAGGGGGTTAACCGGATTTTACTTCAGATCGGTGCTAGTGAAATAGATAATTGTAATTTCCAGGTCAGAATTACTAATAATTTGGGAGACCCAGTTAAGGATTTAACCTTTTCAACCGTATATAGCCCGTATAAAAAAGAAACACATTATAAATCAAATCAGCTTAATTCTGCTGCTGAAGAATATTTTCAAAATAAAATTACAGAGAATCCGCAAAAATTATTTTATTATTTGCTTCTTTCAGACGTTTATCTAATGAATGATAAAACCTTCGAAGCCAGAAAATTACTTACCGAAGCTCAGAAATTATCTCCTAAATCAAGTTATTTACTTGCTAAATTTATGGAGGTTTATTCCAGAACAAAAAACAGGACATCGTTAAGTTTGGTCATCGAAAAGTTCAAAGATATCGATCCAGATAATCCAGAAGCATTGGATTATATTTTCAATGAAGAATTAGATAAAGGTAATATTGATGAAGCCAAGAAAATTCTTGAACGATTAAGGGTAAATACCATCGTTACACCAGATATAATCGATAAGGATATATCAATTGCATATCAGGAAAAGAGAATTGACGACATGATAAAAATTGTGGAAAAAGGTTATGACTTATACCCAAATTATTTGAATTTCATTAATATGATGTATGCTGTTAATATTAAACAGAATAGGAAGAAAGCTGGGGAAGTTCTTGAAGATTATCTTGATAAAAATAATAATTATGGTATTAGAGAGAAATTAGCAGATCATTATTCTGAACAAGGAGATGTTAAGTCATTTATTTCAAATTATCAACAGATAATTGATTATGAACCAAATTCAATTGAAAAATATTATCAGATAGCTTTAAAATATTTTAACATTCAAAAGTATAAAGAATCCATAGAATATATAAAGAAGTGTATTGAAATTGCCCCTTATGTTGGTACTTATCACGAGGAATTAGCTAATGCTTACCAAGAGCTAAATGATAAAGATAATGCCAGACAGAGCTATTTACGATGTCTGGAATTAAATCCTTACGATTTTCAGGCAAGGGATAAATTAAGACTGCTGGATAATAAAAAGTCTTTGTTTGAATCATTCGCTACACTAGATTACTATAAAATTTTTAAAGAAGCACCTGCTGCTGAAAAGTATCCTGGTGAGTTCGCATTGATTTTGTTAAATAGTGTAAATAAAATAGTTTATTCCGGGGGTGCCAGTGAAGAGAAGCACCATTATCTTGTAAAAATATTTACAAGTAGGGGGAGGGACATCTTTAAGGAGTTTTCTGTACCAGTGATGAGAAATCAAAGTTATATTATTGAAAAAGCGGAAGTACTAAAAAAAGATGGCAGCAAACTCAAAGCAGAAGTAAATGAAAATGTTGTCGTCTTTACTAATCTTCAGGAAGGAGATGCTGTATTGCTCGTGTATAAATTGCAAACTTTTCAGTTTGGTTCATTGTCTCAATATTTTTCCGATAATTTCTCTTTCACATCTTTTATTCCTTATCTTGAAAAGAAATATGAAATCATCGTTGCTTCAGATACTAAATTTGAATATAAAATGATGAATTCTGATATCAAACCTGATATCATAAAAATGTCCGATGAATTTTCACATTTTACTTGGGCAAAATATAATCAATCAGCAGTTAAGGAAGAAGCATATATGCCAAGCATATTAGATTTTGGTGAGGTTTTATTTCTCTCTTCATTGCCAAGTTGGGATTATGTTTCAAAGTGGTATCTGGATATTTCAAAAACAAAGGCTAAATCAGATCTTGAAACAAAAGAAGTTGCTGACAAACTTTTCCCAGTTAAAAATAATTTAAGTAAAGTTTTTATCGCTAAAACAATTTATAATTATATTGTCAATAATGTCAGATATAGTTCTATACCATTTCGTCAGAGTGGAATTGTTCCACAAAAAGCTAGTACAACAATCAATACGCAAATGGGTGACTGCAAGGATGTGGCAACATTGTTTGTAGCTCTTTGTAATGAAATGAACTTAAAAGCGACTTGGGTATTAGTTTCAACCAGAGACAATGGTCAAACCGCAATGCCATTACCTTCCATTGAATTTAATCACTGTATTGCAACTGTTAATCTTGATGATAAGCAGTATTTTGTTGATTTAACTAATGATGATCAGCCTTTCGGAAATATTTATGGTTTAAATAATCATGCAATTGCTTTGGTAATTAATGATAATCCTGTTAATATTATTTTTAATCTTACTAGCATTGAAAATCAAAATACAAGTTACAGACAAACTTTTGTTAGTTTTATTAACGATAGAATGAACGTTAAGACATCATCTTTGAAAAAAGGTGGGCTTGCTGCTTCAACAAGGGCTAACTACAAGAATAAATCTAAGGATGAACAGATGAAAGACATGTCTGAGGCAATTGCTTCAGGTTATGCAAACATTAAATTAGCCAATCTTGAATTCAAATCTGGATTAAATGATAATTCTGATACTCTTGAGTATAGTTATACTTATTATGTTGACAGAGTGTTTATCAAAATCAGTAATTTGTTCGCATTTAAGATGCCCTTAACTGATGCATACTCTCCAATTGAATTTTTAGCTAATGACGAAAGAAAATATCCAATAGATCTTTATCAATTTTCAACTAGTGATATAAGAGATGAAATTCTAAATATTCAGATACCGGATGATAAAGTGCTAGCTGAAATTCCGGAAACAATTAAAATCAATTCAAAATTTGGTAATTATATTCTCGAATTCTCGTTGGAAGGCAATACACTCATAGTTCACCGGTCTTATGTTCAAAAGGAACTCAATGTCAGTTCCTCCGAATATAAAGATTTACAAAAATTCTTCAATGATATAGTAAAATCTGATGAAACTCAAATAGCTTTCAAAGCTAAATAATAATTTAAGTCGATCAGACGTGAGGAAGTAGGAGGAATTTTTCTACTTCTTTGTCTGGCAATATTAAAATTTCCTAAAACGTCTTACAATTCTAAATTCAAATTTTTTTAGAAAGATTAGTTTCAATTATGTTAGTTGCAAAATTTGGTGGTACTTCAGTTAAGGATGAACAAGCTATATCCAGATTATTGGCGATAATTAGTAATAAAAAGGGTAAAATAGTAGTTATCGTTTCTGCCATGTCAGGAATTACTGATGATCTTATTGGCATTATTAGTGAGCTAAAACAAAATAATCTTAAAAATGCTTTGGCATTATTAGATCATTTATTTGATCGGCATATTCAAGTGATAAAGAAACTTGGACTTCCGAAAAGTACTATTGTTAATATTAATACAAAGAGAATAGAACTGGAACAACTTGTTCGGGCATTGAATGTTCTTGGAGAAATTAGTCCAAAATCTTATGATATGATAGTTTCAACTGGTGAAATTCTCAGTTCATTTATCGTTGCTGAGTATTTTAGCCTAACCGGTGAAAAAACAAAACATCTCGACTCGAGAAATATCATCAAGTCTGATTCAAACTTTGGTGAAGCCAATGTTGATTTTGAATCTACATTTGATTGTTGTAAAAAAACTATCCTTGCTTTACTTAAAAAATCTAGGGTAATTGTTTGT
The DNA here is from genome assembly GCA_903862655.1 of uncultured Ignavibacteria bacterium. Lineage (GTDB taxonomy): Bacteria > Bacteroidota > Ignavibacteria > Kapaibacteriales > UBA2268 > CAIOZA01. The sequence continues at coordinate 102,475 of CAIOZA010000027.1, forward strand.
GGGGGTTTTATTGCTGCAGATAAGCTTGGTAACACAACAACATTAGGAAGGGGTGGGTCTGATTATTCTGCAGCAATCATAGCTTCTGCTCTTCAAGCCGATAATCTGGAAATATGGACTGATGTTTCGGGAATTATGACTTCAGATCCAAGGCTAATTCAAAGTGCTCGTATAATTAAAGAATTGACTTATACTGAAGCAGCTGAATTAGCATACTTTGGTGCTAAGGTGCTGCATCCTAAAACAATTCAACCTGCTGTAAAAAATCAGATTCCTGTTTGGGTTAAAAATAGTTATGAACCTGATCATTCTGGAACAAAGATTGTGTCTAAAAGTAATCACAAAAAGATAATAAAAGCTATCGCATTTAGAAAGAATATAATTGTAATTAGTGTAAATTCTAATAGAATGCTTGGTGCTTACGGCTTTTTAAGCAATGTCTTTGAAGTGTTTAGCCGATACGAAACATCAGTCGATATTGTTACTACCTCTGAAGTTAGCATAAGTTTAACCATCGATGATGATAAGAACTTAAACAAAATTAAAACCGAACTTCAAAAGATAGGTGATATTGAAGTTAAGAAAGATTATGCTATTATTTGTTCTGTTGGAGAAGGTATCAGAGATACTGCTGGCATTGCCGCTAAATTTTTCGGTGTACTCAAAGGGATAAATATTCTGATGGTTAGCATAGGTGCTTCTGAAGTCAATATCAGTATTATCGTGAAGGAAGCGGATTTAAATAAAGCTGTAACATTACTTCATCATGAGTTTTTTGATAATTTAAATGACAAAGATATTTTTTATTAAAATTCAATAAATATGAATACAATAGCAAAAGTAGATATAAAAGAATTAGCGAAACAATACGGAACTCCGGTTTATGTTTATGATAAAGGAATGATAATTCAAAATTATTCTACCTTGAAAAAAGCGTTTGCTAAATATTACAGTAAAACTAAGATTCACTTTTCTGTTAAAGCTAATAGTAATATTAAGCTCCTCTCTATTTTTAAAGAAATTGGATCTGGTGCTGACTGCTCATCTCCAATCGAATTGATACTTGCAGAAAAGTCTGGATTTTCTCAAGAGAATCTCCTTTATACCGGAAATTATGAAAGCTATCTGGATTTAGAACAGGCATTATTAAGCAATGTTACAATCAACCTTGATGATATCAATTCGTTTAAGAGATTGATGAAAATTCGTTTACCTGAAAGAATTTCATTCAGAATTAATCCCGGAATTGGTAGGGGAGGATTCGAAGGGATTGTTACTGGTGGTACAGATGCTAAATTCGGAATTCCTTATGAAAATGCTCTCGAAGCATATAAATTAGCAAAAGAAAGTGGCGTCAAGAGATTTGGTATTCACATGATGACTGGCTCTAACAATCTAGAACCATATTATTTCGCAGAGATTGTTGATAAATTAATGACAATTGCCGGGGATATTTTTACTAAGCTTGAAATTATACCCGAATTTGTCGACATAGGTGGTGGATTTGGTGTTCCTTATAATGATAATGAAGAACCATTGAATGTTGATCTTACGGCAAGATTGGTCACTGAAATGTTCACAGAAAAATGCAATAAATATGGTTTTGGAGAACCATACTTATTCTTGGAACCAGGAAGATATTTAATTGCCAATAGTGGTTATTTGATTTCAAATGTAACAGGAATTAAAAACAGTTACAAAAAGTTTGTTGGTATTGATTCCGGAATGAACACTCTGCTGCGTCCTGCTCTGTATGGTGCCAGACATAGAATAGAAGTCTATGATAAAAATGAGAATCAACAAATAGTTAACATCTGTGGTCAAATTTGTGAGAATTCTGATATATTTTCTCTTTTGCAACCATTTCCAGATGTGGAAGAAGATGATATAGTTGTTATTCATGATGTAGGAGCCTATGGTTATGTTATGGCTTCAAATTACAATAACAGATTGAGACCGCCTGAAGTCATTGTTGATGGAGATAAACATGAACTTATTAGAAGAAGAGAAAATATTGATGATGTATTGAGGTTGTACGAATTTTAATTTCATTTTTGATCATCTTAATCTTCTAATTAGATTCATAACTATTTCTTTAACATATTCTCCTATTGCTGGAGATGCTGTTAATGCCGGAGATTCCATTCCTATCAGATTTATTAAACCGGGAAAACCTTTGTCGGATTCTTCACGAATGACAAAATCTTTCATCATCTCTCCTTCTTTTTGAATGGATGACATAATACCGGCCATATCAGGTTTTAAATCTTCAATATCTAAGAATGGCAAGTATCTAACTGCTGATCCAAAGAAATACTTTAAAAAAGTATTATCAACTGAATAATCAATTTCATCACTCCAAAAGAAATGTGGACCTAATCTCATTCCACCATATAAGTCGGGTGTTGTGTGAATACCAACCGATCCAGATTCAGGTGGTAGAGGATAAATCAGTGCTTTAGGATATTTGTCAAGATTTCTATTGACTCTGAAATAAATACCTTTATGGTAGTTAATTCGATAATTATGTTTGTCAATATCAATTCCTAGCAATTCAGCGATTCTACCTGACATGAGACCTGCTGAATTTATTATAATTTTGCTTGTTAATTGAAACTCATTCGATTCTTTATCCTTAACTATAATTCTATAATCCTTATTATCAAAGGATAATTCCTTAACCTCATGATTATAAACAAAATTTACATTCTTGGATTTAGAATATTGTTCAAAAAACTCCATGAGTTTATGAGAATCAACAATACCTGAACTTGGGCAAAAAATTGCTGAATCGGCATGGACGTTTGGTTCAATCTCAAAGATCTCAATTTTGTTGACAATTCGGACACCGTGAGCTCCGTTATCGATAGCGTTTTCAAGAATACCATTAAGTTGATTGCATTCATCTTTATTGTTCGCAACAATTAGCTTACCACAGTTTGAATAGGGGATACAATAGTCTTTACATAACCTATACATTAATTTATTCCCTTCTAGGCAAAGTCTTCCCTTGAGTGAGTTCTGAGGGTAATAGATGGATGCATGAATCACTTCCGAATTTCTGCTTGAAGCTTCTCTACCAAAAGAATCATGCTTATCAATAATAGTAACATCTAACCCTAAATCTGATATTGAATAAGCAATTGCTAAACCCACAACGCCAGCACCAATTATGGTAATATCCGTTCTGCTCATTTTTAAAATCCATTTCGCTGTGAAAAACAATACAAACTAATAAATTATGTCTAAACTTAAAACCTCAAATTTTAACTAATGGCATATTAATTGCAAGATTAATCTGACACAATTAAGGAGGATTTAAGATGAAATTGTTCAATAAAATATCGCTTCTGTTTCTTTTGTCACTAACGCTTATGATTGTAAGCCTAAATGCTGAAGAAAAAACCAAGAATAATCTAAAACAAATTTCTGATAAGATTTTAAAAATGCAGGTAGAATATGGTGATGCTTTTTATAAAGCATTATTCTCATTAGATGATATCAGAGCTTATTCAATTATTCAGGTTGATAAAATTAGTAATCTATATAACAATAATTGGATTTCTCCTAATAAAATTCTTAGCTTAATCGACAAGAAGGATAAGGAGTTGCTTAACATTGGATTATCCGAGTTTATAGATAGTTACTCTGATAATAAAAAACAGGAAGAACTATTCACAACCATCCGAAATTGGTGCATAGCTGAGTTTGAGATGAAAATATTAACTAGTAAAATGGGATTACCCGAATCAAGACTAATAAATGCATTAATGAAAATTAATCCAATTATTGTTTCAAATGTAACCGGGGAAACAATTCAACCATCAAGTATCAAAAATAGTCAGAATGATGAACAATATTATTTCCTTTGTCTTAATAGTATCAGTTCTATGACTATTAATGATCAGCTAAGATACTATTCCAAACTATTTAATCAATTAGCGGATATAAGTCAGAACTGATTTTATATCTTTTCAAGTTTAGCATATTGAAGCATTAATTTCTTTCTACCTACTGTCTGAAAATATACAGTAGCCTGTAGATTGTGTGGTGTTCCGCTTATGGATTCTATCTTACCAGGTCCGAAAACAGAATGTTTAACCCTATCTCCGGATTTTAATTTTAACTCATTTTCTGGCATTTGTGAATAGGAGTCATCACTAAAAACTTGACTATAATTATCGGCTTTAGGTCGGTAAGGATTTCCACCGTGTAATTTAGATCTAGGTTGAACAATGCTTTGCTGAGTTGGTTTGGCCTTCATATCAATTAGCTTTGGATCAATCTCTGAAATAAATTTCGATGGATTTTGATAATTATACTCACCAAAACGCATTCTTCTGGTGGCGTAAGTCAGATATAAATTCTCCATTGCCCTTGTGATTGCCACATAGAATAGCCGTCTTTCTTCTTCTTCTTCATCTCTAATAGATTCAGTGCGGGCAAATGGAAACAATCCCTTTTCAAGTCCGGCTATGAATACAACTGGGAATTCCAGACCTTTAGCTGAATGTATTGTCATTAACTTGATCTGATCTCTATTAATGTCCTTTTCGTCAATGTCTGAAATCAAAGTCACTTGTTGAAGATAATCTTCTAGATCCTTGTCTGGTTCCATTCTGAAGAATGTTGCAATATCTGAAAGTACCTGTTGAACGTTATTCCATCTGTCAATGGAATCTTCTGTATCAATCTCTTTATACATTTGGAGAAGACCTGTTTTTTCAATGAACTGAGTCGCAAACTCTCTTGGTTCGGTTTTGGATTTGATAACTAGAATTTCATTTATGAAATCGGTAAATGCCTTAATTGAATTTTTTCCTCTGGATGCTAGATCTGTAATGGAATCAATTTTCTGAAATGCTTCATAAATGGAAGATTTCTCATTTTTAGCAAATGATCTGACACTTGAAAGAGTCTGCTGACCTATACCACGTGGTGGTTCGTTAATAATCCTTACAAGGGATTCATTGTCTTTTGGATTGCAAATGAACTTAAGATAAGAATAAACATCTTTTACTTCTTTTCTTTTGTAGAATGACATCCCACCAACAATAATGTAAGGTGTTTTATGTTTTCTGCATGAATTTTCAAAAGCCAGAGATTGAGCGTTTGTTCTATAGAGGACAGCGAAATTTTTAGCTGAAATATTCTCATTGGAAATTTTAGAGTTTATAGTTTTGATTATGAATTCGGCTTCGTCGATTTCATCAATACATTCAACTAATCTGATCTTATCTCCATCAGGATTATCAGTCCAAAGATCTTTACTTATTTGTTTCCGATTGTTTTTAATCACAGAATCCGCTGCTGAAAGAATATTTTTGGTTGATCTGTAGTTTTGTTCTAGTCTTATGATTGTTGGGTTGTCATAGTCCTTTTGAAAATCTAGAATATTTTTAATGTCGGCACCTCGCCATTTATAAATACTCTGAGCATCATCACCAACAACGCAGATGTTTTTATGTGCTTCAGCTAGCATTTTACAGACTAAGTATTGAGGCCGGTTAGTGTCTTGGTATTCATCGACTAGTAAGTATTTGAATCGTTCCTGATATTTTTTAAGTGTTGCCATATCGTTCCTGAGGATACGAATCATATTAAGAAGTAAATCATCGAAATCCATAGCATTAGATCTCTTTAAATTCTCTTCGTATTCTTTATAAATATCTGCTATAGTCCTGTCATTAGAAGTCGTATATACGTCTGTGTACTTATCCCATGTGAGCATCTGATTCTTTGCGGAAGAAATTTTCCCACGAATGGCTTGTGGCGTGTACTGTTGAGTGGAAATTCCTAAATTTCTTATAATATCCTTGATGGCATTTGATGAATCATCAGTATCATATATAGAGAATGATCTAGTATATCCAATAGATTCAGCTTCAATTCGTAAAATTCTTGCGAATATCGAATGGAAAGTCCCTGACCATATTCTTGTTACAGCATTTTGAGGAACAAGGGAAGCAATTCTCAGACTCATTTCTTCAGCAGCTTTATTAGTAAAGGTAAGAGCTAGTATGTTTTCCGGACGTATACCCTGATCAATCATATAAGCAATTCTATGGGTAAGTGCTCTGGTTTTACCACTGCCTGCACCTGCAATTATAAGAACTGGACCTTCGATAGATGTTACGGCTTTTTGTTGAGATTCGTTAAGTTTATCTAATATAGAATTTATAGATGGTGTTTCTGATTCGGTCTTTATAAGTTTTAATGTCATTGAACTAATATGAGATATAAAAAGATTTAAATTAATAAATATGTTTTAATAGTTTTAGACAAAAAAGAAAAGAGCCTTATTTATTCAATAAGACTCTTTAAAAAAAATCAATCGGATTTATTTTTTAACTTGATTCTCAGGCTGTTTATTATATGTCGGTGGCTGAAAAATATTTGCATCAATCTTCTTATTGATTTCAAATTTTTGAAATGTTAAAGATGAAGGGGCCTTTGGCATCTCTTCAGCAGTTGATACAGAAACACTTACAGAATGTGGAAGCATCAAATTACCTTCCTTTTTAAAGTTATCAAATTTAACCTTTTCAATAACTATCTTTTTGCCAACTGTTCTTTTGTAAGTAATCTTATGCTCAAGATATGTCTTTGTATCAATCATGAATTCAGCTTCGGTACTATCTTTAACAAGTCTGATTTTAAAGTATTCAGCTTTATCTAAAGTGTCTTTGCCAAGATACTCAATCTTTCCTTGATTCTTAAGATAGAAATCAATTAAATCAGACTTGAATATCTTTATTTGATAAGCCATATCACGTTTATTTTCTGCTACAAATTCAGCTGGTACTTCTGTAACATTGCTATCCTGAACCATCCAAATTCTATCTTCATTGAAAATTGACGAACCCTCTTTGCCCATTACCACAAAATCATAACGTAATTTTGAAGGTAAGATGAAATTCATTCTAAATGGCATTGCCATCATCATAGACATCGATTGACCTTCAGCGTATACAGAAGTTACTTTAGTGATTTCGTTACCACCACGAGCCTTGTAGTGTTCTCTAAGGATATTATCTAAATCCTTAGAGCAGGATGTTATACCAATAGCTAGAACTATGAACAGTAGACTAAATATTTTAAATTTCATTTTACTTGTAAATATTAGTTAGATGGTTTTATAAATAATGAATCATCCAATTTTGGATTTATTTCAAATTTCTCCATTTTCAATTCCATATCCATACCCTGTGCTTTGATAACATATAGATATGCAACCATTACTTTGCCAACTTTTTTATAATCTTTTAATAATATTTCAACATTGGCCTCTTTGTCTGCTTTATCTATTTTTTTAAGTAAATAATCATTAGCATCAATATAGGCAGTAATTGTTTCATTGTTTTTATCTGTCATAAGTAACTTGAAACATGTGTTGCCATCAACTTTCTCTTTTCCTTGTTTCTCAATTTTAGCACCAGTCTCCCTGTATTTTACCAATTGATTATCTGTCATTTCTGCCTGCTCTCTCATCTGATTGATCTGCTCTTGTGGAATTTCCTGAACTCCACCTGCACCTGGATTACTCATCCATCCTGTTTTACCATCAAAAACCATTACCATTTTCTGACCCATCATATCGGTTTCAGATCTGAAAGCAGGTTTTTTATTATAGACAGTCATTCTCAAATCCATACCTTGAATACTCATCGACATAACTGCTGATGTTGTCTTTGTCTCTTTCATTGCTTCATAGCCACCTACAGCCTCAATGGCTTTGTCTAAAATTTCTTCTCCGGTCTGCGCTCTGAGGATCACTGAGCTAAAGAAGATGATTACTGCGAACATTGCTAATTTTTTGAACATAATAGCTCCAATTTTACGTGTAAATTTATTGAATTATTTTTTTAAATTTTGTTTTGAATTCTGATAATTCACCTGATGATAATCCTGATTGCTTGAGCGTATCGTTATCCGGCAGGTCTAAGTTAATAAGACTTTTAATGATGTTTAGTTCCTGTGCTGAGAAAAATTCTGAGTTCAGAACATAATCCTCAAAAGCTTCATAAGCAAGTGGAACTATTTCGCGAATAATATCTGCTATAACTTCTCCATAGACTCTAATCTCATACTGAGCATGAACATCTAATCTTAAGCGGAGGAAATGGAAGAGATTATGTAGATCAATTTTCCAGTACCATTCTGTATAGTTGGACAAAGGAAGATTAATTCTGGCAAGTTCTCTGGCTAAATCAATTTCCAATAATTCAGAATACTCTTTGAAAAGTTTCTCTTGGGTTGTTTGAAGTGTAGAGATTATTTCATTCGCAATATTTTCAGGGAATATATCTGACGATCTACCCTGCTTATTGAGCAAACTTTGTGGTCTGATCTGTTCGATATCAGGTATATAGAATTCATCCTTCATCTCTGAATACCGACCACTATATTCGTTCACATTAGCCGTTCTATGTCTGATCCACTGTCTTGCAACAAATATAGGAAGTTTGACATGGAATTTGAATTCAACCATCTCAAATGGAGAAGTATGGCGGTGACGCATTAAATAACGAATTAAACTTCTGTCTTCGTTAATGGATTTGGTGCCTTTGCCGTAGGATACTCTGGCTGCTTGTACTATGGCTTCATCGTCGCCCATGAAATCGACTAAGCGTACAAATCCCTTATCAAGACATTTGAATTCTTTATCGACTATTTCAGATTTTTTTGAGTTGTTCATATAGAAAATTAAATATTAGAATTACAAAAATAACAGTTATTTTTGATTCTCAGAAAATATTTTATGCAACTCTTTCGCAATTTGATAGTATTATAACAAATATATTTACAAATATTTCAAGTGGGGTTTAAAATGAAAGGAAGATATTTTGCTGCTATTCTGCTGATTTTGATAGGATTAGCACTAATTCTTGATCAATTTAACGTTTGGTCATTTGGAGAGTTATTATCTACATGGTGGCCATTAACTATTATCGCATGGGGTGTAGCAACAATAGTAATGAACAGGTATAGTTATTGGTCTGGAACAATTATTTTATTGATTGGTGTGCTTTTTCAAGCAGATATGCTTGATATGTTGCCTGGTTCAGCATGGGATTTCTTTTGGCCGATTGGATTAATTCTTGCAGGGCTTTACTTATTATCAATTAAAAAACCTCGCACAAAAGCAAAATTTCAACAACAAAATCCAAAGAATGATAATTTTATTAAATATGATACGTTTTTTAGCGGTGTTAAAGAATCAGTTGAGATAAATGATTTTCGTGGGGGTTCAGTTCAAGTTGCTTTTGGTGGTATAGAACTTGATTTGAGTAAATGCACATTAGCATCTGACGGAGCTGATCTGGACATTAATGTATCCTTTGGTGGTATAGAATTATTTGTTCCTAGAAACTGGAAACTTGAAATTAAAGGCTCACCTTTTGCCGGAGCATTGAATAATAAAACCAGACAAGATGTCGATGATTCAGCAAATGCATCAGTCTTACGAATTAAATATTCTGTAATGTTTGGTGGTATTGATATAAGAAATTAACTTAAATATGAGTAAATAGGAAATAAACTATGCAGGAAAACAATACTGAACTAAAACCAATAATTTTAAGCGGGATTCAGCCATCAGGTCAGATACATATTGGACATTTAACAGGGGCAATTAGAAATTGGGTTGACCTACAGGATAAGTATAAATGTTATTATACAATTGTTGATTTACACGCCATTACTGTCAGGCAAGAACCAGCTGAGTTAAGAAGAAGAACACTCGACCTGGCTGCTATGTTCATTGCTTGTGGAGTTGATCCGGATAAATGTACTTTATTTATTCAATCACATGTTCCTGAGCACGCTCAATTAGCATGGGTTCTCAATACTTTTACTGGAATGGGCGAATGCTCCAGAATGACTCAATTCAAGGATAAATCGGAACAACATGAAGATAATATAAATGTCGGTTTATTTACTTACCCAGTTTTAATGGCTTCAGATATTTTACTCTATCAGGCAGATTTAGTTCCTGTGGGGGAAGATCAAAAACAACACCTCGAGTTGTCCAGGAATTTAGCTCATAGATTTAATCATTATTATTCAGATACTTTTAAAGTTCCCAATCCGTTCATTCCGCAAGTAGGTGCAAGGATAATGAGCTTGCAAGAACCAACCAAAAAAATGTCTAAATCAGATGAAAACGAAAAAGGTTCTATTTTCTTAACTGATTCTACCGAACAGATAATATCTAAAGTAAAAAGAGCAGTTACTGATTCTGGTTCTGAAGTGCGATATGACATCGTAAATAAACCCGGAATCGCTAATTTAATGTCATTATATCAAATTGCTACCGGCTTTTCGTATAAACAAATTGAATCTGACTTTGATGGACTAGGATATGGGGAATTTAAACCTAAAGTTGCTAAAGCCGTAGCAGATTATATAGCACCTATCCGAGAAAGTTATTTATCCTTGAGAAAAGATGAAACTAAACTTAAGGAAATACTCACCAAAGGTGCTGAGAATGCCCGTAAACAAGCTTTCAAAACACTAAGAAAAGTCTATAAGAAAATTGGTTTTGTTCAGTTCTAGTAATTTCCAGAGGTTTCTAGTGATATAATATTTTGTGACTTTTTTCATCTATACTCTGGAATTTTATAAAATTATGGAAATTTAAATCATACATGCCAACATACGAATACAAATGTAAGACCTGTGGAAAAGAATTTGAAATTACCCAAAGGATCACTGCCGATTCTTTGAAGAAATGTCCTGTTGAGGTCTGTGAAAACGATCTAAAAGGTATAGGTGATATCGAAAGAATGATTAGCAAGAATGTTAGCCTTGTATTTAAGGGAACTGGATTTTATCTTACAGATTATGCCAAAAAGAATGTATCACCAAATTCTACATCAGAGCTCAAAACAACTGAGACTAAGAATAAGGAGGTAAAATCTAATTCCTCAAAATCCGAGAAGTCAACAAATCAATAAATATTGATATACCGATCCTTAGGATCAAGTGATCAATTTCCTTTTTTCGAGTAATCTAATGGGGAAAAGTCTTAATTTTAATAGACCAAAAGTTAAACTCATTTTTGAACTTGACTCCAAACTCTAAATTCTATCCAAAGAACATACTTTTAAAAGCTAAAAGGTAGATATATCATTTTTGTATTTTCCAGCCCAAACCTTAAGGCTTTGATATATTATCAATCTCATCGTTTTGCATTAGTACTATCAATTCAACTCAGGAGAAAACCTCCAAATCAGCTTCAAGTAGTTTTATTAGAAAGAAAAAAAAGTAATGAAAATGAAAAAGTGTATATAATATAATAGAAAAAAATATAAGTGAAATATGTATTATGTGTGTTGTTATGCGATTGAATATGGTAAGATGATAAATAAATTAATTATTTATTCAAGATACTTCGTAAATTTGAATTAGAATAAATGTGTGTTTTAAATTTTATTATTATTTTGTATTCAAGGAACTATATATGTCGTTAATAACAAGGCTGAAAGATTATTTTTCTAAAAAATCGGACATTGAGGAACAGATTGAAGTTCTTGCTAAACAGAAGCAGTCTAAAATGGGAAAACTTACCGCGAGACAACGAATTGAAGAAATTCTGGATAATGGTACATTTCATGAGTATGATTTGTTTGTTGAACATCAAGCTGTTGACTTTGGTTTAGATAAAAAGTATTTACCTGGAGATGGTGTTATAACTGGAACAGGTACAATATTAGGACATCCTGTTTGCATTTATGCTCAGGATTTCACAGTTGCAGGCGGATCTCTTGGATTAGCCCATGCCCGAAAAATCACAAAAATAATGGATCATGCCATGACATTGGGCTTACCAATAATATGCATTAATGATTCTGGCGGAGCAAGAATACAGGAGGGAGTTAATTCTTTAGCCGGTTATGGGGAAATCTTTTACCGGAATACAAGAGCTAGTGGTGTCATACCCCAAATATCAGTTATATTGGGGCCATGTGCCGGAGGTGCCGTTTATTCTCCTGCATTGACAGATTTTGTTTTTGTTGTCGATAAAATTTCTAAAATGTTTATAACTGGTCCTGAAGTCATTAAAACTGTTCTTGGTGAAGAAATTTCAATGGAAGATCTTGGTGGCGCAAGAGTTCAGGCAGAAATTACTGGAAATGCTCATTTTTATGCTGAAACGGAACTTGAATGTTTTGAACAAATAAAAAGACTTGTAACTTTTATTCCTTGGAATAATAGAAAAAAAGCTGATAAATTCCCATCAATTCAACCAAAATCATTGTTTCAAATCGACAAAATAATTCCGGAGGAACCATCTAATCCATACGATATAAGGGATATTATCAAAGCAATTGCCGATAATTCTGATTTCTTCGAAATCCATGAGCTGTGGGCATCTAACATAGTAATTGGATTTGTTAGATTAAATGGTGAAACAATCGGTGTTATTGCTAATCAGCCATTAGTTCTAGCTGGAGTTTTAGATGTAGATTCATCTGTGAAAGCTGCAAGATTTATTCGTTTTTGTGATGCATTCAATATTCCTTTAGTAACACTTGTCGATTTACCAGGTTATCTACCAGGTGTTGATCAGGAGCATGCTGGCGTTATCCGTCATGGTGCAAAGCTTCTATATGCCTATAGCGAGGCAACTGTTCCAAAAATTACTGTGATACTTAGAAAAGCTTATGGTGGTGGATATATTGCAATGTGCTCAAGACATCTTGGCTCTGATTTTGTTTTCGCATGGCCTTCAGCCGAAATTGCGGTAATGGGTCCTGAAGGTGCCGCAAATATAATATTCAAGCAGGAAATAGCAAATGCGGATAATCCAAATGATGTAAGGAAGCAGAAAGTTGCTGAGTATACTGAGAAATTTGCTAATCCATATATTGCAGCCGCAGCAGGTCATATCGATGCTGTTATAAATCCCCTCGAAACAAGAGAATATGTTCTCCATGCTTTACAAATAGCAGAAAATAAGGTTGATAATGTAATACATAAAAAGCATGGCATTCCTCCATTTTAAATTTTTATTAATTATTTAATCGATACTAAAAATGAACAAAAATGAATTTGAAAATATAGAAATTGATGATACTAAGTACAAAACATTATTAACTAAGAATTATCTGCGAAGAAAACACTATACTCCAAAGGATCCAAATTTAATATTAGCATTCATTCCTGGAACTATTAGAGATATTTGTGTTTCAACAGGTGATTTTATTAAAAAAGATCAGGATTTATTGGTACTTGAAGCTATGAAGATGAAGAATAAGATAAAAGCTCCATTTGATGCCAAAATAAAGGGAGTAAATATCAATGTGGGAGATACTGTTATAAAAAATCAAGTATTGATTGAATTCGTACAATAGAGTTATGATTTTACAGCATCTGAACTACTCTTCGGATGCTGTATTTACTTCAGAATTGATTAAGTCATATCTGTAATTCATTAATACTTCTGTTATTTCTGAAATTTCATTGATTGTAACGAGTTTTTGTCGGACCGAATGAGAAGATTTTAAGCCTTTGAGGTAGCCACTATAATGTTTTCTGAATTCATGGATTGCTCTGTATGAACCCTTATAATCAATCTCTAGATTCAAATGTTCTAAACATGTAAATATTTTCTCATCCATAGTGGGAGGAGGGCATTCAATTCCGTGATCAAGATAATGTCTCATTTCACGAAAAATAAATGGATAACCAATTGCAGCTCTTCCAACCATAACTGCGTCACAGCCAGTTTCCTCAAATGCTCTTTTAGCATCCTGAGGTGTTTTAACATCCCCATTTAAAATTAATGGGATGCTAATATTTGCTTTAATTTTGGGTATCCAGCTCCAATCAGCCTCACCTTTGATTGCTTCGAATCTGGTCCTGCAATGTACAGCAAGTGCCGCTATTCCGGTATCTTCTAACCTTTTAGCTAAATCAACAATAATTATTGATGTTTTATCCCAACCAAGTCTTGTCTTGACAGTAACAGGAATATTCACAGCATCAACTACCGCCTTTGTAAGCTCAATCATTTTATCCGGGTCTTTAAGCAATGCTGCACCGGCATTATGTTTAACTACATTTTTCACCCAGCAGCCAAAATTAATATCAATAAAATCAACACCAATACTTTCAACAATTTTAGCAGACTGAATCATTGATTCAATGTTATTTCCAAATATCTGAATTGAAACAGGTCTCTCTGCATCGTTTATTAGCATTTTCTGCATCGATCTTTTAGCATCACGTATAATACCTTCAGCAGCAACAAATTCAGAGTAAACAATGTCGGCTCCAAATTTTCTGCAAAGCAGACGATAGGGTGGATCAGTAACGTCTTCCATCGGAGCTAGCAAAACTCCATTTGTTATTTCAATATTTCCAATTTTTAATAATGACATATACTAGTTCTAATTGTAATTTTGCCTTAAAACATTTAAATTGAGAAATTATTGTTATTGAAATGTAATAATTTGAAAGAACCTTTTAAACCTGATTTCAGAAATCATTTAACTGAAGACTTTTTTATTCAGCCAGCAGAAATTGTAGCTAAAGAACTTCTGGGAACTATTCTAATCAAAAAAGAAGAATCAGATACGATTGCCGGAGTTATTGTTGAAACTGAAGCATACCTTCATCAGAATGATATGTCGAGTCATTCTTATGTTGGTCTAACAAATCGGAACAAAGCTATGTTCGAAAGAGGTGGAATTCTATATGTGTATCGAAGCTATGGTATTCATCATTGTATCAACATTGTAACTGAAGATAAAGGTATTGGTTCTGCTGTGTTAATTAGAGCAATTGAACCAATCTTTGGAATAGACATTATGATGAGACATCGAGGGATTTCTGATCGTGCTAAATTATGCAAAGGTCCAGGGAATCTCTCAAAGGCTTTCAATTTCACAATTGAGGACAATTTTACTAAAATTACCACACCATATCTATTTATTCAAAAAAATGCCGATTATTCTAATAATCAGATTTTTCAAACAAAAAGAATTGGAATAAGTAAATCAGTAGAATTAGAGCTAAGATTTTATTTAAAGAATTCGATATTTATATCAAGAAAATAGTGTTATTTTAGATAAAAATTAGTAAATTGTAATTCAATTTATCTTCTTATAATTAACGTTAAAGTAGAGTTAACCTATTACGAAATATATTTTGACCGGTTATCGGGTTATTCGGAGGGGCATTATGTTTAAAAAATTACTATTAAGTCTTTCAATATTTCTTTTAATCACTATCAATAGTGGCTTTGGACAAGGTTATTTAGACAAACCTACTGATAATAGAGTTGCATTTGGACTGTTTGCTGGAGTTAATTTTAATCAGCACAGTGCTGATTTTATCGGTATTAATTTTCCTCAGGTACCTTCCTGTTGCCCCAGATTTGAAACTGGTACAGGTATAGGATTTAATGGAGGTTTGTTATTCGATCTACCTTTATCTGATCGACTAAAACTTCAGTTTCGTGGACTTTACAGTATTTTATCGGCCAAATTATCAACGATAGAGCCTACCTACGTATCCACTCCCGATGGTAAAGGAACAAGTGGCAGTTTTGAACATTCAGTTGATGCAAGTTTAGCAATCGCTGGTTTTCAACCAATGATAGGATATAGAATTCAGGATAATCTTACAATTTCTGCTGGACTCAGAGCAGGTTTTCTGTTGGAAAAGACATATAAACAACAAGAAGTTTTGACATCACCATCAACAGGTACTTTTCTTGGTACCAATAGTCGTGTTAGAAATGCTTCCTCTGGTGATATTAACAATACAAGTGCACTGAACCTAGCCCTTGCATTAGGTGCTGGATATTCCCTTCCATTGAATACAGAAAATTCGTTACAATTAATTCCTGAAGCATATTATTACTTAGGTTTAAATAACATATTTTCAGATGGCAAATGGAAATCAAATCAATTTAGTTTAGGACTTGCTCTTGTTTGGTCACCAAGAAAATTAAAACCCATTAGACCAGTTGCATTGCCTCCATTGCCTCCTCCTGCATTAATGCCTCCGCCTCCTCCTGCTGTGCCGGTGCTTGATGCATCCATCGCAGCTGTCGCTGTAGATGAAAAGGGTATTGAAACTTCAATAGCAAGATTGAAGGTTGAACAATTCTTATCAACAAGAATGCATCCTTTATTGAATTATGTCTTCTTTGATGAAAATGTTTCAAATATTCCATCAAGATATAAGGGTATTACCGACAAACAGAAGAATGATTTCAGTTTGAAGAAAATGTATAGTATGTCAACTATGGATGTTTATCACAATATTTTGAATATAATTGGTAAAAGAATTTCTATGTATCCACAGGCTGAAATTACATTAACCGGTTGTAACTCTGATATTGGGAATGAGAAAGGTAACACTACCTTATCCAAACAAAGAGCTGAAAATGTAAAAAAATATCTTGTAAATGTGTGGGGAATTTCCGAATCCAGAATAAAAGTAGAAGCAAAGAACTTGCCTTCAATTCCATCAAATATTACAAATATTGAAGGACAACAGGAAAATAGAAGAGTTGAAATTTCATCAAATGTAGATAGAATTTTCGAACCCATAATTGTGCAGGATACGTTAGTTGAATCTAATCCA
Organism: uncultured Ignavibacteria bacterium; assembly: GCA_903862655.1. Lineage (GTDB taxonomy): Bacteria > Bacteroidota > Ignavibacteria > Kapaibacteriales > UBA2268 > CAIOZA01. The sequence goes on from CAIOZA010000027.1 coordinate 119,077, forward strand.
CCTCTATTCAGGTTCAAGCCAAACATTAATACTCCAATCGGAGTTCAAAGTTGGAAAATTATAACAGAACAAAGTTCCGGAGAGTTGAAAGTATTCTCTGGTACAGGAATACCTCCAAAGACAATTGAGTGGGATTTATCTAAAGAATATGAAGTTGTTCCAAGACTTAACGAACCATTGAACTATAAATTAGAAGTTGTTGACAATGACAATAAGAAATGGCAGTCTCCTCTTCAGAGTTTACCTGTTGAACAAATGACAATTGAAAAGAAAATTCTTGAACAAATAGCTGACAAGGAAATTGATAAGTTCTCTCTAATTTTGTTTGCTTATGATAAATCTGACCTTGGTATTGAGAATCAAAAAATAGCGGATTTTGCTAAAAGAAGAATTCAGAAGAATTCTACTGTGAATATTGTTGGATATACCGACCGTTCAGGAGATGAAAAACATAATATTGATTTGTCGCAAAGACGTGCAAATTCAACTGCTAAGGCATTAGGAGTTGATCCAAAGCTAGCAAAGGGTCTCGGTGAATTGAAGTTGCTTTATGATAATGAATTACCTGAAGGCAGATTCTATTGCAGAACAGTTAATATCGAAATCGTAACACCGGTGATTTATGAATAATATTTTGAAAAATAATAATGTAATAGATGGAGGATTTATGAAACACCTCTTTAAGATTTTGCTCTTGAGTCTGATAATTTTTGGATGGACAAATTCCAATGGTCAATCATTTAAACTTGGACAATTCATCACGGACAATTATCCAGAAATCACTGTTGAATTTCAGGCTAAGGATGCTAATGGTGAAATACGTGCATTCAATGCTAATGATTTTATAATTCAGGAAAATTGTCCTAATACAAAACCAAAATATGTTATATGTCCTCCACCAGGTCAGTCAAAATTCTCATTAATTTTGACATTAGATAATTCGACATCTATGTTTGAGCAAGTTCCTCTGCAACCTTTGGGCGTTTTGAAAAAAGATCTGGTTATTTCTGCGGTTTATAAAATGCTTAAATCATTGCCTGATAAATCCAGATGGGAATGTGCAGTTGTTATGTTTTCAAGCAATGCCGTCCTTGCTCAAGATTTTACAAACGATACTTCGTTAATCTCAAAAGCAGTAGTTAAGAATTACAAAAATCCAGTTGGTCAAACTGATTATAATGCCGGTTTTCTATATTCTAACAGTGGTGCCCCAGGTGCACTTGAAGTTGCAAAAAGAGCAAAATACAAACCAATAGTTCTGTTTTTAACTGATGGTGTACATTCATATCAAACAAATACTAATCCACCTCGAATAAATGTTTGGACTGGTCAAATACTAGCTGCGGCTAATGCAGATTCAATTAAAGCAACTATATTTACTTTTACCCTTGGATTTCCAATGACAGCTGAGCTAAGTGCTATTGCTACCGGTACACAATACGGAGAGGCATTTGCTGCGCAGCTTTCACAATCTGAATTAGAAGGATTGTTTTCAAATATTATAACAAAGGCTGGATCTCTTGGTCCACCTGCTCCGTGCCAGCTTGTCTGGGAGACATGTTGTGTTGGTGGTAATCTTAAAGTTACATATTCTCCTCTTGCTCTTTCAGATAGTGCTATTTATAATGTTAATTCCAATCTGAAACCATTTCTGGAGGTTGTTCCTACAAATCCTTTCTATGGGAACAAAACTCCTGGATCAGTAACCGATATTCCTGTCACAATAACAGCCAGAAAGAATTTTATAAAACTATCTAGTCCATTCTATACATCTTCAGATTTAAGTTTTACAATAAAGGGACTTCCTACAAAAGATTCAACTCTAAAAAAAGATGAACCATTGAATTTGCTTGTTTCCTATACCGCTCTAAATGACAGAATAATTCATGCTTCGGATATAAGGTTTGTTTCTTCAGCTTGTGATTATAATTTGTTGGAGCCAACAGCAGGCTGGATCTATGAGAATGACGTAAATGTCGGTGCTTCTACTTTAGGAACACCAAAAACTGTAGACATCGATACTGTTATTTGTAACAACACAGGCAGATCAGTTAAGATATTAAAATTATATACTTCAGGTGGAGATGCCGGTGATTTTGTGATTCTGGCTCCATCTTTTCCAGCTGATTTAGCTGCAAATGAGTGTTTGAAAGTTACATTTAAGTTTACCCCATCAGCAAATGGGACTAGAACTTCAACATTGATAGCAGAAACTGAACTTGGGAAATTAACAGCTAAAATTACTGGATCCGGATCAGGTTTTGCTGAAATTGACGGTAAGAAAAATTATGTTTATGCAAACACAAATTGTCAAATTTCAAGCCGCGATACGATTGTATCCGTTACTAACCCTGGTGCTTTAGATTTAAATATTACAAATATTTCATTAAGTAACTCCGTTGATTTTTCAAAAGACAAAAGTGCTCCTCAAACTATTAAGCCTGGAGAAAAGCTAGATATTAAGATTACGTTTGATGCTAAATCTGCGGGATCTAAATCAACTGTTTTATCAATTGAAAGCAATGCTAATGGACAAGCAACTTATAATATTAATATTTCCGGAAACAAGGATAGCCTAGATTTTGTCTCTTCTTTGCCATCTATAGATTTTGGTGATTTGTGTGTCGGTGAAACAAAGGACATTGTCGTAAAATTGACTAATACCGGATTAGTTACTTTGACTGTATCTGCATCCGATAATGGAAGCTTTACTTTACCAATAAAATCATGGACTATTCCAGCTTCAGGGGTTCAGGACGTAACGATTAGTTTTACTGGCAACTCTGAACAATTATTCAATACCGATATTACATTTACAGATGGGGTTTGTAATATTGTTAGAAAAGTAAATGTTAAAGCCAACGTAGTTTCACCAAAAATTTCGTACACACCACTGTCTCTAACCTCTACAGTTGGGGTTCCTGCTTCTGGTAAAATTACTATTACAAATACTTCAACTAGAAATCTTATTGTTAGTACAGCAACAGCTTCTGATCCTCAAATTAAGTATGTGCCTGCTCCGAACTGGAATATTCCAGCTGGTGGCACATTTGATGTAACTGTTATTTATACACCGTCTAATAGCACATTATTGAAAGCAGTGATTAAACTTCAGGGATCACCTTGTAATTTCGATGATTCTCTATTAATAACAGGAAACCCTGATCTTGCAATTGGGACATTAATGATAGACAAACATACTGGATACCCAGGTTTCTCAATAGACATTCCAATTCATTTGATAAATACATTTAAACTTGCAGAATCTAAAGCTACGGGTATTTCAACCAGAGTTACTTATGATCAAACAATGTTGACTTATAAAGGTATAAAACCTTCAGTAACTGTAACCAATAATATAGGTTCTATCGACATTGATAATATGTTATTAAGTGGAATGAGCGGTAATGTTCTTGCAACATTGACATTTGATATCAACAATTCAGCAAATATAACAACTGCTTTGGCTTTTTCAAACAATACTGCAATAGGTGGACAAGTAAATATTTCAAATCAAAACGGAGAATTTATTTTAAATCCTGTTACTGTTGATCTCGAAGTTGTATCAATGACAGCAAAGGCTGGTGAGTCAGTCAATCTAGTTATTAAAATAAAAAATTCACAAAATCTCAACAAAGCAGTTCACCAATCAATTAGTACAAAATTGATTTATAATTATTCCTTGCTCGAGCCAATAGGTACAACCCCTCAGGGAACTTTTACAGGTGTTAGTCGTGAAATTGTATTAACCCTACCTGCAGATGCTACAGGAACTACAAGTTTTCCATTTAGAGCTATGCTGGGTAATGCTGTTAAAACTGATTTGTTATTATCCGAAACAAAGCTGCAATATGGTAGTGGAACTTTCAATACAACAAACGGTCAATTCTCATTAGATGGTATATGTGTTAGCAACGGACCAAGATTATTTGATCCTAAGGGAGTAGCACAAATTACATCAATCAATCCAAATCCGGCTGATGGCAAAACATCTGTTATGATTGAAACCCAAGAAGAAGGATTGCATAGTGTATCAATTTACTCTTCAATTGGTCTCTTAGTCAATAGGGTATTCCATGGAGATTTGAAGATCGGAGTTCATGAACTTACTTTTGATGCTTCTGAAATCTCCAATGGTTCATATTTTATAATTTTCGAAACTCCAACAAAGACATTAACTCAAATGTTGGGTGTTATGAAATAATTCCTTAATTTTGAATATGGTCAACTGATAAATTTTTATGAGGCTGTCCTAATAGTTTAACAACTTGGACAGCCCTTTAATTAACAAAAGCAACTAAAATCATTATTAGATGGAATGGATAACTGAAATAGATGAATTAGTAGCAAATTATAAGATATTTGATTTGCACAAGGTTCACAGGAAAAGTACAATTAGTTCAAAAGAAGGTGACTTTTTTGTGCTTGATTCTGCTTCTTGGGTTAATATAATTCCAATTACTAAAGACGGAAGGATTATATTAATAGAACAGTTTAGGCATGGTAAAGCTGAAGTCACTCTCGAAATCCCTGGTGGTCTTGTTGAACCTGGCGAAGATCCAAGATTAGCGGCTGAGAGAGAATGTATTGAAGAGACAGGGTATTTTTCAAATAATGAATCTGTGTTACTTGGAGAAAATTCACCTAATCCTGCTTTTTTAAATAATACGTGTTATTCTTTTCTTTGGCTCGATGTTGAACAAAAGTTTGAACAAAGCCTTGATGGAAATGAGGAAATAAGAATAATCAGTGTAGAAATTGATAAGGTTTTTGATTATATTAAACTTGGTCGAATAGATCATTCATTAGTTTTAAATGCATTTTTCTTCTATTTATTAAAGTTTGGAAGATATTGAAATATGGGCAAAATAATAGCTATTGCTAATCAAAAGGGTGGTGTTGGTAAAACTACAACTTCAATTAATTTATCTGCATCTCTTGCGGCTGCTGAATATAAAATTCTTCTCGTAGATATTGATCCTCAGGCAAATGCATCCAATGGAGTTGGTGTTGATTCCAGAAAATTTGACAATACTATATATGAAGTCTTAATCAACGGAAGTAATGCTAAAGATTCCATAGTGGCTACAGTTATGCCAAACCTTGATTTAATGCCATCGCACATAAATTTAGTAGGTGCTGAAATCGAGTTGGTGAATATTGAGGACAGAGAAAAGATTCTATACAAAGTTTTAGATAAGCTAAAAGATAAATATGATTTTATTATTATTGATTGTCCTCCTTCACTTGGATTACTAACATTAAATGCTCTAACTGCAGCTGATTCAATTTTAATTCCAGTACAATGTGAATATTATGCTCTTGAAGGTCTTGGCCAATTATTAAATACAATTTCAATCGTAAGATACCGCTTAAATCCAAATCTTGATATTGAAGGTGTACTATTGACTATGTTTGATGGAAGACTAAGATTATCAAATCAGGTTGCCGATGATGTAAGAGTCCATTTCGGAGAAAGAGCATTCAAAACTGTAATCAATAGGAATGTAAGGCTATCTGAGGCTCCAAGCTTCGGTAAACCTGTAATTCTATATGATGCTCTGAGCACAGGTTCAAAAAACTATATGGAATTAGCACAGGAAATAATAATAAAAAATAAAAAGCAACATTAAAAATCATGACTAAGAAATTTAATACAGGTCTTGGCAGGGGATTGGATGCACTTTTATCTTCAGCTGTCGAATTCTCAGATCAAGGAATAAAATTCAAATCACCCGACGATGTAGAAAACACTGGGAATGTTAATTTCGTTGAGATTAGCAAGATAGTAAGAAATCCATATCAACCACGTAAGGAATTCGATAAAGAAGCGTTGGAAGAATTAAAAAAATCTCTGATAGAACACGGGTTAATTTCACCCATTACTGTTCGAAAAGCTATAAATGGGTTTGAACTTATTGCTGGTGAAAGACGTTTAAGAGCCGCTACCGAAGCAGGTTGGAAAAAAATTCCTGCGTATATACGTGAAGCTGATACTAATGTAAAGATGCTTGAATTAGCTTTGCTCGAAAACTTACTAAGAGAAGATCTTAATCCTATTGAAATGGCTAATGGCTTCGCCAGTTTGATAGAAGATTTTAATGTCACGCAAGAAGAAGTCGCTAAGAGGTTGGGTAAAGATAGAGCAACTGTTGCAAATTATCTTCGACTGCTCAAATTACCTGAATCTATTCAGGATAGCTTGAGAATGAAACAAGGTACAATGGGTCATGCTAAAGCTATCTTAGGTTTGAATGACCGAAAAAAAATGATAAAGGCTTGGGACATAATAAATAAAAAGCAACTATCAGTTCGGCAAACAGAAGACTTTGTTCGAAACATCGAACTGGGATTAATTGATCTGGGGGATAAGTTTTCTAAAACACCAATATCAAAATCTAAAGAAAAAACTAATGTATCTTCTGATATTTTAGCTTTAATTGAAGAAAATGAGAAGATGTTACGGTTTAGATATGGAGTTAAAATTAAGATTAATCCAAAAGATGATGTTCAGGGCACGATTGAGTTTACATATTCAACAATCGATGATTTTGGTAGGGTAATGGATATTTTGCTTGAAAATAAGGATGAAAATTAGATGGATATTACTATAGAAAATGTTACATTCATTCGTGTTAGATACGCAGATACCGATAAAATGGGTGTTGTTTATAATGGCAATTATTTTACTTTTTTTGAAGTTGGAAGAACAGAGTTGATGAGGGCTTACGGACTTCCTTATACAACTTTTGAAAACGAAGGATATATATTACCATTAATAGAAGCACATGCAAATTATAAGAATTCAGCTTATTATGATGATTTGCTTGAAGTAAATGCATGGCTGGATATCAATCAAATTGGTGCGACATTGAGATTTGAATATGAGATTACATATAAAGACAAAATCATTGCGAATGGTTATACTTTGCACTCGTTTGTCAGGAAAGATTCTATGAGGCCTGTTAAACCTCCAAAGTTTTTTATTGAAATGATTGACGCTTTAAAAAATAATTTTTCATTGTCAACGACTTACTTAAAAGAAAAATATTAATTATTATTTGGTGAGATATTTCAATTCAACGACCATTTGCATTTTGAATTATAGGAAACAGTATGAATATTAAAAAATATTTATTTATTTTGTTATTGATTGTTTTATCTGCTACTGATTTATATTCCGGAGATTATCCTTTCCAATTTTTAAGATATATTTCAACAGCTCGTGCTTCTGCACTTGGAGGAGCTTTTGATGCAATAGTAAATGATCCAAACGGACTATTCTACAATCCTGCGTCAGTTTATACTGTGAAAGAAAAAAGATTCTCAGCTTCATTTCTTAAGCATACACTAGATATCAATTCTGGCAATATATCTTTCTCGAATTATATTAATCGTGTAGGTGTACTTGCTTTGTCTGCAGCATATTCAAACTACGGTGCATTCCAAAGGGCAAATAGTATTGGAACTCAAACAGGTACATTTAGTGCTAATGATATGGCACTAGCAATTTCTTATGCTAACGAGCTTGATACAAATCTCTTTTATGGCGCTACTTTAAAATATATTTACGAAAATATAGATAAGTATTCATCATCTGCTATGGCTATAGATGTCGGTATTTTATATAAGCTCAAGGATGGAAGAACTAATCTAGGTGCATCAATTTTGAATGCAGGAACTCAACTTTCTTCTTTCAATGGTACATCTGAATCATTACCTCTCGATATACGTTTGGGAGTAAATCACCGATTAAAAGGTCTGCCACTGATGGTTCTTGCTTCTTTTCATCATCTAGCAGATAAATCTGATAACTTCTTTGGTAAGTTTCTGAATTTTAGTTTAGGGGGAGAATTATACATTGGACAATATGTTAGAGTAAGACTTGGATATGATAATCAGATACGGTCAGAATCTGCACCTAGCGGTGATAAAAAATTATCCGGGTTGTCGGGCGGTCTTGGGATTTTCGCAAAGTATTTTAATTTTGATTATTCTCTATCGCAAGTTGGATCCGCAGCTATCATGCAACGATTTAGCCTGTCCCTGGATATATGATATTTTTGTATTACTAATAAATTTGGAAGTGTAGATGAAAAATTCACTAAAAGCATTTATAATAGTTTTTGCTTTAACATCGATCGCTGTTTTTGCACAACAGCAACAACAGGTTAGTTCTGAACAATTGAAAAATCTTAAAATCAAACCGGTTTTTACATACGATGAAATTCTTTTTTCCTACAATTTATTAAATAGTGTAGAAATTACAGGTTCAGAAGTCGATAATTTTTTTGCTGCAAGAGATGCTTTTGCTGTTGTTATAAAAGCTGCACAAGGTAAAAATAAAAAGGGGACTGATACTGATATTATCGAAATGGATATCCAAACAGCACAGATCTTTATTAATTTGATGAAAAGAGCTAAAATTACTGGTGCACAGGCAGAAATGTACAAGAAAATTCAAATGATCATTACTGAAGCTGCAAATGCAAGTAAATCTCAAGTAAAGTAGAGTGGCAAAGTCCAGTAAATCTGACTAGCTTAGGCTTAATTTCTTTTCATTGGTCGAATAAACATGATTAATGATAACCATTGCTTTAATGTTATCATAAGTTTGTGAATATTAGATACTCTGATTCTATCGCAAAAAACTTTAAATTCCAAAAGTTCAATTTTATCTAGAAGACGATAATAAATCTCATCCATTATTCCAGCTGAAAATGTTGTTAGACGTTCGTCAGGAGACAAACTCTTTCTTGCTTTATGGTAATACTCTCTGGCTCTTTGAGCTTCAAATCGCATTAACTCAACAAAATTATCATTATAGACTTCATCTATCAATTCCTGTTCTGAGTAACCAAATCTTTCAAAATCCTCAAGAGGTAGATAAATGAAACCTCTGTCCTTGTCCTGCTTGATATCACGAAGAATGTTAGTAAGTTGAAGGGCATATCCAAGATTTATAGCATAATTCTTAGTTTCTTCATACTTATACCCAAATATTTCGATACTAATTAGACCAACCACACTTGCAACACTATAACAATAATCCTTAAGATCATCAAATGTCCTATAACGCTTCTGCATCAAATCTCTACGGCATCCATCAATTAAGGTAACAAAGTATTGCTTGGGTATTGAAAAACGGTTTATTACGGCTACAAAAGGCAAAATAAGGGGGTTGTTTATGTTGTGATTGTATATCTCATCCAAAACATTTTCCCACCATGCTAATCTTTTTTTAATAATGTCAACTGAATCAGCTAAGGGGTTTGGCATTCCATCGACTATATCATCGATATAACTACAAAAAGCATAAATTGACTTAATAGCATTTCTTTCCTCTTTTGGTAGTAAAGAGAAAGATAGAGAAAAGTTTGATTTTTCCATTTTCGGTGGTTCAACTTTTTCAAAATTAGCTAGTTCTATATGAGTTATTGCATTCAACATTATCCAAATATAGTTTTAAGAAATATTTTAAACAAATCTGATTTTAAAAGTTTAGGTCTTTTAACAAAAATCTCTGTTTTTAGGTTCATTGATTGTTTTAATATCATGCGACCACCAGCCAAAGTAGCTCGTATTTCTAACTTGAGACGTTTATTTCGTAATAGTTTAACAAGGAATTCTCCCCTATCAAATAATTCATTCGTAAGAAAATATAATTCGTCCAGACAATTCTGAATTTTTATATTATTGGTGCATCTTAACAAGTCATCAATTTGATATTTATCAAGGTAAGATTTTGGGATGTACTGACGATTATTTCCTAAATCAACAGATAAATCTTGCCAGAAATTCGTTAACTGAAGCCCAGTGCAAATATAATCTGAATAAGTGTTTGTTTCCTTGTTGAATTCTCCGAAAGTTCTGAGAACTAATTCACCAATAGGATTTGCAGAATAATAACAATAATTAATCAATTCTTCAATCTTTTCTGGTTGTTGGAATTGAACATCCATTAAGAAAGCAGTCATCAGTTTTTCAAAAGGTAATATTGGTATGGATAATTCCTGGATTGTATTATTTAGAGCAAGAAAAATCGGATTCGATGAATTGCTTAGGCTAGGATTTAATAAGAGATTCTGAATATTATGAAGTAGATCAAATTTTTGCTGAGTAGAAAATGAATAATTTTCATCCGAGATATCATCTGCAATCCTAGCAAAACTATAAATCGTATAAATATGCTTTCTGAATTGTTTTGGAATAAGAATGGAGCCAACCGGAAAATTTTCATAATGTGATAATGACAATCTCTCAGTAAACTTATATGCGTCTAAGAGTGATGTGCATTTAAAAATACCACCATCAGCTTCAGTCAGATCTTTTATATTTTTTGCATTATAAATCATTCAATATTTAAAAAAAGGGTTCTGAAAGCATTCAAAACCCTTTGAATAAAGCAGTAATCAATTAAAATTCATTAAAGAATTTGGTTCTATGATCTTCAATTTTTGAATCTTCTTTTAACTTGTTAAACCATTGATAATATCCACCTGTTTTGAAGGTATTTCTTAATTGCACTAAGAAATCACCCATTTGCTTAGATGAATTATTAGCCTCTGGCACCACTTTGTTGTTAACCTGAATGATATAATAGCCTCTCTCGCCTCTGATTGGTTCACTAATTTGATTTAGAGGTGTAGAAAATACTTTCTCAGTAAAACCAAAGTCTTGCCCTAATCCGGGTACTACACCATTATTCTTAACACCGGCTGCATTCTTTGCCTGAATAGAGGGATCAGTTGATTGATAACCTTGAATGTTGCCAATAGTTTTAACTTGAGAATATATGTTTTGAGCTTTATTCTTAAGTAAATCCAACTTTTTAGTATTTAATAATGTGTTTTTAATTTTATCCTTAACGTCTTCCAATGGAACTATCCCAGCTGTTCTCTGATCTTTTACCTGAACAACAACAATTCCATTCTTCTTCATTTCAATTGGTTCAAGCACTTCACCAATTTTCATTTCGAATGCCTTAATTGCTATAAATTGTGATCCAAGTACTGGTTTTTCCTTTTCAAAAAATTCTGTCTCACGAGGTGTCTTATTGAAAAATTTAGAAACAGCATCAAAGCTCTCACCGTTATCAACTCTGGTTTTCAATTCTTTAGCATCTCGTCCAAGGCCCTTGATAGTCATTCTTGATATTTCGGGTTTGAGAACAATTTCTGTGAATTTAAGCTCATCGGATTGTTTATCGGTTACTTTGATAATGTGAAAGCCAAATTGTGATTCTACCGGGCCAACAATTGAACCAGTTTTAGCTGAAAATGCAGCTTCTTCGAATTCTTTAACCATCATTCCTTTTCCAAAGAAACCAACATCTCCTCCATTTTGAGCAGATCCTTTGTCGGAAGAATATTTTAGTGCAAGTTGAGCAAAATCTCCGGATTTTGTTTCAGCAAATATCTTTTGAGCTTCTGCTTGAGCACTATCTTTATTGGTGCCGAAAGGTATTAAAATATGGCTTGCTTTCACTACAAAGTTTTCACCAGAACGTCTATCGTCCAGTCTATAGTAGCATATTCCGTCTTGCATCTGTACTGGTCCAACTATCTGATTTTTAACAAGAGTGGAAAGAATAGATAATTTTTGTGGTGATATATCTTTTACCTGAGTAAAGTCATGAACTGTACCCTTAAATTCTTCAGCTCTTTTGGTGAAATTCTTTACTAACTCTTCACCAGAATTCTTTATGTCATTATCTATCTTCTTAATAGCTTTGGATATTAATGCGGAATCGTTTGCAGAAGGAATCAAAGGAAAAAGTACATATTTGATTTTTCTTTTTTGTTTTTGGGGCCAGAGTTTTTTATATTTTTCATAATATGTTTTGATCTCTTCATCATTTACAGTAGCATTATTATCTGCAATTAGTTTAGTATCTAGAAACAGAAAATTAACGTCAGCTGAAGAATTATCAGCTAGAAATTTTTCTTTTGCATATAAAGGCGAAACTACTGATAATGCAGAATTAATAGCTGTATTCAAACCATTTCTTAATTTTTCATCCTTTAAAGCTTTTTCAATTTTAAGTAAATCGGATCTAAAAGAATTTACTATTCTTCTCTTCTCTTCCTGTGGTGTGTTCTGAGGTAATCTGTTGAATATTACATCCGGATTCCTCATGATTTCACGGTAGCTCTGCATGTTAAAATTACCAGTAGAATCAGTAAAAGGTTTTCTCAAAAATTCGGGAGGATTATTAAAGAAAACATCTAACAATTCATCCTGTGTAACAGTAATTCCCATTTCGTTGGCAACCTGATTTAATAATTTGTCTTCCAGCATCTCAGACCATACAGATCTGCGTATCTGAACATCATCAACCTCTTGTTCGTTGCCCTGAGCTTGCATCTGTTTCCTCTGTTGCTCAACTTGTTCTCTTACTTTTTCTTCAAAATCCTTATAAAGAATTTTTTCTCCATTAACATCAGCAATAGAAGCAGTTTGAAAATTATCACCGCTTTTCATCATATTGCTCATGTCAGCATCAGATGCTACCATAAATCCTACGAAAATGATTGCAAAAGCCGCCAGAACATATGGGGATGTCTGACGCATTCTTTCCATTGTACCCATTCTTAATTAGCTCCTAACAGATTTATAAATATTATAATTTTAATCTTGATTTTGCATGTTTGCACTTTGAACAAGTTACAAAAATATCGAGTAATTAAGTCATTTCCAATTGATATTTCATTTATTAATTGATTGATTAGAAATTTGCTTCAATTATTAAACTGTAATTACTTATTATTCGTTTTGTTGTTTTGAATTTTTACAAAATGAGTGAAGATTAATGAAAGTTGGAAAATTTCAAATAGATGTTGTTGATACTGGTAATTTTGGTCTAGATGGTGGATCAATGTTTGGTGTTGTCCCAAAAACTATGTGGTCTAAATCTTATCATCCAGGTGACAACCTAAATCGCATACCACTTGCTGCCAGACCTATTCTCATTCAATGGGATGAACAAAAAGTTCTGATAGATACTGGGAATGGAACCAAGTGGAATGAGAAAATGACTTCGATCTACAATATTGATTTATATAAGTCTGATTTGAATATTGCTTTGAGTCCTTTTAGACTAAAACCTGCGGATATAACTGATGTAATTTTTACTCATCTACACTTTGATCATTGTGGAGGAGCTACCAGAATTGAAGAAAATAAATTATTGCCAACTTTTGTTAATGCAAAACATTATGTACAGAAAGATCATCTTGATTGGGCTTTGAATCCTCTTGAGAAAGACAGGGCATCATTTATTCGTGATAACTTTATGCCGATTTTAGAGAATGGTATGATGGAAACTGTTGATGGCGAAGGTGATATTTTTACTGGGATTAGTGTAATTCCTGTTTTCGGACATACTCACTCTATGCAATTAATAAAAATTTCTGATGCAGGGGAGACATTATTATATTGTTCTGATTTATCTCCTACTTCAGCCCACATTCATTTACCAGTCGGATTGAGCTTTGATAATCACCCAATTATTACACTTGAAGAAAAGAAAAAGTATATATCTATGGCTTGTGAAGAAGGTTGGACAATAATCTATGAACACGATGTTTTCAAACAAGCTTCAAAAATTAGTAAGAATGAAAAAGGCTATTTTGCTGAAGAAGAAATTATTATAACTCTATAACTATGAAAAATGAACAGGATAAATATAAAAGAATTCAGATTAATGACAATGATTACCTAATTATAGCTAGATCTGAAGAAATTTTTGAAGGCAAAGGCAGGCAGTTTTTCTTTGGTGACGAACATGATATGCAACTGGCTGTGTTCAGAGTAAAAGGTACTCTGTATTGTGTTAATAATATTTGTCCTCATAGGCATCAGGATCAAATTCATAATGGAATCATCGATGATTTGAATATAGTCTGCCCAGTACATTACTGGACATATAATCTTCAAACCGGGCAGAATATTAACCAAAAACAAGGGGTAAAAAGCCTGAGTTCTTACGAGATTTTTGAAAGTGATGGTTTGGTATATCTCGAGGATCCAAAAATCGACCTACCTAAATGGCGTACGAATAAGCTTGAAACTCGCTAAATGTATCAAAATAGTATCAAAAATATAATAAAGTTAAAACTACTATCGGGCGGGATTGATCTTGTTGGATTTTCTAAATATGACTTACTTTCCAACCAAACTCAAAATTATAATAAATGGATAGAATCTGGATTTCATGCTGATATGAGTTATTTGGAAAGAAATATAGATAAAAGGGAAGATGTTAGATTAATTAAAGAGAATGCTAAATCCGTTATCGTAACCGGACTCAATTATTATACTGATTTTCATTATCCAAAAAATAGTTTTAAGATTTCAAGATATGCTTGGGGTACAGATTATCATGTGATATTAAGCGAAAAATTAAAAATATTAACTGATGAATTATCTTTATTAATTCCAGAATCAGAATTTAAAAGCTATGTAGATACTGGTCCGGTTATGGAAAAGCAGTGGGCAATTTTATCAGGAATAGGGTGGCAGGGTAAAAACTCTTTAATCCTAAACAGGGGATTAGGATCTTGGTTTTTCATTGGAATAATACTAACAAATTTGGATATTGAACCAGATACTCCTTCCCAAAACTTTTGTGGTAGATGCAATCTATGTATTTCATCTTGCCCTACAAATGCCATTGTTCAGTCAGGTGTTATTGATTCTAGAAAATGCTTAAGTTATTGGAATATTGAAGCAAAGTGGGATATTGAAATTCCCAAAGAAATCTCCCAAAAAAATCAAAACTGGGCTTTTGGTTGTGATATATGCCAGGATGTTTGCCCATGGAATAAGAAGATAAAAAAAAGCCATATAGAAGAATTCAAACCAAGACTCAATCAAACTGAATTTAATCCAGAAGAAATATTAAATATGCAAAACGTTGAATTTAATACTAGATTTAAAAATTCTCCAGTCAAAAGATCTAAGCTTAATGGAATTATTAGAAATATTGAAACTATCCATAGTTTTAATGAAATATGAAGAAACATCAATTTTTATCCTAATTGATTGATTCAATCTCGTTTTTCACTTTTTCCATGTACCACTGAGGAGTACTTGTAGCACCTGTTATTCCAACTTTTTCCGCTCCAATAAACCAGTCATTGTTTATCTCTTTGATGTCTTCTATAAAATAAGATTTAGTATTAACTGATTTACACGTGTTGAATAAGCCTTTCCCATTCGAAGAATTTCGTCCGGCAACAAAAATCATTATATCATTGCTCATTGCGAATTCTTTTAATTTATCTTCGCGACCATAAACTGCTCTACAGAGAGTATCCTTTGCTATAAAGAAATCTTTGGTATCTTCAATTAAAAGCGTCTTAGATATATTTTCCTGGATAGTTGTTTTTACAGCATAAAATGTATTTTTATCCATTGTCGTCTGAGAAATCAGAACAGTCTTTTTCGTAAAATCAACAGAACTAATGACATCTTCAACACTTTTAACAACAATACATTCATCATTGCAGACTCCTCTTAGCCCGATAACTTCAGCATGTTCTTTTTTACCGAAAATTACAATCTGATAATCCTGCTGATGAAATTTGATAACACGATTCTGTAATGATGTCACCAAAGGACAAGTTGCATCAATTATTTCAATACCTAGTTTTTTTGCAGATTCATAAGTTGAAGGCGGTTCACCATGTGCTCTGATAAGCACCTTGGAATTTTTAGGATTAATATTTTGTAAATCCTCATAGGAAATTGTTTTCAAACCTTTTTGCTCAAGTCTGTCTGTTTCTTTTGGATTATGAATGATCTGTCCTAATATATAGACATTGTTATCTTCAATGTTGTTAAGTGTTTCTTCAGCTATTTCAACAGTACGAACGACACCCCAGCAAAAACCTGATGATTGATCTATAGTTACAAGCATAATTGTAAATCAAATAAATGTAAAATAATTAGTAAATAAGACGAATTTAATCCTAATTATAGTTTATTTACTTCATTTATGCAATGTAATGCAAAATTGTAAATTAGATCTGTCTGTTCAGCTATTGTAATACTTGATGTATCAATTTCAATTGCACCATCTGCTCTCCTAAGAGGACTAATTTCTCTATTGCTATCATATTCATCTCTTTCCAAAAGAAGCTTCTTTATTTCCTTTTCATCTGCCTGCATACCTGATAATTTCATTTCAAGAGTCCTTCTATGTGCTCGAGTTTCTGCAGAAGCTATCATATAAATTTTTAGATGAGCATTAGGAAAAACAACTGTTCCAATATCGCGTCCATCCATCACAACTGCTCCCTTTTCTCCAAGTTTTCTCTGAATATCTACTAATTTATCTCTTACGATTCCATTAGCACTAACAGGACTTACAAATTTTGTAATTTCAGGAGTTCTGATCAGGTCACTAACATCTTCGTCATTGAGGTAGGTTCTTTGTCCTTTTACAGTATTTTCAAGACTAATGGTAATGCTATCCATAAGTTTCCTAAAATCATCATCTTCAAAATTGAGATGTTCTCTTTGGAATGCTAAAGCAGTGGCTCTATACATGGCTCCTGTATCAATGTAAATATAACCTAACCGTTTCGCTACTTCACGTGCAGTTGTTGATTTACCTGAACCTGATGGCCCATCAATAGCAATAATAATATTATTCATAATTAACCTTAAAGTGATTGACTATAGTGGAAATTACTTTTTGATAATTGGAAAAATTTTCAAAAGTATAATTTGGTTTAAACTCATTTAATTGTTCGATACTGAAGTTACCAGTAGCAGTGCATATGACAGGTATATTATTATATTTTGCACATTCAATATCTCTGGGTGAATCTCCTAGTATGATTGTGTTCTTTTCACTGAATTGAATTTCTGTTGAATTATTATTAGCTCTTTGAATTGCTAAATTTGGTAATAGATTTCTATCAGCAAATTCACATCCAAAAGAACCGAAGTTAAAATAATTATTAAGTCTTACGGCATTTAGTTTAGAATAGGCATTAGATTTGCAATTTCCAGTTAATAAAGCAAGCGTAACTGATTCTAATTCATTTAGTTTTTCAATTAATTTTCGGATACCAGGTAGAACTTCAAAATTTTTCTCAATGCAAAATTCGGAAAAATGAATATTTAAATCCGCCCAAAAATTTTCTATATCCTTTGCAATAATTCCGAAAGGAATTTTCAAATTTTCTAAAATTTCCTGTAAAATCTTTAAATCAGTCATACCTGAAAAATCTGGTATGCTTGAGTCAGGAACATTCAAAGTTAAATATTTTTCGAGAAAGTCAATAAATACTTCCTTTCCAAGTTTACGGTTGAACTTAAGAATTGTACCATCAATATCAAATAGGACTAGAATTTTCATTTTTTATATGATAGAAAAGGGCTATCTGATATTTCAGATTAGCCCTGAGTTTCAAATATATTTCAAACTAGAAAGGAATATCATCATCATCGGTTGAAGATACAGTATTTTCAGAAACAGTTTTTTCTCCAAAAGATTCAGATGAACTGTATGGTTTAGGATCCAGTAAAATAAGATCACGAGCTAAGACTTCTGTGCGATAGTGAGTTACTCCATCTTTTTCATAAGTTCTGGTTTGGTTCTTGCCTTCAATACATATTTTACTACCTTTTTTTATATACTTAGATGCTTTTTCAGCAAGAAAATCCCATAAAACTATACTATGCCATTCTGTAGAATCTTTCCATTCACCTGTTGACTTATCTTTATAGCTTTCAGATGTCGCTAATCTAAGTGTACAAACTTGTGACCCAGATGGAATAGTCTTAATTTCTGGTTCCTGCCCAACGTTACCAATTAAAAGAACTTTGTTCATACTATTTGCCATGGCTTCTCCATTTTCGATATTTATTTATAAAAGTTAGTTATTTGACTTCGTCATTTAGATGTGAATCGAAAACATCTTCTGAAGTTAAAAATTCATGAGATAAAAATTCAGATTCAAATGCTTGGTTAAATACTTCTTCGCTTATTGAAATTCCATCTTTCATTTTGCGTTCGAGTATTATTAAGTTTTGAGCAATTATTTCTGTGAAATGCTTCTTTTGACCATCTTTTTCAAAGGTTCGAGTTCTAATTTTTCCTTCAATAAAAATCCTATCACTTTTTCTTAACAATTGAGCTGCAATCTCAGCTAATCTATCCCAAAGAACTACACTATGCCAGTCGGTCACTTCCTGCCATTCATTCCGTTTATTCTTATATGTTTCTGTTGTGGCTAATCTAATTGTGCAAACTGATGTACCTTGTGGTGTTCTCCTTAATTCTGGGTCCTTTCCGATATTGCCAATGAGCGTAGCTCTGTTCAGGCTTCTTGCTGCCATTCATTCTCTCCTTAGTATAATTTACTCTACTTGGCTTCAATCCACTACTAACCAAAATTCAGAAGTATAGACGAAAATTCAAATAAATATTATTTATTTGAATAGTACTAAATAGAAAAATTACCAATGCATAACCTGAAAGCCAATTCCGGGGTAATTATCTATTTCATTATAAAATTCACCATGAATACTTCTACCTGAAAAATAGTATGCTCCAACGAAAATTCCATAGTGAGAACTAGTATGAAAAGTGAATCCTGCTTGAAAAGCATTTTGAACAATATAAGTCCTATCAACTCCAACTATTTTAATATCATAACCTGCGGTCAATACAAGCGAAGGATTGATTATGTATTCATACTCAATTCCCAGTTGTGGAATGAATGGATCGGGGTTTTTGGGTTTAGTAGAAAAAACATAATTAACTCCCATGTAATATCGAAAATCTTTATAAAAGTTAGCAATTATGATATCTACAAACTCTCTTGAATAAACAAAAGGTAGTTTAAGGAATTTATTGTTGCTTGTAAAACCATCCACTAAATGGGAAGATATGTGTGCCAATCTAATTCTCGCTGTAGATCTCTGAGAAATGAAATTCATATTCATTGAATAATTAATCCCAAAATAATAGTCAGATGTTTCAACAGGAAATTTGAAATTGCCTTCTGATCTAAGTCTTGTATATGTGAAAAAGTCAGCACCAATTGCCGCTATACTGCCCGCACAAGGGAACCTCATTAAGTCAAAAGTGGCACCTATATCAAGTCTTAATCTTTTATCTTTAAAATCGCCAATTGAACCAATTCGTCCTTCGTAAGGATTAGCAATTAACGGTTTAAAAAGCAATCCATCATCAGCATATAAGTTAACAGAAAAAATGAATATTAATATGATTATTACTATTCTTACATCTGCTTTTAAGTTTAAAACAAGTTTCATTAGGTTAATTCCAAAAAGCCAAGTTGTTATTCGATTTAATTAGATTCTGTATTTACAAATATACATTTTTTGATTTTAAAAAATGCAATTGCTAAAACAGCTCTTAGAAAAAGTGAAAAATTAATTTTTGAATTATAAATAAACATTACAAATTAATCGTTTTTACTTGATATTCGTGATTGTTTTTGGTAGATTTGAAATATCTTAAGCTTAATAGTGAATAATTTATTAAAATTTTTTAAGCAACTTTGAATATAAACAAATAATACATATATTGCAGTAATACATGGTAGAAGCAAATTTTTTTTAAAGTTTTTAGGGAGGCATTATGCAGAAGAGGAAATTTTTCTCAGTTGCAACTATAGGATCAATGGCTATTGCTTGTGCGCTGTTTCTTGGGAGTTGTTCCAATAAGATCACTGAAGAACAACTAAAGCAAATTAAAGAGCTTAGATCCCAGGAAAAGAGTTTAACAGAGAATATCTCAAAGAAAAAAGATGAAAAAACTAAATTAGAAGCTGAGTTGAATGCACGCAAATCTGATTTAAAGAAATGCGAAGATGAAAACAATCTCATCAAGCAGAAATTAGCAACTTGGCCTGATATCTGGCCTGATTGGAAACCAGAACAGAAATAATTTCTAATTTTCTTAATTTTGTTTAATAACTTTTGGAGATAATAATGAAAAAAATATATTCTTTTATACTAATTTTAATTTTTACTTCTTTTGTCGTTGGTTCTCTTTATTCACAACAGGCTCCTCCGCCTAATAAAGCCGATGAAGAATTGACAAAAGATGAAGCCATTTTCAGAATTAATGAATTTCAGACAAGCATACAAGATCTCACTTCTAAATTGTCTGGTTTTGATGCTGATATTGTAAGACTGAAAGGTGAATTAGCACAATCAAATACATCTCTTAAAAATTGTAGAGATGCTTATTATGCTCTTATTGGAGCCACAGACGCAGATATTGCAAAATATCGTCAGCAACTTGGTGTTATAGAAGGTAAAATTCGCCAAATGCAAAGATTATCTGATGATGAATTAGCGGATAAAACTGATGAAATTAAAGCTCTTGAAGAAGAACTTAATAAAATGAGAATGGTCAAAATCTCTGTACTTCCTGAATTTTATAACAAAATTATTTCATTAGCACGTGATGCTAAAGGCCTTTACAAAGAAAAGAAAATAAAGGGTTATACAGTTGGAACATGGGCAGAAAATCGTGACTGTTTATGGAACATCGCAGGGAAAAATGAGATATATGGTGATCCATTCCAGTGGCCAAAGATTTGGCAAAGCAATACAGACGTTATCAAGAATCCTGACATTATTCAGCCAGGTTGGATATTGAAAGTTCCACCTACAGGTCCAAAAACACAGGATGAAATGAAGGCAGAACGTAAATATTGGAGAAACAAACGCGCAGCTATGGAAAAAACAAATGAAGAAACGCCTAAAAAGGGTGAATAATTTCTGATTTGTTATTTAGAAGTTTAATATAAGCCCCGTATTTTTGCTACGGGGCTTATTTTTTTTTAGTAAATTTGTTTTTTATTTAAATACTTTATTTAAAATGGAATTGATAGAAAAAATAATTGAACTTGATTTTGCAACACTTCCAGCTCTGGTTGGACCTAACGATGTTTTCATGAAACTTATTGAAAATAAAATTAATTTATTTTTGAATTTAAGAGGTAATATTCTAAGTGTAAAGGGAACACACGAAGAAGTTAATTTGGTTTCGATTATTTTTAATGAGCTTTCTTTCATTTTGAAAAAAAATGGTACTTTAGAGAAGAATGATGTTGAGACGGTTCTAGAATTAACTAGTACAACTCAAATACCTCAAAGACTTACTGCTGGCCTAAATGCTACTGATAGTATGATTTATTGGGGTTCAAAGGAAGCAATCAAAACTAGATCACCAAAACAGAGAACATACTGTGAAAAAGTTCTGAATAACGATATGGTTTTTGCTATTGGACCGGCAGGCACTGGAAAAACTTATCTTGCTGTTGCTATGGCATTAGCGGCTTTAAGAAGAAATGAAGCATCAAAGATTGTCTTATCCAGACCTGCAGTTGAAGCAGGGGAATCGCTAGGATTCTTGCCGGGTGATCTGAAAGAGAAGTTAGATCCATATTTAAGGCCATTATTGGATGCTCTTTATATTATGTTGGGACCAGAAAAACTTAAAATTTTGACAGATAAGAATATCATAGAAATAATACCATTAGCATATATGCGAGGCAGAACTATTTCAAATTCTTTTATTATCCTTGATGAAGCTCAAAATGCAACTATCACTCAGATGAAAATGTTTCTAACCAGACTAGGTGAGAATTCTAAAGCAATTATAACAGGTGACATTACACAAATTGATTTGCGGAATAAAAGAGATTCCGGATTGATAAATGCTAATAAGATTCTACATAATATTGGAGGAATTGAATTTGTATATTTCGATGAGATGGATGTTGTGCGTCACAGACTTGTTACCGAAATTATTAAGGCTTATGAGAGAGAAGAAAATGAACATATTTAATATAAAAAAAATACTCAAACTAATAATTACTCTAAATAACAATTTATGCTTGAACTTTTTAAAATAGGATTTATAACAATTTCTCTGATTGATCTTGCTGACATCTTAATAGTTGGAATCATTTTTTATTCTCTTTACCGAGCTTTAAGAGGCACTGTTGCTATTCAAATATTAATTTCAATGGTCTTAATGGTGTTTTTATCATTTGTGACTGAAGCTTTAAATTTAAAAGCCGTTAGTTGGATTATTAAAACCATTACTAGTATATGGTTAGTAGCATTTATCATTCTTTTTCAACCTGAAATAAGAAGACTTCTTATGATTATTACAAGATCACAGGTTTTCAGAATGTTTATTAAACCTCAAATATCCAAGACATACGATGAAATTGCTGAAGCTGTGGAAGAAATGTCGGAAAAACATATTGGAGCATTGTTTGTTTTTCCTAGATCACAGAATGTTACAATGACTCTGGATTCTGGAATTGAACTTCAATCTATAGTTACTAAAGAATTGCTGTTATCAATATTTAATACAAAATCACCTTTGCATGATGGTGCTGTTATTATTGAGAATGATCTTATTATTACAGCCAAATGTATTTTACCATTATCTACTGCCACATCAGCTGAAGGTAAACTTTTAGGGACGCGTCATAGAGCTGCTCTTGGATTATCGGAACAAGTTGATGCACTAGTCCTGATAGTTTCAGAAGAAACTGGGGCAATATCGTTTGCTATAGAAGGAAATATCGAATACAACATACCTAAAAAGGATTTCAAAAGATTATTAATAGAAAAATTAACGACAAAATAAAGAATACATGTTAAAAATTTCACCTTATAAACTCAATTTGTTTAAAAATAAACGATACGAATTAGCTACTGTTTTGAAGGATAAAGGAATTAAGGACAAATCTATAATCGAAGCAATAGCTTTTTTGCCCAGAGAATTATTTGTTCATCAGAGTTTAATTGCCCGAGTTTATGAAGACACAGCTCTTCCAATTGATTTCAATCAAACAATATCTCAGCCCTATACTGTTGCTTATATGACCGAATTACTTCAAATAATACCAGGTCAAAAAGTTCTTGAAATTGGAACTGGAAGTGGTTATCAGGCTTGTATTCTCGAGCTTCTTGGAGCTAAGGTTTATTCAATAGAAAGAATTGAAGGTCTGTTCCTCCAAACTAAAGCACTTTTAGCCATTTTGGATTCTTCAGTCACACTTCGTTTAGCTGATGGTACTCTGGGTTGGCCAACATATCAGCCTTATGATAAAATAATAATTACTGCTGCAGCACCTGAAATTCCGATTAAATTAATTAGTCAATTAGTTGTTGGTGGAATGATGATTGTGCCGGTTGGAGCTAAAAATGTACAATCTATGCATTTACTAGAAAAGGTTGATGAAGAATCATATCTGGAAACAAAACATGATAATTTCAAATTTGTTCCATTGATTGGTAAAGATGGATGGACTGAATGATCGATGTGAATGGATTGATATTAAAGAACATCCTTATTGTTATTCTCGGTCCAACAGCTTCCGGTAAAACAGATTTATCCATTAAATTAGCTGAATTGATGCCCATTGAAATTATTTCAGCTGATTCCAGACAGATTTTTAAAAAATTGGATATTGGTACGGCTAAACCTAGTCTGATCCAACTTGAAAAAGTGAAGCACTATTTTATTGATGTTCTTAACCCTGATGAAAACTACAATGCTGGTAAATTTGGTCAAGATGCTCGAATAGTTTGCCAGAAAGTACTATTAAATCGTAAGATTCCAATAATAACTGGAGGAAGCGGACTCTATATAAAATCATTATGTGATGGATTATTTGATGACAATATTAATGATGATGAAATGAATCAGGTTAGAGTCTTTAGAAATATTCTAGAAGATAGATTAAAATCTGAAGGTAAAGAATCCCTTTTCAACGAACTATTCTTAGTTGATCCTGTCTCAGCAGAAAAATACAATGATATGAATCCCAGAAGAATAATACGTGCTCTAGAATATTTTTATTTACACAAAATTCCAATCTCAGAATCTCACAAAAAGCAAAATACCAATGTACCATTTGAACCAATTTATTTTGGTATAGATTTTGAACGTGAAATGCTTTATAAGAGGATTAATCTTAGAACTGAATTAATGTGGGAAAATGGTTTAGTAGAGGAAACAAAACAGGTTCTTAAAAGTGGTTATAGTTCTGATCTTAATTCTTTGAATACTGTCGGTTATAAGGAAGCAATTGATTATATTGAAGGTAAAATTTCTGAAAATGAGGCAATTGATTTGATAAAACAAAACACTAGACGTTATGCAAAGAGACAAATGACTTGGTTTAGAAAAAATCAAAATATAAATTGGATAAATCCGAATGAGATTGAGCCTATTGAATTTATAAAAAATAATCTTAAAAATAAATATGGAATCTGATATGAATATCATTAATAAAAATATAAAACCAAAATTTCTTTTTCTTCTTGTTATTGTTGCGATAATTGCTAGTATTTGCATGAAATCACAGAATACAGAAGAATACAGAATCCAAACATTTACTCCTGAAGACAGCATTAAATCTATTAAATATTTATCTGCACAGATTTCTAAAATAATATCAGATCCTGCATTAAAAAACTCAAAATATGAAATTGCTGTATATTCATTAGAAAATAAAAAGTACTTTTTCAAAAAGAATATTGATGAATTCTTAACACCAGCATCGATTACAAAATTATTTACTTGTTTAACCGCACTTCATTCATTAAGTAATGATTTTAAAGTTAAAACTAGTGTTTATACCACAGGCGATATAAAAAATGGAGTTTTAAACGGAGATATCTATATTTATGGACGAGGTGATGCATTACTTAAAACTTCTGACATTGAAAATCTTGTTGCCATAATTAAATCTAAAGGAATTTCTGAAATTATGGGTAATGTATATGCCGATGGATCATATTTTGATAAAATTGAAAACAGAGTTGAGTATAGTGGTGATAGAGAAGTTGTTCAGGCTATCCAACCTGTTACAGCCCTTTCCATTGAAAATAATCTTGTGACTGTAACTGTCGAAGGAATTCCACAGGGGAAAGCAAAATACTCGTCAGTTAAGACTAATCCACCATCTGATGCATTTATTATTCAGAATTCATCTAAGGTTCTAGGGGATAATGTTGAGCACAAAAGAGGCCAGAAACAAGGAAATTTAATTCAAAAAGAAAAAATGATTGAAGAATTTGGTGGACCTATAAGATTCATAAATGCTTCTGTAAAAAATGCAATCCATATATCTCAAAAGAGCGATGTCAACAATGTTCAGACATTTCAGATATCAGGTAATATCGATGCAGGTCAAACATATTCATATAAGTATTTTATATCAGATCCAGTTAGGGTTATTGCTGGCACATTTAAACGAATATTAACCAATAATGGCATAATGATTCACGGAACTTTTGGGGAGAAAGAACTTAAAACTTCCAATAATTCAAAACAATCTATGATTGCAGAATTTGAAAGATATCTTGTTGATATTATAAGTCCAACTATGAAGAATAGTGATAATTATTATGCAGAAAATATTTTTAAGATAATTGGTGCTAACTCTGGAAAAATGAGAGATAATGCTAAAGAAGCAAAACAAATTATTTTGAAGGTTCTCGATACCATAAATATTCCATGTATCGATTGTCAATTTAACGATGGATCGGGTTTATCTCGCCGTAATAAGGTTTCTGCCGAATCTGTGATAAAGTTACTAGAATCTACATATTACTCGCCTCTAAGACGTATTCTTGACACTACTATGGCTATTGCAGGTTATGATGGTACAATTCGGAACAGAATGGTTGGCACATTAGCCGAGCAAAACCTTAAAGCCAAAACTGGAACTCATAGTAATGTAAGCGGTCTATGCGGAATAGTAAAAACACTCGATGGAGAGCCAATTGCTTTTTCATTTATTTTTAATGGTGCAAATGTAGGTGTTTATAAGCAAATAGAAAATCAACTCGGTATTTTGTTGTCAGAATTTTTCTATTTCAATCGGGATAATTAATATAAAATCATTTAAGATCAAAGGGTAATATATATTACCTACAATGCAATTATTGAATACTATTCCACCATGAATTAAGTCTATAAAATATTTTACTTGATTTTCAAAGACTTATTGATTTATTCTTATTATTTTCTTTTATTTCTTCCAATTGTGATAAAATATAAAATAAATTCCTTAAATTTGTATTCTTTGGAAAGGTGCAGGAGTGGTTTAACTGGCACGCCTGGAAAGCGTGTGTACTCTAACGGGTACCGTGGGTTCGAATCCCACCTTTTCCGCAAATAAACGCTCTAAAGTTAGAGTGGAAGCCAAAAAGCCTGATTGAGAAATCGGGCTTTTGTTATTAAAGGGACGTTACAGTGACGTTTCTTGATATTTATTATCAAATGGACACTATTTTCTTTACCAAAAAATAAAAAACCTTGTTTCTAAAAACTCTCCGGCTTTACCTGGCAAGGCTACCAGAACGGCTACTTTATTTCCTCCGTTGCCAGTTCCACTAAATCAAAGATTAAGAAGTATTTGGAGGAGCAGTAAAAAATTCTCATTTTAATCTTTAGAAAATTGCAGAATTTTAATTATTTAAGGCCTTTATTTATTTGTTTTCTTATTTAAATTATTTATTTTAATCACTCTATCTAAGTTCTTTTTATATGTTTTGTCCAATTAATTTTGATGACATACACTTAGTTTGAAATAATTTTTAACAAGTTGGAGACAAAATGAAGCTATATACGTATATTTTATTTTTCTTGTTATCCCTATCAATTTGTGTTGGACAGTATGATACAGAATTCTGGTTCGCAGTTCCTCCAATAGTACCAAAATATTCAACAATACTATACAAACCTGTTTTTCTTAGATTGATGACGAAAGATAAATCTTCCGAAATTACTATTTCAATTCCGGCAGATCCTTCGTTCAAACCAATTATTGTTTCTTTAGATGCAAATTCCTTGTCTAATGTAGATCTGACGCCATTTATCGATCAATTGGAAAATAGGATTACAAACACAATTTTGAATAAAGGACTAAACATTAGATCAACAGAGAGTATAATTGCAATCTATGATTTAGTATCATCACCAGCTGATGCTGAGTTCTGGTCTTTGAAAGGTAAAATAGGTCTTGGAGAATATTTTGTTGTTCCTGGTCAGAACTCTTATGATAATAATTCATCTTATACTCCAATTTTGCCCAAAAATACTGTTATAATTGTAGCCAGTGAAGACTCAACTGATATATTTGTAACCCCTTCTAATAATGCCATTGGACATGTTGCAAATATTAAATTCAAAATAATATTAAATAAGGGTCAAACGTATTGTTTGGAATCTGAATCACAGTTGGCTTCCAAGAATTTAACTGGAACAGTTGTTGAATCTACAAAACCAATAGCCATTACAATGTCGGATGATCTGTTAACCGTTGGTAGTTGCCAAGATGCTATAGGAGATCAAATACTACCTTTTAAAAGTTTAGGTAATGAATATGCAATTGTACCGGGAAATTTAGATACAGAAATGCTATTAATTATTAGTACTGAACAAAATAATGAGATCTTAATTGATGATTTAAAAGTTAAAGTCATGAATAGGAATGAAGTTTATTACCATAACTTTTCAGAAAATACTTACATCAAGTCAAAATATCCAATATATGTTTTTCATTTTACTGGTGTTGGATGTGAAATTTCAGCAACAACTATTCTACCATTTACTTGTAGTGGAATTAAAGAAGTTTACTACAATTTTGATAAAGTAGAATTTGGCAATAATAATGCTATACAGTACCTAATTGTCGTTCCTGCAGAAGGAGTAGATCAGTTTTATATAAATGGAAATCAAAAGATTACTGGTATATTTAAACCATTTCCATCTAAGGCTGACATTGTCGGTGGAATTATATCCATTAATAATTATGAATATAACAAACAATTAACATTATCAAATAAAGTTTCAACTTTTAGCGTTGGATTTCTTGTTGGAGGAAATACGGTTCCTGGAGCTAAATATGTTTATTTAAATGATATTCAAAATGACAACAGAATTGAATTCAAAATTAAATTACCTGAAATATATTTGACTAATTCTGATTCAATTGTCAATTTACCAATTTATCTAGAGGCAAAATCGGATAAGTTTCCGATTATATTAAATGATTTATCAATATCATTCGAAACTGACGATGCTCTCCTAAAGGCATTAGATTTAAATAATGGGACTTTTACTGAATCTAAATTCAATAACAAGTATGAGATTAAATGTAATTTTCCATTTATAAAGTTAAAAAACCAGCTTACTTTGATTGATACAATTTTCTGTAAAATAATAAAGGCTGACAAAAAAAATCACAATATTGCTGTTACAAGTAATAGTCTGACTAAAAATCCTTGTAATACGGTACAGTCAAATATAGGAATATTAAATTTTACCTGTGGCACTTCATCATTTACTTACGATGGATTTTTTGATGTGAAAGACCTCAAATTCTCTGGAGTAGCTCATCAAAATACTGATTATATAAGACTCACTAATAGTAGAATTAACGAAGTCGGATCAATTATTTATAAGATACCAGTTTCATTAACAAATTCCTTTTCTTCTTCTTTTAGATTCAGATTGTTAAGTGGAACAAATAACAACTGCTATGATAACTCTTTACCAGGAGCTGATGGGTTGGCTCTGTTAATTTATAATACTTCCATTGATGAATTCGGTTATAATGGTGGTGGAATCGGATATGAGAATTTAAGGAATTGTTTTGCAATTGAATATGACACATTTAGCAATGATAGCAATCAGATTGAAAATTATTATGATCCGAATGGTAATCATATAGCTATTCAAAAATCAGAAAACAAGGAATATATTAGTTCTAAACATACCCAAGCCTTCAATTTAGCTCTAAATGATAAAATTCTAAAACTGAAATCTGATGGTACAATTTATTATTCAACTGTTGATTATAATTCAAAAGATAAGACATTAAAAATATTTCTCGATTCAATAGAAACTTTCTCGACTCCAGTCCTTGAAATGAGTAATTTTAATTTTTCAGATTATATTAATTTAATTAATAATGAATTTGCTTATTTGGGCATTTCTTCTGCAACCGGATGTGCATTTGAGATTCATGATATATTATATTGGGATTTTTGTTCAGCAAAAAATAGTGTTTTTAACGATATCGTAGAAAATATTAACTATTTGGATATTACTTCATCAACTGGCAGAGATGTTTATTTTAATGAAGCTTTTGTTCTTAATGGCAAATTAATCGAACTGTTTAATATTTATGGGCAAAAGACTGTAGATCAATTCCAAATTATAACAGATAATCATTTGATTCTTTCCGAAAATTTATCAAATGGAGTGTATTTCTTAACCATTAACTTAGGTCAGAAGAAATTAATAAAAAAAATACTCATTTATTAATGTAGCCCTTTTCAATATCTAAAGTTGCTGTTTTGGACTTATGTATTAATACTATGTTGTCGATGTTGTGCTTGTAGTCAAAGTCTGAATACTGAAGACTTCCATTATCGAGAATATTATAAGAAACATAGCCAAATTCATTAAAAAGTTTTTCTTTTATTTCTCTAGTAGAAACTTCTCTTAAATTTTGAATAGTATTATTCATTTCCATTAAAATTATTGGCATATACTCTAACATAGTCGATCTCATTCCTTCCAAAACTTCAATCTCGGCACCTTCTACATCTATTTTAACAAAATCAATTTTCAATAATCGTTCATTTTTAATAAAATCATCAAGTTTTAAGGCTTCTATTTCTTCATAGTTTTCTGAAAGAATCTGATCATTGAAAATTGTTGAGTGTGAACCTTGGTTATTATCTTTGGAAATATATAACTTGATTTTGCCGTCAAAGTTACTTAATGCCTTTTTAATTGGTTTTATCTTTAAACCCTTATTCAAAGATATATTTTCTAATAAGCTTTCATAATTATTTTTTTCTGGCTCAAAAGAATAAACAATACCGTTGTTATTAAGATGTGAAGCGAAGTTCAAAGAAAGATAACCAATATTTGCTCCAATGTCAATAATGATATCATCAGGTTTTATTAATTTTTCAATACATTTAATAGTTGATGGTTCGAATGCATTAAATAAATACAAATGAGACTGAATATACTCACTAGTATCCAGAGCCATTCTAAATCTGTTGGCAACCTTAATGATATCTTTCTCATTGCTTTTTGTAGCAGCATAAGGATAAAATAGTTTTTTTAAAATTGTATATTTACCGTATTCTCTTTTATATAATTTACCAAACTGTCTAAATAAAAGCCTAAGAAATTTTCTCATTTTTACTTCCAATTATTTTAATAAAATGATAAGAATCTTTAATCGATCTAAATAAATCTAAAAATTTGAAATTCATTTTTAATGTTGAATATATAAAAGCTAATATTCCCAAAACAAAATAATAAATACTTAAAGATAATGCAAGGTAATTTGATGAGCCCAAAACTCCGAAAATAATAATTGTACTAAAGAAGAAAATATTGCTGATTGTAACGAAATTAATGATGGTCTTGAGTTCATTTTTGGCAGTTAAAATTGAGTAAATTGATATAAATGCCATAAAAGGAACACCTAATATCATATAATTAAAATAGTTAAGTGACATAATATACTTGGAAGGCAAAATAGCGTGGAAAATAATGGAACTACCTCCAAGCAAGAGAATAATAACAGAAAGGCTAAATAAAATAAAAATAAATGAAACAGATTTGGTTAATAGATCAGAAAGAGCTTTTTGATTATTGTTTGTTACTTGCTTAACAGCGGAAGGATAAATTAAACCATTCATAGCAT
The DNA here is from genome assembly GCA_903862655.1 of uncultured Ignavibacteria bacterium. Taxonomy (GTDB): domain Bacteria; phylum Bacteroidota; class Ignavibacteria; order Kapaibacteriales; family UBA2268; genus CAIOZA01. Next base: position 149,844 of record CAIOZA010000027.1, read on the forward strand.
TAATTATTTCATCGAAAACTCGATAAATATTTTTAGCAGCAGAATATAATCCAACAATTTCGAGAGAAAAGAAATATTTGATTGTAAATATATCCAATTGCTTGGGCATAGAATGTAAAACATTAGTTATTGTCATTGGAATTCCAAATTTTGTTATTTCTTTAACATTATTTAGATTAAACTTTTCAAATTTCAATTCCTTCCTAATGAGATATATTGCGAATAATGAACTTAGACCGGAACCAACTAAATAGAAAATTGATAAATCTGAAAATTGTAATACATGAAACTGTGAAATTCTATATAATATTAATAATGAAATTGTGCCAAAAAATAGGAGATTAACGAAAAATAGAAACTTCATATTCTGAATTCGATAAATAATTTTTTGACAATAAGATCTTGGTATAAATGCCAAACTCAGCATTGGCAAGAAAGCCCCTATCTCTTTTATTCTATCTTCGTGGAACAATAATGCTAAGCCATCACGAAAAATATAAATCAGTAATGATACTGTCATAGTTAAAGATACATGAATAATTAAAGAAATGAGGTTCACCTGATTTTTGCTTTCCTTGTTCATTCCAAACTGTATTAGACTTTGGAGTGCAAACGAATCACTTATTGTGAAGATCCAGGTATGAAGGGCTATTAGAAGTGAAAATAATCCGAATTCTTTAGGTGCTGTATAATTCATGACTATTATCATCACAAAACCATAGATAAGAAATAGCCCCTTATCCAGAAGAGACCATGAAATTAACCCGATATGATCCTGTGCTTTCAAATATATTTTAATTTATTCAACAGTAACACTTTTAGCCAGATTTCTGGGTTGATCAACATCTCTTCCAAGTTCAACAGCCATGTAGTATGCCAATAGCTGTAGTGGGACAACACTTAATATTGGGATTAACATAGGTAATGTTTCGGGGATATAAATCACGTGATCAGCAAACTTGCTGATTTGAGAGTCTCCTTCGGTAGCAATCGCTATAACCGTACCTTTTCTCGCTCTAACTTCTTCAATATTCGACAGCATCTTTTCATAAATTTCATCCTTAGTAGCAATGAATACAACAGGCATATCCTTGTCTATAAGTGCAATGGGACCGTGTTTCATTTCTGCTGCAGGATAGCCTTCTGCATGAATATATGAAATCTCCTTTAATTTGAGAGCCCCTTCAAGAGCAACTGGAAAATTGTAACCTCTTCCGAGGTAGAGGAAATTTTTAGATTTATAGAATTTATGAGCGATATCTTTTATATTATCAGCATTTTCAAGTATTTGATTAATTTTTTCCGGTAAAAGGCTGAGTTCTTTTGCAATTCTTTGCCCTTCAATTATGGGTACCCGTCTCATTCTTCCCATATAAAGAGAAAACAATGCCAGCACGGCAAGTTGAGATGTAAATGCTTTGGTTGAGGCCACACCAATTTCCGGACCAGCATGGATGTAAACTCCTGCTTCAGTTTCTCTTGAAATGGTACTTCCAACAACATTAACAATACCGATTACTGTGGCATTTTTTTGTTTTGCTTCCTGAATAGCAGCTAAGGTATCTGCTGTTTCTCCACTCTGAGATATAGCAATAATTAAATCATCTGGAAGAATAATTGGATTACGGTATCTGAATTCTGATGCATACTCAACTTCCACAGGAATATGGCAAAGATGCTCAATCATGTACTCACCGACCAAAGCCGAATGCCATGATGTTCCACAAGCAGTAATAATTATTCTTTTAGCATTTCTAAGTTTTTCTTCAATTATGCTCAAGCCACCTAGCCGAGAATTACCTTCATCGATAAGTAATCTTCCACGGAAAGCGTCCGTTATCGTCTGAGGTTGTTCATTGATTTCCTTGAGCATGAAATGATCATATCCACTTTTTTCAATTCTACCAAGGTCATATTCGATCTGATGAATAACATTTGTAGTTGTTTCGTTGCCAATAGTTTTTGTAGAATATCCATTTGCATCAAGTACAACCATCTCATTATCAGCAAGATAAATCACTTGACGTGTGTATTGGATAATAGCTGAAGTATCAGAGGCAAGAATTAATTCATCATCACCAATACCGAGTACCATGGGACTACCTCGTCTAGCAGCAATGATTTTGTCCGGTTCATAATTCGAAATGATCGCTATTCCGAAAGTTCCTTCAACTTCAGAAAGGGCTAATCTTACAGCTTCTTCAAGGTCTTTCACCTGTGAATAAATATAGCTGATGAAGATAGTAAGTACTTCTGAGTCAGTTTGAGATTTGAAAGTATATCCAAGTTCAATTAGTTTCTGTTTGAGTGTAGAATAATTTTCTATAATTCCATTATGAACAAGAGAAATGTTGTTGAAAGAATCGGAATGTGGATGAGCATTTATATCGCTTGGTTCTCCGTGTGTTGCCCACCTAGTGTGAGCTATACCTATCTTGGAAGAAAGATTGCGATCCTCAATGATTCCTTTGAGTGCTTCAACCTTTCCAACTTTTTTAAATGTTTTAATTGAATCATTCTCAAAAATCGATATGCCTGCAGAATCGTAACCTCTATACTCAAGCCTGTTTAAGCCATTCATCAAGACATTGACAGCATTTTGATTACCAATATATCCAACGATTCCACACATTTTTGCCTCAAATCAAGTAATAAAATAATGAAAAAGACGTTTTTTGCATTTTTCCAATGCAATTATAAGCAAATTTAAGTAATTTTGCTGATACTCAAACTGTATTGAGATTAATGAAAGAACTTTTTACTAATGTTCCGGCATTTAAATATTTATTATTTTTTATGTCTGGCTTTTTATTCAGCTTATATCTTAACCTGGATCTTAAATATATTTCAGTAATAGGCATAATCTCGTTGTTTTCGTTAATCTTTGCTTTAACCAATAAAAAACGTAATCTTATTTATTTTATATCAGTTTTTGCTAGTGGATTGATATTAGGGAATTCCTTTCAATCTAATTCAATTTCTTATCCAAATAAAATAATTCCTGATTTCCCAGGAATATTTAAGGGTAGGGTAGAAGCAATTGTGAGAAATAACAGCCAAAGTATTCGCTGTTTTATTCAAGGAAGTATCTCCTCCAAGGTGATTAGAGAGCAAGCCAATTCAAAAATATTTTTAAGAATTCATAAGGTAGACTCCTTTGAATTGAATGAGGGGGATAGCATAATAGCTGATATTCTGCTAAAGGTTCCTCAGTCAGCTCAATTTCTTGAAGATTTCGATGAAAGAAATTATGCTAAAGCAAATGATGCTCAATGGTTCGGATATTGTTCTTCTAACAGTCTAGCCGTACTTTCTAAAGCTGGGGCTTTCGATAAACTAGTTAATAGTATTCGAAAAGAAATAAATTTCAGAGTGAATCTCCTTTTCTCACCAAAGAATGCCGGAATAGTAAATGCTTTAATAACTGGAAATAAGTCAGGTATTGATTCTGAAACAAGCCAAGATTTTTCTTTTTCAGGCACTGCTCATGTACTAGCTGTTAGTGGTTTACATATTGGAATTATCTCAACAATAATAATAATAATTTTATCCTTTATAAGAATCCGTTGGTTAAAATTTTTAATTTTTTCAATTTTTTTAGTATTATATATTTTAATAACTGGCTATCAGGCTTCTGCAATAAGAGCTGGTGTGATGTCAATGATAATCTATTTTGCATACTTATTGGAACGAAGAATAAACATACTTAACATTCTTTCATTTGGAGTATTAGGAATATTGATATTTCAGCCATCATTATTATTCTCCCCGGGCTTTCAGATGTCCGTCGGTGCCATTCTTGGTATTGCAGTTTTCTATCCTCTGACGAATGAATTTATAAATAAATTCATAACTTCAGAAAATCCTATGATAATTTTTGCAAAACAATCAATATCGGTTTCAATTTCAGTAAATTTAATTGTTTCACCAATTGTAGCTTATTATTTTGGTTTTTATTCTAACATTTCTCCAATAGCAAACCTTTTCATAATACCTTTAATTTCGGTTGCGACAATCTTTGCCATTTTTTCAATTCTGTTGTCTTACATATCTATTGGAACATCATTATTTTATACCTTTTCCACCGATTATCTAATAGATATTTCAAGAAATCTAACTGAATATTTTGCAGAAATTAAATATGCGGTGATATCAACTGAGTCAATAATCCTTATAACCGTCTTAATCTCAGTTTCTATGTTATATATTTCTCAAAGCAGTAATATTAAGGTTTTTCTTTTTAGATTAGTGTTAAGTTCATTAGTTTTTCTAATGTTATTAAACCTTAGTACGGTTTCAAGTGAAGTACAAATATTTCCAAGACAAAATACTATAGTGCTTTCCATTCCACAATATAAAAATAAAAAAATATTTTTAGTTCTGGATAGGAAACCTAAACAATATCCATATTTGGATTATTCTCTTTATAAATATATTAAAAGACAAGATATTAATAGTGTTATACTGATAAATGGTAACAAAGGAATAAGATTAGTTGATGAATTAAATAAAGATAGAAAAATTGAATATTTTTTCGTTGATTTATTAACTGTCAATAAAATAATAAAGAATTACAAATTAGATAATAAAATATATCAACAAATATCTTTATAATTATGAAATTTCAAATATTAAGTAATGATGTCTTCCAAAGATTTAGTATTATCTCTGGAGTTACTCAAGTCAACAAAAAAATATTTCCTGAAAATGGTTTTTCTTTGGCTTCAAATGGAAAATCTTCCTCAGATCAATTTATGAGAAACCTAAATTATTTTGCTTCAAAAATAGGATTTACAGTCAATCAAATTAAATCAGTAAATCAAGTCCACGGCGATAAAATTGAAGAAGTTAACACTGATTCTTTTGTTGTGGACGCAGATGCAATGATAACGAGGGAGAAGAATTTACTGCTAATGATAAAAATTGCTGACTGTGCAGGGATACTAATTTATGATCCTGTTAAAGAAATTATTGCTGCAGTTCATTCAGGTTGGAAGGGAACAAGTTTGAATATTGTACCCAAAACTATCAATAGAATGATTAATGAATTTGGATGTAGTCCAATAAATTTACTTGTTTATATTTCTCCTTGCGCCTCAGGGAAAAATTATGAAGTTCAGCAAGATGTTGCAATACTATTTCCTCGGTCTACAATACAAATTAGCCCATCAAAATATTTATTTAGTAACAGACGAGAGATAAAGTATCAACTAGATTCAATGTCCATTCCAAGAGAAAATATAGAGGTTTCCGACATTTGTAATGTAGAAAACATTAATTTTCATTCCTACAGAAGAGATAGGGACTTATCTGGAAGAATGGGAGTTTTCATTGCAATGAGATAACATTATCTTGAAGGTAAGAACTCGATTCCTAATTTGAAATCAGAAGTTGGTTCTCTTTTAGTATTAATTTTAACGTATCCGCTATTTAAAAATAGTAAAATTTGGTCTGTATAATTAGGACTAACTGGATCTCCAGATGCTCCTCCAGGTAAACTAGAATAAATAACAGAATCCTCCATGTCAGCAATAAATCTTCCAGAAACACCAACGGTAACTTTATAGGGGTTATAAAATTTCCAGTCGGCTTTGCTTATTGTTGTGAAATTACCACCAACCTGATATGGTCCTGAATTAACACTTGGTTTTAGGAATTTATTTTCAGAAAATGTATGATTAAGTTCGAGAGTTTGAAGTTTGTTAAACTTCCAGTTATATATGTTTGAATCGTTGAAATATTGAGCTAACTCTTTTATTGCTTTGGAATATGCACGTATTACTATACTATTTCTATCTTCTATCCATTGAGTACGATTATCATCAAAAAATATACTATCATTGTTCATAACCATATCATAGATTTTCATAGACGATATTGAAGTAACATAAGAATAATTCCAGAGAAGTTTCTCCCCAAGTTCATCTACAAAGGTTTCATATATCAAATTTTTAAAAAATGATGAATATATGGATGGTGCAACAGATCCTGGAGAAAAGACAAAATCCCATTTTTTAAGAATCCAAACACTTTGTTTTGTAAGATTATCTAATGTATTAATTTTAGATTCAAGTATAGGAAGAACAATTTGCATCATTTTCTGAGCATAAGGTGATAATATATCAGATTGCATTAATTGTACATCTCTAACCGTAAACTCCTTTTGTTCATGGATAATTTGGTAAATTCTTTCAATTCTCGAGGGAGGTTCAAAGTAATTTGACATATAGTAAGAACTGTTATGAGATGTTTTATTATTTGAACTTGCAACAAATTTCTTACTTGGATTAAAGATTTTGGGTAATTGGTTAGGATAAATAAACCCTTGCCAATCTTTATTCCCAAGCCAGGTTGGTGTAGGTAATAGGGGATTAGATTCTCTACGAATAGGAATGATTCCCACCGGAAAAATACCCATATTTCCCTTTATATCTGCATAAGTGAAATTTAATGAAGGGGAACCCCAATTATTCAGGGAATTTGTGAATTGATTCCAATCTTTTGCTTTGAGAATCTGATAAAGAGCTGTAGCCTCATAAGTAGGCTGTTGACCTGTCCAAGAGTAAGTTAAACAGTAATTTCTAAAATACTGATTATTTTTATCGTAGTATAGATTATTCGTAATATTAGATGGCTTACGCAATAAATGAAAATCAGAAATTACTGAAGATCTTTCAGTAGAGCGAATATAGTATGTATAAGGTTCTCTATTTTTTATTTTAATCGTATCCGCTTTAAAATTAAACTTGCGCTTCAATCCTGAGGAATTATAATAATTATTTGGGTTTATACTATCAACCTTGTCAATGAAGAAATCACAATCATCAAGCATTACATTTGTTATACCCCAAGATATGTTATCATTTCTTCCTATTAGAAAGAAAGGGATACCTGGTAAAGTAAAGCCAGTAACATTAATATCATTAGAAGTTAAATGAATCTGATACCATTTTGGCGGTAATCCTAGAGATAAATGGGGATCATTTGCTAATATTACACCATTTGAAGATTTACTCTTTTTTAAAACCCAGGAATTGCTACCACCATTGGAATTATTTTTATATTTATTCTCAAAAAATGAAAGTAATTGACCAAACGTTTTTGAAACAATTGTTCTTGTTTCTTGATCCATTACACCTAGCTTTAATGTAGTATCAACCTTATTAATAATTTTAGGATTATTTACTAATGAATCATCTAGAACGCAAGGTCCCCAAGATGGATATGGCTTAACTAATGAAGTTGCTTTTTCATTTCCGATTTTGGTTGCAATTTCGCCTATAGTTATGTCATTCATAAACCCTACACTCATATCAAATGCCATTAGTCTACCAATAAGAATACAATCGATGGGTGTCCAACTATATGGAATGTAATTAAGGGTTTGGAATTCAAAAGGTAGAGTTTTATAATTATTTTTTAAATAAAAGTTTACACCGGCTGAATATGATGTCAAAGCATTTAAAACAGTTTTGTTCAAATTATTTGTTATCTTTTGAGATACTGTTTTTAAATCTAATCCTCTGAAGAATTTATCGAAATCCAATGTTTCATCTCCAAATACTTCAGATAGTTCACCTTTGGCAGTTCTTCTCATCAAATCCATCTGCCATATTCTATCTCTAGCATGAATATAACCCATCATAAAAAAAGCATCATTTTCATTTTTTGTAATTATGTGAGGTATCCCAAATTGATTGAAATACACCTTACAAGAATCGAATACTTTTTCAGTTTCTAAGAAAAGTTTTGAAGGTGGCAATGATAAGCTAGAAATTTTTAAAATAAAAAATAGTACTGAAATAAGAATTATCAGTGTTGAAAGTAAGATGGCAAAAGTTTTATTTAAAAAGTATCTTCTAAGCATAAGTATCAAATCTTCTAAAACCAGTTATTCTGTTTATACCAATTAATTGTTGATTTTAATCCATCATCAAGTGATATGAGTTGTTTAAATCCAAAATCAGTTTTAGATTTTTCAACAGAGCAAGTCCAGTAATTCTGTACAAAATCTCTTCCTTTATCGATATTAAATATTGGTGGTTTTTCACTAAATTTACCAAAAAATTCAGATAAACTAGCAATAGTAAACACAACAAGATGAGGAATATGGATTTTAACAAACATATCTCTATTAAGAGCTGACTTTATTGAATCCATTATTGTATCCCAACTGTAAAATTCTTCTGAAGCGACAAAATATGTTTTGCTAATTGTATTTTCAGAAAAAGCAGAATCAATAATTCCCTTTACTAGATCATCGGAATGAATAAAATTTACATACTTCTGATTAAAACCAATTAATGTTCCTAATCCTTTGTTTGCAAGTTGAAAAATTTGAAAAGTAGCTGGATCTCTTGGTCCATATACTGCAGGTGGTCTGATAATTGTAATTGGTAACTTGTTCTGAAAACTATTTACAACATCTTCAGCAGCTTTTTTACTTCTTCCATAAGCAGTTATTGGGTTACATATATCATCTTCAGTAATTGGCTTTGCAAATGAATGTGCTGGTCCAGCCGCAGTTTGACTGCTTACATGTAAAAATCTTTTTATATTTGGAGCCGATTGTATGGTAGCTTCCAGAAGATTTCTAGTTGCATCACAATTTCCCTTTAAGTACTCATGATCATTTTTAGCCGCAACAACACCTGCAACATGAAAAATATAATCAACATTTTCAACTGCTTTGCATAAAGAGTCAACATCAGATAAAGAAGCTTCCATTGTTTCTATATTCTTATCTTTAAGCCATCTTAAATTACTAGTCTTCCTAAAGATACATCTAACATCCATTCCTAGCTCAATTAGAGCATCAGTTACATGTGAACCAATAAATCCTGTTGCACCGGTTACTAAAGCTTTCAGAAAATTCTCCGATAAAAATAATGAAAATTCGAATTACAAAATTAAATATAAGAGATGGATAAATCAGAATTATTTTGATAAAGCAAACACTTTTGAAAAAATGTATCCATTGCTAATCTTAGATTTAAAAAAAGGAACTAGGTCAAAAATTAAAATATATTTTCAATTTGAATGTTTTTTGGAATTAATTAATGATTTTAATTGAAAATATTTTCTAAAAATGAGTAAAATCAATATATTGCATAATCTATAATCATTTTATTTTTTGTATATGGTATTAATATGAATAAAGCAGTAATAATGGCGGGTGGATTTGGAACAAGATTAAGACCTTTAACTATGACTATACCTAAACCTATGGTGCCAATTTTAAATATTCCAATGGTTCACCATATTGTTAATCTTTTGAAAACACATAATATCACAGAAATTGTATCTGTTCTATATTTCCAACCGGAAGTCATAACCAATCATTTTGGAGATGGTTCTCATTTTGGAGTTGAGATGCAGTATGTTCAGGCACACGCAGATTATGGAACCGCTGGAGCAGTAAAGAATGCATATGAGTATTTAGATAAAAGATTCATTATTATTTCTGGTGATGTACTGACTGACTTTGATTTAACAAAAGCCATCGAATTTCATATTGAAAATAAATCTAAAGCTACAATTCTATTAACCAGAGTTCCATCACCACTTCAATACGGTATCGTTATGACGGACAAAGATGGAAAAATTACACGCTTTCTTGAAAAGCCTTCATGGGGAGAAGTTTTTTCAGATACAATTAATACTGGAATTTACATACTCGAGCCGGAAGTACTTGACCTTATACCATACCAGGAAGAGTATGATTTCAGTAAAGATCTTTTTCCGGAAATGCTCAGATTGAAGATGCCACTATATGGATATGTTGCAGAGGGATATTGGAAGGATGTCGGCAATCTTAATGAATATCAACAGGGGCAAATTGATGCTCTTCATGGAGATGTAAAACTAAATGTTCTTGATTTTAAAAAAAATAATTTAAAAATTGGTAAACATTCAAAGATTTCTCCAACGGCAAAATTATCTGGGAATGTTGTTATTGGCGATAATACTGTAATTGGAGACCAAGTTGTTTTGATTGATTCTGTTATTGGAAGCAATGTTGAAATAGGTATGGGTAGCCGTTTATCTGGTGTTACCCTATGGGATAATGTAAAAATTGGAAATTTTGCTGATATTACAGACAGCGTTATTTGTAATGATACTTCGATAGGTAACTCTACCACAATAGCTGAAAATGTTTTTATATCTGTTGGATGTTCAATCGGTAATGGTGCTAAGTTAATGGCTAACATTAAACTCTGGCCTCTGAAGCATGTAGAGGACGGAGCCACCTTATCAAGATCAATGGTCCAGGAAGAAAAATGGTTAAGAGAACTATTTACTGATGCCAGAATTACCGGCATTTCAAATATCGAAATTCACCCAGAATTCTGTTCCAAGCTAGGATCAGCTATTGGTCTTACTTTTGGTAAAAATGTTACCTTACTTGCCTCTAGAGATCCTGACAAAGTATCTAGAATAATGAAGCGTGCCATTACAGCTGGATTATCTTCCGTAGGTGTTAATGTTAACGATCTTCAATCAACATCAATTCCACAAACTAGGCAAGAGCTAAGGACTGGTAAATATGCAGGTGGACTTCACGTGAGACGATCTCCAAGGAATCCTGATAAAACCGATATTATTATTTTTAACAAAGAGGGAAGAGATATTCCTATTGCCAGAACAAAAACAATTGAAAGATATTTCTTCGGAGAGGATGTTCATAGAGTTCATCATAATGAGATAGGCCATATATATTATCCCGAAAGAACTAATGAAATATATATCAATCGGTTCCTTCATTCAGTAAATATTGATTTGATTCAACAAACTAAATTCAAATTGTTAGTTGATTATTCTTATGGATTAGCCTCAACAATCTTTCCATATATTTTAGGTCAAATGCACGTAGATTCATTATCATTACATGATTTTATTGATGCCACTCGGAGGTATTCTCCCAATACAGACAGTCATAACCCAGCTGATGATGAAGTTTCAACTATTATGAGATCTCTTCGGTATGAACTTGGATTTGTTATTGATCCAGGAGCTGAGAAAATTTCATTAATTGATGGTAGGGGAGTTCGTTACGATCATCAAAGGCTATTATCTTTAGTCGTTAAATTATTCCTAGAAACCAACAAAGAACGGGAACCATATAAAATAGCAGTTTCAGTTTGTGCAAGTAAAGAAATTGATTTAATTGCGAAAGATTATAATGTTGAAGTAATCAGAATAAAGAATAACCATTCTGCGATGATGGAATCTACTCGTGAAACCGATCAACATTTCGTTGGTGGTCTTTATGGTGGATTTATATTTAGTGACTTTTTATTTGCAAATGATGGTATGTTTTCAATTGCTAAAATATTAGAAATGCTAGCAATAACAAAAAGAGAAATTTTTGATTATGATAATGAGTTACCTAGAAGGTATCAGCATCAGACAATCGTAGATTGCCCTTGGGAATTCAAAGGTATGGTTATGAGGAAAGCAATGGAATATTCTGAAAGTTTTAGTAGAGAATTAGTTGAAGGAATAAAAATATTCATTGATGATGATTGGATTCTGATGATGCCAGATCGTGAAAATCCAGCTTTCCAAGTCATAGCCGACAGCGGAAATTATGATACTGCCCAGTCGATAAGTAAGAAATATGGAGCTCTTGTTACTCATTGGATCGAAGAAGCATAAACTTTATTTATTATACTGTTACATCTACCTTAATATTCAGGTAGGTGTAACAATAATTAATTGATATTTTTTGCGTCCTATATTTTCAATTACAATAATTCCTAATAATTTGATTTAAATCTTCATGATTTTTAATAATGGACAGTAAAAAATGATATATCCAAACACAGCATTTGAAGAAGAACTATATTTTCAATTCATTAGAGAACCAGAATCTGTTTCTCCGGAATGGCGTCAATATTTCAATCTTAAGAAAACAACAACTAACAACTTTGAAATTTATCCTGACAATAAATCAACCGATGCATTTATTGAAATTAAAAAAATGGAAACTTCAGCTAATTCCAATGGAGCAGAACTAGAAAAATTAAATTCACTACAATCAAAAATTGTTGAGAATATGCACAATAGTCTGGAAATACCAACCGCTTCTTCTGTAAGGATGATTCCAGTTAAAGCACTAGATGAAAATAGAAGAATAATAAATAAATACTTAACAAAACTAAAACGCCAGAAAGTTTCATTTACTCATATTCTTGCTTGGGCTGTAGTTCGAACGTTGCAAAAATATCCACAATTAAATTGTTCTTACGAACAGAAGGATGACATTTCATATCGTGTTCATAAAAGTTATATCAATTTTGGTTTAGCTGTTGATATAACACGAAAAGATGGAAGCCGAATGTTAATGGTTCCAAATATCAAATCTGCTCAAAATCTTACTTTTCTAGAGTTTATTGAATCTTTCGATTCAATATTAACTAAAACAAGAAATAACAATATAAGTCCTGATGATTTGTTTGATACGAGTGTTACTCTGACGAATCCAGGTATGATTGGTACCACATTTTCAAATCCCAGACTTATGTCTGGACAGGGACTAATAATTGCATGCGGTGCAATAGATTACCCTATGGAATTTCAGTCTGTCAGTCCTTCAGTACTGACAAAACTAGCAGTATCTAAAACAGTCACAATTACTAATACTTATGACCATAGGATTATCCAAGGTGCTGAATCAGCAGAATTTCTTTCATACCTTCACAAACTTCTTATTGGCTCTGAGTTTTTCTATGATCAAATTTTTGCAAGTTTAAGTATACCGTTTGAGCCTGTAAGGTGGTCGGTCGACCAATCCAAGGTTAATAGATTAGGCGAACCCGATCAATTTGAAATCATTGAAAAAAGTTCTCATGTTGTTCAATTAATAAACGCATTTAGAGTACGTGGGCATTTGCTAGCATCGGTTAATCCCTTAGGATTGTCCTCATATTATTACCCTGAACTCGAACCATCGTATTATGGCTTTACTATTTGGGATCTTGACAGAGTATTTCATGCTGATGATACATGGACAGAAAATAATCTACCATTACGTGACATTATAGAATTATTGCGAGAATCATATTGTGCGAATATCAGTATTGAGTTTATGCATATACAGGATCCGGATAAAAAGGAATGGGTTAAACATCATGTTGAAACAACTAGATTTTCTCATGAGTTTTCAAGATCAGAATTATTAAAGATTTATGAAAAGATAGTAGAAGCAGAAGAATTTGAGAATTTTATTCACATAAAATTTGTTGGTTCAAAAAGATTTTCACTTGAAGGAAGCGAATCATTTATTGTTCTGGTTAATAAAATTTTCGAACTAGCAGCTGATAATAATTTAAACTCAGTTGTAATGGGTATGGCGCACAGAGGTAGATTGAATGCTCTTGTCAATCTTATGGGTAAATCAGTTGAAAAAATATTTAAAGAGTTTGAAGGATATGTGGATCCTGATTCATATCAGGGCTCAGGGGATGTAAAATATCATTTAGGTGATAGAGGTGTTTTCAATTCTAGACATGGAAAATCAGTAAATGTTATTCTTGCCTCAAATCCTAGCCATCTTGAACTTGTGAATCCAATTATTGAAGGTATGGCTAGAGCTCTCGATAATCAAATTCATGATGATTCATTTACAAGAAATCTTCCTATTCTTGTTCATGGTGATGCAGCATTTGCTGGACAGGGGATTGTTCAAGAAACTCTTAATCTATCACAACTTGAAGGCTACAAAACTGGTGGAACAATTCATATCATTATTAATAACCAAATAGGTTTTACTACAAATTCTCTTGATGCAAGATCAACTTTGTATGCTTCTGATGTTGCAAAAATGATCCAGGTGCCGATTATTCATGTAAATGGCAATGATCCTGAGTCAGTTGCTACAGCAGCTATATTTGCCTATGATTTCAGAGAAAAATTTGGATGTGATATTATTATCGATATGTTATGCTATAGGAAATATGGGCATAATGAGTCAGATGAGCCTGCATATACTCAACCTTTACTTTATAAAAAAATTAAAGCGATGAGTCCAATAAGTAAAATTTTTGCTTCTGAACTTATCAAAGGAAAGATAATTGAGAAAGAAGAAATTGATTTAATTTTGAAAAGGAAACGCGATTCTTTAAATGAAGCATTTGTTAATAGATCCTCCATCAAATCTACTAAGAAAAACAGTCATACTGTTGATAAATTATTGGCTGATGAACAGTTAAGAACAGCTGTCAATTCTGAAACATTAAAAATGATAGCTGATAAAATTACTAACTATCCTACTAATTTCCATGTAAATCCTAAGCTTCAGCTTTTACTCAAAAAGAGAAAGGAAATGGTTCAATCAGATCAATCTGAAATAGATTGGGCTATGGCAGAAGCTTTAGCCTTCGGGTCACTACTAGTTGAGAGTAAAGAAATTCGCTTTACAGGTCAAGACTGTCGGCGTGGAACATTCAGTCAAAGGCATGCCGTTTTCACCGATATAGAAACTGAGGATCAATATATTTCGTTAAATCATATTTCAAATAATCAATCAAATATCAAGATATTTGATAGTCCTCTCTCCGAACTTGCTGTATTAGGTTTTGAGTATGGATATAGTGTTTTGTCTGGTAATTCATTAGTAATCTGGGAAGCACAGTTTGGCGATTTTGCAAATATGGCACAAGCTATGACAGATCAGATAATTGTATGTGCTGAATCAAAATGGTCTCAAACTTCGAATCTTACAATGTTACTTCCTCATAGTTATGATGGACAGGGTCCTGAACATTCAAGTGCACGTTTAGAAAGGTTTCTTCAACTTTGTGCAGAAGATAATATAATCGTTGGCAATTTTACTACTCCAGCAAATTATTTTCACGCTTTAAGAAGGCAGTCATTAAGTACTATAAGAAAACCTATGGTCTTAATGACTCCCAAAGGTATGCTACGTCATCCATTAGCAGTTTCCTCCATAACTGATCTATCAGAAGGAAATTTTAAGCATGTAATCGATGATTCTTTTGTTAATCCAACAAATGTAAAAACAATTACATTCACTACTGGTAAAATCTATTACGAGCTCCTAGCTAAGCGTCAGAATGAAAAGATAGATAATGTTGCCCTAGTTAGAATCGAACAGCTCTATCCATTGCATACATCTCAAATTGAGGCAATTCTAGCAAAGTACAGTAGTGCTGAAAATATTATTTGGGCTCAGGAAGAACCCAAGAACATGGGAGCATGGTCATTTATATCTCCTAGGCTAAGTGAATTGATTCAAGGTAAAATGAAAATTATTTATATAGGTAGAAAAGCAAGTGCCTCAACAGCATCTGGTTCTTTTGTGATTCACTCAGCAGAGCAAAAAGAAATTATTGACAATGTAATGTCATATTCTACAAAGTAAAAGAATCTATCGACACTATTAAAAAAAGAGGACTTCTCAATTGAGATTGTCCTCTTTTTTCTTAATTAAACAAATAATTATTTTATTGGAATTGTATCAAGAGATAATTTTTTCCCATTTGAATATTCAATTAAAGTTGGTTGCCAGCCTGCATATAGATTAGGAACTTTTTTGTCTAACATATCTCTTAATTTAATGTCATTTTGGTTTTTTTCATCGAATGGAAAAGTTGAATTAAATTGCGATAAAGTATTTGCTTTAATTTCCTGTGTAACATTGATTCTAAAACCACGAATCATTTGATTAGTTTCATCAACGAATTTTAATAAACCAACAACATGTTTAATATCTTGTTTAGATTTATTTTGAATTGCAAAACCAAATACATTGAATTTTTTATCACCCTCATCCTTTGATTGCCATCCTAAATATTTAAAACCATGAGAAACCTGAACAGCAGTTGTTACTAATCCAGAAACACTTGATTCTCTAAGGAAATCTCTTTGTGCATCAATAATTTGACCGATGGTTTTGCCATTGAGAGAATCTAATGTCATAGAATTGCGAGCAAGACTTGCTGAAAACATTTCAATATCTTCATTTTTTAATGCTTTATCGATCTTCATTTTGTCAATGATATCTGGAATATTTGTTGTATTGAAAATTTCAGATTTAATAGGTGAGTTATCCACTTTTGTGCAGGAAGAAATGAGTAAAAGTGTGCCGAATAAGCCAGAAATAATCAAAACTAAAGTGCTCTTCATAAAGTCTCCAAGATAAAATTTATAAATCAATTGTTCAATATTCAATTATTTTAAAAACAAAAATAAGTATAAGTAAACTAATATCAATTTTTTTCTAAATCATCGATCATTCTTTTTAATAATCCAAATCTTAATCCTTTACCACTAACAATACAACAATTTTGTTGGAAGTGTTTTAAAGCTTCAATCAATATCAATGTTCCAGTTGTTATGACATCAGCTCGTTTAGGGTGTATATTCATTTTATTAATAATGTAGTTGATATCGTTCGATATAAACTTATCCAATAAATTATTTAGTGCTTCGGTGGATAGAATATATCCATGAACTCTTTCAAAGTCATATTCTTTTAGCTTTAAATCTGCAAAAGCCAAAGTTGTTGGAGTTCCTGCAACTGCATAAAATGAAGTGAATTTTTCTGGAATAATTGTTTTTTTTATTTTATCTCTAATAAAATCAATTATATTTGACAATTCAATTTGAGTGGGTGGATGAGTTTTGATAAATCTTTCTGTCAGTCTAACTGCGCCAATTTGTAAACTTGATTTACTTGATATTAGACCATTTTCACCAGTAATAAATTCAGTAGATCCACCTCCGATATCTATTACTAAA
Organism: uncultured Ignavibacteria bacterium; assembly: GCA_903862655.1. Taxonomy (GTDB): domain Bacteria; phylum Bacteroidota; class Ignavibacteria; order Kapaibacteriales; family UBA2268; genus CAIOZA01. The sequence continues at coordinate 166,608 of CAIOZA010000027.1, forward strand.
GAATGATTTAAATTCTCAACTGTACCCATAAAGCTCATTTGGGCTTCAACTTTGCCAGTAATAATTTCAAAGTCGGCATCAATAGCAGTTTTTAAATCTTCAATAACCGAATCTGAATTCTGGGCATCTCTTAATGCACTGGTACAAACTATTTTAATTTGACAAACTGAATATTTTTTGCAAATATCTGAGTAGTTATTTAAAATGGTTCTTGCTCTGTTAATTGCCTCATTTTTGATAGTTCCTGACTTGTCAAGATCCTCACCTAGTCTAGCTATATCATGATAATCGCCAAGTATCAATGGTTCTCTGCCCGGTTTGATATTTGCTATAACCATTAAAATTGTATTGGTACCAATATCAATTGCAGCAATATTCTTGTCTAACATTTTGTTATGCCCTAAAATGAACAGCTATCCATTCATCTACATTCATTGTTTCAATATGTACAAACCCAGCCTTCTCTGCAGCTTTTATGATATCTGATTTATCATAGATTAACACACCTGAAATAATTAAATCTCCATTTGTATTCTCAAGTGCTTTTTTAAATTTTGAAAATGAAGGAGTTAAAAGGTGTGTGTACATATTCGCAGCTATTCCATCACACTCAGGTAGTTCAATATCTAGGATGCTTGCTAATTTAAGATCAATTTCGGTGGTAATATTATTAAGTGCTAGATTCTCCTTAGTATTTTCTATCGACCACTCGTCGAAATCAAAAGCAAACACATAGCTTGCACCAAGTTTAATTGCAAGAATTCCAAGCACACCTGTACCTGTTCCTGCATCTATCCACTTTGATCCAAGTTTTACTGAATTTTCTAAGAATGTACACATCATTCGTGTCGTTGCATGATGACCTGTGCCAAATGACATTTTTGGATTTATTACTAGCTTGATATCATTAGTGATCTGATCAATTGCCCATTCGGGTGTAATGGCAATTCTGTCATTAATAATTATTGCAGAAATAGATTTTTCCCATTCCTCATTCCAATTTTTATCATAAATAATTTCTTCTTTAATGATTTTCGCATCCGGACTGGTTTTATTTAAATCTTCAATTAACATCCGCTTCACGGTGTCATTCCATAATATTTCCGGAATTGTGATGATAATTTCATCAATTTTCTCTTCAATACCAGTTATTGGATAATTTGAAATAAATCCGTAAGCTATTTCAAAGGATTCTTCAGGTAATGAAACAAAAATATTTATATAGGCTTTTTCGTGATTCATATATTAAATTTTGTAATTTATTATTAGTGTATTAGGTTTTATTTTTAATTTGCACTTGAAAAAAAGTTTGAATACAAAACTATGTAATAATTATAGGAACCCAAAATTTTGACAGAAAAATTAAAAAATATAAAAATGCTTGTAATGGATGTTGATGGAACTTTGACCAATGGTAAGGTCTTTTATTCAAAAAATGGGGAAGAGGTAAAAGTTTTTTCAATAAGAGATGGCATGGGAATCGAATTATTGAGAAAGGGTGGAATTATGACTGCAATCATTACAAGTGAAAATTCCGAAATTGTCACTGCCCGAGCCAATAAACTTAATATAGAACACGTCATTCTAGGTAGTCGCAATAAAAAACAAGATTTAAAAGATTTATCTTTGAAGGTTGGAATTAGCATTGATTCCATGGCATTCATTGGTGATGATATTAATGATATCCAGGCTATGCAGGTAGCAGGAATTGGTGCATGTCCTAAGGATTCCACTGAACAGGTTCTTATGATAGCAGATTATATTTGCACCCATGAGGGAGGCAATGGGGCAGTAAGAGAATTAGCTGAAAAAATATTATTATCACAAAACAAACAAATAACATTACCAGAAAGTTGGTAATTGAAAGGAAAAGTCATTATGTCTAACAAAGAAAGCAATTATTTGAGAGGATTCGCTGCTGGTGCATTAATCGGTGGTCTTGCTGGTGCATTAACTGCGTTGTTGTTTGCTCCCAAAAGTGGCAAAGAACTTCGTCAGGATATTTCGGAAAAATCTTCCGAAATATATGATAATGCATCAGAGTATTTTGAAAATATCGAAGGTACTGTAGGAGCGGTTGTATCATCAACAATGAATGAAGGTAAAGTTAAAGCTCAGAGTATTGTTGACTCTGCTAGAAGACAAGCTGAAAATATTTTAGAAAATGCCGAAAAGGTTGTGTCTGATGCAAAATCAAAAGCATATTCTTTAAAAGATACTGTTGAGAATAAATTAGAGAATTTTAAAGATGCTACAAAAGCTGGTGCAGAAGCCTTCAAAACAGAAATGAAAAGTTAATTTATTAAATTTTTTTGAGTAATACACATGGATATTAACACCGTAGCTGTATTGGGTTTAATCTTAGCGGTAATTGTATCGTTATTTCTAATTTTATCCCTAAGATCACTAACGAAACTTCTACAGGAATCAACAAATTCAATTACAATCTTAACTAAAGATGTTTCAAAGAACCTTACAACACTTACAAATGATTTTACCGAATTAAAGGTTAAAATTTCTGAAACTCTTGATGGAGTTAACATAGCTACAAAACAATTGACAAACACTGCACAGAACTTAGATAATGAAGTACAGAAAGCAAACGATATAATTAACACAGTCAGTAGTTTGGTAAATTTAGTTTCACATAAGATATATCCACCATTAAACTATGCTGCAACTTTAGTCAGTGCATCTACAAAAGCTGTCAGTACATTTGTTGATTTCTTTACCCGTAAATAGATACCAAATACAAAATTAAAAAAAAAACCTCAATCATTGTTTGAGGTTTTTTTGTAATTGTATGTAAAGTTATTGAAATGTTAATATTCTAGGATAATTGCGGCTTAACAATATATTTTTCAGCTACAAGATAAGCTCCAAAGAAAATTGATGTAAAGAACAAGTCACCCATTAGAGAGAAACTAAACATTTCAACAGGTGTATACCTAAAAAATGGTAGACCCATCAAATAGGCCTGGTTTAAACCTGCCAAATTTAGAGGATATAAACCACTACTTAACCAAAAGGCAAAGTTGGTTAGTAAATAAAATATTAAAGATGCTGAAAGTGAGGTTAACAGGATTCTTGATATTTTTATATTCGATTTTAATGACATCCCGAGAAGTACACTTATTGCAAAAGCAAGATATACTGACCAAATTGCACTATAAAAACCAAAAAATAGATCAGTGATCAGCATTGTAACAATTGGTACAGCGAAAGCAATTCTTTTATCAGAAAAAACGGCTCCACCAAAAATTGCCATTGCCATAATCGGTGTAAAATTAGGGGGATGTGGAAGAAATCTTGATAATCCGGCAGTTATTATCAAGACGATAGCATAAAAGTAGCGGTTTTTTAAAATATTCATTTCGTAACCTATATTTAATTATTTTGAAAAATTAGCAATTGTAAGTATTCAATTAATGTTAGTTTACATAATGTAGATTATATTGCATTTATTTATCTGATTGATTTTCAGATTTATCGTCTGATATTAACAATCTAAGTGCTTTGATGAATTCAGGATCATTGTTGTTAATTTTCTGAATAAGCTTCGATTTAATTTCTTCTAACATGATTTTTTTTAATCTTAAATCATTTGCATCATCTCTACTTAGAAATTTACCTTCTTCCATCATCTTTATAATTGACACTTATGGATTTTATTATTGTTTATCACATAAACTGGCTTACCTGTTAATTCAAAGTTATGGAACGGAGTGTTCTTTGATTTCGATTTAAACTCTGACTTGTCTACAGTCCATTTTGCGTACGGATTAAAAATCGTAATATTCGCAATTTCACCAACTTTAAAGTTGATTTCTTTCAATTTAAGTATTTTTCTTGGGTTAACAGACATCTTTTCAACTAACAGCTCTAAAGTTAAATTTCCGGACTTTACTAGATAATTAAGTGATAACCCAACAGCTGTTTCTAAGCCAATAATGCCGTTTGGAGCTTTATCGAATTCAACATGTTTCTCATGTAATGAATGTGGTGCATGATCTGTTGCAATACAATCGATAGTTCCATCTACTAATCCTTCAATAAGGGCATCTATATCATCCTGAGTTCTTAATGGTGGATTCATCTTATGTCTTGTATCGTAATTTGTAAGAACTTCATCAGATAAAACAAAATGATGTGGGGTTACTTCACATGTGATCTTTTGCCCACGTTTCTTTGCTTCCTTTATGATATTTACAGCTCCTTTTGTGCTAATGTGGGATACATGATATTTCATGTTACCACAATAATCAGCTAACTTAATATCACGATCAATTATTATTTCTTCTGCTATATGAGGATATCCTTTTAAGCCTAATTTTCCTGAAATTACTCCCTCATTAGCTGAAAAATTTTCAGTTAAAGAGTGATCTTCGCAATGTTGCGAAATTAGTAAATCTTTAGTTCCAGCATATTCGAATGCTCTTCTCATAACATCTGAGCTCATGACACAATCGCCATCATCAGTAAACATTCTAACACCATATTCATTCAATTCGAACATAGGAGAAATAGCTTTACCATGTCTCCCCTGTGTTAAAGTACCCGATACCTCAATATCAACCAAATGATTCTTAGCTTTATTTCTAATGAATTCAACGACCTGTGGGTTATCAATTGGAGGATTAGTGTTGGGCATACATAATACTCCAGTAAAACCACCATTCGCAGCTGAATTTGCTCCTGATTCTATATCCTCTTTGTACTCATACCCTGGTTCTCTAAAATGAACGTGCATATCAAAAAAGCCTGGAGAGCAGACTAAATCATCAGATAAGACAGTTTCAGTTTCTTGTTCAATACTAGCTTCTTCTTTGCCAATATATGCGATTAGACCATCTTTAACCCAAATATTGAGTTTTTCATTCAAATTATTATAAGGATTAATTACGAGAATTCCTCTAAAATAAATATTCATTCTTGCTCCAGCTAACAAATTCAATGTGATACATTTAAAAAAATACAAATTAGTAAAAAGAAATAAATAATAATCTACAAGAAAAAAAAAGAAATTAATTTTTTAAGTATGATTACATTCAGTATGCCTAAAACAATCAATCAGATGATCATTGACCATGCCTGATGCTTGCATGAACGCATAACATATAGTAGATCCTACAAATTTAAATCCACGTTTTAAAAGATCCTTACTCATCAAATCTGATATTTCAGTCTTTGCTGGTATCTGTTTCGCTTCAGTAAATTTATTTACGATAGTTTTTCCAAAAGAAAATTGCCATATATACTGATCGAAAGTTCCGAATTCCTTCTGGATATCAAGAAACGCTTTAGCGTTTTGGATTGTAGCGTTAATTTTTAGTTTGTTTCTAATAATTCCACTATTATTCATAAGTGATGTAATTTTATTTTCATCATATATTGAAATTATTTGAGCATCAAAGTTTTCTAAGGCTATTTTAAAATTTGCTCTTTTATTCAGTATTGTCGACCAACTTAAACCTGCTTGAAAGGCGTCAAGAATAATGAATTCAAAAAGCTTTCTATCATCATGAAGAGGTGTTCCCCACTCTTCATCGTGATATTTAATCATTAGTTCATTATTTCCTGGCCATGAACATCTATTCATCTGTTTCACCTTTAAGAAAGTCAATTCTCTCAATTATTTCATCAATTCTATTTTCCTGTGGACTGAGTCCATTGAATCTGTAAGCTACATTGCCTTCCCTATCAATTATCATTAGAGTTGGCATACCAGTTACTGTATAATTTATATATGCTTCATTTAAATAATCGGTATAAATTGGAATATTCAATTTGTTTTTATTAACAAAATCTGTAATTGTATTCTTCTCAAGATTTTTCTGGAGAAGAATTATTGGATATATGAGTACATCGCTGCTGCTCTGATAATGAGTATATAAACTCTCAAGTTTGGAAATATAGTCGACGCAAGGATCACAATCAAAGTTCCAAAAGTAAAGAACCAGAATTCTTCCCTGGAAAACTGACAATTGTACGTTAACATCATTATATGTAGAAATTGATGGGAATTTCAATTTATCACTACATCTTTCAAAATTAAGTTGGTCTATTTTTCTGGCAAATGCTAAATTATCCAAATTTGATTTATAGTCAGAAAAGGCTTGTAGGGAAAATAATTTAGAATGAACGACACTATTAAGGCTATCATTATAAGATATATTAATATCATGTACATAACAATATTCATTTAATATTAAATAATCACTATAATTAGCATTTAAATAAAATAGATCAGAAATAGTCTTCAGTAAAGTGTTGTTAATAGATCTTAGATTATAATCTTTATAGATATGATAAATAATAGTGTTATCTAATGTGATGCGATATTTTAAGTATAATATGTCAAGTATCATATTATTAATATTGTTAATGGCATCAATTGAAGAATTTAAAGATTGGTTGATAACCAATTTAATATTTAATTTTGATATTGCAGAATCAATGAATGCCAATGCCTCACTTTTCTTCTCAGAATCTGATAATGATAATTCAAATGAATTGTTAAAAGTCAGGTTCTCAGCAAATTGGTAGAGTACCTCTGGTGGTGTTGCGGGTAAATTTAATAATGCATGGATTTCTGGGTATTTCTTTGTTTGCAAATAAGATTTAATCAAAGCAAGATATACACGTTCATTATATTCTGAAGCAGGATGCTTACGTAAAAAGGATAAAGATTTATCAACAAAACTATCAAATTTTTCTATTTTAGATAATGTTTCAAAATCATGATCTTCCGCTAATTTTGAATTAGGGAAATCTTTAGCAAATTTTAACTCAATGTCAAGAGCCTTTTCCTTGTTGCCAAGAGTTCTTAGTGCTTTGCTAATTGCCGTAATATCATCTTCAGATTGATAATTAATATTAGTTGAACTAATTATTCTTTTCAATCTGTCGTCGTATTCAGTCTTCTGAATTTTAAAGGTTTCATACTGAAGAGATAATAAGGCAATCTTAACTTTAATATTATCAGGATAAAAGGTCAGTTCTTTTTCAAGATTAGAAATGGCTTTTTCAAAAGAAGGATTGCGGCTGCAGTTTTTAGGAAAGCTTCCTAGATAGGAGAATCCAGATTTAAAATATCCTCCTTGTTTGACCATTTTTGAATCATTGTAAACCAAGAAATCCCAATATTCTCCTTCTTTTGTATCAAAATCATACCGATCACCAACTTTAATTAAGCCAAATAATGTATTCTTAGGAATAACGAAGCTACCTTTTAAAGTATCTTTAGCATATTTTTTAAGTGTTATGTTTGCTAATTCAGGTACATTTGAGTTTTTATTAAACAAATATAGAAACGCAAAAAGACTGTCACTTTGCTTGAACATGGTCTTAAGTGAATAAGTAAAAAATAAAGTATCGTTCTCAATTGGCTTTACTTTATTAAACTTTAGTTCGTTTGCTTCAAGTGAAATAGTCAATATAATTAATAGAATTAGCGTGGAAAAGCTATATATCTTTTTCATGTTTAAAATCCTATATTTAACATAATTTTCAAAATCTTTTTTTAATTTTATTGTTTTTAAGTTCTTCTTTAATTAATTCGAAAGCTTCGTCAGATGAATTTACGAACTTAAATAAACTCATGTCTTCTTTACTAATCATGCCCATTTCAATAAGGTAATCAAAATTGATAATCTTATTCCACCAATCTTGACCATAAAGAACAATAACCTTAGGTTTACTCATCTTTCCAGTTTGCCGCAAAGTAAGAATTTCCATCAGTTCATCAATCGTTCCGAATCCTCCAGGAAAAACAACCATTATCTGAGCTAAGTAAACCAGCCAAAATTTCCTCATGAAAAAATAATGAAACTCAAAATTCAATTCTTTGTGGATATAAGGATTTGGATGTTGTTCAAATGGTAAACTAATATTTAATCCAATTGATGAGCCTCCGGCTTCAAAAGACCCCCTATTGGCCGCTTCCATTATCCCAGGACCACCACCGGTGGATATATGAATCTGATCTTGCTTAGGAACTGAATTAGACCATTCGGTTAGTCTATATGCCAAAACACGAGCATCCTCATAATATTGGGATAACTTCAATTTATTTTGCGATATCCTTAGTTCTACATTAAGTTCATCAATTTCAGAATTTGTATTTGTTTGAGTTAGCTTTTCATTTAGAATACTAATTTTTTCTAATAAAAGTGCTTCCGGATGAATTCTGGCAGAGCCAAAGAAAATTACAGTCCGTTTTATACCAAAAGCCTTTAATTTTTGTTCAGGATATAGATATTCGGATATCAATCGAATTATTCTACCCTCACTGCTATGAATGAAGTTCTTATTATCGTAGGCTTTAAAAGTTGATTTGTTATATTTATTTATCTGATCCATATTTAATTATTTAAATTTTGAAACTGTAATTGATATAATTTGGAATAAATTCCACCATTTTCCAAAAGTTCTTTATGGGTTCCTATTTCTCTTACCTGTCCGTGATGCAAAACTAAAATTTTATTAGCTCTCTTGATAGTTGAAAGTCTATGGGCTATTATTATGGAAGTTTTATCTTTTAATAAGTTTTGAAGTGATGATTCAATTAATCTTTCTGTTTCAGTATCAATATTTGAAGTTGCTTCATCTAATATCAAAATATCTGGTTTATTAAAATAAGCTCTAGCAAAAGAAATTAATTGTCTTTGGCCAGAAGATAAGGTTGAACCACGTTCCATCACCTCGTTATCATATTGATCGGGTAAACCTTCAATAAATGAATCAGCACCAACAGCTAAAGCTGATTTACGAATATCATCATTGTTAAAGTCTTTCCCTAGATGTATATTATCAGATACAGACCTTGAGAAAAGAAATACGTCCTGCATAACCAAAGAAATTTGACTTCTTAATTCTGTTAAATTAATGGATCTTATATCCCTGCCATCTATAAGAATTTGTCCAGAGTCATAATCATAAAATCTTAACAGTAGATTAATCAATGTTGACTTCCCAGAACCGGTAGCTCCAACAATAGCTACAGTTTCGCCTTTTTGTACAAAGAAATTAATATTTTTTAGAACTTCCTTTTCTCCATCATAACTAAAGCTAACATCTTTAAATTCTATACCAGATTTTAATCCAAGAAAATCTGATGGTTGTTCTTGTTGAGGAGTGATGTCATCAGTATCAAGAAGATCGAAGATTTTTTCGGCAGCAGCCATAGCACTTTGAAGCGTAGTATATTTTTCTGTCAAATCCCTGATTGGTCTAAAGAACATTTCAGTGTATTGAAGAAAAGCGATAAGAGTACCTATTGTCATTAATCCTGAAAGGATGTTACCAGCTGTATACCAAATAACAATACCTAGTGAAATTGTGCTTATTATTTCAATTATTGGAAAGAAAGAGGCATAATAAAATACTGTGCGAACCCATAAAACTCTATTTTCACTATTTATAGAATCGAATTCATTCGACTTATCACTCTCTCTATTAAATAATTTTATAATCGATATTCCGCTCAGATACTCGTTAAGAAAAGAATTCATCTTTGCTACATTTAATCTGATGCCTCTAAAGATTGATCTAACTTTTTTCCTGAATATTGAGGTAGATAAAATAAGTAAAGGAAGAATTGATAATGTTATAAGACTTAGTTGCCAATTAATAAAAAACATAAATCCTACAATCCATACAATAAGAAGACAATCAGCTATTATCATCACAACACCTGATGAAAACATCTCATTCAAGCCTTCAATATCATTAGTAACTCTAGTAACTAACCGTCCAACCGGATTTTTATCTAAAAATCTGAAATTTAATTTTTCGATATGATCAAATAAGTTCAATCTTATATCTAGCAGAACTTTCTGGCCTACCCATTGCATAAGGTATGTCATTAAAAATTGCATTATTCCATGGAAAAGAATTGTCCCTGTTATTAGAACAATAATCTCAACTAATCCAGAAAGGTTAGAAGTTGCAATATATTTGTCAATTGCTATTCTGGTTAGATAAGGTCTTAAAGGTCCAAGCGCTGAAGTTAAAATTGTTATAAATAAAGCGAAAATTACATATTTCCTATATGGTTTCAGAAATACAAATAGTCTTTTAATTAGCTTCCAATCTAAAGCTTTAATTTCATCATCTTTTTGTTGTTGATTTATCATTTATTACCTGGCTAAATGGTATCCGCCATCAATTATCAAATCTTGACCCGTTATATACTTTGATGCGGTTGAAAAAAAATAAATACCATCGAAAATATCATCTACGTAGGCTGATCTTCCCATAGGAATCCTGTCATTTGGTAAAGACCAAGTTTCGTCCGGTCCTTTTTCTTCTAGTTGTATTTCTCCGGGGCAAATGCAATTAACGGAAATCTTCGGTGCTAATTCGCGAGCTAAAGCTCTTGTCAATTGAATTACCCCAGCTTTCGAAACATTATAAGGTATTCTGCCTTTCCAAATCTCATGGCCACCTAGAGAGCCAATATTGACTATTCTACCGCTCTCCTTAACAAATGTTGAATAGACTTTGGAAGTATAGAATTGTGAAGATAAATTACTATCAATTACGTGCTTCCATAGTGAATCATCAATCTCATTAATTTTTTTTATAGTCGGATATACGCCTGCATTATTGATCATAACATCAGGAACACCAAAATTTTGAAAACAATTTTCGAAACCAGTTTGAATTTCATTTAAATTGGTCACATCACATTTAAACTTGATAACTTTGATATCAAAGTCCTTCAATTCAATTAATGTATTTTCGGATTCAGCAGCTGAATTATTATAACAAAAGGCAACATTCCAACCTTTTTTAGCAAATTCTATGCATAATCCGTGACCTAATCTTTTGGCACCTCCAGTTATAAGAACAGATGGCATTTATTTTAACAAGTTTTAGTTAGTAATTTCGTTAATTAAATAATAATTGATAATTCATATATCAGAACAGAAAAACGGTGATAAATGAATAAAATTGAAATAAGCAGAAAAATAAATTAAAAAATGACATTCAAAATTCTTTTATTTGCTATAATAGGATTCTTTTCTATAGATGCTTCTTTAGCACAAATAAGAACATTTCGTGTTTTTTTTGTTGATAAAGGACCTGAAAAATTTGAATCTGGATCAGATTTATACTTAAAAACTTACAAATCGCTCACACCAAAAGCCATTACCAGAAGATCGAAAGTTTTGCCATACGATAATTTAATTGATATTACAGATGTACCGGTTTATGAAGAGTATATAAATTTAGTTCATAAATTCGGAGCTAAAAAGCTTCTCTCGCTTAAATGGAAAAATTATATTGTTATTGAATGCGACACTTTGATATCTGCTGTCATAAGTGATTTACCTTTTGTAAAAAAAATTGTACCAACTTCTTCAAAGATGCTTATTCAGACAATTGATTCTCCTGCACATATTCAAAAGAAATTTGATATTTCAGAAATTTTTATTGAAAATTCACTTGATAATTGTGGTTTGTTCCAATATGGAGATTCTTTTTTTCAAAACTCTATAATTAATTCTGATAAACTACATAATATTGGAATAAGTGGTGATTCGATAATTATTGGAATATTGGACAATGGTTTCAAATGGCGAAACCATATAGCTACTAAATCTTGTAACGTCATAGCCGAATACGATTTTGTTCAACTTGATTCTGTAACCTCAAACCAAGGAGACGATCCAAGCAATCAGGATGGACATGGTACTTTGGTTTTTTCTACGATTGCTGGATATTATCCCGGGAAACTTATTGGTACTGCTCCAAATGCAAAGTATTACCTAGCCAAAACAGAATCGATGAATGGAGAAACAAGAATTGAAGAGGATAATTATGCTGCTGCCATCGAATGGTTAGAGTTGCAGGGTGTTGACATCACTACTTCATCTTTAGCATATAATAGTTATGATGCTTCAGAAGAACCCTATTCCTATGATCTTGATTTTAATGGCACTTCTACCATTTCAGCTTCAGCAATCAACGAAGCCGTCAAACGTGGTGTGATATGCCTTAATGCCGCAGGTAATTCAGGACCAAATCCGAAAACGCTTAATACACCTTCAGATGCAGATAGTGTTATATCTGTTGGCGCACTTATGCAATCAAATAATATTATTTCTCCGACTAATTTTACATCAAGAGGTCCAACAGGATCCGGCAAAATTAAACCTGATCTATCTGTCCTTGGGTATAAAGTTGTATGTGTCAATCCTGATTCTTCAGATGGATTTATTTCAGCAAATGGTACTTCATTAGCCACACCTCTTCTTGCTGGAGCTATTGCACAAATCCTATCTGCTTTTCCCGAGACGAAACCATGGGAAATTCGTGATTACTTATTTAGAAGTTCGTCTGGTTACCCTGACAAAAATATAAATATTGGTTTTGGTTATCCGGACATAATGCGAACTCTCAGAAATGCTGGCACAGTTATCTCACCACCAGCAACTTATCCAATAGATGAATTCCAACGTATTGTATTTTTTATCTTACCTGATGCTTTTCTCAGCCACCAACCGGTTTTAACAATTAAATTCAAATCTTACCAATATACTTATCAACTTTATCAAACAAGAATTGCTGATCAATATGCTTGTGATATTCCTATTGTATTATTTGAAAATGATACAGCAAGATGTCGCTTATCAGTTACTAGTTCCCTATCCTTAAGAGAATACCCATACTTAAAAGATGATTACTTTATTTTAACTAAGAATATGATTCATTATCCTTGTGGAGTAAATCCGTTAGATTATCAAAAATATGAAACAGAATCAAATCTTTTCATCTATCCAAACCTTATCGACGTGACTACATCTATAATTAATCTTAGTTATTTAATCAGATCAAGTACCGATGCTTCAATTAGAATTTATAATTCTATCGGAAATGAAGTTTATCGGCAAAATTTGAACGGTAGAGAGGCTGGAGTAGGTAATACAGAAATAGATGTAAAGTTGTTATCTAGTGGAATGTACTTTGTTTATTTCATCACAAATACTCAAAAATCAATAACAAGCTTCTTAATTGTTAGATAATTGAAAAAAATTATATTTTTTCTTTGTATAATAGAAAATATTTCTTATTTTTGTTTCTCTTTTGAATGTATAATTCATTGTCTCAATTTTGAATTTGGGCCCATAGCTCAGCTGGGAGAGTGCTTGAATGGCATTCAAGAGGTCAGGAGTTCGATCCTCCTTGGGTCCACACAGATTGTTTGGGGTTGTAGCTCAGCTTGGTTAGAGCGCCAGTCTGTCACACTGGAGGTCGCGAGTTCGAGCCTCGTCGGCCCCGCAAACAGAAAAGGGTTTTTTTTAAAAACCCTTTTTTTTATTTTCTTACTTGTTTTTCTCTATCAAACCAAACACTGTTCCCTCACAGTCTTTTGCATATGCCATTTTGCCAACATGAGGAATTTCGAGTTTGTCGATCAAAATTTTGCCTTCATTTTGCTTAATTGATTCAATCGAATGGTCTAAGTCAGGAACATCTATTATACTGACAATGCTTCTAACTCCATTTTGATTTAAGAAATCAGAAAATTCATTATGACAAAATGGATTCTCTTCCATTTGAATTTTCCATAAATTTTCGGTATCACTACTCTGTTGAATATCCCAATTAAACACATTTTTATAAAAATTAATGAGTTTTTCGGGCTTTTTGACAGGAGAAGTAAAATTTATGTATTTTCCCATCCATTATTACCGTAAATATATTAATATTAAATTTTCGGATATATATTTCATTACTTTAATTTTTTTTTTTTTAATACTTTCTGTAATTTCCATGTGAATTCATTAACAAAGTTAAATAGGATCGAAATGATAGTCTCAGAAAGAGTTATACAAAGATTAGTTCTGTACAGAAAAATTCTTCAGAATTTATTAACAGATGGTGTTACAAAAATTTACTCACACGCGCTTGGTGATTTTGTAGATTCTACTCCTGCACAAGTTAGACGGGATATTATGAATATTGGGTATAAGGGAACTCCTGTTCATGGATATGATATTTCTTTATTGATTTCCAGCATTTCTGATTTCGTAGATCCCACTCAAACTCGTAATGTTTGTATTATTGGTTTAGGAAATTTAGGGAAAGCTATCCTTGATTATTGTCATGCAAGAAATTCAAAAATAAACATCATTGATGCTTTTGATAAAGATCCGTCCAAAACTAATATTGAAATAAATGGATGTAAAAGTTATCACATAAACGAACTTGAAACAAAAATTGAAGATGATAGGATTGAGCTAGCCATTCTTTCTGTTCCTATTTCTGAAGCTCAAGCTATTGCGGAAAGATTGATAAGAGCCGGAATAAAAGGCATACTAAATTATTCACCTATTGAATTAAGATTACCTGAATATATCTATGTTGAGAATAGGGACATGATGCTGGCTCTTGAGAAAGTGGCTTATTTCGCAAAATAATTATTCGATAATTGATTGTACTGCCTCCATTACTGCATTAACTTCAATAGTATTCATACAATTAAAATGTCCTTTAGGACATTTTTTTTTACCTATATGAGTGCAGGGCCTGCATTTCATATCATTCTGAACAATTCTATTATTTACCATATACGGAGAGAAACCAAACTCAGGAATTGTTGATCCAAAAATGGCAACAGTAGGAACCTGTCTAGCTGCTGATATATGCATAATTGAAGTATCATTTGTAATAGTTAAATCAGAGTCATTTATAATTTCTGCTGAATCAAGCAAACTTATTTTTCCTGCAAATGTTTGGCAATTAGTTCCCACAGAATCACAAATTTCTTGGCAAAGTTTCTCATCTTCACTCCCCCCTATTAGTGAAATATTTGAGTAATATTTATTCACCAATTCTTTGCATAATTCAATATACTTTTCTTTAGTCCAACGTTTTGTGAAATGATGGGCACCAGGAGCAATTGCTATTTTCAAAATATTACTTGTCAATATCTCTTTAAAAGGGTATGTTTTATTCTTCAGATCCTTTTTCAGCCAAAACTCAAGACCTAAACCGTCAGGAAGAATACTTAGCTCATTTAGCGAATTAACATATAGATCAGGAATTTGCAGGTAATCTTTAACTTTATACTTAAAGTACACAAGTTTAATTTTGTATAACCTTCTTTTATTAAATTTATAAACATGTGCTTGTACAGCAGAAGTTAGAATCTTTGAACGCAAATTGTTCTGTAAATCAATAATCAGATCATAATTTGATTCTTTAATAATATTATCTTTGAACTTTAATATTTCATTTATACTTAATGATTTATCATATTCAATAAGAATGTTAATATTTGGGTTAAATTTCAATAAATCGAAATTTATTTTAGTGGTCATAAAATCTATTCGAGAATCAGGATAATAATTCTTTAATATCCTGATTAATGGAGTAGTTAGCAGAACATCTCCAATAGAACTGAGTCGTATAATTAGAATTGAGCTTGGAAATATTTTATTCATAATATCAAAACTTTTATTCTTTTATTTTCAAATTTAAGCAAAAGTATTTATTTTTATATTAATTGAATTTGTGTCATCTAAAAATCATTTTAAATTATGAAATACTCAATTGAAAATATCGACAATATTGTAATATTTGTGTTAAAAAATGAAGTAGTAGATTCAAAAATATCTGCTGATTTAAAGGCTAAGCTATTAATTACATGTCAACCAGATATTGAAGCTTTAATATTGGACATTACACATGTTCAGACCTTTGATAGTGCTGGTATTGGTTCTGTCCTTCTTGCTGAAAGGCAGTTAGCAGAATACGAGGTTCCTATGCTTATCGTAGGAGCAAACTCATTTATACATGAAATGTTCAAATTATTGAGATTAGACGAATTATTTGACTTCTATCCAAATGTAGAAGAAGCTTTAAAAGATCTTGAGAATGCATAAAAATAATAAAAATACAAATAAAAAAACCGGCAAATTCGGTTTTTTTATTTTAGATCCCCATACTTCTCAGGATAAGGTGGCAATGGCAGTGCTTCGGGGATTCCCATTAATGGGAAATCTTTTCTAAGTGGATATAAAGGATCTCCACTATCAGGATCTACAAAATCCTCAGGCATATAAAACCTTCTAAGGTTAGGATGATTCTCAAATTTTATTCCATACATGTCGAAAGTTTCTCGCTCATACCAATTAGCACTTTCCCACACGTCAATCATGGAAGGACAGAAAAGGTGTTTCTCATGAATTGGAACTTTAATTCTTATTCTTTCTTTTGAAGTATTTGAATATAGAAAATAAACAACTTCATATCTGAAACCTGGCTTTGCCCAATCAATTGCGGTAATGTCAATGAGCATATCAAACTTTGTTTCTGGGTTATCTCTTAACTCGAAACATAAATCTTTAATTTTATCAACTGAAATTGTTGTGGACAATTGCCCTCTATGCTCCGTAATTATATGCTCCGGAGATACAGCGTTTATAACTGAAATCAAAAAATCTCTTTTAATCGACATAAAACGTTTATTATTATTATCAATAAAAATATTAATTTGCAAGTTAGCAAATTGATTTGAAAAATACAATTATAATAAGACTGTCTTATAAACAATACAAAATTCATTTCGTTAATTCATAATTATTTTTGATTTTTAATATGTTTGATAATATTCCTAAACTAGAAAGAGCCGTAATAGTTGGATTTGGAAAAAAGGGTGGCAATAGAATTATTATTAATGAACATCTCAATGAACTGTCTTCTTTAGCCAATACAGCCGGTGCTGAAATTATTGAAACCTTCTACCAGGAGCTTGAGAGTGTTAATCCTTCTACAGCTATTGGCAAAGGAAAAGCCGAAGAGATCGCAGAATTTATTTCCAACAATGACATTCAACTAGCATTATTCGATGAAGATTTAACTCCAGCTCAAGTGAAAAATCTCGGCAAGTTGTTTGACGTTAAAATTATTGACAGGAGTGCATTAATACTTGATATTTTTGCCAGAAGAGCTCAATCACTTGAAGCAAAAACACAAGTTGAATTAGCACAGTTACAATATATGCTTCCGCGTTTAACCAGGATGTGGACTCACTTGTCAAAGCAGTTTGGTGGTATTGGTACAAAAGGTCCTGGTGAAACTCAAATTGAAACTGATAGACGCATCATCAAAACAAGTATCCAAAAACTACAAAAAAAGCTATTAGAAATTGATACTCAACGTGAACAACAGCGTAGAGGTAGAGAAAATTATCCACGCTTTGCACTTGTTGGTTATACAAATGCCGGAAAATCTACACTCATGAATACTATAACAGATTCAGGAGCTTACGTAGAAGATAAATTATTCGCAACTCTTGATACAACGGTCAGATCGTTTGATCTTCCTTCCGGAAAGAAGGCACTTCTTTCCGATACTGTTGGATTTATTAGAAAATTACCAGCAAATCTTGTAGCTTCTTTCAGAAGTACTCTTGCAGAGGCCTCAGAAGCCGATTTCTTGATTCATATTGTAGATGTTTCTAATCCTTTTTTTAGAGATCATATTCATGTGGTTAATGAAACTCTCGAAAATTTAAAAATAATTAATAAACCTGCGATTATAGTTTTAAATAAAATTGATCTTCTTGAGGATAAATCTTTATTAAATATTCTTGAGCAAGAAAACCCATTTTCTGTTTTATTATCTGCAAGCAGAGGAATTAATCTCTCAAATCTATACGCTATGATGCAGAAATTCATAGATGAATTTTCTCAGAATATCAAATTAATACTACCTTATGCAGAATCACAATTATTAACTAAAGTATATGAACAAAGTGATGTTGTAGAAAGAAATGATTCAGATTATGGCTTCGAATTAACTCTTAAAGTAAATAAAGAACAGAAGAAGATCTTTAATCATTTATTTTCAAAGTATATAGTAGATTAATAAAATCGGTAATATTTTCAAAGAAATAAATGTCAAAACAACAATTAGTCAAAATCGAAAACCTCATTGATAAAAGTTTTATCAATACATGTTTACATTCGATTCAAATAAAAAAATCAACATCTGTTAAATTTTTACATGGTTCTTTGAAATCAATTTTAATCAATTCTCTTTTCAAGTCAATTGATTCAACGTTTGTCATAATCTGTGATTCAGATAAATCTGCTGACGATTATTATCATGATTTTACCGGACTAATCGACTCATCTTTGATTTCAGTTCTAATCAATAATAAGCGGAACTCAAGGCTTGATATTCTTGATTCTGAAAATCAACTTTCCTGGCTAACAGAGGGATTGACAACAATCCTACAAAATAATAAGAGTATAATAATTACTACACCTGAGCTATTCTCTGAACTTATTCCTAAACCAGAGAATATTACTTCACATAAAATTGATCTTAAAATTGGAGCTGAGATCGAATTCGAAGATTTTGTGCAGAACTTCCTGCTTAACGGATTTGAAAAAAAAGAATTTGTTTCCTCTCCAGGAGATCTAGCTTTACGTGGTGGGATTCTGGATATTTTTCCAATTGGCAGAAGTAATCCCATAAGAATTGAATTTTATGGAAATGAAATTGATTCTTTAAGAGATTTCGAACCCTTATCGCAACGTTCTATCCAAACTTATCAGGAAATATCAATTATAGATAAAATATTCCATTCCGATGACAATGAATCAATGATGGGATCGATGTTGGACTATTTAGCACCTGACACTATCTTTATAAAAGATTATTCAAATAGTCAGGATAATAATGATCCAATAGAGGAAATACTGGAGAAGTTTAAAGTATTAGCTTTCGACCAGCTTGGAGAGAGCGATATAATCATAAAATCAAATCAACAGCCAATTGTAAATCAATCTATAAAGAAACTAATATATCAATTAAGAAAGTTAAAATATTATAAATACACAATCTCAATTTCGGCAGAAAGTTTCATCCATCTAGAACGAATTAAAGATCTGATATTTAATAGTTTTTCTGAAGATACACCTGATTCGGAATTATTCGATTTAGCTTCTTTTAATGATACTGTTGATTCAATAATTTGGTTAGAAAATCCACTTTCTAACGGATTTATAAGTGAAACACTTTCGCTAGCAATTTTTACCGAGCATGAGGTCTTTGGAAGACTTAGATTTCAGGACAATAGAAAACGTGGCAAAAATTCTTCAGGTTTATCCTTAAAACAGCTAAAAGATCTGAATATTGGTGATTATGTTGTGCATACAGATAAGGGAATAGGACGTTTCGATGGAATTGAAACGGTCTTGTTAGGTGGCACAAATCAGGATTGTGTACGAATTGTTTTTGCTGATGGTGACATATTGTTTGTTCACCTCAATTATATTCATAAGCTCCAAAAATATACGGCCGAAGAAGGTGTTTTACCAAAGCTATCGAAATTAGGCTCAGCTGAATGGAATCGCAAAAAGGACAAAACCAAAAAGAAACTCAAGGATATTGCTCGTGAATTGATAACGCTTTACGCTCAGAGAAAGTCTCAACCTGGATTTGCATTCCCATTGGATACAATATGGCAAAAAGAATTTGAAGCATCCTTCATGTATGACGATACTATCGATCAGGCTAAAACGACTAGAGAAGTAAAGAGTGACATGGAGAGTGATACTCCAATGGATAGGCTTGTCTGTGGTGATGTTGGATTTGGCAAAACTGAAATAGCCATTCGTGCTGCTTTTAAAGCTGCTCAGACCGGCAAGCAAGTTGCGATTCTTGTTCCTACAACAATTTTAGCGCAACAGCATTATATGACATTTAAAGATCGATTACATAATTATCCGATTATCGTTGATGTTATATCAAGGTTTAGATCTTTACCTGAACAAAAAGAGATTGTTTCTAAGACAAATTCTGGAAAAATAGATATATTAATTGGTACTCACCGCTTGCTCAGTAAAGACATCAAATTTAACGATCTTGGTCTTCTGGTAATAGATGAAGAGCATAGATTTGGAGTTGGTGCTAAAGAGAAATTACGAGAACTTAAATCAAGCATTGATACCTTAACTCTTACTGCGACTCCTATCCCCCGTACCCTGAATTTCTCCCTTATGGGCGCTAGGGATCTAAGTGTTATTGAAACACCTCCCAGGAACAGATTACCAATAATTACTGAAATCTTGATGTGGGATTCTGAATTTTTAAAGAAATCTATAAACTACGAAATCGATCGTGGTGGTCAAGTATTCTTCGTCAGTGACAGAATAGATGACCTAGAGAAAATAAAAATCGATCTCAATATGCTTTTACCACATCTGAGATTTGGTCTTGCTCACGGACAGATGAAATCAAGTGAACTTGAGAGAACAATGGAAAAATTCATTGAAGGAAAATTTGATGTATTAGTTACTACTAAAATTGTAGAATCTGGTTTGGATATTCCCAATGCAAATACGATTTTTATAAACCGTTCTAATAAATTTGGACTAGCTGAACTTTATCAACTAAAAGGAAGAGTTGGAAGATCAAATACTCAAGCATACTGTTATTTATTGATCCCGCCAACAAAAAGCTTATCTTCAGTTTCCCTAAAACGACTACAGGCTATTGAAGAGTTTTCTGATTTGGGAAGTGGGTTTCAACTTGCTATGAGAGATCTCGAGATAAGGGGTGCAGGAAATCTGCTTGGACCAGAACAAAGTGGATACATTAATGATATTGGATTTGAACTTTATCATAAATTACTCGATGAAGCTGTTAGTGAGCTTCGTCACAATGAATTTGCCGATTTATTCAAGACTCAAATAACAAAAGACTCTAGTTACCTAAATAATGATGAAATTCAAATAGAATTGGCAAATGATGCGTTATTGCCTGGAACTTACATTGAGAGCGACAAAGAAAGATTTTATTATTATAAGCGTCTCTTTGATATAAAAGAGAATGCTGATCTGTTAACAATAATAGAAGAAATAAATGATAAATTTGGAAATCCACCAAAGGAAGCACAGGAATTATTCTTTGCTGTAAAACTTAGAATTTCTTCATTGGGTACTGGTTTCACTAAAATTGAGATTAAAAACAGAAAATTAAAAGCTGAGTTCCCAGAAAAAGAAAATTTAAAATTTTATGAGAATGCTTTTCCATATATTATCGATTATATTAATACTCTAAGCGGTGCGACACTGTTACAGGATAAAAAGAAGCTACTTTTGGAAATTCCTATTAATAGCAAAAGTGAAGCTATAGAAATAATGTGGAGAATAAAAAAATCTATTGAACTAATTTAGGGTTTTATCTATGACTTCTGATAATTATATATTAATAATTGAGACTTCAGGCAACACTTGTGGTGTGGCTCTTTCCTGTGATAACACTATCATTGCCGAGTATAACGTTTTCAAACAGAATTCACATGACAAAGTTTTAGCTGATTTAATAAAGAGAATTGTAAATGATTGTGATATTTCTTTTGATCAACTTAAAGCCGTTGCTGTGTCATCAGGTCCAGGTTCATTCACTGGATTAAGAATAGGTGCGGCCATAGCTAAAGGGCTTTGCTTTAACAATTCTATGAAACTCATATCAGTTCCTACGTTACATGCGATTGCTTTTAATTGTTCAGATAATAGTTCAACAATAAAATCAGATATAATTTCAATTATACCATCGAATAAAGACCTTTATTATAACCAAAAGTACAATACAGAATTATCTACACAAACCGGTATTGAGCTTTCCTCAATATCTGAAATAATTAACAACAAACAAGATAACGAAATCATTTGTGGGGTCTTATCCAAAAATGATTCGGAATTATCCCAAACAATAAAGAATTTAACTTTAACAGCAGGCTTAATGGCAAAATTAGCAGATAAATTATACAGTGAGGACAAATTTGTTGATTCTGATGAATTTACACCCCTATATATTCAAGATTTTATTCCAAAAACAAAATAGATGGAGAAGGCATGATACCAAGATACACCAGACCAGAAATGGCAAAAATATGGTTAGATGATAACAAATTTAAAGTATGGCTTGATATTGAAATATTAGCTTGTGAAGCATTATCTCAACTCGGAGAAATTCCTCAATCTGCTCTTGAAAACATAAAATTAAAGGCTAAGATTGATGTCGATAAAATCTTAGAAATTGAAGAAACAACAAAACATGATGTAATCGCTTTCCTTACAAATCTCGAGGAGAGTATTGGAGAAGATTCTCGTTACGTGCATTTGGGTTTAACTTCTAGTGATGTTCTTGACACCTGTTTTGCTGTACAGATTAAACAAGCAGGTGAATTATTGATTTCTCAACTTGAGAAGTTGCAGAAGATATTAATTAAAAGAGCTATAGAATTTAAGTATACCGTTTGTATAGGCCGTTCACATGGAATTCATGCAGAACCGATGACTTTCGGGCTAAAATTCGCTCTTTGGTCAGAAGAATGTAAACGTAATATCGACCGATTGAATCGTGTCACTGTCGAAGCTTCTCAGGGCAATATAAGTGGTGCTGTCGGCACATTTGAGCATATTTCACCAAAAGTTGAAGAATATGTTTGTGAAAAATTATCATTGACACCAGCTTCCATATCAACTCAAGTTGTGCAAAGGGATATTCATGCTAATTTTATCTCGACATTGGCTCTTGTTGGTTCAATGCTTGAAAAAATTGCATTAGAGATCAGGCATCTTCAAAGAACTGAAGTTGGTGAAGCAGAAGAATATTTCTCTCCGGGACAAAAGGGAAGTTCAGCTATGCCTCATAAACGTAACCCAATATCATCAGAAAATATTTGCGGTCAAGCAAGATTACTAAGGTCTAATGTAATAGCAGCATTTGAAAATAATGCATTGTGGCATGAGAGAGATATTTCTCATTCAAGTGTAGAACGGATTATTTTCCCGGATTCGACTGTGACATTAGATTATATCCTAAATCGCACTATTAATCTTGTTGAGAGATTGATTGTATATCCTGAAAATATGCAAAGAAATCTAAACATGACAAATGGACTGATTTACTCTCAAAAGATACTTTTGGCTCTCGCCAGAAAAGGTCTCAAACGACAGGAAGCATATGTACTTGTTCAAAAGTCTGCAATGAAAACTTTTGAAACTAAAATTCCATTTATGGTTACTCTTTTGGAGAACGATGAATTAATGAAACATTTTACAAAAGATGAGATTGAAAAGTTATTCACTTATGATGAGATTTTCAAAAGTGTAGATTATATCTACAACAGGTGTGGAATCGAATAGATGATCAAGATCGTAAATATTTACTTAATTAAAAGCTTTATTAATACTTTTTTATTTGCTATAGTAGCCTTGTGCCTAATTTTTATGATAGTCAATCTGATGGAGAATCTTGATGAATTCTTGGATCAGAATGCTGGTTTAGGCGTTATTACAAGGTATTATTTATACTTTTTCCCTGAAATAATTAAATTGATGACCCCGGTTGCTGTTTTATTGTCAACACTTTTTACGGTAGGCAAATTTTCAACAAACAACGAAATCACTGCAATGAAGTCTGGCGGTATCAGTTTATATCGGATAATGATCCCTTTTGTATTTGTAGCAATTCTTATTAGTTTTGGTCATTTATATTTTAATGGATGGTTAGTTCCCAAAGCAGTAACAATCAAGATTGGTATTGAGCAGAAATATCTAAAAAAAGGTATGGGTTCCGGCCAAATTTTTAATATATATTTTCGCGATACTCCTTTAACCAATGTCACTATGCATTATTATGACGCAGACTTGAAATTTGGCAACTCTATTGCTGTTGAGGTATATGATAATGAACAAAAACCAAGATTATTAAGACGCCTCGAAGCAAACAAATTAAAATGGGATGAAAAAAACAAAAGATGGATGGCTGTACAGGGACTTGAGAGAATATATAGTCCGCTTGGAACAATGATAAAAACTATTGATTCTTGTGAAGTTAAAATAAATATTACTCATTCTCAGTTAGTTGAGTTAAAAAAATCATCTGCCGAAATGAATTATGATCAACAGAAGAGCTACATCGCGCTAGTTAAACATGGTGGTAAGGATGTCAGGCAGCAACTCATAGAATATTATGGAGACTATGCTTTTCCATTTTCAAACCTCATTGTCGTACTATTTGGAGTACCTTTTGCCTCGGTTAGAAAGAAGGGTGGAATAGCTATTCAAATCGGTGCTGCATTAGTGGTATCATTTTTGTATATAATATTTACGAAAGTTGGTCAAACAATTGGATTTTATTCAAATCTTGATCCAATTTTTACAGGATGGATGGCAAATATCATTTTTTTTCTAGGTGCTATGGTTGTATTATTTAAAACAAGAACTTAATAATTAATTGAAGATTACATGAAACAGATCGAAACACTTTCATCACTAGAAGGTAGAAGTCTTCTGACTGATGTTTACAATGAACTCAGATTTGAGAAGCAACTTTCTACACTATCAACCTTACTTCTCTGCTGGAGAATCTGCACGCAAGAGCGTGAAATTTTCAAATATGTAAAGCAAGAAGTTACTGTAGTTCATCCTCTTGGATTTTTTAGTGGATCAGCTCTATGGATGGAAGAAATAGTTAATCGATTCTATTTTTCAACAATTAATTCATTTGTTTATTTAGGAGCCGCTATACTTCTCGTTCTAATCGGTGTCAGAAGATTTTCTGAGAATTTTAATGATGGAATTGTTATCGC
>CAIOZA010000028.1 GCA_903862655.1 uncultured Ignavibacteria bacterium
GCCAATGCTCATGTTAACAACATTGATTTTGCCTGCAACGAGATTTCTACCGATATAATCAAGGCCACTAACGATATTTGATATGGATCCACTACCTCTGTAGTTCATGCACTTAACTGCTATAACAGTTGCACCTGCGCAAACACCAATCGAACCAACTGTATTATTTTTTGCTGCGATAATACCGGATACATGTGAGCCGTGACCGTGCAAATCGTCTGCTGAAGCATTGTCGGGTGAAGTTGTAACGAAAGTTCTGCTGAGTGTTGTATTAACATTAAGATCAGGATGGTCAAGGTCAACACCAGTGTCGACTATCCATGTAACTCCTGTTGAAGAAGTAGCGTCAACTGAACCACCGACAGCTGTTACGCCCCATGGGGTAGTTTGAGCTAATATGTTGGAATTCTTTGGATTTGTATATTCAACTACATCATTAAGAGTGACAATCTGATCTTTCTCTATATACTTTACTCTTTTGTCCATCTGAAGTTTTTGAACTGCTTCAGGAGTAAGGTTAGCCATAAATCCCTTAATAACTTTTTCATATACAATTTTTATGTTTGAAGTAGGAATATTATAGTCAGTTAAAATTGTATTTGCAAATTGTGCAACTGTTGTGTTGCCCAGAAGCTGATCCGTTTGTGGTGAATCGAGAACAACGATATATTGGTTATCGATTGATTCTACGTTGCTGTTTTCGGCTGGTGATGTTACATTTTCCTTTTGGCATGCCATAAAAAAGAATCCAAAGAAGAAAATTGCGATTGTGAAAATGATGCCCGAGTTTTTTTGAGATGTTTTCATGATGTTCCCCAATGATAAAAAATATTTAAAATGAAATTGAATTTTTAGTTAGAACTTTTTTGTTTTTCAATTTTTCCCACAAACAAAATATCGGTAGCTAAGATAAGTTATAGAAGAAGAGAATAGATAAATAATTACCTAATTAATTATCTAAATTGTACCATAGTTCTATAGCGATGGTTGAAGTATTGACTAAAACATGACAATCGAGATAATGGACATAAATTATACCATATTATTTATTCTATAATGGTAGTAAGATATAACTACCTATACGCTCTTCAGATAGTTATAACATGGCTTTTAATAAGGCATAACGGGCATATAAGGGTGTTGATGCTATTCTTTGGGAAATGCTATTTTGCAGTATGTAATATGGTATTTGTAACAATAAATAGCTAACAAATATTTTAAAATATATTTTAAAAGTTACAAGGTGGCTAACTACATAGCATCTCAATCGATGCAAGCAGTTAACCTCTTGTATTTACACTATGTTATGGTTGTTTAGATGGTTATTGGCAGTATGATAGTCATTATACCGTGAGGCTGAAGTTTTCGCTGCAATGAAAATGCAGTTTCATTATGTAAAATCCCATGAATAAATTTTTCTTCCTTGAATGCTAGCTTACCTGTAAATACCGTTATATTCTTGATTTCATCGGAAAGTTGTACGCAGATTTTCGCGGCTGTTTCGATAAGATCGGTACTGATTTCCATTCGGACTTCTGCTTCAAGTCCAAATCTATGGGCTAAAGTCTTATATTTTTCTAAAGCATCGGTTATGTTTTCCTTTAGTTTTTCAATGCCGCTTTCGCCCTTGAATAAGCCCTGATCTACAACACCCACAGAAACAAAGACAATTTTACTATAAATATTTGGGAAAGCTCTGAGCATAGAATAAAATGTGTGCATACCTAATCCATTATATCCGCTAACCATCTGAACAGCTGTTTTGCCTTTGATAGTCGGATGCTGAATTAGATTTTCACCTAAGTCAGCTGGTAAAGTAAGAACTTCCTCAATTTTTTTGAGTTTTTCGTGGATTCCATTATAATGCTTTCGTATTAGCATACTGGTTATTATGAATGCAGATGTAATGAGTAAGGTCAGCCAGCCGCCTTCCATAAATTTTTCAAAAACTGTAACTACCAGGATTGTACCGCAAAGGAGCAGAGCGACTACATAAATTAATATATGTTTCTTCCAGTCTTTTTGAGTCTTCCTTTGTTTAAAGTAGAATAGAACCATACCAAATTCGGATATGGAAAAAGTAAGAAACACATTTATTGAGTACATTACAATCAATGCCGAAATTGAACCATTTGTGTACCAGAGCAGGATTAATGAGGCAGCTCCAATAAGCATTATCCCGTTTCTCATTGTGATTCTCTCAGAATATGCAGTGAATCTTCGTGGAAGCCAGTTATCCAGAGCCATGTTAGCCATAACTCTAGGTGCATCGATAAACCCTGCCTGAGCAGCTACAAACAGCAATGCTCCTTCGGAGAAAATTGTTATAAAAGCCAGAACTGGACCATACCGCCATCCACCGAAGAGATTATCGGCAAGCACAGCATTAAGTGTTTTGCCTGATGTGGGGTGGATATTGGCTAGCAGATAGCATAAGAATAGCCCTCCGGCAGCAAGGGAAAGCGAAGAAGCCATATAGAACATCGTTCTTTTGCCTGTCTTTACCTTTGGTTCGCGCATGATCTGCAGTCCATTTGATACAGCTTCAATACCGGTATAAGTACCTCCACCAAGAGAATATGCCCTAACGAACAACAACAATACTCCCCACATGCCCAGAGTTGACAGATCTTTTGTCAATCCTGTCTGCACCTGATGAACAACCGGCTTCAGTTCCCATGCATTTACAGAAATTCCATAGACAAGCATAAAGATATGAGTCAGAACAAAAATCACAAATATAGGAGCGAGTATATAAATAGATTCTTTAATCCCTCGAATGTTCAATACAATAAGCAATAGTATAAGCACCGTAGCAAAAAGGATTTTATATTTAGCATAGCTTACAGGCATATAGCTGAATATTGCATCAGAACAGGAAGCTATTGAAACCGTAACAGTCAGGATATAATCCACAAGAAGCGCACTTCCGGAGATAACACCAGCTTTTTCTCCAAGCATCTTAGTAGCCACAATATAGCCACCACCCCCATAAGGGAAATGCTCAATAATCTTTGAATAAGCATAAGAAATGATGATTACTGTCAGAGCAGTAGCAAGAGCCAGAAAAATGGCCAGATATGTGTGTCCCTGCAGAGCCCGGAATGCTTCTTCAGGACCATAAGCCGAAGATGAAAGTCCATCTGCCCCGAGTCCTATCCATGCAAAGAAAGGAATTAGTGCTAATTTGTGAAAAATTTTCGGATCATCCAAGTTTTTTGGTGCTCCGAATAACTTGCCAGTAACCCATTTAACAGGTGAAACGTTATCTGTTACCGGTGAACTGTTCATATACCCTCCTACAAGAAAGGGCTTGGCTTAAACGAAAAAAACCGCCGCATAAGGCAGTTCTTCTGTTCTGTCCAATGCTCTCCCATACGCCTACGAGGTTAGCTGACGGGCTCGGATTTGGAAGTATCCTATCTCAGTTGAGAATTCGCCCCATTAGTTGGGTCCCCCGCATACATGGTCTGTCCATGCATCTCGGCTACATTATGTAAATTGAAACTTTTATGAAGTTTCACGATTTAATTAAAATCTGAATCTAAAACGAAAACAAGATTGATTTAGTTTAGTCTAACTTTATCTCTTTTCTAGCTGAGTGAGATATTGTGACAATTTCAATAATATTCTCTTTAAATCGATAGATTATCCTATAACTTTTGTAGATCAACTCTCGAATTTCTGGGTTATTAAATTCAGGTACAATTCTACCAGATTCTGGGTAGATTTTTATATTATCAACCAAGGCAAGAATTTTCTGTGCTGTTAATGAGGCATAATAGGGAGAATCAATTGCGATAAAATCACAAATTGCTTCAAGATTATCTGCGGATTTTAGAGACCATCTTATTTGATAATCCATTTGGATGCTCTTTGTTTTACTTCTTCATTAGAAATAAATTCCCCATTATCCAATTGCCTTAAGCCTTCATCTACCTGAGCTTTGAAGTATAATTCACCTATTATATCCTCAATTGTAGAGTCATTTGGCATTTCCTCAATAATCGCTATAGCTTCAGATTTCACGTCAATCATTAATGAACCTTTAAATATTATTCTTAGACTCTAATACGATTCTATTTTTTATTTATTATGGATTTGATTAATTTTTAATTCAAATTATACAAGAAGTTATTGGAGTAAAGTTATCTATCTTTAGCGATAATAATTGTGATTATAATCCAAGGCCAAATAATAGATAACAAAAGAAATAACAATATATCCGATTACAAAAATATTATTTCTAATTTTATTTTCTTCATTACTATCTTGATACTTCTTTTTGATTATTCTGTTCCTTTTAAATAGAAAAAAAAGATTGAAAACAAGGATGCTAACCCCTGATGAAAAAGCATATATAAAAAATAATTCTTTAGAAGGTATTAGAGTTAAACCAGAACCTAGAAGAAAGAGATAAACTGATTGAATATTGAAGAATTCAAGCATTGTTAAGAACAACATACCTGTAAACTCAGGCATATCGTTAGATCTTACTTTACTGAAGTTTAATATTATTCTATAATAAATGTACTGCATATTTTCTATCTTCGGTTTTCAATTTAGTAAAATTCTCTCAGGTTTTATGATTTTTTATTTTTTTTTGATGTAAGCTTTTCTTGCTTTCACCAGGTAAAAAGTTATCACCGTAACAACAGATTTTCCGGTTTTTGATTCTAATTCAAGACGGGCACTTTTTGAAATTCTGCCACCTATTATACTTGCAGTTTTATTTTCTTCTAGCCCGGTTGGCTTTTTCAACCTCAGCTATTTGACGGGTAGAAAGCTCAGCTAAAGCTGTGAAAATCAGCTCTGCTTCACTCATGTGATCTCTCAGATTCTGAGACTGCAAGCCTTTTATATTTTTATGTTCTTTAACAGAAACACCAGACCATTCTTTGTGGATGATATTTGTCAAAATTGCATATTCTTCACCCTCTTTTATTTCATGATCTTTCCAGTAATCAGTTAGTTTATTGCGAGTTTCCTGACCGAGCATTCTCTGCTGAATCCACTTGTCACTTCTACCATGACTTTGCCAGTTCTCTCTGGCACGATTAAGTGAAATTTCAGGATCAGCTATTTCCTTGATTCTTTCATAGCCAACTTTGGCAAGCCATTGCTTAATTGGTTCTGCTTTAGGACTTGGAACCGATTGAACAATCCTTAGTATGGTTTCCGGATCGGCGACATCCGTTTCCCTCATTTTACCATCTTCAGCAATCATTTTCATCCGGTTACAATTTGTAACCACTTGACTTCCCTCTTTTAACAATCTATGTTTCAGAACTTTCCAATAATTTCTCGATGCTTGGAAATCTCCTTGGTCAGTCAATGCACCAACAATATCTACCACTGAGAAGTACCATACTTCCTTTTCTTCGTCGTATTTTACGTCGGATTTTAAATTTCTCAAAAATTGCCAGATTTGTTTTCATTTGATATTTAATTTCATTGATTTTTTAAAAAGTAAACACAATCCCAAGTCCCAGCTGTTCCATGAACTGAGTTCTGGGACCCTCGCCGATCTTTGTTTTCAGTCCGTTTATCGTTTCGTAAATCGGTACTTTGATATCATTGTCATAGATTAGACGCCACTGGAACGTTGCCGAAAGGAATGAATTAACCTTGAATATCATCAAAGCATCCCAATCCACATCAATATTAGCTCGGTTGCTGGCGTTCTTGTCAGTATAATTCTGGAATAAACTGAGCTTAGTAGCTATTGAAACATTTTGCATAATATCTTTTTTGAAAACTAATTTAAAGAACCAACCAAAATCAGGCTGCAGATGATAATCTCTCTTAACTCCCCATTTGTCTGACAATGAGGTATCTGACACATAAATAAACTTACCTGTAAATGGCGAGAAATACAATGATATATAATCAGTTGGCACATAGTCTGCACCGATTGAAATAATAAGATAACCCGGCGTCATGAATTTAGAAACAAAGACCGAATCATTAGGATAGTTATATCCTTTAGAAAACTGTGTTTTGAAGTTTACCAAAAAAGCCCAGTTCAATTCTTTCCATTGCTGATATCCTATCTTCGAGTTAATATCGAATCTGTCGTCAGTTTTCCTGTAGCTACCGGCATCGTTAGTCATAAGACCATAGTTTGCTAGTAAATAATTCTCCCAAACCCATCTGTCCTTTTTATAATTAGCATTGACGTTGAATAAACCCGTACCTGTAACGGAATTCTCACCACCCTTTACCCAGTTAAAAAATCCTATCTGAGTCATGGTTATTCCGACGTTTCCATTAATAGTCCAGTACTTCACTGTGTCTTTAGTGCTTTTTGTGCTGTCGGCTTGACTTAATGCTAATGTGTGCGAGATAAATAAAATAATTATTGACAATACCACAAATTTGATTTTCATAAATTTCCCTAAAAAGAACTACAAATCTTAAAAAGATTTTTAAAAATGAAATTATTCTAAATTAAATTAATACGAAATTAATGAAATTTCGTTAAATTTGATATTGATTAAAATTACTATAAAAAATTATAATTAATTTTTCAAGGAGCGAATATGTATAGCAACATTCAACAATTACTTGGCGACCAGTCGGATCACCTGCTTGGATTTAATTCACCAAAAATTCCAAAGGAAAGCATCACTCTGCCTTCAGCAGATTTCGTAGATAAAGTTTTTGCTCATTCCGACCGCAATAACAGAACTCTCGGAAATCTTCAGTGGATGTACAACCACGGCAGACTTGCAGGGACAGGCTATGTCTCGATTCTGCCTGTAGATCAGGGAATTGAGCATTCAGCCGGAGCGAGTTTTGCAAAGAACCCATTGTATTTCGATCCTGAAAACATTATTAAGCTAGCAATTGAAGGTGGTTGCAATGCTGTTGCATCAACTTATGGTGTACTTGGACTTATGTCACGCAAGTATGCACATCAAATCCCATTTATCGTTAAGATTAATCATAACGAACTGCTTACTTATCCTAATCAGGCAGATCAGATTATGTTCGGAACAATTGATGAAGCCTATGACATGGGAGCTGCTGCCGTTGGAGCAACAATATATTTCGGTTCCGACAATTCGACACGTCAGATCGTAGAAGTTGCCGAAGCCTTCAGATATGCACATGAACTAGGCATGGCAACAATACTCTGGTGTTACTTGCGTAACTCTGCTTTCAAAACTGACAAGGATTATCATGTTTCCGCAGATTTAACAGGACAGGCAAATCATCTTGGAGTTACGATTCAGGCTGATATTATCAAGCAGAAACTCCCTGAGAATAATGGGGGCTATACTTCTTTGAACATGGGTAATTCCAGCTATGGCAAGATTGACAACCGCGTTTATAGTGAATTAAGCAGTGATCATCCTATTGATCTAACCCGCTATCAGGTAGCCAACTGTTACATGGGCAAAATCGGATTGATTAACAGTGGTGGTGCATCAGGAAGTAATGATTTTGCAGAAGCCACAGCTACAGCGGTCATCAACAAACGCGCGGGTGGAATGGGATTGATCCTTGGTCGTAAGGCATTCCAGCGTCCGATGGATGAAGGAGCCAAACTGATCCAGTCAATACAGGATGTTTATCTATGCGATGAAGTAACAATAGCATAAATTTGATATTTTGTTTACTTTTTGAGAGAGGGGCTGCTTTTTTAGCCCCTTTTTTTATTTGAACAGGTTAATGGTAAATCTAGGATCATTCTACAATTTTACAAACTTCCCAACTGTATCTCCAACTCTCACAAAATACATCCCCGGTGCCAAGCCGGAAACATCAGTCTTTTCTTTGTAGTCTGTTAAAGCAGAGAGCGGAAAATATTTCGATATTATTGTTTTCTTGAATTGAATTAATGATAAAATAATCAAAAGCCCTTCGGAGTGGAAGGGCTTAAGGTTTAATGTTATGCGAACACCAAATCTCTAAGTGGTAAAGACTTAGTTTCTATTTTTGAAAGATTGGCAACTTTTTTAGCGTTGTCGATTTCAATACCAGTCAATTGACCAAACTTATCAAAATCAAGAACAATACCATTTGATATTTCTTTAGATTCAATACTTAATGAGTCATTGATGTCTATATATAAAGTGTCAGTATCTGGATAATATTCGATTTTCATTTTAATTCTCCTTTAGTAAAATCTCTATCAGGGAAAGCATTATGTACTGTAATGCCATCTTCTAATGTAACAACTCGTATATACTTATCAATCTCATTTATATATGCCCAAAATCTGATTCTGTTCTCTTCCTCTTGAATTTCTTTCATAACCGGAGACTCCAGAACATATTCAATCCACTCAATTTTCAAGTAAGGACGTTTTATTAGTACTTTATTTTTAAAATAGTCAGTCATTTTAAGCATAGTATCAAATTCCAGAAAAAATTGTCTAAAATACTCTTATTTAAAATATACTATACAAAAATAAGAAATTCTTGAAAAAAAGCAATGCCATTTAAACCACTTTAGGGACTAGTAATTCCGTGTCCTTGCAACAATAAATTATCTCATAATAATGAATTTCCTTGTTACTGTACATTTTCCTGATTTAATAATTATAAAATAAATACCTTCGAGTAGATTTCTAACATCAATCTTTTCTTTCCACTCTGTTTCTAAGACTTTTAAACCGAGAATGGAAAAGATTTCGATTTTTCCTATTTCTTGGATTTTGTTTAAAGTTAAATAATCAGAAACGGGATTGGGAGAAATATAATTCTGTGATGATTTAATTAAATTATATGACTCATTGACATCAGTTGTTTGTTTTGATTTGCCAAAATATAAAGGATACGCTTTTGTTAAACTATCATAAGTTGTAAAAACTATAATCGAATCTGATATTATATTATTTATCACAGGTACGTTAAACCTCTTGAAATCGATTTGCTTCCATTTTATATCGTTAGAGGTAATGTCGTCAGTGGTATACATTTGAAACAAATAGCCTTTGATATTATCGTAATAATAAGTGACAAAATAATAACTATCTTTTATTTTAAATATTCTCCCTGAATTGTCACCCCTAACATCAAGTACTTTTTTTGCACTTTTGTTTATTAAATCAATCCTATAAGCAATTTGATAGATGATTGAATCGTTTCCAGATTTTACTTGTTTTGACCAAGATGCAAATATTGAATTGTCAATAATAGATGCATTATTGCAATTCAATTTATTTGGCTCATCAATTGAAAATATAAAATCTTTATTCCACTTTGAACCATTATCTTCTGAATAAATTGAATAGACATTATTTGCATCTGCACTATCTTTGGCAATTGAATAGATTTTGTCATTGAATTTTGTTGCATAAAACATCTGTGTACCTCGTATTGATGTTTTCGACTCAATACCAAGAGTATCATTTAAAGTAAAAATTACTGACCAGCAACCTAAATCCCATGCTAAGCA
>CAIOZA010000029.1 GCA_903862655.1 uncultured Ignavibacteria bacterium
ATTCTGGCGATGGAGTGTACTCGGTATTTAGGCTTTTTGTATCTTTACTCATGGAAAAGTTTGTTTTTGGTTTTGTCACCTCTAAGGTACTCATTATCTTAGATTTAACAAGCTTTTCCTTTTTTTTATGAATTATTCAGGCTATATTTGAATGACTTTTTAAAACTTAATTTTTAGATAAAAAATTGAGTTCTGATAAAGCGGATATATACGCGGAGTAGCGTAAACCGAAATGTTATGGGCAATGAAAATTTAAACACGAAATGGTACGAACTATCCTCACACTAACTACATTCCTGCTATTTTTATCATGTAAACAATTGAATACCAGGAATAATAATACTAATTCAGAATTAATGGATAAGGTACTAACTAAAAGTGGAATTGGGAAAATTTTACTTGGAGCACCCTTTGAAAAAATTCGAGAAGATTATTCAATATATAAATTTAAGGAAGAACCAGAATTTTGGGGATATACTTTTTCTGATTCAAAGGAATCCTTTAGAATGTTTTTGACAGTCATTAACGACACACTGGAAGGTATTACCCTTAACGATACGAATTTCAGATTAGATAATGGTCTTAGGGTTGGAGATCCAATATCCCGAATAAAAAAGGAATATCCGAATCTGACTATTTATTTTGATCATCATGATGAAGTCGAATATTTTGAAATGTTTGAACAATCGACAGTATTAAGGATCGAAGTTGAATCAAATGAACAAGGTTATTTGGGAAAATACAATAGTGAAGTTCAGGATTCAGCTACAGAATATAATATTAATGGGAAAATTTTAACCTTAGGTATGTTTCGAAATAAGTAAAATCAATGCCCATAACAAGCGCACAAAAGCCAACCCACATGCAACGATATCAATACAATAGCAGTAAAACAGGGTCGGCTTCTGTGCTTAAACGTTATATGGCAGCAAGAACCAAATACCTTTGAATGAATTGATAGTATAACAAACGAGAATAATTTTAAAAACTGTTACAATCTTGAACTATGCTGTCGATTGCAACTAATAATCAAGAAAAAATGGAAAAAGGTAAAATAACTATTCATCGGATTGACCAATTTGCTAATCGATATAGGACTATTAATATTTTTGTTGACAATACTCAAGTCGTTAAAATAAAGAATAATGAAATAAAAACAATTGAACTTACTTCAGGAGAACATATTGTGGCAGCTAAGATTGATTGGTGCGGATCTCCTGATATACATATTAATATAGAAGGTAATAAGGAAATATTTCTTGAATTAGGTTCAGTTTTCCTTAATAATAAGAGTAAAAAGGGTGTTTTTTCAACTAAATTGATTGTTCAAACTTTATTAGTAGCTATGAGCTTAATTTGGGATGGGTATATGAAGACTAGCTACATGTTCTTGATTATTGCATTAGGTATTATCTTATGGCAAACCATTGAATTCTATTTTTCAAAAGATAAAACTGGTTCTATTTTTTATCTTTTAACATTGGGCAGGAAGGAGTATCTTTATCTGAATGAGTCTTAAGAAACAAACTTTTTACTTTTATCGAAGATTTTTATTTTAATAAAAGAATACCTAAGCCGCCATATAACACATCGCTAAGTCCAATGCTAAGGAGTACAAAATATTAAAATTACATGGTTAATCACCGCATTGGACTTAGCTCTAACGTTGTGCCCAATTGTAAAAAGACAGCCTACCATTGATAAACAGAATAAAATATTAACTAAAATTTTAAATTATGTTTGGAATAAAATTTATCAAATTTGATTCAATGACTTATGTGATTCAATATAAGCATGGAAAAGTTAAAAGAGAGGGAAAAGGTCTTTCATTTTATTATTATACACCGACTTCGTCAATAACCGCAATTCCACTTGGGAGTAAAGATATTCAGTTTATTTTCAACGAAACCACTAAGGATTTTCAGACAATCACAATTCAAGGACAAATAACCTATAAAATTGAAGACCCAAAACAACTAGCCGAATCGCTTGATTTTACCTTAGATACAAATCATCGTTATAAAAGTGACAATTTTGAAAAACTCGACCAACGACTAAACAATGAGGCGCAGACATCAACTTCTTCTTTTATACAGGGATTAAGTCTTAAAGAAGCATTAAGAGGTGCAAAATCAATGAGCGAAAAAATTAATGAGGGATTAAAAAGTTCAAATTCTGCTAAAATTCTTGGAGTAGAAGTATTGAGTGTTGATGTATTATCAGTAAAGCCAACACCAGAAATGTCCAAAGCCCTTGAAACAGAAACAAGAGAATCATTACAAAAAGATGCAGACCTTGCAATCTATGAACGTCGAAATTTTGCTGTTGAACAAGAGAGAATAATAAAAGAAAGTGAATTAAGTACAGAAATTGCTGTTCAAGAGAAAAAGAAACAGATAAACGAAAAACAGGCTGAAATTAAAATAAGAGATGCTGAGAATGATAGAAAACTCAGGGAAATGAAGGTCTTAGCCGATGTGTCAATCGAAGAGCAAAAAACAAAACTTATTGACATGCAGGTTGAGAATGAGAAAAAAGTTGCTGAATCGAAAGGTTATACTTTAGAAAAAACATTGAAACCATACAAAGATATGGATTGGAAAACATTAATGGCATTAAATTCGGGTAATGTATCAGCTTTGGATAATATTGGTTTTGCTTTTAGAGAATTAGCAGAACATTCAGAGAAAATTGGAACGCTGAATATAACACCAGATTTTCTTGAAACCGTAATTGAAAATCAAAGAGAAATTAAAAAGCAAAACAAAAAAGCAGAGTAATGGCTATTGAAAATGCTATAATCATAATAAATAAAACTAGGCTTGAACAGCTAGTTGAGCGATTTAATACTAAAGCTCAAGCCAAGTTTTATATTGAGCATTCTGGCGGCAACTTTGCTGATTATGAATTAGAGCATTCTAATTTCAAACGTTCCCTTGATAAAATCCAAAATACAATATCAAACCGACTTAAGCATAAGATAGTTGACAGAAAATATTTACCGAATTTTATGTTTTCTCAAAAAGATGTTGCTGTCGTTGTTGGTCAGGATGGATTAGTTGCTAATACTGCTAAATATGTGAATGGATTACCTATTTTGGCAATTAATCCTGATACTGATAGATTTGATGGAGTTTTGCTCCCATTTAATTCAAATAATTTTGAGCAAGGCTTGATAAATGCTATTGAAAACCGGGCATCATTTAAGAAGGTAACAATGGCAGAGGCAAGCATGAATGACGGGCAAAAACTATTAGCATTTAATGATTTTTTCATTGGCCCATCATCCCATATATCGGCAAGATACAGGATTACTCATAAGGATAAATCAGAAAACCATTCTTCAAGTGGGATTATAGTTTCTACCGGTGCAGGTTCTACAGGTTGGTTGAGTTCAATGATAAATATGTCAAATGGGATTTTATCAACTTTTAGCAAAGGCAGTAAGGGTTTGAGAATGAATTTGAATTGGGAGGATAATAAGCTGGTATTTATTGTTAGAGAGCCATTTCAAAGTAAATATTCTCAAATTTCATTAACCGCAGGTTTGATTACAAACGAAATTAAACTACGGATTGAATCATTAATGCCTTCAAATGGACTTGTTTTTAGCGATGGTATAGAAACAGATTATTTAAATTTCAATTCGGGTTCGATTGTTGAAATAGGAATTGCAAAACAAAAAGCCATGATAATAAAGAATTAAAAAACAACTGGGCACAACACGGCATATAAGTAATGGCGGGGTTAGTGTGTTGCCAAGGGCAGTACTTCTAATGTAGTTTCTGCCTCGGTTGACAGGAAAGTGCTTCGAAAACCCGCCACTACTTATATGCCCAACGTTGAACTAAACCGCCTCTGGCGGTAGCCCCAGATTCCTAAGCTCTTTCTTGGTAAAATTCGTATGAACAATATGTTAAACTTAAAACATATTGTCATGAAGAAACTACGTGAAAAGATGTTGCATCTAATGCAGCAAAGGAATTTTAGTCCACGGACTATTGCTACCTATCTGGGTTGTGTAAGAAAGTTGGCAGAACATTACAATCAATCTCCGGATTTATTAACGGTCAAGCAGGTCAACGATTATTTGCATTATCTGATCATGCAAAAGCATGTCAGCAAATCCCTTGTAAACCAGACCATTAGTGCTTTTAAACTTTTAACGGTCAATGTGTTGAGGAGAAAGTGGAAAAGCCTTGATTTCCCACGACCCAAACGGGAGAAATATCTGCCAACAGTGTTATCCACAGAAGAAGTTGCCAGAATCATCAGGGCAACAACAAACTTAAAGCACAAAACCCTTATCATACTGACCTATTCAGCGGGTTTACGCATAAGTGAGGTAATCAATCTGAAGCTTACCGACATTAACAGCGATCGCATGCAAATCAATATCCGTCAGGGCAAAGGTCACAAAGACCGGAGTATCATGCTCTCGGAGGCTGTTTTATTGCAATTGAGAACCTATTGGAAAACTTACCGACCAATGATTTACCTTTTTGAAGGATACCGGAATGGTACTCCATATAGTACCCGATCTGCACAGGATCTTTTTAAACGATCGGTTACTCTGGCGAAAATCAAACGGCATGTTACCTTCCATACCCTGAGACATTCCTTTGCTACACATCTGGTTGAAAGCGGAGTTGATGTTGTTGTTATTCAGCGTTTGCTGGGACACAGCAACCTGCATACCACCTCGGTTTATCTGCACTTGCAGAACTACGACATTAATAATATCCGGAGTCCGTTTGATGATTTAGTTTTGTAATTGCAATGACAACTAAAGCAAGTTTGGGGAGCATTTTCAAGGAAAGTGGTCCCGATTATCGCCAGCAGCATAAGTTGTCTTTGCAGCAGGCTAAGGTAATGAGTGCTATTAGCCGTTGCCGGACTTCAGGCATGGGAAGTCATGCGAGCAAATGCAACCAATGTGGACATGTTGAGGTAACTCACAACTCCTGCCGTAAAAATGGGTAAACACATCCAAAAAGTTCTTTTTGCCGGTGAAAGTAATATCATCGGTTTTTAAAGGAAAGTTCCTTGCCGGGTTAAAGGAGTTATACAGCGGCAATCAGCTTAAACTCATTGGCAGTGTCAAAGATCTGCAAAGCAAAACAGCATTTAAAGACCTGCTTGATCTGCTCTATTCCAAGCCTTGGGTGGTTTACACCAAGAAAACTTTTAAATCCAGTGTTCAGGTTCTTCGATATCTTGGTCGTTACACACACCGCATTGCCTTATCCAATAACCGGATCAAGGCTTTTGATGGAAAAACCATCACCTTCCACTGGAAAGATTACCGCGATGGAAACAGAAGGAAACAGATGCAATTAGATGTTGATGAATTTATCCGACGTTTTTTGCTTCATGTCTTGCCGCACAACTATCACAAAATCAGGTATTATGGTATGTTCAGTATTAGAAACCGACAATCCCGCCTGAACAGTATCCGTAAGAAGATGTCATTGCCAATACTGACCGAAGCTTTTAAGAAGCTTGGAATACCAGAATTACTTCTGAAAATATCGGGAAATGACATCAGACAGTGTCCTTGTTGTAAGCAAGGTAAAATGGAGGCTTTGTCAATCAAGACGCTTTCGCAGCCTCACGGCTGATAGTTTTTAGGTTTATCGTTCTTTGAAATCCATACTTCTAAAGGGTTATGGCCCAATGGAATAACTATGCCCGGTTTATAGATCTCGTTGAACTTATTTGATCTCCGAATCAAATCCATGGTAGTAAACGCTGTAATCCAGACATTTTTCTGGCCATAAACCAATCCAAAAGGCATGTTTGAAAATTAGAATCTCCTTATCATACGATACTGATTACCAAGCGGTTCCGTCCAACGAAATTTTATCTGTAATCAGAAGCCAATAGGTATCTATTTTTTTTCTATGTTTACAGATAAAATCCTTTACGTTAACGGTAAACTAAAAAAATGAGAACTAGCTTTTGGATATGTAGATATCTACAGATAATACTTACTTCTATTTTATTTTCGTTTTCTGTTGAGAGGACTTATTCTCATGAAGACTCAGCCCCACAGAGGTTAGACTCTTTGCAAATTCAAAGTATAAGATCAAGCGATCTTATTATTCTAGGACGTTTCATACAAGGCGATAGTGTTGCCTTGACACTTAAATTTTACATTCTAGAGATTTTTAAAGGGAACTATAATAAGGATACCATCATCATTAAGTGGGAACGCCATACCCACATTTTTGATCTTGATAAAACACTTTGGCTAATATATTCAAATATAAATTCAGATTCCTCAGTAATTCTAAATGTAAAAGGACTAACAAGAAGTATTGAGCATCCTGAAACGGCTGGGTCTTACCGCTTACCACCACCACCATCACCTTCACATAAAATGACTAATGGAGAAAGTTGGGATTATAACCAAGAATGGTTACATTTTTATTTAACGGCTCTTAAAGACTGGTATGCAGAATTGGAAATGCTAAGAGATATTAAGAAGAAAGAAATATTAAATAAGAATACTGCTTCCAATAGCATTACTACTTTATTTGTTATGGTGCTAATATCATGGGTGTTCCTTATTGCTGTAATTATTTACCTAGCTATTAAATGGAAAAAGTCTACCGTTAACAAACGCACAAAAGCCAACCCATATGCCACTTAATCAATACAATAAAAGTAGAACAGGTTGGCTTCTGTGCTAAACCGTTAGGCGGCATGATTAATAGAAAACGTGAGCTATTATAAGAATGAAAAAAAATATCTTTAGTTTATTAATTCTAATGTGTCTCCATTGTAATTGTTTCTCTGATACAATTTGTTTTTGGCACGTATCATTAAATAATAAAATCGTAAACCAATTTAATGAACTTACAAAATATCCTTCGATTACAATTAAGCGGTCTGATGTGAACCAATCCGATTCTATAACTATCAGATTCTATAAGGATACACCTTGTTATGACTGTAAAATAAATTTATCGATTAATAATGATCATAAAATGATTATTGAACAAACATCAAATATTGGTACTTTTTCACCTTTAACCATTAATTTGTTCGAATTAATTAATTCTAAAGAAAATCAAACTAGTACATATTTCGAATTTTATTATTACGAGAAAAGCAGAAAATTTGAACGATACTTACTAAAATTAATAATAAAATAATCACGCCGCCTAACGAGCTTGCAACCGCAACAAAGCTAACGCCTAGTTGCTATGAAAAGCAGATCGTTGCTGCGGTTGCAAGCCAAACGTTACCGGCAAGAAGAGGAGCAAACTAATCACTTTTAATGATGAATACCTTTCTTGGTTTAACAATTTCTCTACTTTTAATTTGTGGCATTATTTTTACATTTTATAATGTATTGATTAAGATTGAGTTAAAGAAACACAATTATCCTGTTACTTTCATGTACACATCCCTTTCCGATTTCAAAGAATTTAACAAATTGATTAACAAGATTGAAACAACCACTTTACGAAATGATTATAAAGAAATGTATAAAATGGGATCCATCTTTGGATATATTAGCCTCACTTTGTTTCTCATTTCAATCATAAGTGCAATCTTTTACTTAAACTAATAAAAAGTGGCAGTCCAGCCGGTAACAAAGCACAAATGCCAACCCAACTCCTTGGCTAGCCGGAATAACTAAAAACATTAAATTTGAGTACAATACAATATAGAGCGCCCAGATGCCCCGGCTACCCAAGAAGTCGGGTTCGTCATCTGTGCTAAATCGTTGAACTAAACCGCCAAAGGCGGTAGCCCCAAGAATTAAAGCAAATTTTCGTAAAGTTCGTATAAACAATATGTTAAACTTAAAACATATTGTCATGAAGAATTTACGTGAAAAGATGTTGCAGGTCATGCAACAGAAGAACTTTAGTCCACGGACTATTGCAACCTACCTTGTTTGTGTAAGTAATTTGGCAAAGCATTACAACCAATCGCCGGATTTATTAACAGTTAAGCAGGTCAACGATTATTTACATCATCTGATCATGCACAAGCATGTC
This sequence comes from uncultured Ignavibacteria bacterium, assembly GCA_903862655.1. Taxonomy (GTDB): domain Bacteria; phylum Bacteroidota; class Ignavibacteria; order Kapaibacteriales; family UBA2268; genus CAIOZA01. The sequence goes on from CAIOZA010000029.1 coordinate 8,016, forward strand.
AGCAAATCCCTTGTAAACCAGACCATTAGTGCCTATAAGCTTCTAAAGGTCAACGTGTTGAAGAAAAAGTGGAGAAGTCTTGATTTCCCACGGCCCAAACGAGAGAAGTATCTGCCCACTGTTTTATCTAAGGAAGAAGTTGCCAGAATCATCAGTGCAACGACAAATTTAAAGCACAAAACCCTTATCATACTGACCTATTCAGCGGGTTTACGCATAAGTGAGGTAATCAATCTGAAGCTTACCGACATCAACAGCGATCGCATGCAAATCAATATCCGTCAGGGCAAAGGCCACAAAGACCGGAATATCATGCTTTCGGAGGCTGTTTTGATACAGCTTCGAACCTATTGGAAAGAATACCGCCCAATGGTTTACCTATTTGAGGGATATCTGAACGGGACTCCATACAGTGAACGATCGGCTCAGGGGCTCTTTAAGAAATCGGTTGCTTTGGCGAAAATCAAACGGCACGTTACCTTTCACACCCTTCGACATTCTTTTGCCACCCATTTGGTAGAGAATGGAGTTGATGATGTTGTTGTTCAACGCTTGTTGGGACACAATAACCTTCATACCACCTCTGTTTACCTGCATCTGCAGAATTACAACATTAACGATATCAGGAGCCCGTTTGATAATTTGGTTCTTTAGATATGGAAGCACCAGCAACTCTGGGGAGCATTTTCCGGGAAAATGGTCCCGATTATCGCCAGCAGCATAAGTTGTCGTTACAGCAGGCTAAGGTAATGAGTGCCATTAGCCGTTGCCGGACTTCAGGTATGGGAAGTCATGCAAGTAAATGCAACCAATGTGGGCATATTGAGGTAACCCATAACTCCTGTCGTAACCGGCACTGTCCGCAATGTCAGGGTTTAGATGCCAAACAGTGGGTCGAAAAAATACAATACGACCTTTTACCCATCCGCTACTTCCATGTTGTATTTACAATACCAGATTCACTCAACCGACTGGCGCTGATCAACCAGCAAGCCATTTATGACCTGATGTTCAGATGTTCGGCAGAAACAATCAAACAACTGGCCGCCGACCCTAAGCGTCTTGGTATTGAAACCGGATGTCTTTCAGTGCTTCACACCTGGGGGCAAAACCTGATGGATCATCCTCACATCCACATGCTTGTACCTGCAGGTGGAATTGAAATCAAAACCGGAAAATGGATAAACACTTCCAAAAAGTTCTTCCTGCCCGTAAAGGTGCTGTCTTCGGTTTTTAAAGGAAAGTTCCTAGCCGGATTAAAAGATCTCTACCATGATAATCAACTTAAGCTTATTGGCAGCATCAAAGACCTGCAAAAGAAAACAGCATTTAAGTCACTGCTTGACCTGCTCTACTCGAAAGCTTGGGTGGTTTATACCAAGAAAACGTTTAAATCCGGCATACAGGTTCTTCGCTATCTTGGGCGTTATACCCATCGCATTGCTTTATCAAACAACCGGATCAAGGCCTTTGACAAGGAAACAGTAATCTTCGACTGGAAAGATTACAAAGATGGAAACAGAAGGAAACAGATGCGCCTGGATGTTGATGAATTTACCAGGCGATTTTTGCTTCATGTATTGCCTCACAGCTATCACAAAATCAGGTATTTTGGCATGTTCAGCATAAGAAACCGGCAACAACGATTGAATGATATCCGAAAGAAGATGTCATTGCCAATACAGAACGGGGCTTTTAAGAAGCTTGGTATTGTTGATTTGCTTCAGAAAATCTCAGGTAAAGATATCACGCTGTGCCCCTGTTGCAATCAAGGGAAATTACTTGCTTTTTCATTCAAGTCGCTTTCTCAGCCTCACGGCTGATCGGTTTTAGGTTTATCGTTCTTTGAAATCCATACTTCTAAAGGGTTATGGCCCAATGGAATAACTATGCCCGGTTTATAGATCTCGTTGAACTTATTTGATCCCCGAATCAAATCCAAGGTAGTAAACGCTGTAATCCAGACATTTTTCTGGCCATAAACCAATCCAAAAGGCATGTTTGAAAATTAGAATCTCCTTATCATACGATACTGATTACC
>CAIOZA010000030.1 GCA_903862655.1 uncultured Ignavibacteria bacterium
CTCTAAATTCAACATGTCAGACGTTAAAAATAATACCTGGTACATCAGGCAAATAAAAACAAAAAAGATAATGGAAATCCCTTTGATTGAACCGGCATTGCAAATTTTACACAAATACAATAATACACTGCCAATGATAACCAATCAGAAATTAAATGTATATCTCAAGGAGCTTGGTCAGGCAGCAAAATTGAATGGCAAAGTAACCGTGACAAAATATTATGGTGCTGAAAGAAAAGAAGAGCAATTCTTCAAGCATGAATTATTAACCACTCACACCGCAAGGAGAACCTTTGTATCATTAACAAGCTATGGCGGAGTGAATCAGCAAGTAGTGAAATCATTTACGGGGCATGGAACTGATAAAATGGTAAACCAGTACTTTAAAAAGAACAATGAAGAAGGCAGAAAGATTGTAGAAGAGATATTTAATAATTAAATTTAAATAGCATTTTCAGCATTACTTCTAAATTTATTCATTTTTGTTGAAAACTATCTTTTATTGGTATTTATCTTTGTTAAAGCAGATCAAACTGCTTAATAATTTTATTTAGTAATGTGAGGTTGACATATCGTGGGGATTAAGAGGAAAAATAAAAGCAACGAAGAATTTCTGAATAGTTATGAATATTGCATTAAGGCATGTTTTCACATTTCAACCTTCCAAATTCAACTCGATCGATATTCAGATGACGATGTAAAACATAAATATTTATCATTTTTTGAAGAAAGACTTTCAGAATTATTTATGGTTGATCTCTTTCCAGCAACATTTACATCTATTCCAGATTTTGTTAACCTTAACGATTATCAATTCAATAAAATAATAGAATATTTTGAAGTCTTGGTTAAAAGTCATCAAAATGACCATAATTTTGATAAAATGCGGAAAATAGTCAACTCATTTGTTGTAATTAGGAGAAATATTTGTGTGCTATATACATGCCTGGTAAACGCAAAACAAGCTGTAGCAAAGAGGTTGAATGATAAAGCGAAAAATGAACTATCCTCCTATAGAAGTAAAATAGTCGAAGACCCAGAAATTAAAGATATTTTGAAAAAATACGAATCGTTATCCAATCTTAAAGACAAATTAGAATATATAACAGAACTAAAAATTTACTATAATATAATTATAGAAAATAAAGAGAAACTTGAGTTAGTAGCAAAACTAGATTATGACTTACAAACAAGGATAGATAAATTAGCTTCAAGTAGCACAAATCAACAGGATAGCGTAGCCACTGAGAAACTTACTTCTGAATTTGATTTGAAATGGAACACTAAGACACCCAAAAAAAGTGATGGGTATTCAATAAATGATTTTCTAGAATTATGCAAAGGATTAATCCTCAGTAATGCCATTATTGGTAATCAAAAGGATTTTGTTAAAGGATTTGCTCAATTGCTTAATTTAAAAATTAAAAACCTTGATCAACAATTTCAATCTATGTTAAAAAGCCGTAATATTGAATCACAGACTAAATTTCTAGATACATTGAAGAAGGCAGTCAATCAATTGGCAAATGAAAAAGCACAAAAAAACTAAAATTAGTTGCGTTTAGCTAAACGTTTAGTAAAGGAATTACATTTATTTATTGATATACTTTCGTAGTGAAACTTTTTTTCACTTTATAGAAAGTATATTTATGCAAAATCAAGTTATTTTAACAAGCATCAGTTTAGACGATCTTAAGAGCGTCATTGCAGAGAGCTTATCGTCCGAACTACAGAAGTTCAGTCCAGCCAAACCCCCAATCCAGGATGACCAGTTAATTAAAATCAATGAGGTCGCCAAGATTCTCAATGTAAGCA
>CAIOZA010000031.1 GCA_903862655.1 uncultured Ignavibacteria bacterium
ATTAGTTATATTTATGGGTTTGCAGCATTAACTGGACTATCCATTTCACCAGATAATACGATGATATGTGCTGGTAGAGATGATGACATAACAATGCTTCATGCCCGCTGGGAAACAACAGGTGTTAAATCGGACGAAGATCCCACCCCAACTTTTATGTATCCTAATCCCACCTCTGATTTCATTGAAATATCGGTAGGGGCAAACGGCCGTCCGCCTTTACAAAGGGATGTGAGGATATATAATGTCTATGGGCAGAATGTGTCATCAACTTGGGCGGGTTTAGAACCCGCCCCTACAATACGAATCGATGTCTCCGGTTTAGCTCCAGGTATGTATTTTGTGCGGATTGGGGATAGAGTTGGGAAGTTTGTGAAGTTGTAAAGTAGAAATGACAATCTGAATTGAGATTTCTCACCACGTTCTAAATGACAATACAATTGATTCGCTTCGGTAGCCACCTTCGGCAACTGTATGCACAGGATTGATACAAAGAAAGGCTGTCCCATCAATATGGAACAGCCTTTGTTGCTTATTGCTTTTATCTTCTCTTATCTTATATCTATATAATTCGGCATTGCGATCATAACCGGATCTTTGTAAGACATGTAAAGCAATGTGCGCATATAGTCCATCTGACGTTTCATCGGTTCGGGCATATTGTTGTAAATCTCTGCATAAGTAGAGTTACCTCTGCTGAAGTATCCGTCAATCACTTTGTTGATAGAGACTTCATCTTCACTATTCTTCTTGCCGAACAGTTTGAATATCATATCGAACGGATCTTCCTTGGCAGGATATTCTTTTATAAGTACCTTTTTGCCTGCCGGTACGCCAATTCTGGCTTTTGCTAAATTGATTGCATCCTGTAGACCGCCGAGAACATCTACAAGCCCTTTCTCTTTAGCATCCTCGCCTGTCCAGACGCGACCTTTAGCCAGAGCACGTGTTTCGTCAAATGTTTTCTTGCGGCTTTCGGCTACTTTGTTCACAAAGCGGAAGTAAACTCCCTGAATCATTTCATGAAGTTTGTTCTTCTGAGCCGGATTGAACGGATAGTTGAAACTCAGCTCCTGTGCGGCTTTTGTTGACGAAATCGTATCCGATGTTATGTCAAGTTTACCGAGCAATCCGCTGAAGTTCGGGATCGCTGCAATGACGCCGATTGAGCCTGTGATAGTAGCAGGGTGTGCTATGATTGTGTCGCAGGCCATTGCTATATAATATCCACCTGATGCCGCTACATCGCTCATAGAAGCATAAATCGGCTTAACACCGCGTGTTTTCATCACTTCCTGCCAGATTATGTCGGAAGTCATAACTGATCCGCCGGGACTGTCCACACGCAGGATGATAGCCTTGATCTTTTTGTCTTCTCTTGCTTTACGGATGTATTCAGCTAATTTTTTTGTGATTTGCTTTTCGGAATTCATTCCACCGGAAGACTGATCGACAATTGTTCCTGATGCGAAAATGATTGCAATATCTTTGTCAGGAACTGGCTTTTCATCATTGAAGTCAGCGTTCATATAGTCCGAAACATCTACCAGTCTTAGTTTGTGCTTTTTAGAATCCTTTTCATTCTTATTTGTCATATTTTTTAGCATTTCCTTCAAATCTGTTTCTGTCATAAGACTATCCACAAATCCAAGTGCTTTAAGGCTGTCAGCAGTATAGACACCACGGTTGAGAACTGCATTGATCATTTCTTTGTCAAGCTTGCGGTACTGAGCGACAGCATCGACGAAGTTTCTGTGTCTCTGCTGGACAATAATTCTCAACTGCTTGCGTGCCGAATCGCTAAATCCCTTGCGGTTGAATGACTCAGCGGCAGATTTAAAATCTTCGAAATGCTCTACATGGAATTCAATTCCAACTTTATCGAGCATACCTTTGAAGAACATTGAATTAACTCCGAAACCGTTAAGCTCTACCATTCCCTCACTCGGCATGAAAATTTTGTCAGCCGGCAAAGCTCGCATGTAGTCAGCTTCTGTTCCCATATCGATGTAAGCATAAACGAATTTACCGGATTTACGGAAATCGTTGATTGCTTCGATAAGTTCAATATTCTTGGCGAAGCCCATTGCTGTTCCGCGTGCTTTGTAGTAAATTCCCTTAATTCTGTCGTCATCTTTGGCTCGCTTGATAGACTGTAGCACTTCGAAGAAATTTGGCTGTGACTTTTCGCCAAAAGCCTCGAATATGCTTCCACCGCCTGTGTGCTCTTCTAGCTTCTCGCCAAGATTGAGATATAGAACTGAGTTGTTCCTGACCTCGACGGGTTCGTTAGTGAAGGCTGAGCCTGCTAATCCTAGAAGAACGAACACAGGAATAGTAAAAATTCCAAGTATAACTACAATTATCAACACAGGTATCCACCAACGGGTGCGTCTTGGCTGTGGCGGCGGATAGTATGGCGGGTATGGCGGCATTCCCGATTGCTGATTTAACTGACTTTGATCCGGCATATTTCACTCCATAAAAATTTTGTCTTATTGCAATATTCAACTTCACTAATTACGAATGTTTATTATTATTGTTTCAATTTAACGTAAATAATAGTGTACAAATATATTTACTATTACACACTTTTTTGTACACAAATTTACACAGTTTTTGGGATATTGAGTAATACACCCGACTGGTATTAATCGTTAATTCATTGTAAAATAAATAGTTAGCAAATTATATTATTTTCTGGCACTATCCTTGTATATAATGTTATATGTTCAATTGACGAAAGGTTTATTATATGAAGTTTTTACTCTTTCTTCTAATTCCGCTGATATTCTCTCTAACGGGTTGCGACAACAACCTGGATCCATTCAAGGTGAGGATATATTCAGTTTCTTCGGTTAATGTCAAAGCCGGTGATACTTTAACGATAAAGGGCACCAACTTTGGTCTTAATTCCGATCCCTACAGAAAATATGTTGTGTTCAACAGCGATAAACAAAAAGGCTACAAACCGGGCAATTACGAAGTTGTCAGATGGTGGTTTGACGAAATCGTGCTGATAATCAACAAGAACGCTGAATCCGGTAAAATGGGTGTCTATTGTCTGGGTGAATTCAGCAACTGCATCGAAATTACAGTCCAAAGCAACATTCCCTGATTATTTTAAAAAAGACCACTGATACCTGGGTGTGCCTCTGCAGAGCACACCATAGAGGGCGTCAGTGGTTTTTTAATATTAAGTGACTAGTGAGGGAGTGATTAGTTTAAAAGGTGAAATTGTTTGTATTTTCTCCCTTCCTTGAGGAAGGGTCGGGGTAGGTGTAAAATAGTGGTGAGTGCAGCATGGATAAGTGATTAGTAAAAAAAATGAAATGTCAGAACTTTGATTTCTATGATTAAAATGATTAAATACATGAAAACTTTATTAATCATGTCTTTAATCACATAAATCCCTGAAATCACAGTTCAGACAATCTCAAAAGAATTTTTCTAAAATTATAGGATAAATACAATGAAAGCACGTTTAATCTTTTTGTTTGTGATTCTGTTTTCTCTCTCGGCTAAAGCACAGAATTTCTGGGAACCACTTAACGGACCTTTTGGGGGATATTTCCAGGGTTTTATCAGTACAGGTAATTATATTATTACCTACACAGAAAATTCTATAATCAGATCGTCAGATAATGCAGTTACTTGGGAAACTATAACACCCAATGTTTCAAGTAAAGGATTTTATAAAATTACTAAAACTGTTTCCGGAAAGCTATTCCTTTTTAGTGTTGACAGCAATTATACTGCACAGATTTTCTTATCTATTGATGAAGGAAAAACATGGGAATATTTTATGGATAACATTGATCGAGGTAACAATTATATTACAGATAATTATCTTTATGGAACAGTTGGAACATCAAATGATTCATGGTTAGCGATTCAAAGGAGAAATTTTACAGATACAAACTCAATTTTTATCGAACTATCACATCCCTTGGGTAGGGGATTTTATGTAGATAAAAATGATAATATATATGATTTTGGTCGTAATTCAATTAGATTATCATCAAATGGCGGTATATCATTTGATACCATTAGAAAAGATATTAATAATAATTATGAATACAGTTTTGATATAAATGAGAATCTATGTTTTTATTCATCAAATAATTCAAAGTCTACTATAACCTTCACAGAAAATCACGGGATATCCTGGGATTCTGTAAATATTGATTATAACATCTCAAGAATTTATCCTAAAAATAAAAATGAAATATATTTTGTTGTGTATGACACTGTGTATGCTGGCATTTTTTTATTGGAGAATTTTGATACAAAAAAAATAACAAAAGTATCTGCACCTGAAGAAAATAATTTTAAAATTTCAGGAATCCTTTTTACAAATGAACTTACGTTCGCCTATAAATCTAGTGGAATTGTATATTACACAAATGATAAATATTTGAAAAAATTAGATATTCTAAAAAATTCTGCTGCATTGGAGAATCAAGTAGTCTGTGGCGATAAACTAGCTCTATGTGGAAGTGAGACCTTTGTCTTCCATAATTTATATAAAATTACAAGTAATGAGGTCGATCTGGTTGACGACGAAGGAATTAATCAATTTCAAGAGGTTTTCATATCTTTAAAGGATAATGTTTGGATTACAAAAATAGGAATGGCAGGTCTTTCAACCAGGTTTTCGACAGATAGATGTAACGGATTCAAATATTTTGACTTTTATGATTCTCCGACATCTATGGCTGAAAACAGCAAAAATGAAATGTACTTTCTCAATTGGTACGGGAGCAGATTAGCAAAATCAACCGATCAACTAGAGTGGACAACCGTAAAGGATAAGTTCTTCGCTGATTGGGTTTTTGTAAATAATCAGGATGAAATTGTTCTTTTAAAAAGATATTCCGATACTGTTAATATTACAAAGCTTGACCCGGCCACATATAATACACTATTCGAAAAAAGTCTATTATTAAAGAATAGGCTTGTTGATTTCCTTATAAGTAAAGATGATTCCTACTATTTTTTGACCGACAGTCTCCTCTACCGCAGTGCGGACGAAGGTACAAGCTTCACAGTAGTCTTAGATGCGGGTCCGGTCAGAAAACTCCGCGATATACTCGAAATGAATAATATGCTGTTCATCGCTACGAATAATGGAGTGATAACATCTGATGACAAGGGCGCAACCTGGACAGATGTGAACTCTGGTCTAAACTCGTTCGACTGCAGGAGCATCGGCAAAACCGGAGATAATACTCTCTATCTGGGTTTAGCAGGGGACGTTGTCTATCGCAGTGTTAAATACACAAGCGTTGAGGAAAATATCGTGCAAGATCAGATAGTGTGCACTCCAAATCCTGTCACCGATTTCATAGAAATATCCGTAGGGGCGAACGGCCGTTCGCCCTTACAAAGCGATGTGAGGATATACAATCTATTCGGACAGATACAGTCCGCCGTTAACACCACCCCAGCCCTCCCCGCTAGCGGTGAGGGAGTAAGAATCGATGTGTCCGGTTTAGCACCGGGGATGTACTTTGTGAGGGTTGGGGATAAGGTTGGGAAGTTTATAAAATTATAGAAGGGGATAAAATGAAAATGAAATACTTAATAGTTATCGTCACCCTACTGGGATATGCTTTCACAACAGCTCAATCCATTACTGCAATGGATAACAATTCGGCTAAAATCTCATCAAATGCAGAATTAATGTTTAACATTGACAGAAAAACTGGTTTGTTGCCAACGACAATGAAGAACTCTCCTTATTCTTATTCAATCAGGAATCCATTTTCATCCGATTCAGGAACGGGGAATACACATTCCGGCATAATGAATATCAGCTTGAAAACTGATACATCAAAGATCGAAACAATGCTGATTAGCTCCGATCAGCCATTCTTGGTATTCAAATCACTTGCTGGAGCCGGAAAGCAGAATCCTTTTCCAAATTATGTAACTAGTGGTAATGTTTTCAACCTTACAAAAGGTAATTATTTAGATCTGGATTTGAAATTTATTCCTCCAAAAACAATGAAACCCGGCTATTATACAGCAAATTTACTATTTACTGCAAAAGAATTAAATGACAGCGGTTATGTTAATGTTGATGTACCGATTTGGATTTTCTATAATCCTTATGAATGGTTCGATTCTACATCAAAACCGGGAATAGAGTTATTTTTAATTTCAAATGATAAGGATACTGCAAATCTGATATTTGGATCGGGATACAAAGCGAGTTTAAAACCTGATACAAGTTATGGCGAAGCGTATTATGATTTTGGGATGCATGTTTATTTCCAGGCAAGATTTTTTATTGATAGTTTATATGAGAGTATTCCATTTGGAATATATGATTTTTCCCCAAATGATGAGAAACCATATTCAAAATCTAGAGATATCAGAACAATTGAATACGAATCAGCACCTCTTATTTATCATGTAAAGTTCTTTTCTAAGGCAACAGTTTATCCACTGAAATTAGAATATGAAGATATCAATTTTCCACAAAATTCAACATTTTTATTATATGAAAGTCTTGATTCAAATTCTAAATTCAAACTGGACATGAGGGAAATAGCACAAATCCAGCCTTCAAGACATCAATTTATAATTAGTGATACATCAATAAAAGAATTTTATATTATTTATTACAGAAACAAAAAGCTAACAATAAGTACAGATGACCCCAAGCCAATGAAACTTCAATTTTGCCCTGGAGATAGTTTCGATTTGGCTTTCAAAACTTATATACTATATAACACAGGAAATGAATTTATAGCAGAATTGTCAGACACAAACGGCTCATGGTCATCGAATGTCAAAATTATAGGTAAAAGTAAAAGTATTTATCAAGGTAAAATTAAGGTAGGAATACCAACTGATGTTACTGAAGGTGAGAGTTACAAAATAAGAGTTAGAAGTACTGATCCTGCGTCAATCGGGGAAGAAAATCAAACAACAATTAATTTCTATCCTGGAGTACCTTTATTAGTCAATGATACAGTTCTGAAAAAAAGTGAGGTCATTTCAATTAGGCCTGTGTCTCCCAAAAATTCAACATTTTATCTTTATGATTCACCTGTTGGTGGCAATCTGCTTCAGTCAGCAAGAAATTATTTCTCATTATATGTTTATAAAGATACAGTTGTTTATATAGAAGCACAAAGTTTAACAACTGAATGTAAGACACATAAAAGAGCCAGATTATCTATTCATTTAATCACAGATGTACCGGAAATCATAAGTGCTGAGTCTTTTCTTCTGTCTCCCAGCCCAGCCACAGATTTCATCGAAATATCCGTAGGGGCGAACGGCCGTTCGCCCTTACAAAGCGATGTGAGGATATACAATCTATTCGGACAGATACAGTCCGCCGTTAACCCCACCCCAGCCCTCCCCGCAAGCGGTGAGGGAGTAAGAATCGATGTGTCCGGTTTGGCTCCCGGGATGTATTTTATGAGGGTTGGGGATAAAGTATGCAAATTTGTGAAAATATAGGTATAATAAAAGAAGGACTCAACCTAATTTGGCTGAGTCCTTCCCAGATATAGAATTTAACAATTCTTAATTTATTTAAGGGCAATCGCCTGCTTTCAGGAATACTTTTTCGTAATCCCAAAGGTTGCCTGTACCGCTTGCTACACTCAATCCGAATGCACCTAATGACCATCCGTATGCACCGATGAATCTGGCTTTGGATTGCTGACATGGGGGTGTGAAAGTGTAATCTCCTCCGATTAAATATGCTGACTGTACCCAGCCGATTGTAGTGTTGTAAACAGATGGGAGACCAAGTCTTATCTCGAATCGGGGTACTGCCAGTCCCCATGACATTGCCATTGCTCCAGCGGCTCCGGACTGAGGTTTGGAGTTTTCCTTCATTTCATAAGTTCTTACATTGGCACTGGGTGAGCATTTCTTGCTTTGAACATCGTATTGAAAGCCTTCATCGACAACAAATTTGAATTTATAATCCAGCAGAGTGGATGCTCCTGACGGAAGTAATGCATTCATAACCACTAAGCATCTTACATCGAAGAACAAGATTGGAATTCCTGCTATTGGGAATCTGAATAAGCGCAGCGGTACTTCTATCTTCAGATCACTTCCCGATCCTGCCGCTACTGCCTTCAAGTCGAATTCACCTTCCATGTATTCATTCCTGGAATCATACATCATCAGTTGATGGTTGACAACTTCAATATTGCCTCTGGTTCTGAAGTTTCTTACCTCACCGATTAGAGTGAGCTTAGCGACCTTGGTGTCTAAAATAATTTTCTCGCAGGTAATACTTATCCTTACTTTTCCGCTGAGCAGCTTGAGGCCGATACTGTAAAGATATGACCCCACTCGGGCTGAATAGCCGACGCTGTCTGTGGTAACTATCTGAATCTGGCTTCCAGGTATTGATTTGATTCCGTTCAGAATGTCCTGTTTGTCGAAATTAACATATTGATTCCAAGTGAGCTTAGCGTCCTTAGCCACATCAGTTAGATTAGCGGGCCCAACAGTAACAAGGACTTCACTACCTTGATTTACAGTCTTTACAACTTTATAATATTCCCATTTGTTAATAACAAAGTTGTCGTCAGCTTTCAGGGATTTTGCTTTTGTGCTGGTTCCTTTGAAGTGGATAATGCTTGCTGTTGTATCGAATAGGACTATGTCGGAGTTCTCATTCTCGGTGAACACAACCGTAGAATTATCCCAAGTGATATTTATCGAATTTGTTGTAGTCGTGTCCGTATTTCCGGGATTGACTGCGGTGTCCTTGGAACAGCCGGTAATCAGCCTTACAGAAATTGAAAGTAAAATAAGCAGAAAGAAGGTAGAAATGTATTTTTTCATATAACCCCCGATAAAAGGTGATTAATAATATGATGCAGTGAATTGGTTAGCAATATAAACATAGTTATCAATTTAAACAAGAAATATTATAAAGAGAACAATTGAAACTTAAGACTTGAATAGATGGTATTGCACGGAAACCAGCCTGAGTGAATAATCAGAAAAACTAATGACAAATTGTTGATAAAAATGGATAATAGCTGTCAGCCGGATTCATAAATTTATCTGCATATTTATACTATTATTAATAATGAATATTCTAAGTTTTTGTGTATTTTTACCGATAACCATTAATTGGATTTAAAATTGGAAAATTACCCAATGAACAAAATAAATCGGGAGTCTGGCATTATAAGCCTATCCTTATTGCTAAATTAATTTACCTGCGCATTCGTAGGAAAGAAATGTAACTATGAAACCTATTTCTTAGAGGTTGAACTATGTCACCGACATTTACTATAGAAGAGTTAATCGATATAAAGCTTTTACAATCATTGCTGGCAAGATTGGGCGAGGTTTACCCTTTCCCTATGGCATTGCTTGATCTAGAAGGGAATGTCCTTGCCAAATCGTGCTGGCAGGATATATGCACCAAGTTCCATAGATTGAACAAGGAATGTGAGCTGGAATGCAGAAAGAGCGACCTATATGTTCTGGATCATTTGAATGAAGCTAACCCATCTGTTTGTTATAAATGCCCTCATGGGATGATGGATAATGCCATGCCTGTTACGTTTGAAGGCAAGAATCTGGCAATTTTCTTTGTAGGGCAATTTTTTACAGAAGAACCTGACATAGAATTTTTCAAAACTCAGGCACTTAAATTCGGATTTGAGGAGTCAGCATATCTGGATGCCGTCAGGAAAGTTCCAGTATGGTCTATGGCTAATTTAGATAATTTCATGCTCTATATGAAAGGAATTCTTGACGTTTTGATAGAAAATGGGATGAATAATTATAACGACAAGATAGCCAGAAAAACCGCTTTTCAAAGTGATTTGCGATATCGTGAATTTTTCGAGAATCTTCCTGAGTATGCCTATACCATCTCACCCGAAGGAATGATACTTGATTTAAATAAAGCTGCCTTGAAGGTATTAGGTTATGAGAAAAATGAAATTATCGGCAAGCCTCTGCAATTTATATATGATCCCGAATCTTATGAACAAGTCCTCATTAATCTGGAACGATGGAAAAAAAATGGTTTTGTTAGTAATGCTGAAATGATACTCTTAACCAAAAATGGAGATAGAAGAAATGTTCTTCTAAATGTCAGTTCTGTTTTTGATGAAGATGGAAATATTATCTACTCAAATTCAGTTCAAACCGATATAACTAACGAAAAAATATCTGAAGTTGCTCTAAATGCAAGTGAGGTTCAGCAAAGAACAGTATTCGAGAATTCAGTCGATGCGATTGGAGTATCAATCACAGGTATTCACGTTATTGTTAATAAAGCATATTCGGATATGTTTGGTTATGATTCCCCCGATGACTTGATAAATGAACCAGTTCTAAGCCTTATAGCTCCATCGGAGCGTCCAATAATAAGTGAAAATATCAGGAAAAGAGCCACTGGCGAAAATACACCAAAAGAATTTCTATCACGAGGATTAAAAAAAGATGGAAATGAATTTGATCTGCATGTGAGAGTTTCCACATATTCTATCAATGACGTGCTGCATACAGTTGTAATAATGCGTGATACAACTAATGAAATCAGAATTCAAAAAGAACTGATTGAAAGTAAATCTTATCTCGAATGTATATTTAATGCTACAGAAGATTCTGTATTTCTTGTAGATGTGCATCATAAGATATTATCCGTAAATAACTCCGGAGCATACAGACTCAATATTTCTCCCGAAAAGCTAATCGGTGCTAATATTTTCGATTTATTTCCTAAGGAATTATCAGATAACAGAAAATTAATGTTCAATAGTGTTGTCAGCTCAGGTGAATCTGCTATTTTTGAAGACAAAAGATTCGATTTGTATTTCGAGAACCGGTTCTTTCCTATCAAGGATGGTACGGGTGCAGTCGTGAATGTTGTTATTTATGCTAAAGACATATCGGAAAACAAACATAACGAGCAATTCATTAGGGATAATGAAGAGCGATACCGTAACTTATATAACAATACTCCCATAATGATGCATTCTATTGATAAGAATGGTTATCTGCTCAGCGTGAGTCAATATTGGCTCGATAAACTAGGATATTCTGAGTCTGAAGTTATTGGAACAAAGTCATCAAACTATTTAACAGAAGAATCAAAAATCTATGCAAATGAAGTAGTACTTCCGGAATTCTACAAAACCGGAACATGTAGAGATATTGCATATCAATATAATAAGAAAACTGGAGAAATAATCGATGTCCTATTATCTGCAATATCAGAAAGGGATTCGGAAGGGAAAGTAATACGTTCATTGGCAGTTTTGATTGACATCACCGAGAGAAAGAAAACTGAAAACGCACTCCAGGAAAGTGAAAAGAATTATCGCGGTTTATTTAACACCGTTCAGCAAGCTATATATATACAAAATCCTGATGCGACGTTTATCGATGTCAACCAGGGTGCAATAGATATGTATGGCTTAGAACGCGAAGAGTTCATAGGCAAAACGCCTGAATTCTTGGCTGCCCCTGGGATGAATGATTTCCAACAGATTGTTAGTAATGTAAATCAAGCTTTTGCCGGTATTCCCCAAAAGTATGAATTCTGGGGCAAAAGAAAAGACGGAACAATTTTCCCGAAGGATGTATGGACGGTAAAGGGAGTTTATGACGGAAAAGATGTGTTGTTCACTCTTGCTAATGACATTACCAAACGCAAAAAGGCAGAAGAAGCCCTTAAAACATCTGAACATTTGCTCAATGAATCGCAAAAAATAGCTGAAATTGGTCACTATGATTTTAACATTCTCGGTGGCAGATGGAGCAGTTCTGAAACACTTAATACAGTGTTTGGGATTGGCGATGACTATGATTCATCCTTTGAAGGCTGGATGAGTTTGATACATCCTGATGACCAAGAGATGATGATTAATTATTTCCAGGGTGAAGTAATTGGCAAGCATCAGTTCTTCGAAAAAGAGTATAGAATTGTCCGTCAATACGATCAACAAGTCAGATGGGTTCTGGGACTTGGGAAGCTTGAGTTCGATGAAAACGGCAACCCTATTCGTATGTTCGGCAATATCCAGGATATTACAGATAGAAAACACTTTGAACAGGACCTGATAGAAGCGAAAAATAAAGCTGAGGAAGGTGACAAACTCAAGAGCTCATTCCTGCAAAATATGTCGCATGAAATTCGAACTCCCCTAAACGGCATAATGGGATTTTCTGCATTGCTAAGAGATTTCGATTCTCTGGATTCTGAAGAGATCAATGAATATATTGACCTTATTAATAGTTCTTCAAACAGATTGCTGGGTATTGTCGATGATGTCTTGCAGGTGTCCCGTCTTGATACCGGAATGTTGGTATCAAATAAGACTATATTCCCAATCACAGAAATATTCCAGTATTTTAGTTCTCTATACTCAAATAAAATGAGTTCTAAAACTCTGCAATTCAGATTAAATATCCCTGAAGAATGTATTAATTTGTCTGTCAACACAGATAAGGATAAATTATTTCAGATTGTTTCGAACCTGTTAAATAATGCATTGAAATTTACTGATAAAGGGTTCATAGAATTGGGATGCAGAATAAGCAGCAATTTATTTCAGATTTTCGTCAAAGATAGCGGAATTGGAATAGCTGAGGAATTCATACCTAAAATATTTGAAAGATTCTGGCAGTTTGAAGCATTTTCGTCCAGGAAATTTGGCGGAACCGGTTTGGGATTATCGATTATCAAAGGACTTGCTGATCTTATTGAAGCAAAAATTGAAGTAGATTCAGAATTGGATAATGGGTCTATTTTTATCATTTCGCTGCCACTTAGTGCTGATACTAATGCAATGGACAAGAAGCAAAAGCCTGATGCGAAGTCAAATACCGATAAAAATCTTTCGGGTCTCAAGATTTTAATTGTTGAAGATGAAGAGACAAATTACTACTACATCAGTAAGTTATTGAAAAATGATGATGTTATTCTTACGTGGGCACAAAATGGTTCTGAGGCAGTCGAGGCATCAGAAAATCAGTATTTCAATTTGATATTAATGGATTTGAAAATGCCTGTAATGGATGGATTTGAGGCAACAAGAATTATCAGGGAAAAGAACCCGAAAATCCCAATTATTGCCCAGACTGCTTATTCTCATCAGGATGAGAGAGCAAGAGCTATGGAATCAGGATGTAACGAATTCATTTCAAAACCAATAAATAAAGCAGCTTTTTACAACATTATACAGAATGTTTTAAAACTGAATTAATTTAATTAATTAAAAAATTATTTTTTCAAAAACATTATCAACTCCCAAGATTGTTGTGATTCTGTTTTTCTTTTGCAGACAAATTATTTTCTCATAATATTTTGCCTTTGGTATGAAGTATTTTTCTTAGTATATTGATAAAATTCAGAACATAAAAATTAAGAATTATATCATGATTATTTTTTCATCAATCCTCATCACATTAGCTCTAATCTTTTATTCAAGTGGAATTTGGTCCGAACGATTTGCACGCAATCTTAAGCCTTGGCATGTTGCAACATTCTGGTGCGGCTTCTGCTTCGATGTTGCAGGGACTTTTATTATGCACCTTATGGCAAATGGAGCTTTCGATTTATCCAAATCACATACTCTTACAGGGCAAATTGCTCTCTGGGTGATGCTCGTGCATGCAATATGGGCAACCCTGGTTATTCGAAAAGGATCACTCAAATCAAAAAAAGAATTTCATAAATACAGTATCATAGTTTGGCTTATCTGGCTTATACCATATTTCGGCGGTATGTATTTGGGAATGACCCACTAAGTATCTAAGTATGATTTGACATATTTTAAGTAACTAGTTCAATTTGTAAAAGAAATTACCGATTAAAACTAATGGAGGAAATTATGTCATATAAGTTTATAGGTTTAATCGTTTTAATTGTTAACCTCTTGCTTAGCTGTAAAGAGGATAACATTACAAATCCCACAGAAAATGATTCTGCCTCAGTGAAACTATGTGATCTAATCTGGACAACACAAAACGTTAATACCGATCATTACCTCAATGGTGACTCGATTCCTGAAGTGAAAGACCCAAAGGAATGGGTAAAGCTAACCACAGGTGCCTGGTGCTATTATAATAATGACCCAGCAATGGGTGCTATTTATGGAAAACTCTATAACTGGTATGCAGTTAGTGATTCACGAGGATTAGCCCCAAAAGGTTGGCATGTTATTAATGAATCAGAGTGGAAAATTTTGGAAATGTGTATGGGCATGGAACAAAGCGATATTGATGAATGGGGTCCCAGAGGCTTTGTAGAAGGCGGCAAACTGAAAGATACTGGAACAAAACTTTGGCAAAGTCCTAATACTGGTGCATCGAACGAAAGCGGTTTTTCTGCAATTCCCGGTGGAAGACGTGACGAGAATGGAAATTTTGCGGACATAAGGAATAGTTGTTATTTATGGTCTTTTCCTGATGGTAACTCGGCTGGCGAATTGGGCAGATATCTATATTATAATAATGCAAAGATAAGTAGAAGTCACTATAACAAGTTAAATGGCTTCTCAGTAAGGTGCATGAAAAACTATTGAAAAATCAAAATATATTGTGAGGTGAATAATAATCAATTTGACTTTCCTCACTTCATTCCTCATTTGATTTTTTCCATATGGATAAAGTGCTAGGATTAGATCTTCACAACCTTCCTCCACAAATCCACAGCTTCCTTGATGAAATCATCTGCTTTCTGATATGTTCGCTGAGGGTTCTAAGTCTGCACTGAAAATATCATTGGAGATACCGTCTGATCCTTGTTATGCAACATTTAGTTATTTATTCGTTGTGAATGTTACATTCCCTTTGTCGTCAAATAATATCAGTGTTGACTCCGGATGCTTTACTATTTGCCCGCCTTTGGTCTTTATGATAGATGAGCCCAACACAGCACGCATATTGCCGTTTTCATCGTAAAGTGTTACCGATGGCTTGAAGTCCAGCTCCTTCGAAATTGTAATATATGGCATAGTCTTCTGATTCTTCGAGTTTGGTGTAAGCTTCTGCTGCATTCCAAGCATGAATTTATTCGCCTGAAACGACAGGACTTCAGACGTTAGCGAATCTTTTTTGCTCTCTATTATCAATCCCGGATTTGGATTGTTGAACAAAGTGATAAATTTATCGGATTTTTCTGTTTTGTTACCCAAAGTAACGGCATAAGGACTCATGTCGAGAGATTTGCCATTATCAGTTATTAATATTTTCCCGAGGTTCATCTTCAATACCATATCGGTTACTTCCCGTTCAGCACGAGGATCGTCATACCTATCGAAGCCAAAGTAGCCCAGAACGCCTGACTCCGGGTCGCGGACAACAAATTTCTCGGCTTCGATAACTTTAGGAATCGCTGTTTTCAACTGAAAACCAATGAAGCCCAAAGAGACCATGACTGTTATCATCAGATAGAATGTAATTTTAAAGCGTCTGTTCTTCGATTCGAGAAGTTCGAGTCTTCTGTTAATGTCGGTAGTATCCATGATTTTTCCTCTAAGAATATTTATTAACAATTTTTTTATTGCGGACAAACAAGTATGTTTCTCTTACTATTCGTAGGTCTAGCATCTTGCTCAACCAAATTGCAATATATGTAATTTCATATCTATATTAAAAAGGATTATCAGCTTTCTTATTGTGTTGTGGCAATTTTTGAATTTTCTATTCGTTGATGTATAATTATAATATTTAGAAAAACTCAGGTTAATTATGATTGACGAAAATGCAATTAGCAATACTAAATCAAGGCTGGAAGAGATAGAAAAGGAACTTTCAGATTTACGTGAGGTTCAATACTCTCTCAAAAGCCGCTGGGAAGTTGAAAAGAAAATTATACATGAGATTCAGAGTTATAAAGCAGAAATTGAGAATAAGAAAGTTCAGGCTGATGAATTTGAGCGTCATGGCAATCTGGGGAAAGTAGCCGAGCTACGATATGGTACAATACTTGAGCTGAATAAAAAATTAAAATCAGCAAACGAAAAACTTGTTGAAATTCAGGCAAATGGCAAACTACTGAAGGAGGAAGTTGATTCCGAAGATATAGCCGAAGTAGTCTCGAAATGGACAGGCATTCCAGTCAACAGGATGTTGGAGACTGAACGTACAAAACTGATATCGATGGAGGATAGACTCCATCATAGAGTTATCGGACAGGAAGAAGCCGTTATGGCAATATCTAATGCGATCCGCAGAACCCGTGCCGGACTTCAGGATGCAAACAGGCCAATCGGATCATTTATCTTTCTCGGAACTACTGGTATAGGCAAAACTGAAATGGCACGAGCACTTGCTGAGTTCCTCTTTGATGACGAAAATTCTCTCGTTCGCATTGATATGAGCGAATATATGGAAAAATTCTCAGTTTCACGATTGATTGGGGCACCTCCGGGATATATCGGCTACGAAGAAGGCGGGCAGCTCACAGAAGCCATACGCAGAAAACCATATTCGGTGATACTGCTGGATGAGATCGAAAAAGCAAATCCCGAAGTTTTCAATGTACTGCTACAGGTGCTTGACGAAGGGCATCTGACAGACAGTAAGGGCAGGAAAGTCAATTTCAAGAACACAATTATCATAATGACTTCCAATCTGGGCACAGATATAATCCAGGAAAAAATATCTGAAATCGACGATGAGAACCGAGACGAGATGATCTCTAAGATGAGATACAGCATTCTCAATCTGCTGAAACAGAAGATGCGTCCAGAATTTCTCAATAGAATTGATGAAATTATACTATTCAAGCCACTCACAAGGGCAGATATACTCAGCATAGCTCACTTGCAGCTTGAAATTCTAAAATCTAAAATTAACCACTTGGGGATCGCTCTCGAATTTACAGAAGATGCACTGGATTGGCTGGCTTCATTAGGTTATGACATACATTATGGTGCGAGACCTTTGAAACGAACCATTCAGAAAAACATTGCCGATCCACTGGCTTTGCTTCTGCTCGAATCGAAATATATATCAGGCGATAAGATTCTAATTGATGCAGGTCCCGACGGTGGATTCAAATTCAACAAAGAATAAAAATAATGGAGATTATCAACCTGACCGAAGGCGAAATCAAGATTATGGAGGGAGAATAGTATATTTATGTTTTCAAATCTTTGCTCATTCATCAAAAATAATAAACTCTATGCATTAATCAGCGTATCGGTTATCGTTGCGATCACTTCTTTCCTGATAAATGAGATATATGATCTCGATATCTGGTGGCATCTGGCGATCGGCAGAGACATTTTGAGAAATTGGACAATACCTTTTTTCGATAAATATACTGCAGTTGGGTGGGGTCAACCTTACCATGATTCTCACTGGTTATTTCAGGTTTTGGTTGCAGTATCGGACAAATGCTGCGGAATTATCGGCGTTCAGCTTTTTATGATTGCTATCTGGTATTGTACTCTATTCTTTGTCTGGAAATCAGTAAATAAATGGACAAAAGCTTATTGGGCACCGATACTTATATTTCTTGCTGCTATCACCTCGATAGAAAGATTTCTTCCCCGACCTGAAATCATTACATTTCTGATGATAGCTATTTTCTACTATTTGCTTCAGAACAAGAAATATTTAAAAATTTCACATTACATCCTCTTTGGACTGCTTCAGATAATCTGGGCTAACAGCCATGGACTTTTCATTATCGGTCCATTCATGGCTGGATGCTATCTGCTGGTTGATTTAATAGAGAAATTTAGAGGAAACGATAACTCTCTGAAGAAAACCGGTATTCTGTTGGCGGTCGTGCTGGCTTCTACTCTTGTTGTGCCATGGGGAATAAGCGGATGGAGCTATTCACTCGTGATATTCTCTGAAGCTGCGGCTAAGTCCTCTGTTGTAATCCAGTCAGTAGGTGAGATGAGCTCAACATTTGGGGATGCCTCACGTTCTGGTTATGCTTTCTGGTTCTACTTTACACTATTAATAACATCAGTCATTGCTGTATTTTCTATGTTCAGATACAAGAAATTCGTATCTGCACGGTTCTTAATTTTATTGGGGCTATTCTTAGCCTCACTGACGGGAAGACGCAATATAGTTTTGTTTGGGTTAATAGCCGCTCCATTTATTGCAGAATTTATATCTTCATCAGAGTCCATTGATTCCAGGAGGTTCGACATAATAAAGTATTTGCTACCAATACCAATTCTTCTTTGGGCTTGGTTCGCTTTGTCCGGTAACTATTATCTGAAATCAGAAATTTCATCAAGATTTGGCTTTGGAGCAACTCCATCGTTCTTCCCTCATCAACTTGAAGGATTTCTCAAAAGAATCAAATTCAATGATCAGGTTTTTAATTCTAACACTATTGGGGGATTTTATCTCTACCAGAACTATCCCGGCTTAATCCCTCTTACTGATGGACGCTGGGAGATATACGAACCGAATATAATTAACATCGTTCAGCAGGCAAGTGTTAGTCCTGGTTTGATGAAATCAATAATTAAAAAATATAATATCAAAGCCTATTTGCTCTCACATTCATCTGTTGAAGCTCAGAATTTACTCCCCATTCTCTATGATGACCTTTCGTGGAAATTGGTATACTGGGATTATGCAGTTTCCTTCTGGTTGCAGAGAGATGATCCAAAGTATATCGCTGCAAATGAGATTCCTGTAGAAAGGCTTCATTTACAACCAGCAGCAAGAGTTGATGACTACATTATGCTCGAACTTTTCCTGCGTGGAGTAAAGTCAAAAAGTTACAGACTGAGCAATCTTGATAAAATTCTGGCATATAATTGGAAGCCGGAATATGTGCTCGAACAGAAAGCCTTGATTCAAGCCGAATCTGGCAACCTGAAGGGAGCAGAATCAAGCTACAGGGCAATATTGTCGTATAATCCCAATAACGAAATGGCACTCAATGAGCTGGCATTTCTGGCTTATAACAAAGGAAAAATCAAGGAAGCAGAGTCGCTACTTGAGCAGATTCAAAGAATTAACCCAAGAAATATTAAGGCAGCACAGAATTTGAAATTTATACAGGATAAATCAAATAGGTAACTTCAGTTTCTTATCCAATTAATAAATTCCTGTTTCGTGAATGAATTGAAACTAAGTATAAAATTACAATTTATTTTAAAAAATGAAATTATCAAATAATAAAATATTGATTACAGGTGGTGCTTCAGGCATTGGACTAGGACTGACGATACGTTTTATTCAAGAGAATAATAATGTTATTATTTGTGGAAGGCGTGAATCAGTCTTAAACGAAGCAAAGAATAAATTTCCGTCTGTTATAACGAGGAAATGCGATTTATCCAATGCAGGAGAACGAGAAGCTCTTTTCACTTGGATTTCTGAAGAACACAGCGATTTGAATGTATTGATAAACAATGCCGGAATGCAGCAATGGATGTCCATTTCCGATGGTGACTTCTATCATAGAGCTGAAGCAGAAATTGAGACGAACATAGAAGCTCCAATTCATCTAACCTCGCTTTTTCTGAATTTAAAGTCATTAAATACAATCATCAATGTAACATCTGGTCTGGCATTTGTTCCTCTTATCAAAGTTCCTGTATATTCAGCGACTAAAGCCTTCTTGCGCTCTTTTACAATATCTTTGCGGGAATTAGTCAAATTCAGGAATATTGAAGTTATTGAAATACTTCCTCCTGCACTAAATACAGATTTGGGTGGAGTTGGCCTGCACGATTATGCTCCACCTGTATCAGATTTTATTGATGCCGTTTTCGAGCAATTGAAGCATGGAAAATCTGAAGTTACTTATGGATTGAGTGAGATGATGATTAAATCAGGATATGAGGATCAGCAGAAAGCTTTTGCAAGCATGAACGGGATATTTTGAAATCTATTAACGCGACTCAGGATAGTAGAGGCTAACCATGGCTATAGAACAAAGACCAAAAATAAAGATAAAGCTTACTCAGCCTGATGCATTTCTTGAAATGCTTGGGTGGGCAACTCTAGGTGTCCTTTGGTTCCTAACTTTATATAATTATTCAAGTTTGCCGTCAACTATTCCCACTCATTTCAATGCATCAGGTCAGATAGATAATTACGGATCAAAATCCACTATACTAATTCTCCCTATAATCGGCACTGTGATATTTGTTGGAATGACTTTGATCAACAAAATTCCTCATTCTTTCAATTATCCACGAAAGATAACACCTGAGAATGCAGAGATACAGTACACCTATGCTACAAAAATGATACGTTATCTTAAATTGATGATTCTAATTGTTTTTTCTTCCATTGTTTATATCACCAATCTCGCTGTAGCAAGTAAAAGCGATGGTGCAGGTATATGGTTTGTTCCGGTTATTGTTGGCTCAATCTTTATGCCAGTTATTTACTTTATAATCAAGATGATTAAGGCGAAATAATGGCTGCTTCAATTGAAGAATATTCAATAATAACATGCCCCCATTGCGGACATAGCAAAAGTGAACTCATGCCAACAGATGCCTGCCAATTCTTCTATGAATGCTCAAAATGCGCTAAAACTATTACGCCAACGGCTGGGGACTGCTGTGTGTTCTGCTCGTATGGAACTGTGAAATGTCCACCAATGCAAGAAGGTGAATGTGAGTGTTGCTCATAAAGTAATTTAATTACGAAACGAAAGATAGAATTCTAAATACGAAGCTACGAGCTCGTCTCCAGTACTAACAACAAATGGTTAGGAGCTGATAAACTCAGATTATAAACTCAGCCCCTGATTTAATAATTCGGCTCTTTCTGCAATCTGAAGGTTTTCGATAAGTATGTTCAGATCGCCATCGATGATTTCTCTTAAAGTGTAATTTTTTGCATCACCTTCTAATCGATGGTCTGTTACTCTGTTCTGAGGGAAGTTATATGTACGGATTTTCTCAGATCTGTCGCCAGTTTTTACCATTGAGCGTCTTTTGGATGACATTTCGTCCTGCTGACGTTTCAATTCTTGTTCGTAGATTCTGGAACGTAGTACCTTCATAGCTCTTTCGCGATTCTTCAGCTGTGAACGTTCCTCCTGACAGGAAACAACAATGCCTGTTGGCAAGTGAACCAGTCTGACGGCAGTTTCAACCTTATTAACATTTTGTCCGCCCTTACCACCCGAACGGAAAATATCAATTCTCAGATCTTCATCTCTGATCTCTACATCAACGTCTTCGGCTTCAGGCAATATAGCTACTGTAGCAGCAGAAGTATGCAGACGTCCGCTTGACTCTGTGTCGGGAACTCTTTGGACTCGATGAACACCACTCTCGAACTTCAACTTACCGAATACATCCTCGCCAGAGATAGCAAAAACCATTTCCTTGAATCCACCGCGTTCACTCTCGTTGAAGTCAATAATTTCGATGTCGAAGTTATTTCTCTCTGCATATTTCTGGTACATTCTGTAAAGATCGCCGGCAAAGAGTCCTGCTTCATCTCCGCCAGTACCGGCTCTAAGTTCGACGATGCAGTTTTTCAAATCGTTAGGATCTTTGGGTATAAGAAGTATTCTCAATTCATCATCAAGCTTTTCTTTTTCGGCAACTAGAGTGCTATTGTCCTCATAAGCCATATCGCGGAGTTCCGGTTCGGTTGCCGGATCATTAATCATGCCAAGGTTTGAATCTATATCTTCGCAAATTCTGATATATTTTTTTGAAGTGACGGCAAGAGGAGTCAATTGCTTATACTCCCTTGAAATTTCTTTATATTGCTTAATATCACTCGAAATTTCAGGATCTTTCATCTTTGCAAACAATGAATCATACCTCTCCATTATAGATTCTAACTTTTCTCTCATTGCGTTTTAATCGGATTTTTCTTATTATTTTTAAATTAGGAATATATAAGACGGATTGATGACAAAAATAATAATATTAATTAAAAAAAAATTCTTAACTTAATCTTTTTATACTTTTTAATTCTGTATTTTCAAAAGAAGTACCATGACAAAAAAACAATTTAGATCGGCTATCGTAGCATTATTGCTATTAGTAACTGCAATTATTCCTCAATATGTATTGGCGGAAAAAAAGCCTTTTACATTCGAAGATGCCATGAAATTCGAGGGACTGCGTAAACCCGTATTTTCTGATGATGGTAACTGGATTGCTTATTCTGCTGTTCCTGACAGAGGGGATGCAACAGGATACATTCAATCCACAATCAATGATTCAACTTATAAAATCAAATGTGCTGTCGATCCAAAATTTGCAAAAAATTCATTGTGGGCTGGCTTTACCACCAAACCAACATCTTTAGAGTTTGATAATGCTGAAAAGAAAAAGCCCAAAAATAGTGTAACACTAGTAAAACTCGAAAACGGTAAAACCTTAAAGTATGAGAATATTTCAGGATATGAGTTTTCGAATGATTCACGCTGGGTTGCTTTGCACGTTAATAATAAAGACGGCAAAAAGGATGATGATGATGAACTTGGAACAAATCTGATCCTGCATGATTTGCAGAGTGAATCAGACCTGATCATAGTTGATGTGACAGAGTTTTCTTTCGATTCATTAAGCAATAATCTGGCTTATATAGTCAAGAGTGAAAATAAGAAGAGCAATGGTGTTTATAATCTTTCACTTAAAGGAAATTTTCAGCTGCCAAAATTAGTTGCCGGGAAAGAGAAGCATTCTTATTCTTCTATTTCATTCAGCAATATGACAAGTAAACTAGCCTTTGTTGAGTGTCGAGTTGTCAAAGATGAGAAGGATGATAGTTGTGAAGTCCATTATTGGGATACACAGAAAAATGCACTGACTAATGCTGTTCCGAATGTTGGTTTGCCAGAAGGATGGTTCATACCTTCGAAGAATAATCTGGAATGGACTGATGACGAAGCCAGACTTTTTTTTGGTTTGAAGCCACACTCTGACTCTATTCCCGGGGCTGATAAAATTACGTATACCGATACTAATTACTATGATTCTAAAACAATTCGCAAAAAGATAGACCTCGATCTATGGCACTGGAACGATCCAAGAATCAAAACAAATGAAAGAAATTGGTGGGACAAGAACAAAGATCGCACTTTTGCTTCAGTTTATTTTTTAGATACAAAGAAATATACTCAATTTGCAGACTTCAGCTGCCCTGAAGTTGATTTTGTTGATAATCCTGATTTTGCAATGGGTACTGACGATACGCCATATCTGAAGGAAACGACATGGAACGATTCTTACTATGATTTATATGTTATTAATTTAAAGCTTGGCACAAAAAAGAAAATAGAGGAGAAACTTAATGAACCTGCCAGTATTTCACCTCTAGGAAAATTAATTGTGTATTTTAAAAATAAGGATTGGTACTTATACAATTGTTCTACAGATTCAACATTAAAGCTAAACGAAGGAATAAAAACACCATTCTATGACGAAGATCATGACCAACCGTCACCTCCGGGCAATTATGGAGTTGCAGGATGGTTGGAAAATGATTTGGCTGTTTTCATAAATGATAAATATGATATCTGGAAGTTTTATTCAGAGGGTAGCTACATTTCCCAAACTGCAGTAGAAGGACGCGATAACTTCATTCAATTTCGCATGCTAAAGCTTGATCCTGAGAAGAAATTCTTCACAAGAAAAGATGCTATTTGGGTGAGTGGCTACAGTGAAAAGTATAAGACAACGGGTGTTTATAAAATAAGTATGGATGTTCTCGGGCTTGAGGAGATGAAACTGGAAAATAAAAAAATAAGATTGATTGATCAAAATAAAATCGGAAACAAGATTATATATAGTCGAGAAAGCTATGATGAGTTTCCTGATATTTGGACAGCCGATTCTTCATTCCACCAGGAGAAAAAGATATCCAAGCTCGGAAATCAGCTCAAAGATTATCTCTGGGGTAATACGGAACAGGTTCGTTGGGTTAATTACGAAGGAGATTCCCTCGATGGTTTTATAATCAAACCAGAAGGTTTTGACACTAAGAAGCGATATCCAGTACTGGTTTGGTACTATGAAAAGTTCTCCAACCTGATGTATAATTTTTCAGTACCTCAGGTCAATCACCGTCCATGCTATCAGATATATAATAGTGACGGATATGTCATGTTTCTTCCGGATATAAAATTTAAAATTGGCAATCCCGGCTATTCCTCAGTCAGCTGTATTACTTCAGGTATCAGGAATTTGGTGAAAATGGGAATCGCTGATTCTACTGCCCTTGGGATAACAGGGCACAGCTGGAGTGGCTATCAGACGGCATATATGGTAACTCAGACCAATATGTTCGCTGCTGCTGTAGCCGGTGCTCCTGTTGGGAACATGACAAGTGCATACAGTGGAATACGCCTGGAAAGCGGTATGGCAAGACAGTTCCAGTATGAGATGCAGCAAAGCAGAATTGGCGGTAATCTTTGGGATTCGCTCGATTCATACATAAGAAATTCCCCCGTATTTCAGGCTAAAGGCACAAAAACACCTCTTATGATCATGTTTGGTGACAAAGATTGGGCCGTTCCATGGAATCAAGGGCAGGAAATCTATATGGCAATGAGAAGGCTCGATAAAAATTGCATTTTCCTGCAATATCACAATGAGCCTCATTGGCCCGAAAAATATCCGAATAAGCTCGATTATGCTATCAGAATTAAAGAATATTTTGATCATTATGTACTTGGGAAGCCTGCTCCAGACTGGATCATCCATGGAGAAAGATATACGGGAAAAGAAGACTGATATTTTTTTTGAAATCAGAATTTAATGTATATTTGTCATAAGGGGTTCAGCAAGCATGCTGAACCCCTTATTCGGTTTTTTAGGGATTGGCTATTGTAGTGATGGTTTTCCAAGGGATTTATGCCGATGTATTACACTTTCCAAGAGTATACCACGTGCCATTTTTCAAAAAATTTAGCGTAATCATCCAAATTTAACCGCAATTTTATGCTTGAAGTATATATGAAGCTTCGAGGCTAAAGAAGCCTTTGATTAATGGAAGTGATTGCAGAGCCGTTATTTTAACGGTCGGCAATCCAAATTTCATACGGAATACCGGTCTAAGGAAGTAATAATCTGAATTGAATATACTATATCCTGCTCCGGCTGCTGCCTTCATGAATTTAGCAGGAGTGAGGCGAATATTCTTCAATCTCATAACCTCGCCTACATCTCCGGGTCTGCCGGATGCCACCAACTTATGGAAAATCTTAGATGGAAGAAAATGAATGTATGGCAACTTGCCCCAATTGTTCATAACAATGTGCTGGTGCCCGCCGTAAGGAGAATAATATGGAGGAAATGTAACATAAAGTAATCCGCCCGGCTTAAGAAACTTCTTAATATTAGCCAAAGCCAGACCAGCATCGTCCAGATGTTCTATCACGTCTCGGAGAATCACCAGATCTGCAGAATTCCGCCATGCCTCGGGTATTTCGTCTTCCATTATGTTGTGATATTTGAATTCGATTGGCAGATCTAGTATTCCGGAAATTTTAGCTCCGAGTTCGAGTCTGTTCTTTGCTATATCGGTAGCAAGTGCATCTTTTGCACCGGCTTGAACCAGAGCTGCTAGAACGCCACCCTCAGCACTACCGATTTCCATTACGCGGAACCCTTCTCTGAATGCATTCAATCCTGCAAGATATGGTACTACGACTTCTTCGCCAAGCCTGAACTGGTAACCCCAATAGTACTTATAATTATCGGGAATATCGGGATGATTCTGTATAGTTTCGTATTTAGTCATTTTTCAGTCTGAATTCTACAAAATAAATCAATATCAAATTCTATTTAAGAACTATTATCGTTTTAAATTAATAATTATTTGAATGTATTGATTAATATTAACCAGAGCATTGTGTAAAAATTGAATAATTATTGCCAATTTGATTATAATATATTTTTAAAATTGACGGGAATATTGTTAAGTACCTTATATTGTAAGTGTTAGTATATTGGCACGATTATTAATATAATGTAATTTGTTAAATATATTTTTCAAAATGACGATTATCTAAAAGCGTCAATAACGAAAATTATGTTTTATTAATATTTATAGAAATCATGGCAAAAAAAGAAACAGAAGCACCAGCTGATGACAAACCAGTTGAAGGAGAAGCAAAGGAAAAACCTGCTAAGAAAGAGAGAGGCCCTGTAGGTCTTCCGGTTATTCTTGGTATAATATTCGGCACATTATTAATACTTGTACTATCTGTCAGATTCCTAATTCTGCCTTATATTGTCGATGGACTTAATCCTGAAGCTCACAAGGAAAAAGAGAAAGCTGAAAAGGCTGAGAAAGCAAAAGCAGCAGCTGATCCTCTTTCTGTTATGACACCCGAATTCAAAGAGAAAGAGACCAAGACTCTTGAAACCGGTAGGATTACTACTAATCCAAAGGGATCAACACAATTTGTTGTTCTAAATCTTGCAACAATATATATTCCAAAGGATGAGGATGCCCTTGCCGCAATTACCAAAGAAAACGGCAAAACAAAGGAGGGCGAAGGAATTCCTCCAGCTTTCTTGCAGACAATGATCAGAGTTAAGGGTGTTGTCAATTCGGTTCTTGGTTCAATGACTGTGGAAGAGCTTCAGGGTAATCGCGATTCTCTGAGAAAAGTATTCGCCAAAGAATTCAAAGAACTATTTGCGGAAAAGAAATGTATTGTTAGGGAAGTCATTATTCAAGAGTTTATGATTCAGTAGGATGCTCTTTTGTTTTTATAAATAAAAATTTATAAACTGTCCAGAAACAAGGATGTATGTCGGACGTATTATCACAAAATGAGATAGACAATCTGCTCGGTGAGATGCACTCAGGTGCACTTGACGTAGAAGATCTGATTGGCGGTAAAATCGCAAGAGGCGATGTCTCTAACTATGATTTTCGCCGCCCCAACAGAATATCGAAGAATCAGGTCAGAATTCTGCAGAATGTCCACGAAAGCTTTGCTGAAATCTTTGGATACTATCTCGTGTCAAAGCTTCAGACGATTGTTTCTATTACCGTAACCTCTGTAGATCAGCTGTTCTACTCGGAATTTATTCTTTCTGTATCCAATCCGTCTTGCTTATATATATTCGATCTGTTCGGCACGGAAGGCAGCGGAATATTGGAAGTAACTCCGCAGCTTGCGCTCTCGCTTGTTGAGCGTCTTCTGGGAGGTAATGCAGAAGTAGAGCCAGAATCTCGATCAATCACACCGATTGAGCAGGCAGTCGTTCGTGGTATTGTCGAGCATACATTGTCCGATCTGAGTAATGCATGGAAATCAATAGCAGATATTAATTTCAAATACCAACGACTCGAAATGGAAGCAGACTTTGTTCAGATTGCTCCGGCATCGGAAATTGTTCTTGTTATCTCATTCGACATTAACATAGCTCAGCAAACTTTCATGATGAACCTGTGTTTCCCGACATTTGCTCTGGAAGACACACTAGCAAGACTTAACCGTCAGCAGATAAACACATCCGCAATGAATAAATCATCGGCGAGAATAAGAGAAAACGTCAGCATAATCAGACAGCATATGTCAAATACCTCATTGCCAATAGTTGCAGAACTAGGTAATTCGACGATTTCGCTGTATGATCTCCTGAATCTTAAAGTTGGCGATGCTATTCGATTGAATAATAGAATTAATGAAGAAATTGAAGTAAGAATTGCAGGACGCAAAAAATTTGCCGCTCGCCCGGGTAGTGTTGAAGGAAAGAAATCCGTCAAGATTATACGTCTGCTGGACGATGACGAAGTAATAGAATAATTTTCTAAATCAACAGGAGGTTAATAAAAGAAATGACACAAGACGAAATTGATGCTCTCATTAATAGTGGTGCTCTCGAAGAAGACGAAAGTGCCAGCCAGGAGAAATTTGAATCTGATTTAGGTTCTCAGGCTGAATCTCAAAGCGGACTCTCTCTTGCCGGCGGTGATCCAAAGCTTGAATTGCTTTTTGATCTTCAATTGCCTGTTTCAATTGAATTAGGTAGAACAAATATGCTTATTAAGGATATTCTTAGATTAGGTCGTGGCTCGGTCATCGAATTTGACAAATTAGTAAGTGAACCTGTGGATGTTATCATAAACGGCAAGAAGGTTGCCGAGGGTGAAGTCGTAGTAATCGACAAGCATTTTGGTATCCGAGTAACAACTCTTGTTGACCCTGCAGAAAGAATGAGAGCTGGTAGAAAGTAATCTTTAATGTGAATTGCTCAATGCAGAAATATCTCAAAA
Source organism: uncultured Ignavibacteria bacterium (assembly GCA_903862655.1). Classification (GTDB taxonomy): domain Bacteria; phylum Bacteroidota; class Ignavibacteria; order Kapaibacteriales; family UBA2268; genus CAIOZA01. The sequence continues at coordinate 28,165 of CAIOZA010000031.1, forward strand.
TTTAAAAAGTAGAATATTTACAAATCATGGATTGTTACTATGCCTGAAGCTTCACTCATTAATTCCAGTCTGATTATGTTCGTGGTAGTAGCATTCCTCGGATTAGTACTTTATTTAGTCAAAAGGCTATCGTCGGGCAAGGGCAGAAACAATAATGCGATACAAATGCAGGTTGTTTCAAAGTTATCACTTCAACCAAAGGTGAATCTTTATGTTGTCAAAACCGGTGGGAGAATGATAATGCTGGGCGTATCAGACAAAAATGTTTCCCTGCTCGGTGATCTTACTCCCAACAGGGAGAAAACCCTTGAGCAAGCAGGTACGCTTGCTCAGGAATCATTAGGAGTAGATAAAGCTGGCAAGATAGTTAAAACAAAACCTGCAGAATCTAAGTCACAGCAGGATTCACTGTCCTTCTCTAGCTTCTTAATGTCGCTATTCAAAAAAAGTGCTAACAACTAAATCATTTTCTTATTTCAAATTTAAATTAGCTTGTCGTATTCAACTTTAGATAGTGATGCAGAATAGTAAAACAAACCCAATATATTGTAAATTTGCAACTTTAACTCTTCCTCCTGCTACTACCGAAAATAAAATTGTCATTATCCAAGCATAGATTCTTATCTTCACGAGAATGTCAGAGTCGTAGCGCATAGCACAAAAATTAAAAAGGTTCTATAACTCAATTCTGTACTATCGAATGATCGCTAATTTCTTCGTCTCGGTATAATTTCCAGATTTTAGTATAAGAAAATAGACTCCTGGAGTAAGATTTCCCACATCATAGTTAATGCTGTATGTACCAAGCGCATGAAATTGATTACTGATAATCTTTGAACATTCAATTCCTAAAGAATTGGTTATTGATATTGATACAAATCCGGGCTCAGAAACTGAATAATGGATATTCGATAAATCGGTTGCAGGGTTAGGAGAACAATTGATTGTTAATCCATTTATTCTTAAATCCTCATTCACCGGCGATGTTCCCTGATATGTAACTTCCATTTTATTACCTGTATATCCAAAAGAACGCCCCATTGCATCTTGAAACTTCATATAACCTATAGAATTTGTCCATTGATTATTCGTCCATCCTTCCCGTAAAAGAGTTACTGCAAATCCTTCAGAATTATATGAAGTGGTACTTCTGTAATAATTAACCCATTGATCATTTTGCCATAATTCAAAAATATTGGTTAACTGTTTTCCTATATTGTTATAAGTTATAGATGTTCTTGATGAATTAACCCATTGGTCAGTCTTCCATATTTCAGATAAATCTGAAATCAGGTTATTGTCTAAAGCATAAGAGTATGAAATACGATTTGAATTAACCCATTGACCACTTTGCCATAATTCAGATAAATAAGTAATCGTATTTCCTTTCTCGTTAATTGTATAAGTTATTCTGCTATTCACCATCCATTGATTGCTTTGCCATAATTCAGTTATAGTGCTAATCATTTTATTTTGATTATTATAACCATAGGTGTACCTGGAATTTGAGACCCATTGATCATTTTGCCATTTTTCGGCATGGTTGGTGAGTTGATTTCCATTTGAATCATAAGTGTATGTATACCTATAATTATTTACCTTATCACCACTTACCCATTTTTCAACAAATAAAGAAAGCATATTTCCATGATCGTCATTCGTATAGGTAAATTTCGAATTACTAACCCATTGATCATTTTGCCAAAGATCATATATTCGAGAGGTCATCTTCCGATTTGCATCGAAAGCGTCAGTGAATCTTTCATTATTAATCCATTGCCCATCCAGCCATTTCTCATTTAAAGTGCCTAAAATATTGCCATCTGAGTCATAAGTATAAGAATACCTTGAATTTAATCCGGTAGTTGAATACAATAAAATGCTTTCAACTATGCCTGAACTTGCGAGTAATTTTAAAATATTGCCTGTCGTTGATTTTAGATCGTGTGATGTGGACGTCATTATGGACAAGGATAGTACAATAACTAGGAAAAGAGTTCTCATTTCTACTCCAAATAAATGAATAAAGATATACTGTTATAGGACAAAAATCACCTGATCAAGAGTTTTGATTTTTAATTAACATATTTTGTACGAAAACTCAAAATATGTTGTTCGCTTGAAAGTAGTCAGATCTATTGAACAAGTGTATCTTATTCTGAAGAGGATTAGTAAAGAACATTAGTACTATATTATATTATAAAAATGCTAATTCTAAATTATACAATATTCTAGACACATCAAAGTAAAATAGTATCAAATTTTCGATGTATTTTTGAGTTAATTAACGGATTATTTAATCCTATTTAAGTAGATGAGATATTACATATTTAGCGGCATTACCTTGATATTAACAGAAATCAGCAGTTAATCAAATTCTTGCTGACAATTAGGTAACGATTTGACAAAATGTATTGTAGTATTACTAAATAACCTGAAAGGACATTAGAGATGTTGGAAAAATTGAAATTAATTATTAATCTCTTGTGGAGAATTGGATGTCGTATAATTTGCGGTAGATTCCGTTCATCTCGCATAGTTCTCTGTGGCTGCCTCTCTCTATTATTCTCCCGGCATCGAATACTATAATTTCATCGCAATCGATGATTGTGGCTAATCTATGGGCAACAATAACGGCTGTTCTGTCCCTGAGTGAATGAGTTATCGCTTCCTGGACAATTTTCTCGGATTCGGCGTCGAGTGCTGAGGTTGCTTCGTCGAAAATTATGATATATGGATTACGAATCAGTGCACGTGCAATGGCTATTCTCTGGCGTTCACCACCCGAGAGCATCACTCCGCGGTCTCCCACAAACGTGTTGAATCCCTCAGGAAGCTTTGAGATAAAACCATAGGCATTTGCAACTTTAGAAGCTTCGATTATTTCTTGATCCGTAGCTAATGAGTATCCATAACGAATATTATTGGCGATTGTGTCGTTGAAGAGCATCGTTTCCTGCGATACGATTCCGAACATTGAGCGGTAAGACTCTGTCTGAAGTTCGCGTGTGTCAATATTGTCGATTGTGATTTTACCTGAATTAGGATCGTAGAATCTTACGATCAAATCTAGTGCGGTTGATTTACCGCTTCCCGAAGATCCTACCAAAGCTATTTTTTTGCCTTTTGTTATTGTAAAACTTGCATTTCTGACAACGTATTCTTCATTGTAAGCGAAGCTGACATCATGCAGTTCAATTTTATCGGTGAATTCGGTGATTATTTTCGATCCGGTTTCTACTGTTGGCTGTTGATCCATAATTGAAAAAAGGCGTTCAGCAGCAACAATTCCGCGCTGAAATTGAGTTATGTTATTGATTATTGTAGCTATTGGACTCATAATTGCGAATAGTGAGAAGAGAAAGAGCATCAGGTCGTCACCACGCATAGTTTTACTCAGCACCTGCGAACCCCCGGCGTAAAAAACAAAGCATAGAGCGATAATTGCAAACATTTCATTGATCGAAGGAACCAATGCTATTATGCGCTGATATTTAACTGCCGATCTAACATAATGAGAAGTTTGGAATGAGAAAGCCTTATTGGTCTGATCTTCCGCATTGTAGGCTTTAACGACACGAATCCCTGATATAGTCTCTTGCAGGACAGTAGTGAAGTCAGCCATAGCAGTCTGCATTCGTCCGGCATATTTCCTTAAATACTTGACTCCGTATCTCAGGATCAGGAAGCTGATGAAACTGGTGCTGAAAGCAATGAATGTAAGATAGGGTGAAATTGCCAGTAGAAGTATAAGGTAAATGAATACTTGAGTGACGTCCCTGATAATATGTGAAATTACGGTTATTGTTGAGTTATTAACAACGTTAACATCATTCGTTAGAATCGAAATAATAGATCCGGTGCGGGCTTTAGAAAAATATGCTATAGATAGTGAAGTCAGCTTGTTGAAAAGCTGATCGCGGATTGACTTTATAATATTCTCCTCAAGATAGACAGCAGCAATTGATGAGAAGTATTTAAATACATTTTTGAGAGCAAAGATTAATATTATTAATACGCTGAGATTAATAAGTGTTGAAACTAAATCATTTGGATTATGAACCATCTGCTGAATCCAAAGGAAGAACCAGTTCTTTAATGATTCGAGTGGAGCAGCATTTGGTGATATTGTAGTAGTAATCTTACCTGTTGTAATTACTTCAATTATCGGTTTGATCACAGCAATGGATATACCTCCAAGAAAGGAGAAAACCATATTGAGAACAATCACAAGAACAAAAAATCTCGTAAATGGTTTGGCATAAGCCCAACTGCGAAGAAGAATCTTTATAGAACCCGTAGCAGGTTTAACGGTTTTTGACATTTAATAAATATTAATTATTAAAAAAACAAAATTAAGAAATATTATGAGAATTGAGGTGTATATTTTTTGCGAACTGATTTAGATGTATACTAAATATAGCTCTTTTAGTATTTTAGACTATTTTCTATACACAGGTTGCTACTTCTCGTATCTGAATACAAATTGCATCATTTGCATCGAGTTTTTTTTATTTTTCTAATTTTCTTCAAAAACAATGCAATTACACGGAGAGCCACGGAGAATTTTGCATTTCTCTGTGCAACTCTTGTATTCCTCTATGCCACTCTGTGTAATTTTTATATATCAGTAGAGAGAACCGCAGAGAAAAGCAAGAAATAAGGTTTTCAGAAATTCAAAATTGTACTCATTACTTAATCTCTCCGACAATCAGGGAGGGAATAAATACAACACCTACCCTAACCATTCCTCGAGGAAGGGAGAAATACAAATGCAATTTGCGAAATAGGGGTTGATATATCAAAGAAACGGTTTTTATTTTATATATATTATAAATCATATATTAATGCTGAGAAACCCCCAAACCATCTATGAAAAATGGGGCTTGTTCCAATGGGGATTAATGGGTTTTCCGTATTATATTTTCACAAATTTACTCACTCTATCTCCAATCCTTACAAAATACATGCCCGGAGCTAGACTGGATACATCTACCCGTAGTGGCAATTCATGAATTGCCACTACAGACAATACGGCTTGCCCATAAACATTGAAGATTTTGAATTCGCTTTGTAAGGGCGAACGGCCGTTCGCCCCTACAGATATTTCTATGAAATCAGAGACGGGATTGGGAGAAATCTTGATCGCTGCCTGATCTCCTTGATTATCCTCTGTCTCAACCCCGGTGGCTAAATATAGTGTCTTATACGATATTCTATATAAACCTCTCTTATCATCTGTTAAGAAAATATAGTCGCTATCAAGCGAATTTTTATACAGAACAATACTCCCAATACTGTCCACAGTATAGGTATTAAGATATCGATAATCTAGAATTTCGTGTACATTCAGTCTGTTAGCTATGATTACAAAGAAATGTTTATCTGATGTGGTGTTATAAAGTTGAATTTCATGATTAGTAATGTATCTGCTTTGAGCTTTGTAAACTATTGGATCTTTTGTTCCAACATTATACTTATAAATGTTGTTGAGCCACGAAAAGTAAATATGTGAATTATCATTTTCAAAAAAAGCTGAGAAAACAGGCAAGGAGAATCCTTTCTCAGTAGAGGTACCCTCATATTTACTTCCGGAAGACCTTCTTTCATGATATGTAATATTATTTAAAGTATCATTTGGAAATTTATAAAAGTAATTGCCATCCATTTCAAAATTGCTGTAAGATCCGGGATAACCGCCCTGAGAGTTCCAAATTCTACTTGATATATTAAAATACAAAATATTCCCCGTAGAATTTTCTATCAAAATATTAGATGTTCCATCAAATAACTTTTTGGTGATCCAAATTGAATCTTGTTTAGTACTAATATTAGTCATACCAGAAGTTGCACCTCCATCGAAAGGACCATTACTATGAGAATATTGGAAATTGAAAATACTGAACAGCTCTTTAGTATTTGTCCTGTAATTCAAATAAATTGAATAGATGTCACTAAAGTCTGAGATATAAAAATCATCAGGCAATCCGGTTTTTAAAATTAGTGAATCAATCAAATTGCCGGATTCTAAATCGTAAATGTAAAAATCCCAATATGTTATGTTGGGTACTGAATACAAACCCGTACAATATGTCTTTCCATCAGTTGATAGAAAAATCCAATTTGAAAAATGACTTTTTGTAGAATCCGGAATTATCTTTCTGCTCCAGATGCTGTCCCCTGTTGCATAGTCCCACTTACTGATCGTAGAATTGAAGTCAAGAGTGTATATAGATTTATTATCTTCCGATATTACAAAATTAACAATTCTCGTTGTTTCGGAAGATAATTTCTCGGCGTTGCCGGCCTGTTTCCACTGGCTATTCAACGAAATGAATGAAAGAAACATAAGAAAGATAACTTTTTTCATGATTTCATCTTTAAATTTTCACAAATTTGCTTACATTATCGCCGATGCGGACGAAATACATACCCGGCGCCAAGCCGGAGACATTGATTCTAACTTCCCCTTCAAACTGAAGGGGTGGCAACGAAGTTGACGGGGTAGTCTGTATTCGTCCAAACACATCATATATCCTCACTTCGCCTGTAAGGGCGGGTTTAGAACCCGCCCCTACGGATATTTCTATGAAATCTGTTGCTGGGCTGGGAGAAATACTCAATCCGCTTTCATCACCTGTTTCTTTTACATCACTAGTTGTCGGATCATAGTAGTATTTTCTTGCAAATTTTACTTTATTTATCAGTTCTGACAGATCAGCTGTTGAGCCATCTGCTTCAGCTCCCTTTGAGGGCATTGCAAATACTATAAGGACTGCTATTCTTGTTGATTCACCCGGCAGAAAAGTGAAAGGTCCTGTGAACATAGAACCGCGATAGTCTTTAGATCCGGCATCACCATCAAAGTTCTTTCCTGCCATAAAATTATACCTGTCAATATCTGTATTTTGATCTTCAGCTACACTTGCACTCCTGAATCCTGACATACCAATCTGATTTTCGGGTGGGATGAGTGTATTCTGATGTTTAATGTTTTTATTAGCATCAACTGTAGGAGTTTCTATAAATGAAACACCGATATATCCGAATCCTTTGCCTAGTTCCCCCATATCAGTTCCAGTCCAGCCGATAAACAAATTCAATGATGGATCTTCCTTATAATATCTCAACCTGTCATTTCCGGCTCCCTTAATGTTTGAACCACCAAAAAGGTCAATATCATAAATTCCGCCAAAGTAACAGTCCGAGAGAGTGTCTTTTGATGTATTTGTAATAGCATAACTCAGGATTATAGCATCAGACAATGGCTTGTTTTTTGTCCACGAGAAGATTCTTTGGTCAAACTGCAGTCTTAGAGGATAACCCATATTCCTTCTATTCTGGGACCCGCCATCATAAACAGACAGGTCAGTATCCTTGAATGTAGATATTACATCTTCATCGGAAAAGATATTTGGTCCGAGAGGATATTCAGCGCGGTTTCTTCTTGTAGTATCTTTTACATAATCTGCCGAATAGGTCAAATATGGATAGATTGTATTGTCTCTTCGCCATAGTGGCCAGGCAGGTCCATCTGTAGGATCATTTGGATTACCATTCAAATGATCAAAATCAGTGGAAAAATATATTCTGTATTTATTGAAGCTATCAGTACTAATCGTGTCGCAGTCTTCAATTCTTCCCGGTACAAACCAAGACCAACCGTTGTTGGGATTATACGTAATCGTAACCATTTTTTTGTATTTGGAAGAATCAGGCAGATACTTCACTGCAGCAAACCACACACCTGAAGCAAACATATAGTAGTTATCAGTTCCTCTGGGCCATATCAAACCACCCTTATTATGTAGCATATCTATTCCGAATATGCCGCAATTCATATTAAAGAAATCGACATTACTAACAGTGTTTTTCTGCAGATCGAATTGACCAGAAGTTTTCCGCTGGATATAATCAGGTTTATCGGATGCAATGAGTGCGTTAGAAAGAATCAAGAAAGAGCCAAATGCAAAAAGTAAGCATAACATTTTCATAGAAGCTCCATAAAATTATATAAACGATTAGTACATCATTTATTACTAAGACACATCGAATCAAGGAAAAGTTACAGAGGGAGTGAAAAAAATTGCATATAGATTATAATCCTAGCAAAAGCTTAATTTTACTTTCAACTTCTTTCATTTTCTCTGACGAAACTTCACCCCATTTTTCGATTAATCTGTCGTTAGAAAGTGATCGCAGGTCTTCGCATTTGACGTAACTGTTCTTCGTAACTCCGCCATCAGGAGGAATCAGTTCCACATCCAGTAGAATTCCTTTGTGTTTACTTGTTAGTGGTATCCCAACCACCTTGTCAGCGCGGCTGCTGTTGAACTGCTCTACTGATAGGACGAGTGCGGGACGGATACCGGCTTGTTCTCTGCCCTTTGTAGGATTAAAGTCAATCAGCCAGATTTCTCCTCGTTTAATATTCATCGTCTAATCCATCCGATAGAGTATTCTCGTACAACGTCACATCTTCGTTAGGATCCTTATCTTTTGAGACTTCCTCATATCTGGCTCTGCAATTTTCCCAGAAGATTTTTGATTCATACTCTTTCAGAGATTGCATCAGCACATCCTGCTTGGTCTGATTGCTCTGAAGAGCCAGTGAGGCGATCAGTTTATGAGCATCGACTGGAATTTTAATGGTTGTGTAAGTCATATTGAATATACTAAATATTATACCTATTTATGGATAATCACGTAAACCAATATATAATATTGTCAAAAATATTAATTGTTTTCATAAGGTTATATCAAACTTTTTTTCTTCTTTTTATTCATCTTTTCACAATGTTTGTTAACTTTGTAAGATTGATAAACAGAAAGGTCGAGATGTTCTATATTTTATTTTTATTGTCAGCTATTATGGCTTTTGCTCCTGCACAGAGTGCTGAACGCAAATTTCAAATTTATAATTCCAAAACAGGCGAGAAAATCGATGTTAAGAAAATGGCGGAATTATCGCAGAATTATGATGTAATTTTCTTCGGTGAATTCCACGACGACAGTATCATACACTCGCTACAGAAGGATTATCTTGAAGCAATGCTCAAGATCAATCCAAGGACTGCAGTCTCCATGGAAATGTTCGAACGCGATGTACAGAATATAATCGACGATTTCCTGATGGATAAAATCAACGAGGAAGAATTTCTCAAAAAGAGTCATCCCTGGCCCGAATACAAAGAATTCTACAAACCTCTTGTCGATATTGCTAAAGCTGCAAAAGTACCTGTTATTGGTGCAAATATTCCCAGGAAATATGCATCAATTTATTCCGTTGGCGGAATGAGCGGAATTAACAAACTTCCCGCTGATGAACGCAAGCTGGTGGCACGTGAGATGACAATTAAGGTTGACGAGTACCTTTATAATTTTTATAAAGTAATGAAAAAAAATATGGGACTCGATACTAATGCCGAAGTTACTCCCAATCAGGAGAATACTCTTTATCTCTATTATGGAGCTCAGGTAATTAAAGATGAGACAATGGGCGAAAGCATTTACGATTTTATAAAATCAAACAAGGATATGAAAGTTATCCACTACAATGGTGATTTCCACTCAAATGATTATCTGGGTACTGTCCAGAAACTTACAGACAGAAGCAAAAACACCCGCGTTGCGGTAATCACGCCAATCTATGTGGACAAAGGGAAAGAGCCGAATTATGAACCAAACGAGATGGCTCACAGCGATTTCCAGATAGTAATGGAAGAAAAACCACATCCACCTGACTTCCCATTCATGATGGGCGGACATTTGGGTGAAAATTATGCTATATCCCACAAAATTAAGGTTCAACTAGACCCCGAAAAGAATTATCTTGAAGGATCGGACGAAATAAAACTTAAGAATCCAATGCTTGTAATCGGCAGTCTTCAGATGCTTAATTCAATAAAAGTCGAATCTGTAAGCTCCCCACAGGCAAAAATTACTTATACGATTGAGCCGAACAAGAAGGATAGCCTCTACCAGGAGATCATAATTAAGCCCGTAACAAACGACATCGAAATAACTGAGCTGTATGTTACCTATAAGGGAAAAGTTTACAATTCACCAAATGAACTTCAGCTTAATCAGAGACATTCGAATTCAGCAGGAATCATTTCTTCAGCAAAAGGCGAAGGTATCTATCTTCCAGGTGGCAGTTACTATCCTCAGACCGAGAAGGACATTGCAGACTTTGATATACAGGTGAAACTTCCAAAAGGTCAGACAATAATCACAAGCGGTAAGTTGGAATCTGTAGTTGACGAAGGTAAAACTCAGACATTTGTTTATAAATCAGAGTTAGCTGCCGATGATTTTATCCTTGTTGGCGGTAAATATATTGAAAAAACGGAGATGTTCGACGGCAAGAAGTTCAGCGTTTATACTTTCTCTGACACTGTGAATGCTGCTAAGTACCTTAGTGCTTCGATTGAATACTATCAGCTTTATACCAAGCTCTTAGGCGCATATCCATACAGCAGTTTCTCAATTGTTGAGAATTTTTTCGCCACAGGATTTGGAATGCCTGGATATACTCTTCTATCAAGCAAGCTAATGGCTCTGCCTTGGGTAACCTTAACGCCGGGATCACTTGCTCACGAATTTGTCCACAACTGGTGGGGCAATAGTGTATTTACAGATTACAACATTGGCAACTGGTGCGAAGCTTTAACGACATATTGTTCTAATTATTACTACAATGTTCTCAAGAACAATCAAGCCGGAGCTTTGGACTGGCGCAAGAAATCACTTGTTTCAATTGCGAATCTTCCAGAAGCTAAGAACTATCCTGTGATTAAGTTCAAATATCAGTCAAACAATGACGATGCGACCATCGGATACCAAAAGGGCGGATTTATATTCTATGAGATTATGAAATTGATCGGACAAGATAGATTCTTCAGAGGATTGCAAACTTTTGCTACAAAGTTCAAGGGCAAAAAAGCACTATGGAAAGATCTTGGAGCTGCTTTCGATGAACAGGTAAAGAAGGATAGTCTTAAGATTCCTGTTAAAAAGGCTTTGAACCAGTGGTTGAACGATCAGAAAATTCCTCTGATGAAACTGACTTCAGCAAAGATGGAAGGAGATTCCCTGAGAATAGAAATCACTGAGGATCCCGACTTCCTGCTCTCAGCACCGATTGAAATTACAACAGATCTGGGTAAGGCAATTCAATATGTAACACTTGGTAAATTCACAAATAATGTTGCATTGAAGGTAAATGGAAAGGTTAAATCAGTTCAGCTCGATCCAAATTATGAAATACTCAGACATCTGAATAAATGGGAAATTCCATACAGTTTCAATCAGACTCTTGGCGATAAACCATTGATGATTCTTCCATCGAAGAGTTCTGCTGATTATTCTAATTCAGAAGCATTAGCAAAAATGATGATTGAAGGCGAATATAATATTGAATATAAATCGGTCGATGACTTAAAGGATGCTGACTGGAAAGAGCGTTCACTTATCGTTCTTGGTAATAATAGTTCTAATAAATTCTTTGCTAATCTGGCAGGTAAATATCCCAAGGATGTAGATATCCAGAATACAGATCTGATTATTCAGGGTAAGAAAACACCGGTTGAAGGCAATATTCTGCTGATGAGCATGGGACATCCAACAAATATTGACAAGTTCACAACAGTGATTCATGCGGACAACCTCAGCTCTCTTGACCCATTCAAGCGTCTGTTCAGATACCTGAGTTATTCTCTGGCATTGCTCAATAAATCGAAGTCAGGCATGCCACAGGCACAAATGGAGATATTTCCCGCTAACGCAGATAAGCAGGATCTGCTGAGGATAGTTGAATAGGGGAAACTCACATTGGAATATTGAGATACTAAATATATGGATTGGGCTGTCTCAAATCACCATTCTGAAAAGAACGTAGTGAAGCGAAGAATCTGGCTAAACAATCCATTTTTATAAATATTTAAGAAAATAAAAAAATATATATACTATAAGCTGTCTCTATTCGGGGCAGCTTTTTTTTTTAAAATTATCTTCAACCTAAATATATATTTAGTTTATATTAATGTAGGTATTTAAGGGCATTAAAACACAACTAAAAGATTATATTTTAATGCTATATTTGTTTTATGAAGTAGATTATTGTAGGTTTGTTAGTTAGAAAAAATTACTAAAAGCATTGGTTAATGGTATATCTCTGATTTTGAATTTATTGTTTTTAATATAGATTTCATCACATTTCAAACAAGAATATTATGCTACAATCAACAATCAAGAGCGGATTGAGTCGGCTTCAATTCAATTCAATTCAATTATTTCTTTTCGTAATTATTTTGACTACTTTTAATTTCAATTTATGGGCTCAATCTCCTTGGATTCCTGATCCTTCCTCTTTGCTCCCAATTCACAATACAAATAATAATGGCAATGGGTATGTAGGAATAGGTACCGGAACGACTAGAACACCAATCACTAAGCTTCAGCTATACCTGCCTTGGACTACTCTTTCTTACGAAAGTTATAACAGATTATCGATCTTACTTGAAGCAGGTATTAGCCAGAGCTTTCATGCAGTCGGAGAATTAGCAATCGCAAAAGATCCTTATATAATAAATTATTCTTCTATTGCAACAGAAGGCGACGTCGTATTAAGAGCTGGTGGCATTACCGGGCTTGAAAATCAAACCGAGCAACTTGATTGCTCAGAAGATTTAGTTTTGACAACCAGAAATGCAAATGGAAGTCTAAGATTCGCAACTACTCCGACATTAGGTGTAGACGATAAAGAGCGAATGACAATTGTTCCAAATGGACATGTAGGTTTAGGGAATAATGAACCTAAAAATTTATTTTCAGTTCAAAATACTACAGGTATGGATTTTTGGAATGACAATATTCATTTCCAGGATATTAGATTTAATTGCTATGCAAGCGATGAGTCAGTCGTAGATAGTCCTTCAGACACTAGCCTTGGTGATAACTTTGGTCAAATGTACCATCATAATATATTGGGCGGACATTCAGCAATTATACAAAGTAAATCTGCAGCCGGTCAAGGGGGATTAATAATTGCAGTCAGCCAAAACAATCTAACAGCTGATTCCCGTGTTGAATTTTTTGAAACAATAGGCGGACCCCCAAAGGGAATTCTTTTGCAAAACTATCTGACATCAACAAATATTGGACTTGGCAGCTTAACTGAGCCGAATACAAGGGTAAAAATTCAGGGCAGGACATCCGATAATACTATGAATGCTCTAAAAGTTGTAAATTGGAATAATACTTCTTTATTTACAGTGAGAAATGATGGCTTGGTTTGCGCAAAAGAAATTATGGTCCAGTTATCAGGCTCGCCCTGCTGGCCTGATTATGTATTTAATGACGATCACAACTTAATGCCCTTAAAGGAACTTGAACAGTATGTTAAGACTCAAAAGCATCTGCCCGATATACCTTCTTCAACCCAGGTAGCCGAAAATGGAATAAATATTGGAGAAATGCAATATACTTTAGTAAAAAAGATAGAGGAACTGACTCTGTACGTCATTCAATTAAAAAAAGAGAACGACGAGATGAAAAATAGAATTATTCAGATTGATAGTAAAATTAATCAAGCAGGAATTAAATGAAAACGACAATTAAAACCTTGATTTTTATTGTTGCTTTATCCCTTTGGATAAATTCAGTATATTCTCAAGATGAACCGGAATTTGTTAAAATCCATACACCTCTTGGACACGAGCCAGTAAATAATAAGCTGGTTTTAACATCAACTTCGAACGAAGTTCAAGTTGAACAAAGCAAACAGGCTTGGCTCTATAGCGGAGGGTTGTTTAAAAAAGATTCAGGAGCAAGTACGTTCACCGAAATGAATAATTATTTATCCGAACAAAGAGTTCTGTGTATGGATATTGTTGGTGAAAATATTTATATCGGTACCGAAAATGGCATTTATCTCTCAACAACCTATGGTGATACATGGCTTGAACAAGCCAATGATGGAATTGACAATTTACCTGGAAAAAAGATTAATGCAATTTCAGTAGGAACCAATAAAATTTTTGCGTGTACCGATAGTGGGCTTTATAGTTCCACAGACAGCTGTGTTTCCTGGGTACAATTTTTAAATGATAGAGTTATAACATGTATCGAATATGGAATAGGGGACACAATTTATGCAGGTGTTAAAATTAGTTATCCAGGTGTCTATAAATCTACAGATTACGGCTTGACATGGAACAGAACAAGCCTTGATCTTCAAACACTTTGCTTAAAATATTATGCCACTCATTTATACGCAGGTACAGAAAGTGATTTAAATAAATCTACAAATGGCGGTGTTAGTTGGGATGCACTTTACTCAGAAGACAAGGTATCATCAATTTATATTGACAGCTCTAATATTTATATTGGAACTGATATCAAAGGCAGTTTTCGGTCAACGAATGGTGGTGTCTCGTTTAACACAATAAATACTGGTTTGCCAAATAAGCCTTCTCCTAATCAACAAGATTATTATACCTTAAATTCACTTCAAAGATTTAACGATGAACTTTTTGCTGCAACTGATACTGGATTATATAAGACTGTGCTTTCAAGTATATCATGGTCGGATTGTAATGTTGAAGATGATTATTTTAGAAGTGGTACGGAAACAGAAAAATTGACAAATATGGTTTTCATTGACAATACACCCAATACCGCTCAACTTTGGGTAGCTTGCTGGGGGGGGCCAAAGTGGGAATCTGCGTCTATGATCAGGGATAGGGCTTACCCCTTGAATCCCCCAAATTTTCCGAATTATTTATGTCATACTTTTGCCTGGCATTTTAGTGAAGGCGGTGAAAGTGGAGTTGACTTGCTAGGACCTAATACAATGAGATATATTCCATGGGGTGCTGATTCAATAGGTTGGGGTAAGGAAAATTGGGATTACATACAAACTGTTTGGAACGACACGCTCTGGGATAAAGTAACTTAC
>CAIOZA010000032.1 GCA_903862655.1 uncultured Ignavibacteria bacterium
AAATGGTTGGTCAGTTTACACTAGACAGTGGCGGAGGCATGACATCCAAGAATCTTGGTGGCAGATCCTCTAAGCATCTAACTGCATAGTATATTGTCCTTGACATTAAATAGAAAAAACCGGCACCGTGCCGGTTTTTTTTGTTGTTTTCCTGAGAACCTATGGAAAGGTTGAAGAACTGTAAAGAGAATCTATTACCAGAAATCTTACACAAATTGAATTTGAAAATTAGGAATTAAAAATTAAAAAGATCTACTAAATAATTCTTCAATTGCTTTTCTTCCACTCTCATTAAGGTACCGCGTACCTGTGCCAGCAAAGTGAATGTTTGTGATTGTCGGTTCTGAATATTCAATCCAATTAGTTCTATTCCATTTGAACCAAAGGTTCTTTTCCTGGTCAAAAACAAAAAGAGTTTTGTTGCAGATTTTTGCAAATTCTGCACCCCAACCTGTGCCACCTTTCACTGTGTTGTCTTCAAGGATTGTACCAATAACGAAAATTTCCTGACTACTATTAATTTGGTACCATATAGTTTGAAGAACTTTTCTTAAAAAAGTAGTATTAGGGTAGGTTCTATGCATTAGAGTAGAAACATAAGTAAGACTGACATCTCCCTGCTTCAATTCTTCGTGGTTTAATACTCTTATCCCACGTGTATGTCCTGTTTCATGGCCCTCAAAAGAGAAATTGACTTCATCAATTCCATATTTTTCTGCAAATTCACCAAAGCAAGATTCTGCTCCAATAGCTCCACCACTGTATAAAATTACGTCAGCACTGTTCAATTAACACCTCAATAAATATTAATATAATTAATAATCTGTTTTTTACAAAACTTACAATAAAGTAAAAACGTATGTAATCAAAAATATTGCTTAATTATTTGTTTGAAAAATTTTAGAATAAAAAAAATGAATTTAATAAATAGTTAAAACTTGTTTTGATTTACTCTTAACTCAAGAAAAAACCCACATTCATTTGATTGTGGGCTAATCTATTACTTGCAAATTTTAAAAACTCCTATTCGTTTGCTTTAACATGCAAATCTCTCTGAACGCCATGACAAACTGGACAGTTCTTAATTCTCACAGTTTTGTCTGGACTTCCAGGGTGTTGAAATGGCAAAGATTCACCTGTGATCTTTCCATTTGTAAAGGGTGTTTCCTGTGATATTATTGAATGGCAAATATTACAATCCTGAGATAATACTTTGCCGTCTGAAGTCACATGCTTTCCATCATGGCATCTGAAACATCCTTTACTATACATATGGCCAAGGTTATTTGGGAATTTCTTCCAGCTAACATTCATATCAGGAAAATAACTGCGTAAATAAATTTCATTAATTGACTTTACACTCATCTCAAGTTCTGATTTCTTTTTGACCAGAACATAAGGATAATTGATCGTATAATAATTTGCTATATAGGCTTTGATGTCATTATAGGATGTTTCACGCGAAGTTACGTAATTTTCAAGAGTTTGTACTGCTAGTGTTTTGATGTAAGGTAAAGATCTGTCAATACTGCCATCTGCTATAAACGAATTAACTTCAATATTTGGGTTTTTATATTGATGTGATGGACGATTGTGACAATCGATACAGTCCATTTTACGCATATTTTCACTATTGAAAAGTTCGGAAGGAACTTTTACTCCTGGTACAGAGTAGACTGTAATCTTGCCTGTTTTTTTATTTCGTACTTTTATCCAGGGAATTTCAGTTCGTTCGCGATCAGTATGAATGTATGTTATTTCATTTGAAATATTCATAGCCCAATGAATACCTGTATGGTTGCCAGTTTCAAGACTACCTCCACCTACTTTAAGCATTAATGATATTTTTGAAGGTGAATTTTTTTCATCTGAGGCAAAGAAATTAAAATCATACTTCTTTTCAGCATAGAAATGCTCAGGGCGATGGCATTGTTCACATGTCTGACTGGCAGGACGTAAATTCTCAACTGGTGTTGGAATTGGCTTGGGGACAATATCCATCAAAGCAGCATACACCTGATAACTACCTGAAATTTTTGCTTTAACAAACCAGTCGGCTCCTGAACCGATATGACATGTTGCACACCCTACCCTTGAATGTGGTGATTTTGAATATGCTGTGTATTCAGGAAGCATTATTTTATGACACATTGTACCACAAAATTCATCTGATTCAGTGTATTCGTAAGCTTTAAAACTTCCAAATACAGAGAAGGATATTAATACTAAAGTTACAACTGCTGTAACGATTGTTGTGATCTGATGCTTTTTATTGTTTAAATCAATTATGGGCAATTTTTTTGAATAATCAGAACCCATTGTCGCTCTTTTGCGATTTTCAAGAAATGCGCCTATAACAATTAAATTAATACCGATAAAAACTATAGCCGGCAAAATAATAAAAGTAATTATTCCAATATAAGGTGAAACATGACCGGAATATAATGCTAAAATTATGAAGAAAATAATCGCACCAAAACTTAAAAAAGCTATAAATGTTCCGGCAATAGTCAAAGGATTATAAAAAATAATAGGGAAAAGTCTTTTGTTTTCATTAATTTTCTGTTTGGCTGCTTCGTGTCTTAAATCTACTTCCTCTTCTTCAAGTTCAGCTAGATACCAACCAGATAGGATAGCTTTTGTTAATTCACCTACTGTTTTACCTGTTGTTGCGAGATAAATATGCAATAATGAAAAGCACACAATTATAAATCCTGAAAAACTATGTAAAATGGCAACAGGTAAAATTCCACCAATTCCTAATACTCTATCAGGAGCTTTCTCTGGAAATAATAGCATCACACCAGATATAACGATTACTGGCATGAAAACAAACATAATAAGAAAATAAGAAATTCTCTGTAAGTAATTGAATTTTCTTTTTTCTGTTGGGACAAATGGATTCTCTTTTTTTGCGAAAATACCCAGAGCATAGTACTGTAACTGAACAATCAGTTTTCTGGATATTCCTTTAAAACCTACAAGGTATTGCTTGTAATTTTTAGTAGCAATTGTATATATCAAATAGTAAAGATATATTAACGTTAGCAATACACCAGAAATATTATGAGCATAGATAGAAAAATTCTTTGAGAAAATCAAGTTTCCTGTTGTTGAATATCTGAGGCTTACTGCAGAAACAATTAGAACTATACAAAGAAGAGCATTCAGAACATGCCAGAATCTTAACCAAAATGGATATAAATATATTTTTTTCATTTTTTGCCTCCAGCTCTTTTGAAGTACCATCTTAAAAAGCTATGAATAATTATCGAAACAATAATCAATCCGATAGCAATCAAACCTAATGCATCGAATAATAAATTGAATGTGCTTCTTGTCAGACCACCATCATTAAATAGTGCTCCATTAATATTTCCCATCTCTCTTTTAGCTTTTGTCTTTTCATGTTTGGACAAACGTGTTAGAAGCCAAGTATCATTCTCATGACACTCCATGCAATTTTTGATAGCTTTAGATTGAGGTAAAATATGATGTGGCATACCTGAAGCCGAATTCGCTGAATGGCATTCTACACATCTCACGTCCTGCATGTACAGATCTCTATTCGGTAAAAAGCTGTGCGCTACTTCAAAGGTTTTTAAATGATTGCGTTTCTGAAACTCATCATCACTATGACAAACTGCACAATAAATCATTTTGTTTTTAATCAATATTTCGGGCTTCAAAAAGTTCTTCTTGAAATTATCTGCATTATATTCTGGAACCTTACTTGCATTATGCTCATTATGGCATGTTAGACAAGATGGGACATCTTTATTACCCTTCGTTAGAGCCATTCCATGATCACTTGTCATAAACTCCTGAGTTATTGAGATATGGCATTTCCTGCATAATTGAGGTACATTGAATCTATTGATATTAGAACTTACAGAATCTGATTTCATTATATTATGAATACCATGACAGTCAATACATGTTGCCGCTTCTTTGCGACCCTTGTCATGTGCTTTTCCATGATTACTATTCTTATAATCTATAGTTTTCATCGTTTTAGGCATTCCATTCTTTTCATCTATATGACAGGATAAGCATAACTGAAGTTGCTTGTCCCTTAGTTCAAGCTCATCTTTTATCCAATATTTTGTGATTCTTTTGGAATGACAAGAACTACATGTTGGAGCATTAGGATTGTTCTTTAGGAATGCTTGATAATGTTCTGATTTCAGATGTTGTTGTTTTTGCTCTTTATGGCAATTTCCGCAAAAGTCAATTGAATTTTTACTTCCTGCTAGTGAAATAGTTTGTTTAGGTTTTGATATATCATGTACTCCATGACAGCCCTTACAATTAAATATTTCTTTATTTGCTCCAAGAGAGTATGATGCCATCTGAGGATGAAAAGTGTGTTTTTGTGGTGCATCTTTATGACAAGAAATACATTCCGGAACTTGAATGTTGGCTTTATGAGGAATATCATCCGGATTAAAATTCTTGTGACAGTCAACACACACAAGTTTTCCATGAACTGAAGACTTATACTGAGACTCTTTCACCCAAAGTGAGATAGTTTTTCCTTTAAACACTTTCGATAAATCTTTATCGCTGTGGCATGCCAGGCAATCATCAATACTGGGCTTTGCAGATTGAGCAATTTCAATCTTGCAGAGGAACAGAAGACATATGGAAAAAAGCAAGTAAAATGATTTTTGCATATCTTTTATCACGAAATATATTTATAATTGAAATTAAGTCAAATTCATAAATTCAATTTAATCAATTATTTTAAAAAATTTACCATAAAAAATTGCTTGTTGGCTAGTATTGACTAGTTAAAGATGAAATTAGCTATTGCTATCCTTTCATTATTTTGGTGAAATTTTACTTACCTGTCTAGTAACTATCTAATTATCAGACTTTTATCTCTCTGTTGAATTATTATCAATATTTCTTCTTCAGAAGCTGGATCTTCATTCTTGTGTTTTTCAAATTATATTTCAAAATGTGACCGGTTATCTAAAAGGTACTCTGATTTTGCTAGCCAAGTACCAAATAGATATTGAAATGCAGGAGCAGACATACTTGCTCGCCCTTTATATAGAAACACTGAGTAAAGACCGGAATCAAATGTAAAACATTCAAAACCAATTGGAACTTTGGCAAAGTCCGATACTGCAAATGCTGCCCATTTATCGTATTTTGAATTGGTATTAAAATTAATTAGGTAAGAATGCAGGTATGATTGTATGATGTAAAGATTTGTACAAATTTTGTTGGGAATGAGATGGAGTCTTGACATGAAACTTTTCCAAAGTTCAGCTATTCTATTCTTGGTTCCGAACTAATTCTTAGCATCAATTTCAATATCATATTTATCTAAAAGGCCAACTAATCCTAACAGGGAAAATTTAGCTTTTTTAATCCTGTTGATTTCGGGATCTATTGAGTAATTGAATGAGGTTGTGAAATCAGTCTTTTCTAAAATGGTATTTTCAAAAGTAGCTCTGGTTAGGTTGCAGTTTTCAAATAGAGAACTGTTTAAATCACAATTCGAAAAGTCAACTTCAATAAGTTGGCAGTTTATGAAGGTGGTCTTTTTAATTTTTGTTTTAAAAAATGAAGAATTGTTCAAATTGCATCCTTCAAAACTGAATGCTAAGCCAAACTCATTACAATTTTCAAATTCTAAGCCTAGCATTTTACAGTCTTTGAATTTCACATCTCTTAATGCTGTCCTTATCAATTTGGACAAACTAAAATTACAAACCAAAAAATCGCAATTTAGAAAAGAAAAATCCGCAAAATTATAATTTGAAAAATCGCAATTTAGAAAGCTGCAGTTTTCATATTCACCTTTCAAAAGTGGATTTATTTTCAAATCAATATTATCAAAAGTATTGTCTTCAATAAAAACTTGATCAATTTCTTCATCTTTACGTAAGTCGTGTTTTAACATGCAAAAAAATTAATAATAATTAATACTATCTGCTATTTCGAGATTTACTAAACAGTTTTTTAGGCTTATTTATTTCGGTAGGTTTCGGTCTTGAGTGGCCGAAATCTCTTTTACCACGTTGTTGAACGGGTTCTTTTACGGGAAAATTATCTATCAAAGGGAATGGGTGTTTATCAATAATAGGAATTTTTTTGTTTATCAATTTTTCAATATCTCGCAAATAAGCTTTCTCATCGGCATCACAGAATGAATAAGCAGTACCTTTCGCTCCGGCTCTTCCAGTTCTACCTATACGATGAACGTATGTTTCGGCAATATTAGGGATTTCAAAATTGATAACAAATTCTAAATCATCAACATCAATTCCACGTGCTGCAATGTCAGTAGCCACTAACACTCTTGTTGTTTGTTCTTTAAAATTTGTTAAAGCACGCTGTCTGGCGTTTTGAGCTTTGTTCCCATGAATAGCCTCTGCTTTAATATCATTTTTCAAAAGAATTTTTACAACCTTATCGGCACCATGCTTTGTTCGTGTAAATACCAAAGCAGTCTTTATACTCTTGTCTTTTAGAATTTCAACTAATAAAGAATTTTTATTTCCCTTGTCAACATAGTAAATATATTGTTGAATAATATCCACTGTTGATGAAACAGGTGTTACAGAAACCTGAGAAGGATTATGCAAAATGGTGCCTGCAAGCTTTACAATTTCAGGTGGCATAGTAGCAGAAAAGAAAAGAGACTGTCTTCTTTTCGGAAGCATTGATAACATTTTTTTTACATCGTGGATAAATCCCATATCCAACATACGATCTGCTTCATCAAGGACAAATATTTCTACATCACGTAATGATATAAATCCTTGGTTTATTAAATCCAATAATCTACCTGGAGTTGCAATTAGTATGTCAACTCCGGATCTTAATGCCGATGTTTGAGGATTTTGGTTCACACCACCAAATACAACAGTAGTTGTTAATCCTGTATATCTTCCGTAAGCTTTAAAGCTTTCCTCAATTTGAATTGCAAGTTCTCGTGTTGGAGTAACAATCAAACTTCTGATTTTTCTGGTTCTTCCATAAGGTTTATTTGCACTTAATATCTGTAATATTGGAACTGCAAATGCAGCTGTTTTACCTGTTCCGGTTTGAGCGCATCCAAGAAGATCAATTCCTTGTAAAACAATAGGAATAGCCTGCTCCTGGATTGGTGTTGGTATAGTATAACCTTCTTCTTCAATTGCTTGTAAAATTGGTTCGATAATTTTCAAGGATTGGAATTGAATATTAGATTTGAGTAATGAATTGTTTAATTCTATTTTCTTAGCCAAGATTGTAACTCTTTGTATTTGTAATTTGAAGATAACGATTATAGTCGTGCATTATTGGTAATTTGCCATTCCTTATTTATACTTGTTGATCTTCTATATGATGATATTTAATGTCCCTTGTGAATCTTCAAGGTGCAACTATAAATATGAAAGCAATCATTTTGATGACCTTTTGTTCGATTATTTTCTGGTACGGTGCAAACTTTAGATTAATCTCAAAAAATGTAAATTATAAAATATTTGTTTAAATTGAAATCTAAAATTATTACAAAATGCTTATACTTTTAATCCATAATATAAAATATTAGCAAACCATATTTAAAATTTAAGGCAATAGTAATGAGTAATGACCTGATATTATCCGAAGCTAGAAAGTTATTAGATATAGAAATTGAATCATTAACTCTAATAAAAAATAATTTAACAACTGATTTTTCAAAAATTGTTATACTATTAGCATCAAAAAATAAACTTATTGTGTCGGGTGTTGGAAAATCAGGTTTGATCGGGCGAAAAATAGCCGCTACTTTTGCTTCAATTGGGAAGCCATCTTATTTTATGCATCCAGTTGATGCTATGCATGGTGATCTTGGTATGATAGAAAATGGCGATGTTGTTATCCTCATTTCAAAAAGTGGATCCACTCAGGAAATAATTGAAATGATGCCCTACGTGAAAGGAAGAGGAGCATTAATAATCGCTATAACAGGTAATATTGATTCTTTTCTTTCGCATAATGCTGATTATACAATCAATGCTTATGTGGAACAAGAAGGATGTCCTCTCAATACGGCTCCAATGTCTAGTGCTTTAGTTACTCTTGCTATTGGCGATGCCTTAGCCACTTGTGTAATGATTATTAACGACATAACAATTCAAGATTTTTCAAGGCAGCATCCATTGGGACAGATTGGAAGAAATATTACTTTAGCTGTGAGAGAAGTTATGCATACCAATGAACAAATTCCATTAGTAACAGAGTCTTCTTCTTTCAGAGAAGCGATTATTGAAACCACTAACAAATCTCTTGGTTGTGTCTGTATAGTCAATTCAGAAAAAGAATTGAAAGGAA
Source organism: uncultured Ignavibacteria bacterium (assembly GCA_903862655.1). Lineage (GTDB taxonomy): Bacteria > Bacteroidota > Ignavibacteria > Kapaibacteriales > UBA2268 > CAIOZA01. Next base: position 8,320 of record CAIOZA010000032.1, read on the forward strand.
TAATTACGGATGGGGATGTCCGTAGGGTTCTTCAGAAAGTAGATGATATTCGTAGTGTTTTAGCATCGGATGTTATGACATTAAATCCGATTACAGTTTCGCCTGATATGTTATTGGGTCAAGCATTAGGATTGATGGAAAATAGAACGAGTCAGATAAATGTTTTACCCGTAGTAAATTCAGATAAAAAAGTAGTTGGTGTAATTAGAATTCATGATATTGTTAAATCCGGGATTTAGCTAATCAATTTTTAATTTTAGTCCTTTGATTGTTTATAGGTGATGGATCAATTAACCTCATAGGCAGCTTTTTTTCTTCCTGTTTTTTAACTCTTGATTTTCTTGTGTAAGTTGAATCAGACTTGCCTGTCCAAGGTGAAGAAGGAATATCAGTTTTTTCTCTTGTTATTTTTATGTTCCTAATGATTGTCCCCTTAGTTCCAAACTGTGGTAACTGAACTCCGTTCTTTTTGAAAATCACGGCGCCTTCATTTCCAATTGACAAAAGAAAATACTCTTTTGCAGACCATTTCTTTTCCATTTCAGGATATATCGTAAGCTGATCCATCTTTTGTCCATCGATTATTATTCTTATCCATGCAGTGTCTTTACCGACAGCTTCAAGAATAATGCTATCTTGAGAATTTAAATTCATTTCTACTGCTTTTCCTTGGTTTTTTATGACCGCAGTGTCGGGTCCTAGAGATTCCTTCTCTCCGGAAAATTTTCGTTTTTCGCTGCCGTCCATGAAAAATGTAATATAAATAAGTACAACAATTGTAAGACCTAATGCGGAATATATCAAATAATTAATAATGTTTGAATTTTTTAATGATCCCATCTTTTTGGATAAAACTGGCGTTTTCTGATTCTGATAGTCATATTGTGAGTTCATTTCATCAGATTGTGTTGCCTTGTAATTTGCAGGCTTTTTAAAATTTGATGTAGATTTTAATGATTCGATCAGATACTCAATTTCGTCATCAGGTATTTTTAAAAATGAAGCATAAGTTCTTATGAAAGAGTTCATGTAAGCAGGAGGCAGGAAAGTAAAATGACCATTCTCAAGCTCCAGTAAAATATGAGGCCTGATCTTAGTTTTTTCACTTACCTGTTGAATTGTTAAATTCAAACTCTCACGGTAATGAATTAGTTTTGTGGCAAATTCTTCCATCAATTCCTATTGATTTACATAGACTTATTTATTATCAAAATACATACTTATTTATTTTCCTTCTAAATTAACATAAAATATATCAATAAAATATATATTTCTTTTATTTTTGTACTTCTTTAACTACTTAAAATACATTATGAAACAATACACTCTATATATCTTGCTTTTTGTTGCTTGCTTAAATCATCTTTATGCAAACGATTCATTGGACATTGCTAATGATTCATTCTTACAAACTTTGAATGATTCTGGACAAAGCCAGCAAAAAGCTTTAACTTCAATCCAAGACACCATAAATCAAATATCAACAAATGAGTTTATGTTTGCTGATACCCGTCGATATTTAATTGACGGTTCATTGCCAATGAGATTAACAAAAATCAAGCCAGTTTCTGCTGCAATTTTTGGCGCTACCTTAACGGGATTATTTATTATTCAACATGAAATGCAGCAAAGCACTATCTGGAAAAATGTATCACCAAAATTTCGAATCGCAGAAGACTATCAATACTCACTAGGTGCTGATAAATTCGGACATTTTTATGGTACTTATATGCCCTCATATTTCATGAGTCAAGTCTTTATGTCAACCGGCTTTGGGTATGACCTTTCTCACGTTTTAGGTGGCTCACTTGGATTGCTATATACAACTTATGTAGAGATATTAGATGGTTATAGTGTAGATTTTGGTTTTTCACCTTCTGACTGGTATGCCGATATTGCAGGTTCTGCCTATTTTATTGCTCAACATTATTTACCCGTTCTTCAAAATTTCCAACCTAAATTCATGTACGTTAAACCAAGCTGGATAGGCGAAAAAAACAGATGGGAAGCTGAATCATTTATTGATGATTACAGTGCACAGACATTTTGGATGTCAATAAATGTACATAACCTATTACCGAATAAATTAAAAAATTATTGGCCTGATTTTCTTGAATTAAGCGTAGGTTATGCTGTTTTTAGTTTATGCTCTGATGGATATCGTGGTCACAGTTGTGATCCAGTTATCTCTGAACCAGTTTCTGCTGCAGCATGGGGAAATAGGACAGTATTGATAGGATTAGACTATAATCTCGTTAAATTACTCCCTGATGGCGGATCATTTTGGAATTGGTTGAAGCAAACTCTTAATCAATTTAAAATTTTACCTTCACCAACAATAGCTATTGGAAGAACGACAAGATTCTATCTTACATTTCCTTTTCCAATAAAAATAGGAAACATAAGATTCTAATAATTTGAAAGGGTTGAAAGAAAATTATCCATTTCTTTTTTCTTTTTTTCAATGATTTATGTTAATTTTATTTTTTATAAATATAACCAGACTCAATAATTGTCACGACCAAACGAAAATATACTTCAAAAAGCATTAGTTTTTAAGAATGGCAATGATCTTTCCAAACGATCAGTTATGCCATTAATCATTGATAATGCCAAAACAGTTAAACCGCTTATATCATTGATTATTCCGGTTTATATGGAAGAAAAGATATTAGATCAAACTCTTCAAATATACACAAGAAGCATTTTAAAAAAATATAATGTAGAGTTAATTATTAGTGATGGAGGCAGTAGTGATTGCACTGTTGAAATTGCTGAGAAATATGCAGATAAAATTACTGTTCATAAAGAAAAGAGAAGACAAACAATAGCTGAAGGCAGGAATAAAGGTGCTGAAATTGCAAACGGTGATATTTTGGTGTTTATTAATGGCGATACTGTCCCTAAAAATATTGACCTATTTTTCTTAAAAATATCTTCTTGGCTAAATTCTGATTCAAAAATTACTAAGTTTGATGCATTAGCTTGTACAGTAACAGTACACCCTGATCAAAAAATATTCAAAGATACACTTTTCTATACTATACACAATGCTTACGTTCAGTTCTTAAATTCTCTCGGTATGGGCATGGGTAGGGGAGAATGCCAGATAGTAAAAGCTGGAATTTTCAAAAAAACCGGTGGATACAATTCTCAGTTAACAGCCGGTGAGGATTTTGATTTTTACAGTAGAATAGCAAAACATGGCAAAATAGGATTTTCTAGAGATATTGTCGTGTATGAATCGCCTCGTAGATTCAGGCGTTATGGCTATCTAAGAATAATATTCTCATGGCTTATTAATTCAATTTCGGTTATGATGTTCAACCGATCAGTATCTAAGGAATGGGAAGCTGTCCGCTAACCCTAAAACATTCTCAAGAGATAAAATCAATGTTAAATAAATTTATAGGCGTGTGTCTAGGGGCATCTTCTATTTCTTTTGTCAGGCTGACAAATGAGAATAGTAATTTACTCATTGATAAAACACTAAAAGTAGATCATAATGGAGAACCGAAGAAAGCATTCCTCGACAACTTCATCGCTTTTAATCCGGAAAGATATCCTACAGCTATAACTGGTAGAAAGTTTAGAAAATTAGTAAATCTGACTTCAATTTCTGAACCTGAAGCAACCGAATATGCTTTTAGTTATTTTAATAGCTCTAATGAAAGTTATTCTGCAATTGCATCTCTTGGTGGTGAGACTTTCATGGTTTATATGCTCGATGATGAGCATAAAATATCAAATGTAATAACAAAAAATCAATGTGCATCTGGTACAGGCGAATTCTTTATGCAACAGATTAGCAGAATGGATTTACCCATATCAAAAGTTGCTTTAATACCAAACGATACAATTCCATATAAAGTCTCAGGGAGATGTTCTGTTTTCTGTAAGTCTGATTGCACACATGCTTTGAATAAAGGTGTTCCTAAAGATGAAGTAACGTCTGGGCTGGCTTCTATGATGGCTGAAAAAGTAGAGGAATTACTAAAGAAAGTAAAATCTGGAAAAGTTCTTCTAATTGGGGGAGTTACTAAGAATAAATTGATGATGCAATATTTGAATGAAAAAATTCCCGATATTGTAATTTCTGAATATTCTACATACTTTGAAGCATTAGGTGCCTCAATATTTGCATCAAAAAATAAAGTTGTTGCATTCTCTTCTTTTGAAGATATACTTGAAACAAAGGAAAGTTCGTTTGTATTTCATCCTCCTCTAAAAAATTTTAAAGATAAAGTTATATTCAAGGAATTAGCAAGAGGTAAGGCTGTAGATGGTGACGAATGTGTATTAGGGTTGGATGTAGGTTCAACAACCACAAAAGCTGTAATTGTTAGAATAAATGACAATAAAATTTTAGGTTCTGTTTATCTATATACTTATGGCAATCCAATCGTGGCAAGTAGAAGCTGCTATTCTCAATTACTAAATCAAATTCCCGAAAAAATAAAAATTATTGGAATAGGTACAACAGGTTCAGGAAGACAGATAGCCGGATTGCATGCACTTACTGATGGGATAATTAACGAGATAGTTGCTCATGCCACAGCAGCTGTTTTTTTCGATCCTGAAGTAGACACAATTTTTGAAATTGGTGGTCAGGATGCCAAGTACACATATATCGTTAATAAGGTTCCTGCTGATTATGCAATGAATGAAGCCTGTTCTGCCGGAACAGGATCGTTTATTGAAGAAGCTTCTAACGAATCACTTGGAATAAATGTAAAGGATATTGAAAAATATGCTTTGGAAGCGGACACTCCACCAAACTTTAGTGATCAATGTTCAGCATTCATTAATTCAGATATAAAAACGGCTCAAAATGAGAATATAAGCAGAGAGAATATTCTGGGTGGGCTTGTTTATTCTATTTGTTTGAATTATGTTAATAGAGTAAAAGGTAACAGACCCATTGGCAACAAAGTGTTTATGCAGGGTGGAGTTTGTTACAATAAAGCCATACCAATAGCTATGGCGGCATTAACCGGAGTTCAAATTATAGTTCCTCCCGAACCTGGTTTGATGGGAGCATTTGGAGTGGCATTAGAAGTAAAGGAGAAAATTGAGCTTAAACTGATGCATCGTAATGATTATGATTTAATGGAACTTTCTCAGAGGGAAGTAAATCAGAAAAAAACATTTACATGTATGGGTGGTAAAGAAAAATGTGACCTTCGCTGCTCGATTAACACCATAGAGGTACTTGGTAAGAATTATCCTTTTGGTGGAGCATGTAATAAATATTACAATCTGATTAACCAGATGCATATTGATACTGACAAGTTTGATTTTGTGAAACGAAGACAACAATTGATGTTCGGTAAGTATGCTCCGGATTATGGGATCAATCCTGATGCTAAAATAGTAGGACTGAATCAATCATTTCATACACTTACTTTATACCCATTATTTTATAATTTCTTTAATCAACTGGGGTTCAAAGTAATAATGTCTGATGAGTCAGATGAAAAGGGTTTGGAATATGAAATGACATCATTCTGCTATCCCGCCCAGGTATCCTTATGTTTGTTTAAAAATTTGCTTGAAAAAAGAACAGATTATCTTTTTCTTCCGGAGATATTTGAAATGCATGTCGAAGGAGAAGTAAATCAACGATTGGATTTCAACTGTACCTGTGTTTTTGTTAGTGGAGAACCATTCTATCTAAAACAAGCATTCAAGGAAGATTTAACAGATAGAAAAATTCTTACTCCTTTTTTAAACTTCGGTAATGGATGGGATAAAGAGGAAAGTAAATTCATTGAAATGGGCAAGGAACTCGGAGTCAATTCAGATGAGTGTTCCAAAGCGTACAGAACATCTGTCAGGATGCAAGAAGATTTCTCTAAAGAATTATTTTCAATGGGTAAGGAATTTGTTGAATTTCTAAAGGAAAATCCTGATGAAATGGCAATTGTTCTTGTCGGGAGACCATATAATGCATTTACGGAATTTACTAATAAAGGAATTCCAAGAAAATTTGCATCAAGAGGGGTTTATGTAATACCTTATGACATGCTAAATTATACTCATGAATCAATTGACGATAATCAGTATTGGGAATCAGGGAAGAAAATTCTAAAAGTTGCACCCATCATTAAAAATAACAATCAACTATTTGCAACATATATTTCAAATTACTCTTGTGGTCCTGATTCGATGCTATTAACATCTTTCAGGTCTATAATGGGTTCAAAGCCATCATTAACACTCGAATTAGACGGGCATACTGCTGATGCCGGTGTGAATACAAGAATTGACGCAGCCCTGGATATAATCAGGAATTATAGAAAAATCTATGAAAAAATTGAATCCAGAAAAGAAGAACCATTTTTTCCGGCAAAAATTGAATTTACAGAAACTTCTGCATTTTTTGTGACATCTGAGGGTGAAAAGATAAATCTTAAGGATCCAAGTATTGATATATTAATTCCATCAATGGGTGATCTGACCGCAGGTTTATTTGCTTCGTCACTTAAAAGCCAGGGATTTAATGCAATCGCTATGCCTGAAGGTAATCAGGATATTCTGAAATATGGTCGGGCTAATACTAGCGGTAAAGAGTGTCTTCCTCTTATTCTTTGCGTTGGAGCATTAGTAGATTACCTGGAAAACAGGTGGGATGGTAAACAAAATGTAGCCTTCTTTATCGTGCAGGGTGCCGGCAATTGTCGATTGGGGCAATATCCTGTGTACCTGCGTGAATTGATTAAAAGAAAAAAATTAAAAAATGTTACTACACTTACATTAATGAATGAAGATGGATTTGCCGGTCTGGGTCCAAATTTCGCTATGAGAGGTATTCAGGCTGTATTAATTAGTGATGTTTTGGATGACATTCGTTCCGGTATCATGGCTCATTCTGTTGATCCAGAAAAGGGTGTAAATATTTTCAATGAAGGATTTGCAAAACTCTGCTATGTTATGGCTTCAAAACCTGATAAAATTTACAATGAATTAAAGAAGTTTGCTTTTGATATTAGAGATAGAGTTAGAAGCAGATTACCGATTACCGAAGCAAAATACATAGCTTTGTGCGGAGAAATTTATGTGCGTCGTGATCATTTCTCTCACAAATGGCTTAATAAACATTTCGCTAAGCATGGGTTTATATTGAAGGATGCGTATATATCCGAATGGGTATTTTACGTTGATTATTTACTTAAGCAAAAGCTTCTCGAACCAGATACATCAATCACGAAAAAACTTGAAAGATATATTCGTGTTTATTATATGAGAATGGCTGAATATCGTATAAAAAGAATATTGGCTAAAACCGGGTATTACAAATTCAGCCGAACTAAAATCAAACCTCTGATTGATCATAGCAAGCATGTTATTCCCATTGAATATAAGGGAGAACCAGGATTAACTCTGGGTACAGCTCTTCACGAAACAATAGAAAAATACTGTGGGGTCATCAATCTTGGTCCTTTTGGTTGTATGCCTACTCGATTTACTGAAGCTGTTTCACTGCCAGAAATGAAAATAGAAAATAAAATTGAAGCAGGTAGGTTAATAAATCCAAAATACGACTTACCGGAGTTATTCAATAGAAAAATGAACTTACCTTTTTTGACTATTGAAACCGATGGTAACGTATTCCCTCAATTAATTGAAGCCAGGCTGGAAACCTTTATTCTTCAAGCAGAAAAGGTGGCAAAGTTGATGAAAGAAGCACGAATGAATGGCTACCTATAAAAAATGTTAAAAAAATCATTACTAAATTGAGTATTTTTGACGATGTTAAATTATGAAAAACTAGATATTTAATATGGCATTAGACTACAAGACAGCCGGTGTTGATATAGAAGCCGGTGAAGAAACAGTAAATAGAATCAAACCATTAGTCAGATCTACTTTTAACAAGAATGTTCTGACAGATATTGGATTGTTTGGCGGATTTTATGAAGCAAAATTCCCAGGTATCGAAAACCCTGTCCTCGTAGCCAGTACTGATGGTGTTGGAACAAAACTAATAATTGCATTTATGGCAGATAAACACGATACTGTTGGTCAGTGTTTGGTTAATCATTGCGTAAATGATATTCTTTGTTCAGGAGCAAGACCATTGTTTTTTCTGGATTATTTTGCTACGGGAAAACTAAATCCAATTGTTGCTGAGCAGGTGATAAGTGGTTTCGCTGTAGCATGCCGCCAGAATGGTTGTGCCCTAATTGGTGGTGAGACAGCTGAAATGCCTTCAATTTATAAAGAATCTGAGTACGATATGTCAGGCACTATCGTTGGCATAGTAGATAAAAATAAGATTATTGATGGGAGTAGAATTATTCCCGGTGATGTTATGATAGGATTGAAATCAACAGGTTTACAAACAAATGGCTATTCTCTCGCAAGGAAAGTTCTCTTTCCAAAGTACAAACATGATACTTTTTTCGAAGAATTGGGCTCCACTCTGTCCGAGGCTTTATTAGCTGTTCATGAGTCTTTTCTTCATCATGTCACTCCGTTGCTCGACAATGAATTGTTAAGCGGGATATCTCACATAACAGGTGGAGGTATGATTGGTAACACTAAAAGAATTATGCATGAAGGAATTAAGCTGAATGTAAATTGGAATTCATGGGAAGTTCCTCCTATATTCAAACTCATCCAAAAAGAAGGTGGAATATCCGATGAGGAAATGAGACATGTATTCAATCTAGGTGTAGGCATGATTTTAATCACTGATAAGAATAATGTTGACCGTGTTTTGGAGATGACAAAGTCCTGCGGATCTATGATTATTGGTGATATTGTTGAAAATTAATCTGAGTATTGTTTGAACTTGATTGATAAAACTGAAGATAATGTTTAGAAAAATAATCAGATTAATATTGATTTCGATAGCCATTTTCTTTGGTTCATCAATATTTATTGTTCTGTTTTACAAATTTATACCACCACCATTTACTCCAATCATGGTCATACGAGTTTTTGAAGGTTGGTTCGAAGGAAACAATGTAACAATTGAAAAAAATTGGGTTTCGTATGATGAAATCTCACCAAATTTTTTTAGAGCTGTGATTTCTGGAGAAGATGCAAAATTTCTTCGTCATAATGGATTCGACTGGCAAGCTATTGAAACAGCCAAGAGATATAATGAAAAGTTAAAGGGCAGAAAGATGAGAGGGGCTAGTACAATAACCATGCAGACTGCCAAAAACACATTTCTCTGGCATGGTAGAGTATATATAAGGAAAGCCTTGGAAGCATATTTCACAGTATTGATAGAATTTGTCTGGGGGAAAAAGAGAATACTTGAAGTATATGCTAATATTATAGAATTCGGTGATGGTATTTATGGAGTTGAAGCTGCATCGCAAAGATTCTTTGGTAAATCAGCAAAATTATTATCAAAACGTGAAGCCGCTTTATTGGCAGCTGTATTGCCAAATCCAAGAAGATGGTCTCCTGCTGAACCAACTTCATATATCGAGAGTCGGGTAGGTTTTATTGAAGGTAGAATGGGTGGAATAGCACTCCCAAAGTAACGTTCTATAACTGAATTCCGTAAAAAATTCTAAATATTTTCTTAAATTGCTAATCTAATCTTTTGGATTAATACAAAAGAAGCAAAAAACCACTGGAAAGGTGCGAGAGTGGTTGAATCGGACGGTCTCGAAAACCGTTGTACTCTTACGGGTACCGTGGGTTCGAATCCCACCCTTTCCGCAAATAATAGCTCTAAAGATATAGTGGAAGCTAAAAAGCCTGATTGAGAAATCG
>CAIOZA010000033.1 GCA_903862655.1 uncultured Ignavibacteria bacterium
CGGGACAAGCCCGGAATGACACAAAGATTTTATTTTCATCTATGATAGAAACTTATTATTAGTAGTGTACCAATGACTTATAGGTCTTGAGTAATAGAAATACAATTAATGACTGAAAAAGAATACATAATTGAAGAACTTATACCTAAGTTTTTAAAACTTGTGTCATCTGAGTATGATGTCAACAGGTTGATTCTTTATGGATCTTATGCTAAAGGATATGCTAATAGTATGAGTGATATTGACGTTGCGGTTGTACTCAATGGTCGCAATGATGGGGGTCGTTTTGCTATCACAAAAAATCTTTATAAAATTGCCCAGAATATTGATTTAAGATTTGAGCCAAGATGCTTTTTCATTGACGAAATTGAAAGTGCAGAATCAGCCAGTATTTTAGCCGAGATACTAAAAACAGGTATTGTTGTGAATTGATTATTTATTATTCCATTTCATTTTTGTTTTCATTCAACAGATTCCCATCCTTGTCCCATAATTTTGAGCTTATAATCTTTCCATATTTGAATTCTATCTCTTCTTCCATTTTACCATTCTCAAACCATTTAGTAAGTTTTCCAGTTATTTTAAAGCTTTTATAAGTTGTTTGTAGCTTTGGGTTACCATTATCATAATAAATGGTAAGAGTACCAGTCCCATTCACTATAACATGATTTCCTTTTTGATCCCAGGCATCAAATGTAGTTTGCAACCCTAAAACATAATTAACAACACTGAGCAAGCTCCCATTTTCATAATAGGTTTTCCATTCGCCAACTTGCAAATCATTTTCATAGTTTCCTTCGCCTGCTAACTTACCATTCTCATAATAGAGTTTAGATGGACCATCTTTCTTCCCGTCTTTTTCAAAATAATGTTCATCCAAAATATTGTTCGGATAATAAGTTTTCTTTTCAATCCTGTTCGAGCAAGAAACAAAACCGAATATCATGAGAAAAATAGCAAAATTTAATAATTTTATAATGGTTAACCTCTTTACAAACTTTCAACTTTATAACTTTATAAACTTTACAAACTGTTTAGCTAAACCACCCTTTTCTCTTGAACATAAATAACATCACACCTGATATAATGAGCATAGATGTCACCAGGATAGGATAACTCCACTGCCACTCGAGTTCAGGCATAAATTTGAAGTTCATACCATAAATGCTTGAGATGAATGTCAAAGGGATGAAAATAGTTGAGATAATTGTCAGCACTTTCATTATTTGATTCAATTTATTGCTGACTGAGGAAAGATAGATATCGAGTATCTCTGCGAGGATTTCGCGCTGAGTCTCGACTGTGTCGATGATTTGGATAATATGATCGTAAAGATCGCGTAGATATATATAGTCGGACTTATCGTAGAAATCAGCAGCTTCAACATCGAACTTTTTGACGACTTCCCTCAGGGGCCAGACTGCCTTGCGAAGATAGATCAGTGAATGTTTTATACTATGAATCTTCTCTATATCCTTGATTGTAGGCTTTTCGATGATTGTGTCTTCGAGATCTTCGATATCCTCTCCAATCTGCTCCAGAATGGAATAGTAATCGTCGACAATAACATCTATAAGCGAATAGGCAAGAAAGCCTGAAGAAGCAGATGAAATCTTTTGCTTACCTGATTTGATTCGTTTTATAATTGGATCGAAAACATCATCATCCCTTTCGAGAAATGACATTACATAGTTCTTTCCAAGCAGGAGGCAGCATTGCTCGGAGTCAACAATGCGTGTTTTCGCATTGTAGGTCATACGCTTTAGCTCGATGAATATCTGATGATCGAATATGTCCATCTTGGGATTGTGTTCTGTGTTGGCAATGTCTGCCAGGATAAGAGGGTGAATATCGAAGCTCTTGCCAAGCATTGAAAGCAGTTCCACATCATGCACACCATATACCTGAAACCAGCTGATACCATCGCAACGGGTAAATTCCGACATGTCGCGTTTATCGTCAAGTATAGTTTCGTGAACATTGTCATGAGAGTAGCAAAGCCGTCTGATAATTGTCTTATCCATTTTTTTGTCACCTATGAAGATGACTTTCTCGGGGGCTTCGCCGGCACTAATGTTTCTGCGGATTTTCTTCATAAGAATATCTATCTGAGTGAATTGATTGCTTCAAAGTATTAATTTAAAGAATTTTCAGATATCTCACAAGAAATGAATCTATGAACTATCAATAAAAAAATGCCACACTTTGCAGTGTAGCATTTTGTAAATTCTATTTATATAGATCTTATTTTACAGGTTTAATCGGTTCAATCTGTTGTGTCGGTGCATTATTTTGTTCAGGTGCTTTACCATCGATGCTGACCAATTCGATTTCGAAAATTGTAACAGTCGAAGGTGGAATTGTTGGCGGCACTCCGCGTTCACCCCATCCTAGCTCAGGAGAAACATATAGTTTCCAGATTGAGCCGACTTTCATCTTCTGGAATGCTTCTTCCCATGCTTTCACCTGGCTTTTTACGCCAATTTTAATTGGCTGGTTCTTTTCGTATGAGTCATCAAACTTCTTACCATCGGTCAGATAAGCACGGATGTGGAAGCTAACCATATCGTCTGCCTTTGGAATCTTGCCGTTGCCTTCTTTAAGGATTTCATACTGTAAACCGGATTCGGTCACTTTAACACCTGGCTTGTTCTTGTTTTCTGCAAGGAATTTTGCTGACTTTTCTTTGTTGCCGGATGCTTCCTGCATCAATTTAGCTTCTTCCTTCTTCTTGTTTTCTTCTTGTTTCTTCATCAACATTTCCTGGAATCTCTGACCCACACCTTGAATTGATTTTGGTGATAAGAATGTTGTATCGTTTTTCTTGGCATCGTTTAAGCCTTTGATGTAGAAGTCCATTTTGATATCTAATGAATCTTTTGCCATCTGTGAACCTATGTTGAATCCTATCATGTAACTGACAGAATCCATAAAGGCTTTCGGTGAACCGGGATTTGGATTAGAACCGCTGTTACCGCATGCGGTAATGGCAAATGTTGCAATGAATGCAAAAATGATTGTTTTAACTGTCATTTTAAAAAACTCCAAGTAAATATGAAATTAAAATATAATAGATTACAAATTTACCAAAAATTTAGAAACATATTTCTATTTTATTTTTACCAAATCAATATTATTCATCAGTAATAATTACTGCGTCATTTTCTTCAGGTGAATATACTATTGTGAAAAGATTGTTCTTACGGAACTGACGGCAAATCATTTCGGCATATTTATGAGAATAGAATGTGCCAATGGAATATGCGATACCTCCGGCTGTTTGAATCTTGACAGAATCGGGGAGTAATTCAAGAATTTTTGCCTCATGTCCTGTATGTTGAGGCACGATTATAACATGAAATCGCGAAAGATTCGAATCTTGAGTTAAATATGTCTCGATTATACCCGACAGTTCGTCAGATATTAATTCTTCCTCATGAGTTATTTTGCTGTCTGCTTTTATCATCTGCTGAACCATATCCTTGAGATGAGCTGCTTGCTCGGCTGGCGGTTCACGATCAAGGTAACTTATTAGGCTTTGCCTCAAACGTATAAAGTTATTCTCGGTATCCTTAGCTCTTTCCTTGTTTAGCTTATCGATAGAATAATCTATGTTCCAATCCTTTGCAAAAGCTTGTATCATCTTCAATTCCTTCTCATCTAGCTCTTCGTCTATCATAGCTAGCTGATGAAGAATTGATATTATAATTTCAGCATTCTGCGGCTTAAACACACGTTTCAATAAGTAGTCAGCTTCTTTGCGCTCAAGTCGGAGAGCTTGCTTGATAAGCAACCATAGACCCTGACTTCTCTGACCCTTCACCCAAAAACCGGTACCAATGAGAAACATAATAGAGCCTTCGAAGATGTAGATAGAGGTATCGATTAAGCTCTTTTCGTCTGGTTCGACCAAAATATAATAACTAACCCATAGAATACAGTTTATGATATAGATAAACAATCCGGTCAGAGACTGTGAATCAGCCACTTCTTTTTCGTGTTTACGTTTCCAGATTTTGTTTATTCGCAGATAAATGTATAGAAGGGTTACAAACAAAGATATATTCACAAGGAAATCGATTATACGATAGAGCCATCCTTTAATTACAGTGTATTTTACATTATTGCTAAGTTGATGCTTCAAAGCAATTTCTCCGGTTGCTGCTCGTTTAGGTACAATAACTTTTATAAGCGTATCAGACCAACTCAAGTACTTGGGATCTTCAGAATACTCTCCGGAGAATTCGAGATACTGATCCCCGTGTCCTGGCCCAAATTTTTTACCGTAGAGTTCAATCGTGTCACCCTCGGCAAACTGAGATTTGGATAGCCTTTCGATGCTAGAATATTTTGGTGTTCCATCCTCGGATCCTTCCTGTTTTGGTTTACATCCTGTAAACACAGCAGAAAGAATCAGAATTGATAAAACAAATAATATTTTATAATTCATATTTTTAAAAATTACAAGTAATAAGAAATTAAATATATTAACAATATTACAATTAAACAAATAGCTGAGTAATAAAAAGGAAAAAAATACAAAATAGATTTAGTCATGACTAAACTACAAATTGTTGGAGTTAAATAGTCTATAAATAAGCCTAATAAAGGCAATCAAATTTTATATTGAATTATTTTTTCCTTATATTTGTGGCTACTCAAAACGTAAAAATATCTATGAATTTTTAATTGATTTATGGTCAAAAAGTTAGGTAAAATTAAATGAACAAAATAATTGAAGCACGTTTTTTGGCACCGGACATCAAGCTTTTCAGGATAGATGCCCCTTTGATTGCTGAAAAGCGCAAAGCAGGACAATTTATTATTCTGAGAGTTCACGAAGAAGGCGAACGTATCCCATTGACTATTGCTGATTCAAGCACCGAGCAGGGTACTATCACAATAATTGTACAGGGAATCGGCAAAACAACCAAGCATTTGAATACTCTAGAAGCTGGCGATGACATTCACGATCTTGTAGGCCCATTAGGCAAAGCTTCTCACATCGAAAATTTCGGTACAGCTGTCAGCATCGGTGGAGGAGTGGGTACTGCTATAGCATTCCCTACTGCCAAAGCTTTGAAAGAAGCCGGAAATCACACTATCAGTATCATTGGTGGAAGAACTAAGGACTTTGTGATCTTAGAAGAAGAAATGAGAGCAGTTTGTGATGAAGTTTATCCAACTACCGATGATGGCTCTTATGGCTATCATGGATTCGTTACCGGGAAACTCCAGGAACTGATTGATAGTGGCAAAAAAATTGATTTCGTCCTTGCTATTGGTCCTATTCCCATGATGGCTGCTATTTCGAACCTGACAAAAAAGTATGGTATACACACTGTTGTTAGTTTAAATCCTGTCATGATTGATGGTACAGGTATGTGTGGCGGATGCAGGCTTTCGGTGGACAACAAGACAGTCTTCGCTTGTGTCGACGGTCCTGAGTTCGACGCTCACTCAGTAGATTTCACTTTATTGATGAAGAGAAACAGAATGTACATGTCTCAGGAAAAAGTTGCTGTCGAGCATTTTTGTAATATTGACAAAATGGCTGTAGAGGTGACTAATGGCTGAGTTAACAAATAAAGAAAGAATGGCTATCCCACGCCATCACATGATCGAGCAGGATGGTAAGGCTAGAGCCAAGAATTTTAGTGAAGTAAACCTTGGATATACAATTCAACTCGCTAAAGAAGAAGCAGAAAGATGCATTCAATGTAAAAAACCTCTCTGTATTGACGGTTGCCCGGTTGCTGTTAAAATTCCTGATTTTATCAAAATGATAACTGAAGGAAAGTACGAAGAAGCTGCAAAGATTCTTAAGGGTGACAATGCTCTCCCTGCTGTCTGCGGTAGAGTCTGTCCACAGGAAGAACAATGTGAAAAGGTTTGTATAATCGGGAAAAAGAACCAGCCCGTAGCGATCGGATATCTTGAGAGATTCGTTGCTGATTGGGAAAGAGAAAACATCGGTATCCAGGTTCCCGAAATTTCTGAAAAATCAGGTAAAAAAATTGCCATAATCGGTGGTGGTCCAGCTGGTCTCAGCTGCGCAGGTGATTTGATCAGATTCGGTCACGATGTCACTATTTTCGAAGCTCTTCACGAAATTGGCGGAGTCCTTCTTTATGGTATTCCTGAATTCAGACTCCCTAAGGAGATTGTTCATGCCGAAGTTGCTGCATTACAAAAAGCTGGGGTAAAGTTCGTTACAAATTTCGTTGTAGGATTGACAAGAACTGTTGATGAATTATTGACTGAATATGATGCATTATTTATTGGCGTTGGAGCAGGTCTCCCTTATTTTATGAATATACCTGGTGAATATCTAAACGGAGTCTACTCATCAAATGAGTATCTCACAAGAGTGAACCTGATGAAAGCATATAAATTCCCCGAATCTGATACTCCAATGTTCGATGTTAGAGGAAAAACTGTTGCAGTATTCGGCGGTGGAAACACAGCCATGGATGCCGTTAGAGTATCTATCAGGCTTGGGGCTAAACGCGCTATGATAGTTTATCGCCGTACAGAAGCCGAAATGCCCGCAAGAATTGAAGAGATCAAGCATGCTAAAGAAGAAGGTGTTGAATTTATGCTATTAGCTGCCCCACTTGAATTCATAGGCGATGATGACTTATGGCTGAGATCGATGAGGATGCAGAAAATGGAGCTCGGTGAGCCGGATGCTTCAGGTAGACGCAGACCTGTACCAATCGATGGTGCAATTGAGATAATTCCTCTCGATGTTGCTGTTGTGGCTATCGGTAACGGATCCAATCCTATTATCAGCCAGACTACACCTGATTTAGTTGTTAATCGTTGGGGTAACATAACCGTTGATCTTGCTTCAATGAAATCTAGCAAAAAGGGTGTTTTTGCCGGTGGTGATATCGTTACTGGCGGTGCCACTGTTATTCTTGCCATGGGGGCTGGCAGAACAGCGGCTAAGGCAATTGATGAATATCTAAAGAATAAAGAAATCTGGTAAATCAGAGTAGATAACTTAATTATTACAGGCAGTATCATTTTGGTACTGCCTTTTTTGTAAATAATTAAATTTATCCTGTAACTTATTCGTTAATTAATTGTTAATTCACTGATAATACATTATATTATTTTTTTGGTGTGATCAAACTTAAAAAATCCAAGTTCAAAAATATCCGGAAACTTTATGATGAAAAAATCTACTACTCTTCTTATACTCCTCCTCATTGTGAGTTCATTAGCCTGGAGCCAGAAAATTATATGGAAACAGACTGATAAGTCATTAAATGGAAACGTAAATATAATTGCTAGCCAGACTGGTGCTATCTATGCCGGCACTGTCGCAGGCCTCCACAGAACCACCGATGGTGGTGCGTCTTGGGAATTACTTAATGCCGGACTTAAGAACACTAAAGTTTATTCTATTGGAGTACTCAACGACAATGATTTATTCTGCGGTACTCTGGGTGGAATATTTTTCTCATCGAATAAGGGCAATTCCTGGACAGAAGTGAACTCTGGTTTGACGGATAAATTTATTCAAACGATTTATGCCTACAATGCCAATGCTATATTTGCAGGCACTCTTTACTCCGGTATGTTCTTCTCCTCTAACAAGGGTGGAACCTGGACTCAAATTAAGAATGGATTAGACACTAACAACACGGTCAATGCCATTGCCATCCGTTCTACTGGAGAAATTTATGTGGGGATGTCGTCCGGTCTTTACAGATCAGACGTAAAAGGCAAGACATTCCAGGAGATGAAGAATAATATGTCTCCCGGGCAGAATGTCTACTCTGTCGCCATTCGTTCCAATGGGATTGTTTTCTTTGGAACCAGAGACGGCAAAGTCTGGAGATCAACTGACAATGGCAACAAGTGGGAGAAAATGCTGGATCTTAAGGAAAGAAGTCAAATTTTTTCTCTGATCGTTACTCAAAACGGTGCTATTGTTGCCGGTACTTATGGAAAAGGAATATATCGGTCCAATGACAATGGTGTTACTTGGCAAAATATTAACGACGGGCTTACCAATTTAGACATTTTGACTCTTACTCAAGCTCAGACTCAAGAGCTTTATTGCGGTACTTTGGGTTCTGGTGCTTTCAAGGGGCAAGAGCCGGCTATATCAACTGTGGTTACCGGCAAGTCTTTCTGCCCTGGTGGAGAGATTACTATTGGATTTACAACTAATGTTGTTTATCAGCCTGCTAACGTTTTTACAGCACAACTGTCCGACAGTGCGGGGAATTTTCTCAAAACTATTGACATCGGCTCTCTCAAGAGTACATCATCCGGCACCATAATCGGGAAACTACCTAAGAATGTTGTGCCCGGAAAAAATTATAGAATCAGAGTAGTTGCTTCCGATCCAAAAGAAGAAGGAGCTGGAATTGACACTGCAATTGTTATCAATAATCTCCCTAATGTTAATATTATTGGTAAAAAGGAAGTTTGCGAGAATACACTCGAACAATATCATGTTGCTGCTGAACAAGGCATAACTACACAGTGGATTGTTACCGGTGGTGAAATTAGGGGCCCAGCCAATCAAGACTCTGTCGATATTATTTGGGGCCCATCCAAACCGGCAACTATTACCGTCGTTAAAGTGAGTTCCTTAACCGGGTGTCTCGATACTATGCCCATTCAGGTGATTATTTATAAAGTGCCCGACAAACCCATTATTACAAGAGTGGGTAGTCAACTTGTGTCGAGTGCTAACACTGGCAACCAATGGTTCAGATACAGTGTTAAGCTTGATAGTGCTACCGATAAATTCTATACCCTGGTGGATGACGGACTTTATTATGTTCAGGTTACCAGCGATCAGGGATGCATTAGCGAGATGTCCGAAGAATATGATTTCAACGTCAAATCCGTTAATGAAGTCGTTACCGGGACAATTATCTCTGTCTCACCGAACCCGACTAGTGGAATTGTAAGAATTGAACTCCAATCACCCAACTGCTCCGAAACAGCAATCGAAATTTTCGATCTTTATGGTGCGAAAGTTATGAATTCCAATATACAATCCGATAAGGCACTAGTCAATAAAGAAGTTGACATGAGCACACTCCCAAGTGGAACATACTTTATTCGTTTTACTTGCGGAAAGAACAAGTTCTATGAGCGGATAGTCCTGACGAAATAAATCAATCATAAATAAATTGTAACTTTACCAGAACAATCAAAAAAATAACCACTTTTTGATTGTTCTTTTTTTCTACTTCCAGTCGTTAAAATTTACATTTTCACAAACTTGCTAACTCTATCACCAATCCGAACAAAATACATCCCCGGAGCCAAACCTGAGATATCGATTCTAACTCCATCCCTGCTTGCGGACAGGGCTGGGGTGGGGTTAGGGGTGGTTTGTATTTCTCCCAATACAGTATAGATTTTTATGTTTGAGTATTCAACCCCATACTTAAGCATGGGGTTGATGCCCGATATTTCTATGAAATCTGTGGCGGGATTGGGGGATATTTCAAAGATTGTTTCAGATGTTTTCTCTTCAACATCTGTATAGAGATTTAATTTAACTATCCAAAAATCCATACTTCCATGATTTTCCATAATCTCACTATTTTGGTATGAATTAATGATTTTTATCTAAATTTGTATTCTTGGAATTGCGTTTTATAAACATGAAATAGATAATAATATGCTTCAGGTTATTCAATATCAAAAAGACGGTCAGATGCTTGTAGAAGAACTTCCGGCACCGGCTTGCATTGAGGGTGGTATTCTTGTTCGTAATGTTTGTTCACTGATTAGTGCCGGTACGGAGAAAACTTCTGTTACCAACACTCAGTCGAATATGCTGGAAAGGGCTAAGAAACAGCCAAAAGAAGTGAAAATGGTGATGGATCTTGTCAAGAAAGAGGGATTAGCCTCTACTGTGCAAAAGGTTCTCTCGAAGCTTGATTCTTACAAGACTCTGGGCTACAGCACTGCAGGCGTTGTTCTCGAATCTCGTTGCACAGAATTCACACCGGGTGACCTGGTAGCATGTGCAGGAGCAGGCTTCGCTGTTCATGCCGAAATTATTACTGTTCCACGCAATCTTGCTGTTAAAATTCCTGAAGGTGTTAGCTTCGAAGAAGCTTCCTATGCCACTCTAGGTTCAATTGCTCTCCAGGGAGTCAGACAGGCTGACCTGAGACTTGGCGAAAATGTTGCCGTTATCGGTCTCGGCCTTCTCGGTCAGATCACTGTTCAGCTGTTGAAGGCATCAGGTTGCCGCGTTGCCGGACTGGATATCAACGAATCACTCTTTGCTAAAGCTAAGAGCTACGGATGTGATGAGACTTTTGCCAGTTCGAAGGAATCGACCAAGAGTTTGATGGCATTCACAAATGGGATGGGATTCGATGCGGTTATTATCACCGCCAGCACAGGTTCTAACGAACCGATAGAATTAGCTATTGATATAGCAAGGAAGAAGTCTCGCGTGGTTGTTGTTGGTGGAATTGCGATGAATCTTCCTCGTTCGCCATTTTACGAGAAAGAGCTTGATATTACTATTTCCTGCAGTTACGGTCCCGGCAGATACGACGCCAACTACGAAGAACGCGGACACGACTATCCCGTCGGATACGTAAGATGGACTGAGAACCGCAATCTACAGTCGATACTTGATCTTGTTTCACAGGGTAAACTCGACGTAAAGTCGCTCACAACACATAGATTTGAGATTAAAGATGCCGTCGATGCTTATGGACTGATCACAGGTAAGGTGAACGAGCCGTATCTGGGAATAGTGCTGAACTATCCGGAACGAGCTGAATCGACACGCAGAACGATTGAAGTTAAGACAACAAATAATAAAATAGATAAACTGAAAATAGCATTTATTGGGGCAGGATCGTTTGCACAGTCAAATCTTCTCCCACCGCTGAAGGACTGCGGAGTTGAGTTCATCGGAGTAACGACATCGACATCAGTCAATGCTCTGACAGCTGCGAAGAAATTCGGATTCAAACTATCGGGAACTGATTCTACGGAAATGATAAATAATGCGGAAGTCAATGGCGTTTTCTGTGCATCCAGACACGATACTCATGCTCAGTTTGTATTGGATGCAGTAAAATCAGGTAAGCCGATATTTGTCGAAAAACCCCTGTGCGTCAATCTGGAACAGCAGGCAGAAATCGACGAAGCTGTTGCCAAACACTCGGGCAGAGTGATGGTTGGCTTCAACAGAAGATTCTCGAAGCCTTTCAGAGATATTTCAGATTTCTACAAATCCCGTACAGAGCCAATGGTCATAAGTTACCGCGTCAATGCAGGAATGCCGCCTGTAACATCCTGGCCCTTCCAGCCTGAGCAGGGTGGAGGACGGATTATCGGAGAGGGATGCCACTTCATAGATACCATGGCATACCTTACCGGAGCAGTACCGGTGCGGGTTTATGCGGAAAGCATATCATCACAGAATTTGCAGACTTTCAATCATGATAATGTGTGCATCACAGTGAAGTTCAGCGACGGATCAGTCGGAACGCTACAATATGTGGCAAACGGAGATTCATCGCAACCTAAGGAATACTGCGAAGTTTACTGCGAATCATCATCAGCTGTGATGAATAATTTCGAATCAGTCGAATTCTTCAGAGCAGGAAAGAAGTCGAAAAAAACCTACAATGGCAAGAAGGGACATAACGAAGAGGTTGCCGCAACTGTCGAAGCGATGCGCAACGGCACACAAATGCCGATAGAATATGATGTAATCAGAGCCGTTACGTTGGCTACATTTGCAGCGATTGAGTCGATAAAATGCGGCGAAGCGGTAGGAGTTTGAATCAATTAATAATTGAAAATTGAGAATTAAGAATTAGGGGAATACAGGAACCCGCTATGAAAATCATGGCTGATTCACTCTCTTTAAATTATTATGGAATCAATAGCCACGAGCTTTAGCTCGTGGAAAAGTGCTATTTTTTTTCATCGACTTTAGTCGAAATTAATCTTTTTGTGGGGATAAATCCCCAATTAAGAAAATTTGTTTC
>CAIOZA010000034.1 GCA_903862655.1 uncultured Ignavibacteria bacterium
AAATTTTGAATTGGTATCACAACCTGGTGATTCATCTAATAAACCTTCGAAAATTTCGAATATTGATAGTTACAGTTTTGAAAATGTACATTCCGAGCTATTAGTTTATCCAAATCCTACTAATCATCAGAATATCAATATAGAATTTAATAACCAAAAAGATGCTGATCTAATGGTTGGAATTTATAATTCAAGAGGACAAAGGGTTATAATTCTTGATATGAATTCATCAAACGGAATTAGAATTTGGGATTTAAAGGATGATTTTGATCGTACAGTTCCCAATGGTATTTATACTGTTGTGGTAATGTCAAAAGATAAAATTAGAAGCCAGCAAATTGTTTTTGATAAATAATTAAAACTGAAGAAGAATCAATTACTTTTTTAATTAAAAGAGAAATTTTCACGCACTTATGGTTAATTTTATTAATATTAATGTTTTAAGAACGTCAATTCTCATCGATTTATCAATCGCCAATGTTTATGAAGAGAAATAGCATTTATTAAAAATCAAGAAAAGAAGATAAAATATATGAAAAGCAAAAATACTGATTTTATTCCCGACGATATTAAAATCCGGAAAATTAATTTAAAGGATTATGAGGATATTGTTAAACTACAGATGAAATGTTTCCCTACAATGAAACCCTGGAAAAAAGAGCAGATCCAAAATCAGATTAATATATTCCCAGAAGGACAAATGTGTATTGAGTACAAAAGGAAAATTATTGCATCTTCTTCATCATTAATTGTTGATATTGAAATTTATGATAAAGAACATAATTGGTATGAAATCAGCGATAGAGGTTATATAAGCAACCACAATCCGGATGGTGATACATTATATGGAATCGAGATAATGGTTGACCCCGAATATCAGGGTAATGGTCTTTCAAGGCAAATATACAATACAAGAAAAGAACTTGCTATAAAATACAATTTAAGAAGAATAGTTCTCGGTGGAAGAATCCCTGGGTTTGTTAACTATAAGGATAAGCTATCTGTTGAGGAGTATATTGATAATGTAACAACTAAAGAAATATTTGACCCTGTCCTGACAGTTCAAATTGCCAATGGTTTTGTTCTGAAAAGAATAATAGATAATTATCTTGAAATGGACGAAGATTCTGGAGGATTTGCTACATACCTTGAATGGAATAATATAAATTATCACCCTAAGGAAATCAAGCATTACCATTCTTCTAATCCAGTTAGGATTTGTGCTGTGCAGTATCAAATGAGGCGAATCAAATCTTTTAAAAAATTCTCTGAACAGGTAAAATATTTTATTGATGTAGCATCAGAATATAACACAGATTTTATTCTTTTCCCCGAATTGTTTACAACACAATTGCTATCTTTCATAAGCAATAAGAACCCACACAATGCAGCAATTGAGCTTGCCGAATTTACTCCGCAGTTCATCGACCTTTTTAAGGAACTTGCAATAAGTTATAATGTAAATATTATTGCAGGCTCTCATTTTATTGTTGAAGATGGACATTTGTATAATGTTGCATATCTTTTTCATAGAAATGGTGAAATCGACAAACAATACAAGCTCCATATAACTCCGAGCGAAAAGAAATGGTGGGGTGTCGAGCATGGGAAAAAAATGGAAGTATTCGAAACAGACAAAGGTAAAATTGCAATACAAATTTGTTATGATATTGAATTTCCTGAATTAAGCAGAATTGCAGTTGAAAAAGGTGCCAAAATAATATTTGTTCCATTTTGTACTGATGATAGAAACGGATATTTAAGGGTACGCTATTGTGCACAGGCAAGATGTGTTGAAAACGAGATATATGTAGCTATAGCCGGAAATGTCGGTAATTTACCCGATGTTGTTAATATGGATATTCAATACGCTCAATCTACAATATTTACCCCATCGGATTTGATATTTGCTCGTGATGGAATTGCTGCAGAAGCTACACCAAATATTGAAGGAGTTGTTATTCACGATGTTGATATTGAAGCATTAAAACGTAACAAAACATCAGGTGCCACACATAATTGGGACGACCGGAGAACTGATTTGTATAAAATAGTTTATAATGAGTAAATCCAAAACTTATTAATTTATATGATTAAATGAAGATATTAAAAAAAATGAACTCTATCTGCGAGATAGAGTCCATTAAATACTATTTTCTCATGGAAAAATAATATGTATCAGAAAAAAATAGTTTCTGAGCTTAATTATTCAGGTTCGTTATTATCTTCTAATGCAAGTTTTTTCAGTTCTTCCCTAAAATTTGATTTGTTTTTCTTAAACTCTTCTTTTATTTCTGGACTTGTGTTTTTGGATAACCTTTTTTGCCAGATTCTTGAATTATCCGAAATTTCAAGAATTATTTTTAATATTTCCTTTTCGTTAGTTTGGTCTTTTAACGCTATTTTAAACAATTCACTAATATTGCTCATTACTAAATTAGCAATGTCAGAGATATTGATTTTGGATAAATCAACTATTTCAGCATCAAATTTTATAGATTTAAACTTAATACCATAGCCGGAAATAATTTCTTGTAACATTTTTTCTTTTTTCATACTATCCATTCCTTTTGTAATTAAAGTGAAACATTTATTGATGTATATCTAGAAATCTTTAACTAAATTACTAACCTAGCACTTTCTTTTACTATTGGATTTTTATAAGATCGACTTGAAGCTACGAACATCAATATTATTTATTGTATTCTTCTATGAATTTAAAATAAAAAAAAATTATAGCTTGTTTAAAGTAAAGAACAATTTTTTAAGTATATGATTTTTATAATGCTTAATTATTAATCTGCAAATTTTGATTTAGCCAATTTTTCTAAATCAGTAAGATTTACTTTACCCATTCTTACGCTTGTTGAATTGAACATCCCCAAAATCCAAGGATAATCCTTGGTGGTATCGCTGGTAAAGTAACTAAAGTAAAGTGTGTCCTTATCAATGACAGCCCCGGAATAGGAAGTATCTCCAGAACTTAAAACATCAACCAAATGAATTAATTCATAGTTTTTAATTATAAATATTGAAGTTCGCTTCCTATTGAACAAGCCGCCTAATAATCGCATCAAACCAGATGGTTTGGGTTGATATCGTCCAATAGCATAGACATTTCCATTGTAGGTAAATAACATAGGTCCATCCAATCTAGTTAGGTCGCTTTTAATATTTGATGACCAATCGTTGAACGGGAATGAACTTTTGAAAATTCTGGTAAAGCCTTCAGGGTAATCCCAATAATTATCAGAAAATTCCATTCTTACAACAGAAATCATTATTGAATCATTTAGGAACTGAATTTCTGTTTCACTTGTCTGATCACCTTTATACATTTTACCAGCAATACTCCAATTTATACAATCAGTAGATTTTAGCAAATATGCTTCCCCTAGATCATGCCAGTAGAATGGAGCAAACCAAGTAACACTATCAGCTGTTTTTGGTCTCCAGATAAGCCACCCGTTTAAATTAATATTTTTAAATTTTGACCAAGATGAACCAGCATCTGAAGTGAATGAATAGACAGTTTCAGTAGGGAAAGCAAATATCTTGGCATTGTTCAATGCAAAAACAAATAATCTATCTTTAACCACAGTGAGCTTTGGATCTCTGATGTCTGAGCCATTACCGTCCAATTGAACCAATTCTTTCCAGTTTTTTGCATCTGAAGATTTCTTTATCACAATTTTAGAATAAACACTACCCGAATGGAAACTAGAAACAGTATAAGCAAGATAGAATGATCCATTCCAATAAATCATATCAGTAAATGCATTGTGCTTACCATCGTTAACGACATTCCAAGTATCGATTCTTATGTTTGAATTTGCATTATAATCAATTGGTCTGTAGAACCAATAAGCAAAAAGAGTAGATACAAGAAGAAACAAGACAAGTAAAGCGATTCCGATAGATTTGAGAGAAGATCGAAGTTTCATTCATTTCCCTGAAATTGATAATTTAGATAACTTTACACAATACAATAACTGCAGAAAGAACAAGTCCTGAACCTGCAATCCGATGAACAAGAATGATTATTCGATTTGAAGAATTTGATTTAAGATATCGAATCAATAAATTGACAATGAATAGCCACAAAAAAGAACCACAAGCAAACCCGAGACCAAATAAAAATTTCTGACTTGTAAGGTTATCGGTAACTGCATATTTCTGTGCATAAAACCCTACTAATAAAACTGATGACAAGAAGACCGGATTTAATATGTTTGTTAAAGAAATCCCAAAACCTATAAAAAAGGAACTTTTATGCTCCTTAGGTTGAAAATTTATTTTATCAGTAGTTATAATGTCAGATTTAGTCAAGAGCATTTTTATCCCATAACCAGAGAGTGCAATTATTAATCCGATCTGCAAAACCTGATAGAGTGAGGAATTATTAATAATAAACCCGTTAATCGAATTTATAATATATCCGGAAGTCAGGATTGATATTGTAATAATACTAAAATCTACCAATGCTGTGCCCAGTGCCAGGTGCATTGCGTTGTTGAATCCTTTATTAATCCCAATCTTGACTGAGCTTATGACAACAGGTCCCGGAGGAGTTGAAAACAATAAACCTGTAATAATTCCAACAAAGTATGATACAATCATTCATGCCTCATATTTCAAAGAAAAGCAAAATTAATAACTTAGAATCAACACAGTATTAAGGCTATGTGTAGTCAGTGTTAATAATGATTTAGTCAAACTAATCCGACAATTAACACAAGCTAAACATTGCCATCATTTTAAATTAACACTATTAATCTAATTTTGTGAAGTTGAATTTTAAACCAAATTGATAAGTATGAAAAAGTTCAAAATTCTTTTTATTTGCGGGTCACATAACCAAACCACAATGATGCATCAAATCTCACAGCATCTAAATGAATATGATTGTTACTTCACACCTTACTATGCTGATGGCTACATAGATATGCTTGCTTCCAATGGATATCTGGACTTTACAGTTTTGGGTGGCAGTTTTAAGGAAACCACAATGAATTACCTCTGGAACAATAAGCTGAATGTTGATTATTATGGTAACTCTTACAATTACGATCTTGTGGTTACTTGCAGCGATCTCTTGGTTCCTAAAAATGTAAAAAATAAAAAGATGATTCTGGTTCAGGAAGGAATGACAGACCCAAAGAATATTATGTTCTACCTCGTTAAATGGCTCAAAATTCCAAGATACCTTGCCAGCACATCAACAAATGGAATGTC
>CAIOZA010000035.1 GCA_903862655.1 uncultured Ignavibacteria bacterium
GACACGACCCCGCGCATAAGGGACTTGCACCCTCTGGGAAAATTATTTTCCACCCACGGTGATATCTGTTAAAATACTTGTACATTTGCATTTAAAAACAGAGCTTTCGGTGGGTGGGCTCTGCTCATGCAGGGCACACACAAAGGCTTGCTATCAGCGGGGCAGCGGGGTTTTAGTCAAGTATCGTTCTTTTATCTACCTTTGGTGTATTAGGACAGGAAACGGCTTCGATTCGCCCCGCCGAATAGCAAGCCTCAGCCGTTATGCACTATTATAAAATTCACACCACATGAAAATTCACACCATTATCATTTGCCTGATGATAGGTCAAAGCGCCTTTAGTCAAAACATTTTATTTAATGACACGCTTTTCAAGCACCGTTTAATTGATAACGGAATTGATATAAATTTTGACGGAGAAATAAGCTATACCGAAGCCGCTGCTGTTACGAACCTTGACGTTAGTCATGGTTGGAATTTTTATCCCATTGCTGACATGTCAGGGATTGAATATTTTATCAATTTGGACACTTTAAACTTTAGTGGCAACAATCTTTCATCGGTGAATTTATCCAACAATATTCAACTGCAATATTTAGATGCAAGTCAAAACTATAATTTAGACACATTAATTCTTGGTAGTAATTCATTCTTAGAGCAAATAAATTTAAACGGTGTTAATACAAATAGCATTTTTGATTTTTCAGGTTTGCCTAATCTTATAAAGTTAGAATTCGATAATGCTACTGATTTGGATATGACAAGTAATGCAAATCTTCGTACATTATTATGTCGATTTTCAAAAGGTCAAATAAATGTTTCCAACAATCCGAGTTTAGAGACATTAGTTTGTCAAGGTCAAAGTCATTTAGATTTATCGAGTTGTTCACAGTTAGAATACTTGCAATGTTATGGAGATAGTATTAAGTTAGACAGCATTGATTTAAGTAATAATCCTTTACTATCGGAATTAACTTTATGGCAGAATAACCTTTCTCATATTGACCTTTCTCAAAACACCGCCCTTCAACAAGTCGAGCTTGGCTACAACCATATTCCACATATTGACTTTTCAAATAACGTCAATATAACTTATTTGTCATGCGGAGGTGATAGTTTACGAAGTGTTGATATTACGGGATTGTTAAATTTACAAACATTAGGGACTGGCAATTTCTTGGATTCATTGAGTAGCAATCTTGATAGCATTGACTTAACAACCAATGTGAATCTAAAACATTTGTATTGCCCTGCAGGTAATCTTACTCATTTAGATTTGTCTCATAATACTTTATTACAAGATTTACATTGTGGCTATAATAATTTAGATACAATAATAATTTGCTCTATTCCCAATTTCACTTATTTACATTGTGACGGAATGCCTCAATTAACGCATGTTTTTATAGTGAATACTTCTTCTCCACCTGGCTATTATTCTTTTGGAAGTTCTAACTGGCAATTCTACAGTTGTACTCTGCTTAGTGTCGAAGAGAATTCTAAAGATGCTAATATAGATATATTCCCGAACCCCGTTTCTCAATCCTTAAATATTCGTAATCTTACCGGGATAGAAAATATATCATTTGAAATAATTGACATTAATTCAAAAGTGGTTTTACAAAACCATTTATCTTCAAATTTGATTGACGTGAATAAAATCAAATCGGGTATTTATGTTTTGCGTTTATTAAAATCTAATTCAATAATAATTCGGAAATGCTTCGTGAAAGAATAACAGTGCATAATTGAGTAGACGGCTCCGCCAGTAATTAGCTGACGGAGTGCGCCTCTCACACCACTGTACGTACGGGTCTCGTATACAGCGGTTCATTAAGATGCGGAGCAACTTTTTCGTAGTAAGATAATAAAGCTTCGTACCC
>CAIOZA010000036.1 GCA_903862655.1 uncultured Ignavibacteria bacterium
ATAGTTATTATTTTGTCACTTATTATTACGATAATATCAAAGGCTATTTGTTTCAAATGTATACCACTGACGACATTACCTCTAACGATATAAAATGGATGCAAATCGATTTCAAAAGGTTTAACGTACCTGTGATAAATAATATAATATCAGATTCGATTATAGTTTTTACAACTTATGATAGTTTAACAAAAGCGTATCCTTTATATTTTGGCAAATCAAAACAGTATACATCTGTAGTCGAAGTTTTAAATGTTACGAATACCGATCCAATTTATATTACAAAACCGAAACCTCAACCTGCAAAAGATAAAGTTCAATTTAATATTTATTGGGATCAAAAATATGATATTGATAGATGTAATTTTTTGGTTTATAATTTACTTGGCGAATTGATATCTAATAAAAGTGACTTTTTACTAAATAAAATCAACAATTATTCTGGTGAATTAACTTGGTATCCAAAGTCAAATATAAATGGAGTATATTTTGTTACGTTTATGATTGGTACGAGTTTTACGACTTCCATTGTTATAATTGAATAAATTTTTTTTGCTAAATGAATGAACTTACAAAATATGAAGATAATGAATTACTAGTTCTCATGAGGGACAAAGAACCTCTTTGTCAACATGCGTTTGAAGTACTGTGGTACAGATATTCCAATAGATTGAGGCAATATTGTTTATTGAAGACAGGAAACAGGGAAGAATCAGAAGATTTATTTCAAAATACTTGGATTGAATTTTATAAATCTAAGCGAAAGAGAATTAAAATAACTTCTTTAAAAAATTATCTGTTAAGTACAGCATACTTTTTAAATTGTCAAAAACTTAAATCAAATAAAATCAACTATCAAAATACTGATCCATTTGTTATTGATAGATTTATTGATGATAGTAGTAACTTTGAAGAACATTTTGAAAACCAGGATTTATTATTAAAATTTTATTTATCAATAAATATACTTGATGAACCTTCTAAAGAATGTTTGATTCTACGTTGGAATAGCGAATTGACTTATCAAGAAATAGCCACAATATTAAATGATACTCCAGAAGCAGTTCGAAAGAGATGCTGTAGAGCTATGGATGAAATTTCTACTTATCTAGATTCTATTAACTTGGGATAAACTTAAAGGAACTAAAATGAGTTATACAGAACAATTTATAGATTTTCTCGAAGGCAAATTTAATTCTGAACAAGAAATTGAATTCTCAGAAAAATTAGCCTTAGATTATGAATTTAGAGCTAGATTCAAGAAATATTTAAACCTAACAAGTGCATTGAAAGGCAGTTCGGTATATTTTACTCCTTCAGCCGAGTCAAAAAATGCAGTATTCTCTGCCTTAGGGTTTACGTCTGGGATAACCGCAATTCCCGTACCTGAAGCTAAACCAATACCAAAACCCAAGTCATTTTTCAAGGGAAGATTCTTCACGGGAATGATGACTAGCATCATTACAATTGTTGTAATGTTACTATTACAAAAGCCTTGGGGTATGAATGCAGGTTCTAATCAAATTTTGGTTAATAATTCAGGGAACAAAAATCTAGCACCTGCACAAGAAAATGTTAATAGTTTGCAAGTTGAACCTAATCAGAAAATTAGTTCAAATCAGATAAGAAAGAAGATTCCGCAATTAATTACATCAATTAATGAAAAAGAGTCTCCAAAAAATGATTTGGTTTCTGCATCTGATGAATTAAAGAATGTTTTACTCTCTACTTCAAATTTTCAAATTGAAGATTTAAGCTCATCCTTATTAAAACATAGTTCAAATAATAATAATAGCGAGCTGAATCCAAGTTTTGACAAACGCTATGATACAATTTTTTTTGTAAGAAGTTATGATTCTAAATTTAGATTTGAATTTAAAAACTCACCATCCTGGTTTACGAGTTATCCGAGAATTCAACCATTCCAGATGAATAATTTTAATAATTTATCGGTTTCGCTATATTATCCAATCTATAAGACAGTTTTACTTGGTGCTGATTACAGACAGGAAACATTTTATGTTATTTATAATGGTAAGGATATTAAAGGTCAAAACATGACTTTTTACCAACAACCAAATCTTTCAACTGTTGGCGTATCTTTAAGATATTCTCCATTCGATTTAGGAAATAATTTTAAACCGTTTGGGCAAATATTTTTAGGTGGGAATATTATAGGGCTAATATCAAGAGAAATGTTGGGTGTCGAGTATTATCCTTATGAAAATGTATACTTCCTCTTAGGTGGAGAGCTAAATCAATTCTTCTTCAGACACGGCAGCACATGGTTTAATGCAAATAAGTTTAGTTTAAATTATGGAATAGGAATAAAATTTTAGTGATCAAGTACAAATTCAATATAATTATTTTCATATTAGTAACAATCACACTATCTAGTTGTAAGGATGTGCTTGATAGTGACAAAAATATTATAACGGCTTCTAAAGATGATCCACAAGGATTGTCTAAAATATTAGAATATCATTTTTTAGCTGATTTCAAAATATATCGTAATGATGATACAACTAACACCTGGTCTGCTTTAATTCCTTATCCCTGGACTAAAACTTTTAATCTAGTCAATGTATCGAGCGATAGTATCGTAAATATTACTGATGTTACTTTATTGAGTGGTGAATTTTTTAGCGTATATTCATTAAACTCTCTTCCAATCAAGCTTTATCCTAATCAAATCAATTCTAATGATCAATTCTCAATAATGCTCAGGACAACTAATCTGAAACCAGATACCTACATAGATAAAATAATAATAAATAGGAATAAAAATATAGGGTTCTTTGTAAAGGTTACTGTTAATTAATTATTTCTAAATCATCATTGAGGCTATTATGACAAAAAGCATTAGTTTTTTATCAATTGTTCTATGTATCATGCTCTATTTGTTCATTCCTTCATCTATTTTTGCGGATGGGTTGTGTCCACCTGACACAGGTACAAACTGCACAGATTGGGAAATTGGTTTATATCAAACAACCACTGAAAATCCTGATTGCAATCTGACAGTTTACTATCACTGGAGAAATTGCAATGGAAATTATCAGATTTATGTTGATAGCTTGATTAAGACAGGAAATTGCGATTATTTAAATGGTCAGTCAACAGCATCTTCATTCCAGGATTGGTTAAATTTAGTACTGATTGAAGAAATAGCTAATCTCAGTGGACAATGGTTACCACCAGATTGTCCAATTTCAACAACTAAAGCTATATTTTACACAGCTAGCTGTGGTTTATGGGTCAAATGTGAATATACTGTTGATTCGTCAAGCAGATTATGTGATCCGGATTGGAGAGGTGATTATCCCGATTATTCAGCTGGAGGAACAAGAAAAATAAGATTCTGGAAATGGCAGTCCTGTGGAATAACTTGCTGCAAGAAAACTTACAGTATATGCAAAACCCTCAATGCTACAAGCACCGGCTATACAATACATATCAATTCAGTATCAAAAGTTAAAATAGGCAATTGCACTAACCCGGATAATTTTGTTCAACCATGCCAAGATGGATGTTAGGAGGATAATATGTATAAATTAGTAATAATTTTTCTCTCATTCATTATGTTTAGTTTTCTCCAAGCAGATGGACTATTCGATGAAAGCATAAATAAAAGTGGAAGAATGAAAATTGCTTCCTATGTAACCTCTCAAGGAACACAAATTTCTATTGAGGATATACAAAATTCATCTGGATTGATAGAATTTACAAACAAAATTACATCGCAAGTCACAAATCAAATTCCCAAAGAGTTCTATTTTCATAGAGAGGATTTAAAGACATTTAAATCCAAAGATTTCAGGAAATGGACTCTGATTCCATCTGTGACTTCTATTGGCGGCGAAGAGAATATTCAAAAGGAAAGCAGTTTGACGATCTCACCTAATCCGGTCAGTGATTTCTTAACTATCTATGGTCATGACGGAGAGAAATTCGAAATTTATTCTGTTTATGGGATTAAGATTATAGAAGGAACATGTCAGGTCAAGATTGATATAAGTTACCTTCCTGCCGGACTATACTTCGTAAGGATTGGAAACAAAGTTCAAAAGTTCGTCAAGATATTCTAATGTTTTTTTGATGATGCTAGATTAATTTTATACAAAAAAGAATAGTAATCATGTAGTTCAATTATAGAAAAAAATACCTAATGGAAAACCTAGAAAGAAGATACATAACTCATGTGAAGAAAGCTTCTAATTGGGATATAATTGAAATATGTAATCCAAATGAGCCTTGGAGTCCGGTAAATAAATATGATGCCATATATGAAATTGCAAACAGTACTTGCCAGTATCTTGTGAATTGGGGTGACTTTTCAACTTTTATAAAAGTGGTAGAGAATAATTCCAATTCTAAATATTTACGCACAGATAAGGATAGCACCGCAAGAAACAATCTTGAAGAGCTTCCAAATTGCTAATAATTTTAGCTTTTTGATTTTCAAGTTAAATGGATGAGTGGATTCAAATTAATCATAGGAGAGAAATTATGCCATCCATTGTTTGAACACAGGGCAAAATAAAAAGCAGAGCCGGTAAGTTGCCCACACTGGCTATAAAAAAAACAACAGGCTGAACTCCGGACAGCACCAACTATTCAAAGTCAGCCTGTTTATCGGTTAAGCATTATAGAAAATTGAGCATAACGCAAAAGGAAATACAAAATTTTTAAACAACTTAACAATTGCAATTTAAGTATAAAATTGCAATTGAAATAATTAGAAATGGTCAGAATATGAGACAATCAATTTTTTCGTTAAGATCCGTAACAGCTACTTTGATATTGATATCAATTCTTCAGATTAGTAATGTTTTTTCTCAAACAAACTTAATTCGCAATGGAAGCTTTGAGAGCTATTGGCGAAAGCCTGACAATCAATTTCAAATTACTCGTGCCAAATATTGGAATTCTGCTCAGCAATATTCCGTAACGAATACTCAAGATTATTATAGATGCTATATCAGGGGTGCTTCTGAATACTACCTTAGAGATATTCAAAGAGCCAGTGGTTGGGCAAATGTTCCTGTGGCTATTCCGGGCCTTTTCTCTTATATTGATGGATTGAGACAACCTTATGGTTGGAATTCTTTAAATCCCACTTGGCAAAATGGATATGCCAGTTTTCAAAGTAGTTTCAGGCTTGATACCACTTGTACTAACACAAATTGGGAATATAGGGAATATGTTCAACAGGAACTATTGAACCCATTAATTGGGCAACATAAATATCATGTAAGCTTTCGTATAAGTCTAGGTGATGTTAATGGAAAGAATACCAAAAATTATGGTATAAAAAATGATGATGTTGGTGCATTATTCACTACAGACAGAGTTTATCAAAATGACGGTACTTGCCCACCAATCCTAAATATTCCTCAGATTCACGGCAAGCATTATGACAATGGATCTAGTACAGTAGAATATTTAACGGCTATGGGTGGAGTTAATGGAACAGGTCCCTGGCAAATAATAGAAGGGAATATTCAAGTTCCCTCAGGTGTCGATTATAAATACATTACTATTGGATGTTTTCTTGGGAGTGTTCCGATTACCGATTTCAAAGATCAATATAATAATATACCAACTCCTCCTTATCCCGATTTATTTTATCCTTGTGCTGACATTTATTATTTTGTGGATAGTGTGCAGGTTTATGAAATTCCAGTGGATACTTTGGATTGTTGCAGTTTTATAACAATCACACCAAATGCTCCTACCACAGATTCTTTTGGCAATTGCTGTTATAAGTTTCTAATCAACTCTACTGGTGATAGTGCTTGTGCACCAACATCATTCAAAATTTACGAAACTGGCACTCCTAATCAATGGCAGATAACATCTCCTGTTATGGGCAATAGCTATCCGGCTACTCCTATATGTTTACCAAGAGGTTCAGGCACACATCATTATATGTTTGCTTTCACTAAGCCGAACGGTGACACATGCCAGAAACATATCGACCTGGATTGTGGTTATGCTATGTGTCCTTGTCCTGTCCCGGGTATGGATGACTGGCTCAAAGTCGAGGTGAAAAGAGACGGAACTTGCGGATTCGGTTGCAGGGTATTTATGAATCTGGAACTGCCTGATAGTATTACATGCTTCAAGCACTATTTCTATGAATACGAATCTTCAACATCTCCGATGTATCACTTGGATGGACCTTTTATGACTCCGGTATGGCAGAATTCATTCTGCATGGATAATAACAGTTCCAGTTCAGTAAGTCTGCATCTGTTTAATGATGACTACACAAGCGAATGTATCGTATCAAAGGATGTTACTTGTGATTCAAGCGTGGTGCAGGACTCTATTCCGAATAACTGCACTCCTGACTGCCCTGATGATAGCATTTGGACACATGATACAAAGAAGATTGTACTTTCTTCAGGTTGTGAAATTGAAGTAGAGTATTCATACCGTTATGCATGTCCAAATACAGTTAATATGCAAGATTTACAAATCAATTCAATAAGAGTAATTGGTAATTGTTCACCTTTAACTCAAAAAGAACTTTATCAAAAAGCACTGATGGATCTAATATATTATAATCCAATGGGATTTGATCCGCAATTTGATGAAATCGGTTGCAGTACTGTGTGGAGGGTAATTCAATCTTCATGCTGGAAATTGGATGCTATCTGGGTATTTGACCCGGCTACCGGCGGACATGTGGAATTAATAATGATACCATGTAAAATAACCGCTTGTTGTATTCAGCAATATATGGTTTGCCGAAACATATCTTCAGTAGTTATCAGACCAATTGGAGCACCATATACAGAGGATATGGTCAATTGTCCAAAAATACGTGATTCATTATTCACAACGTACCCGCCATATAAGTTATTTTTCTGCCACACGACCTGTGACTGGCTTAATCTTGGTGATTCTTTGGTAATAACAATATCACATAAAGAATCAATGGACTTCAACAATGAAAATACAGTTACCGGGTATCAATGCAATTTTGAATCAGGTAATCTCGTTATAACCAATAACAATCATAATAATTCAACTATAAGAGTTGAAATATATGATTTGTTGGGTAAGTTGGTTAATCAGACAGCAAAGAATACAAACCAGAATTCAATAAAAATTGATTTCAACAATTTAGTTTCTTTGCAGGGTGTCTATATGTACAGGGTTTATGTAAATGATGCTATTTACTGCTACGGTAAGTACATTAAGTAATTTTTTTTAATCAAGCCCCCTGAACATTTTCAGGGGGCATTAATTCTATAATTTCTTCATTAATTCGAGTGGAAATCATGAAACTAAAAATACTTCTTTGTGGTCTGTTGATTCTTATTGCACAATTAT
This sequence comes from uncultured Ignavibacteria bacterium, assembly GCA_903862655.1. Lineage (GTDB taxonomy): Bacteria > Bacteroidota > Ignavibacteria > Kapaibacteriales > UBA2268 > CAIOZA01. Next base: position 7,345 of record CAIOZA010000036.1, read on the forward strand.
GTACTGCTTTTTCAGAGAACCATGAATGGTCAATTAATTATTCACTGAAAAATTCCTCTACATTTACAGGTGTCTCTAAGGCAGATTCAATGTATATAATATCATGCGATAATCATGATAGCGATCCATCTTTGAGACAAATCATCAAATCAACAAACGGTGGGTTAACCTGGAAAATGGTTTATAATTTTAATGATAATAGTTTAGGATGGTATGAGGTTAATAATATAGATTACCCTACAAAAAATTTCTGCATAGCATCATGTGATTCTAATTATTTCATTAAAACCACAGATGGTGGAGAGACATGGACTGAAAGTAGTTTAAATATGGATTATTTTATTAGGGGTTTGGATCATATTAGTTTGCTTGATTCTTTATACGGTATAATGGGAACACATCGAAATATTGCTTATTCCGATGATGGATTTAATACATATAAAGTATTAGTCCTTCCAAGACCATTAATTATAGCTAGAATAAAATTGATTTCACCTACTGTTTTATATGTTCTGACTGCTAGCCCTGCAAGTTTTTTTAAATACGACGTTTCAACTGATATTTGGACAGAGTATCCCGAATCGTTTCCAAGCTATGATCCTGAATACAAAACGCCCAGATATATGTTTTTTTCAGATTCACTATATGGCTATGTTGTTGGAAATAGAAGATCAGGGATCGGCAATGCCAGTTATGACATGATTCATAAAACAACAGACGGCGGCAAAACCTGGGTAGAAAAATTTAACGCATTGATTACTCCACGTGGTGGTTTGACAGAAGTTGACTTCTGTGATAAAGAAAATGGAATAGCTGTTGGACCGCAGGGAAAAATATATTGGACACATGATGCTGGTGAAACATGGTCTCAGGATTCTTCAAAAGAAATAATCAAAGCTCAGTCAGCCGTTTTACACGTTACAATTCTTAATAAAAGTACGGCTATAATTGCAGATTTTGAGGGTAATCTATGGCGAACACCGATTGGCACTGATGTCCCGGAAAGAATAATGGATGACGAAGCAATGATCTATCCCAATCCTGTGAGAGATTTTCTAAGTATTAATATTTCTGAAATAAAGAAGGTAGAAATTTATTCAGTAATCGGTATTAAGCTATTAGAATCGGAATACAAAGATAAAATAGATGTCTCCGGCTTGGCTCCGGGAATGTATTTTGTCAGGATTGGGGATAAAGTCAGCAAATTTGTGAAGCTGTAAAGTTATCTGAACTGTGATTTGTTTGATTAAGCATATTACTTAAACTGCATTTAATCATGCCTTTCATCACAAAAATCACTGGAATCACAGTTCAGATAATTTGGTTTCTTTGCAAGGCGTCTATATGTACAGGGTTTATTTGAATGATGCTATTTACTGTTATGGCAAATACATTAAATAATTTTATGAATCAAGCCCCCTGAAGCTATTCAGGGGGCATTAATTAAAAAATTTATTTCATTAATTAGAGTTATAATCATGAATTTAAAAAAGTTTCTTTTGGGTGTTTTGTTTCTGCTGTTAATAATCGGTACTTTACATTCTGAAACCCATAATTGGGCTATTAATTATCAGCTTAAATATTCTTCATCTTTCAATGGCATTTCTAAATCAGACTCTGTGAACATTATGGCTTGTGCTGATTACAATAGTTATCCACCAATGAGACAGATTATTAAATCAACAAACGGTGGTTTAACCTGGGAAATGGTATATAATTTTAATGATTTTAATTTGGGTTGGTTTAAGGCTCAGAACATTTCATATCTTACAAATAATTTTTGTATTGCCTCTTGTGATTCTAATTATTTCATTAAAACAACAGATGGCGGAGTAACATGGGAAGAGAATCGACTAAAAATGGATAATTTTACGAATGGATTAGTACTTATCAGTTTATTTGATTCTAAGTATGGTGCAATGGGAACATATCGCAATATTGCTTATTCTGACGATAGTTTTAACACATATAAAGTTTTAATGCTACCAAGACCATTAGCAATTGCTGATATAAAATTGATTTCTCCTACAGTTTTATATGTCTTGACTGCCAGCCCTGCTAGCTTTTTTCAATACGACGTTTCAACTGATATTTGGACAGAGTATCCCGAATCGTTTCCAAGCTATGAACCCGAATACAAAACGCCAAGATATATTTTTTTTTCAGATTCAATAAATGGCTTTGTCGTTGGTAATAGAAGAGCTGGGATTGGCAATGCAAGTTATGATATGATTCATAAAACAACAGACGGCGGCAAAACCTGGATAGAAAAATTTAATGCATTAGTAGGTCCCAGAGGTGGTTTGACAGAGGTAGATTTCTGTGATAAAGAAAATGGAATAGCAGTAGGACCTCAAGGAAAAATATATTGGACACATGACGCTGGTGAAACATGGTCTCAAGATTCTACAAAAGAATTAATTAAAGCTACTCCGGCTGTGATGCATGTTACTCTCTTGAATAGAGAAACTGCATTAATCGCAGATTTTTCTGGTAATATGTGGCGAACACCAATCGGAACTGATGTACCTGAAATACAGATGGATGTCGAATCGATTATCTATCCCAATCCTGTGTCAGATTATCTAAATATTAATATTTCTGAAATAGAAAAGGTTGAAATCTATTCCGTTCTTGGAATAAAACTAATTGAATCAGAATACAAAAATAAAATTGATGTCTCCGGTCTGGCTCCGGGGATGTATTTTGTGAGGGTTGGAGATAAAGTCAGCAAATTTGTGAAGCTGTAAAGTTATCTGAACTGTGATTTGTTTGATTAAGCATATTACTTAAACTGCATTTAATCATGCCTTTCATCACAAAAATCACTGGAATCACAGTTCAGATAATTTGGTTGCTTTGCAGGGTGTCTATATGTATAGGGTTTATTTGAATGATGCTATTTACTGCTACGGTAAATACATTAAATAATTTTATGAATCAAGCCCCCTGAAGCTATTCAGGGGGCATTAATTAAAAAATTTATTTCATTTATTAGAGAAATAATCATGAATCTAAAAAAACTACTTTGGGGTGTTTTGTTTCTTCTACTTATAATCGGTTCTTTACATTCAGAAACACATAATTGGGCTATTAATTATTCGCTTCAAAAATACTCAACATTTTATGGTGTATCTAAAGCAGACCCATTGAATATAATGGCTTGTGACAATCATAATAGCGATCCCACATTGAGACAAATCATCAAATCAACGAATGGAGGTATTACATGGAAAATGGTTTATAATTTTAATGATCTGGGATGGTTTGAGATTCATAATATTTCTTATCCTACTAAAAACTTTTGCATAGCTTCTTGTGATTCCAACTATTTTTTGAAAACCACCGATGGAGGCGAAACATGGGTCCAGTTCCAAATTAAGATGGATCTGTTTATTAATGGATTAATTCATATAAGTTTACTTGATTCTTTGAATGGGATTATGGGCTCATATCGCAATTTAGCATATTCCAGTGATGGTTTTAAAACATATAGAGAATTAATTCTCCCAAGACCATTAATAATTACTGACATAAAATTGATTTCACCTACTATCCTTTATGTATTAACTGCCAGCCCGGCAAACTTTTTTAAATATGACGTATCAACTGATATTTGGATAGAAAATCCGGAATTGTTTCCAGTTTATGTTCCGGAATACCAAACCCCAAAAAATATGTATTTTTTTGACTCGCTATGTGGTATTGCTGTTGGACGAAGAAGAACTGGGATTGGCGATTCATATTATGACATGATTCACAAGACAACTGATGGTGGTAAAACATGGGTAGAAAAATTTAATGCTCTTGTTTTTCCCCCAGGTGGTTTAACTGAGGTAGATTTCTGCGATAAAGAAAATGGAATAGCTGTTGGTCCACAAGGAAAAATTTATTGGACTCATGATGCTGGAGAAACTTGGTCACAGGATTCATCAAAAGAATTAATTAAAGCTACTCCGGCTGTTGTTCATGTTACAATTTTAAATAAAAGCACAGCATTAATTGCAGATTTCTCAGGTAATATGTGGCGAACACCAATAGGAACCGATGTTAATGAATTTAGAAAATTTATTGAGTTTGTAATTTCTCCCAATCCTGCAACTGATTTCATAGAAATACAAAACCCAAATTATGAGAAAGTATCTATTTTTTATATTCTAGGTGAAACCATATACACAACATCAGAAGCTACGAAAATAGATGTTTCATCATTTCCATCAGGAGTGTATTTCGTGAGGATAGGAGATAGAGTTCAAAAATTTATTAAGTTATAAAGACTGTAGATGTAAAGCAGCACTCAATTACAAGTTAGTGTACGCTGAGTTTCTACAAAGTTAAAGGCATTTAAGACCACTAAAAAAAAATATTTAGTGAGGTTAAAGCCAATTATTTAGAGGTAAAAATGCATATTTTTCACTTGGAGGTGTTATAACAAAATCTGATTTGACTACTGAATTATTTCGTGAATATTTGTGTGACAAGAGAATGTCTCGCAAAGAGATAGCAGACGAACTAAAAATCACTTTACATGAATTAGATAAATGGGAAATCGAACATAGTATTACAAGATTATTAACTGAAGATATGTATTTAGTTTTGCGTCAGCAAGGACTCGATGACATTCAAATTGCACGTGAAAGCTATTTAACAATTGACCAAATGTCAGATTGGCTGGAAGAACATAGTAATCCAATATCTTCAGAAGGATTCAAGTAAAAGAAATAATAAAACGTTAGAATTTGTAATAAAAAATAGAAATTAAATATGCATTTTAGTTCAAGCAAATAGCTATATCAGACTTAATTTCAAATTATTTTAAAAAATTTTTAGATTTTTTGTCCCGATTTCAATTCCAACTACCGGGAATAACTGGACTTATTCTTACATTGGATTAACAGGTGGAAAAATCAGGTATTCATACACAAATCCTGATCTAAGTTATAAAATTCTACGTAATTCTATCAATCCGATGATAATCGGAAAGATTTGCGCTAAAAAAGGTACTGTACCGCCACCTCAAATCACTTTTTCGTATGTTGGCGATCAAAATGCGAATTGCTCAGCTCAATGGACAGAAACATTGATCTGTCAGGATTGTTGTAGTAAAATTCATACTACGATTAACAGTACTGCTGTTCAAGACGATGGTTTTAATTGCTGTTTCCAAGTTTCGATTCTGATCGAAGAAGGATTCTTATGTGGAGCCAATAAAATTAGAATAATTGATGCCGCAAATCCATCGAAGCAGTACTTCGAAAGTGGTGATAATAGTCTGCATGTTGGACTGAATACGTTTGTTTATTGTATGAGGAAAGAAGATATTACAGGGTCAAATTTATCTATAAAAATTCAAATTAAAGATAATTCATCTAATACAATATGCGAAACAAATGGAGTTATTAATGCTTGCTCACAGATAACCACTCCATGTACACCTGATTATTACACTTCGCCATGGATGCCTTCAAAAATTGGCTATGTAACCTTTACATGTCCACCACCATCCAGCTTTCCATGCTATGTTTCTTTCACTTACACTTACCGTACAGTAATTGTTGGCGGTGTTGTACAGTATAGAGATGTACAGGTATTAAGCTACAGCTATCCATTGGGCTGTAATTGCGAAGATGAAAAAATAAAACAAATGCTGGAAGAAATGTGGAAGAACCCGACATTAATCAGTGCTTTTAAATTATCAGATGAAACAGCTTGGGATCCAATCACTGGAAATCTATGTTTCAACAATTTCAGGGTTATAACAACAGATTGCTGGACGACTACTGATTTTTCTGCATCTGGCGGTCCTATAATTAAAACAAAATGTGATAAGGATACTTGCTGTTATGCTATTTACAAGGTATGTTATCATAAAGATGAAAATGGTACAATAACGTATATAAGTAATTCATACACTCAACTCAATTACGACTATGTCCCTGTATATTGCCAGACACCATGTGTTTCATTGAATTGTCATCCATGGATATCAGGCGATGGTATTTCCGGAAAAAGCAGTTTTGGGACAAATGAACTGCAAAACAACGAAAGTCTGTGTAATGTTTACATTAAGACTGGAAGAAATCCTGAAGACATTTCAGTTAACCTTGAATGTGAATATCAAGGGAAAGTTACTATGCAATTGATTGATCTATTAGGAAATGTTATCCAGCAGAGAAATATAGAAAAGAATAGCTATCATATAACAATTCCTCTTGATATGGATTTGAATTCCGGAATGTATTTCCTAAGAATAATAGTAGATGGAAATGATTTGTATTACAATAAAATCAATGTTATTAAGTAGATATATAGAACACTCTTTTTCAACCCCATACTTAAGTATGGGGTTGATTGATTTTTCTAGGAGAGACAAATGAAAAAAATTTCTATAGGTTTGATTCTTTTATTATTCCTTTGTATTTCTCTTTATTCTCAAGACAAAAACTGGAAGAAGGTTGATACAAGACCTGATTATTCAGATTTTATATCATATAGTGCATATAGATCCATCAAATGTTATGACTCTTTAAATTGTATGATTTACGGATCTCTATATGATGCAGGCGGATATTATTTTAGAAGGACAACTGATGGTGGGGATTTGATCTTCACCCGATTCTGAATACAGAACGAAGAGAGATTATTTGTTATTAAAAAATTGATTTTCATACTCCACCGGAGTTAAATAACCTAAACTTGAATGTAATCTTTGTCTGTTATAAAAAACTTCAATATAATCAAAT
>CAIOZA010000037.1 GCA_903862655.1 uncultured Ignavibacteria bacterium
AAATGGTTGGTCAGTTTACACTAGACAGTGGCGGAGGCATGACATCCAAGAATCTTGGTGGCAGATCCTCTAAGCATCTAACTGCATAGTATATTGTCCTTGACATTAAATAGAAAAAACCGGCACCGTGCCGGTTTTTTTGATATTGTAATTCTGAACTTTATGATAGCATGCCTATGCGAGAAATACATAAATATTAAATTCCATACTTATAAGGGGTTGCTTAAGGAATGTATATATTTTTTTAAAAGTAATTGTAAAACCCTTAAAGAATTCCAATAATATACCGATCATTAAAGGCGCTAGTCATTGTTTTGAAATAAGTTAACGGTATTAATGGTAAATAATTAACAATAATGTTATTTATTTGAAATGAAACAATTTAACACAAAAAGATAGCAATTAACAACAATATATAACTAAGTATTATTTGTTTTTTCTTTAGAAAATTTTGAAGGTGGATTTATGATGAACAAACTAAGTATCAGAACAAAATTATTAGCAGGATTTATTATTGTAGCATTGATTACTGCAATCGTTGGTATTTTTAGTATTACTCAAATCAAAAAAATTGATACTGGCAGTAAAGAAATGTATGATCAAGGAGCAGTTCCTTTGGTTTATGCAGCAGATATTTCAAGTGGATATCAAAGAATTAGAACAAATTTAAGGTCAATTTTTATCTCAGCAGAAGCTCATGATTTGGTGCAAATGAGTTATTATATGGACAGAGTGGAATTCTTTAAAAAAGATATTGACTCTTCATTATTAAAATATGGAGGGACTCTTCTCGGAGCAGAAGATGAAAGAAATTTCAAGGATATTAATGATTCTTGGAGTATTTTCTACAAAGATGTGTCTCAATATATCAATGAGATTAAAGATAATAAATTAGAAATTGCTAAGAAAACGCTATTAACTGATATGAAAAAGTCAGAAAAAGCAATGCAAGGTGATTTAGATACTCTGCTTTTAGAAAATGAAAAAGGAGCTAAAGATATTTCTGCCAATAATCATTCAATATCAAGTTCAGCAGGTAATATAATGATAATTTCAATTATTGCTGCAGTTTTAGCTGCTATAGGACTTGGAATATTTATTACAAGAATGTTAACTAAACCTATAAATCAAGCAGTAACTGCTGCTATTCTTATCTCACAAGGAAATTTGAATGTAAATTTAGAAACAAATTCAAAAGATGAAACAGGGAAGCTTTTATCTTCTATGAGATCAATGGCAGATACGATAAAAAACCTGGTTGGCGACACTGGTAAGTTATCAGCAGCAGCAATCGCCGGTAAGCTGGACACAAGAGCCGATACAAGCAAATATGAAGGCGAGTACAAGAACCTCGTAGTTGGCATTAATGGAACACTCGACGCAGTCATCGGTCCATTGAACGTAGCAGCAGAATATGTGGACAGAATATCTAAGGGCGATATTCCACCAAAAATCACAGATGAATACAAAGGCGATTTTAACGAATTAAAGAATAACTTAAATGTATGTATCGATGCAGTAAACTTACTGGTAAAAGATGCCAAGAGCTTAGTAACAGCAGCAGTAGAAGGAAAACTAGATACACGTGCAGA
>CAIOZA010000038.1 GCA_903862655.1 uncultured Ignavibacteria bacterium
ATCAACATCGATTTCTTCATCGGTATTGTAATATGGCTCATTGAGCGGAGCTTCAGTTTCCTTAATGCGCTCAAAAGGAACTTCGCCAATGACCTTGTACTTAGAAACACGAAGCTTCTGAAAGTTGCAATCAGTAGGCACACTAACTGCATCTGAAGGATTAAATTCAACCATCATTAGATGGCCGTCATTACCAGCCCAATCCTTTGCATAATCATAGCTGCCAATATGCAGACCATTAGAACAATGATTATCCTTGTTATCGTCAACACAATTGCGAGCCACTTCGATAGTCTCGCCAACCTTATTCAAGATGCAACCGTTTTCTTCCACAGTGCCAGTAATAACAATTGTATTCTTATTACCACGCTTTGAATAATAATTAGCACCAACACCCTTATATCCAATAATATTACCAGTCTCAGTCAATGGCAAACTCTTGTAAGAAAGAAAAGTATACAACTGATCGACACTGTTCTTACTAGGATTGAACATAAGCTTCTCAATAAAATTGAGAATAGGTTGAGCGTCCTTGGCTCCTGAGCGCAAAAACTCAAGCAGCTTATCAATTACAAAACCCTTAAGTTCATAATTGCCGTAATAAACCTTTTCGGCAACAACCTTGATGCTGCCGTGAGAAAAGTCTTCGATCTGCTTCTTAATATCAAGAAAGCGACCAATGTTGTCGTATTCTGCATTAAGCAGAGCGTTCTTCAATCCAGAGTAGCTGGGATTGTCCGTATTCACCGTATACGGTTGACCTTCCCAAATGACCGTGATTGCGTTGCTGGTGACAATGTAAGCGGGTTTGTTCATAATATTTTTACACCTTTATTCTTCGACTATGCTACCTCAAATTTTCGAAAAGTCAACCGAATTCTGCTGGTTGATGGAGGAAATGTACGTCTTAAATTTTATTTCATTTTTGTTGCGATCAGAATGGTAAAGATCGCGGTGAAATTCAAGCATGGGATAATTTTTATAAATTTCTTCAGTAGCTTGATTTAAATATTTTCCGCAAATAGAAACTGGAGTCTCATTGTCGTGGGACATATTAATTTTAAGATTCTCCAATACATGCCGCCATTTTTTAATAAAATTAGCGAATTCAAGCATATTTGCTTTATTAAGAAGTTCTGAACAAAAATTCAGTTTATAATCATATTTCTGACAAGTAATAATATCTGCAACCATGACAGTAAAAGTCATAATATTATACGCATCATCAGTCTTGCAGGAAATGTATTCAAGAATCAACGATTTAACTTCATCAGAACAAGCGTTCCATTTGTCTTGGATGTACTTGTTGACATCAATGAAATCAGCGCGATTTTTAAATTTAACAGTTGCGGCTACATTATTAGATACAGCGTAAACATTAACATTGAACAGTTTTCCTATTTCGTTAATAAAATAAGTATTGAGTTTGTTTTTTTCTTGATAAAAATGCGAATACTGATTGATAGGCTTACCGTTAGAAATAGGAAAATAAAGTTTAACAATAGAGGTATCGTTTATCTCTTGAGTATAATGATTTGAAGAATGAAGAATAGTACCATCAACTTTGTAAAAATAACTAGGCGTATATGAGCTAGTAGAAGCCTTCTTGTTAGAAGGAAGCTTTACCGGAGTCAATTCACTAAGATTGCAATAACCAGACTTAACAAGATCAAATCGATTAACTTCTTTGAACTTATCAACTCCAAGCTTCTTAAAATAATCTGCAACAGGTTTCAGTGTCGGATTGTCTACTGTCTCTATATGACTTATCAAAATAATAATTGCGCCTTTTCCTTTCAAATATTCAATCAAGGGCAAGGACTTTCGAATACGAAAATCATCAATAATTACGCCATTTTGTATAGGAACATTTAGATCCAAACGTGCAAGAACCCTTACCCCGTCTAGCTTTTCTATATCTTTTATGTTTTTCAT
>CAIOZA010000039.1 GCA_903862655.1 uncultured Ignavibacteria bacterium
AGAATGGGACATATATTAAATATTAAAGAATAATTTAATTCTTTTAATATTTTTTCTTATATTTACTTTTTAACAAAGATTCCATCCAGAGAAAGATGGAATCTTTGTTATTTAATTTTATTTTAAAATTGCGACTCTAATTTAGGTGAAGAATGAGTGAAGTAGTATATTTAACAGCAGAGAGAGCCAGAGAAATTGAGGAAGAAATACATCTGCTTAAAACCCGTGGCAGAAAAGAAATTGCCATGAAAATAGCAGATGCTCGTTCTCATGGGGATTTATCCGAAAATGCTGAATATGAAGCGGCTAAGCATGAACAAGAATTATTCGAATTGAAAATTTCAAACCTCGAAAGAACATTAACCAGTGCCCAAATAATCAAATCAGATGAATTGCCTAATGATAAGGTTTATATCTTGTCCAAAGTGAAATTGAAAAATATTTCTAATGATACTGTAATAGACTATATGTTGGTTAGCGCACAGGAAGCTGATTTTGAAAAAAAGAAACTTTCCGTTACTTCTCCAATCGGTAAAGCTCTTCTCGGAAAAGTAATTGGCGAAAAGGTAGAAATAATCGTACCAGCTGGCAAACAGAATTTTGAAATTCTGGATATTTCACGATAATTTTTGTTCCAGTTAAACCAAATCAAATCATATGTGTCTAATAATTTGTAAGTTAGACACATTTTTTATTTTACAATGAACACTATAATTTTGAATATCACAGAAGATTCAAATATAATCCAGCAATTGGCTGAAGGTAATTCTGAAATTGCAGCTACAGCCTTTGTCAGGAAATACCAGAAATTTGTATATACTACATGTTTGAGATATCTTCAGGATTATGATGAAGCTGATGATGCGGCCCAGGAAATTTTTATTAAAGCACTTAGAAACATGAAATCTTTTCGTGGACAAAGTTCTTTAAAAACTTGGATCTATAAGATTTCGGTCAATTATTGTCTTAGTTATATTCGGAAAAAATCAATAAAGAAAATATTTCAAAGATATGATAAGACAAATGCAGAATTTTTTAACATTCCAGATAATAATTCTCCTGACAAACAATTAGAATATTCAGAATTTAACTCTAAATTTATAAATGCCTTAACGATATTACCTGAGAAACAAAGGGAGACATTTGCGTTAAGATTCTTTGATGATTTAACTTATGAAGAAATTTCTTTAATGGTTGGCACAACAGTTGGAGGCTTGAAAGCAAACTATTTTCAAGCGGTTAAGAAACTTAATGAGATTCTAAGAACGGAGGTTTAATTACATGAATTATATAAAGTTTAATTACAACGAAATGCTGGAACGGGTACCTGATTATATTTTCGATAGATTAAATTCTGATGAGAAAATTCTGTTTGAAAAGAATTTACCTGAATTCCCGGAAGTAATAAAAGAAATTAATGATGCACAACAAGTATTCAATAGGTTCGATAGCATCTCATTCGATAAGCTGATTGATCGGAAAACAAGAAATTTGTCTGTTGGTGTGAATAAAAGATTGAACCAATCTAAACCGAACAGAATGAGCTTTATTTATCGCTTTGTATTACCTGTGTTCTCTATGATACTCCTTGTTATTTTCATTTATGCAAAAGGTAATAAAACTATTACTGAAGTTTCAGTTGCTAGTAGTAATAAACCTTTAATAGGTTTTACTCTGAATGAAACTTTATCTATTATCGATGACAAGGTAACATCAAATGACATATTAAACTCATATTCAAATATTGCAGCGTTTACAACTAACAGTGATGAGATATCTTATATCGTAAAATTAGATGAATACAAGTTTAATGAATTTTTTATAGATGAAGTCTTTAATCAGTATTCATCCAAAGAACTTGAATCTGTCGCTAATGCTACTAATTCAGAGGTATTAATGGAAATGGTTAAAGATCTTGATGAAGATGATTTACAAATTATTTTGAAAGGTATTGAAAATGCTAAAATCGTTTCTTAAATCAGTGATAATACTAACCATAGCATTATCAGTTATATATTCTTATGCATTTACCCAACCTCCAAATCCTAGGGCAAAAGAAAGGGTTATGCAGTTAAAGAAAATAAAATTACTTGAAATTTTGGAATTAGATGAAAAAACATCTGAGAAATTTCTTGCAAAATATACATCATGGGAAAAGAAAATTGTTGAAAAACGTGATCAGATTGATTTATCAATCGAAGATTTAGAAAAAACGATAAGACGTGATGCCCCAAAAGATGAATTAATAGCCAAATCTTCTAAAGCTGTTTCAGCTCAGAAGGAAATGGAGTCTTTATTATTCCAGGCTCAGGAAGATTTGAAAGCTATGTTGAATGAAACCCAATTTGCAAAGCTGATTGTATTCGAACATAGATTCAGAGGCGAGCTTCAGAAGGTAATTATGGAACGAATGAGAAAACAAGGAAAGAATGATTAGTTTATCTTAGCCGCTATTTATTTAATAGTGGCTTTTCTTTTTTTGAGCTACGATAATCTCCTTTTGTATTAATTTATTTTTAGGTGATTTTTCAACGAATATTATTTCTAAAGTAAATGGATCCAACTCTGTATAATACATAAGGGTTGAATAGGTAGATGGGGTAGGGTTGAAAATCTGTACCTGCTCAGGATTAAACTTTAGTTCTTGTGAAATAAATCTGTCCAAATTTTGCATATTTGTTATATTGCATCCTGGGTGAGCAGAAATAAAATAGTAAGTTAAAAATTGTTTTTTACCTATCTTTTGGGAAAGTTTGTAAAATTCATCTTTAAAGTTTGTGAGGTAGTTATTATCTGGTTTTCCCATCAGACCAAGAACTGAATTATCAGTATGTTCTGGAGCAATTTTCAACTGTCCTGAGACATGATTTTCTACTAAATTTATAAAGTACTCTTTCCCTGATTTTGTGTCCGATAAAACAAGATCATATCGAATACCCGACCCAATAAATATCTTCCTTATGCCTTGTAAATATCTTAATTTTTCGTAAAGTGAAATTTGATCAGAATGATTTATTTCCATGCTTTTGCATATTTTTGGGAAAGCACACCTTTTCTCTTTGCAACTTCCACGTGTTAATTGAACATTACATTCATTGCCGTACATGTTTGCTGTAGGTCCACCGACATCAGAGATAATTCCCTTAAAATCTGTATGTTTTGTTATTGATTTTACTTCTCTTATGATCGAATCTTCAGATCTTGAATTTATGGTTCTGCCCTGATGAACAGTTATTGCGCAGAAATTGCATTCCCCGTAACATCCTCTGTGAGAATTTATTGAAAATTGTATTGTATCAAGTGCTTTAACAATTCCCATATTTTTATAATAAGGGTGAACTTGTCGTTCATATTCAATTTCATACAATTTATCCAATTCTTCTTTTCCGTGATAATATTGAGGTGGATTTTGTATAAGAAACCTATCTCCATGTTTCTGTACAAGACCTTTGGCATTTATTGGGTCATTATTTTTATAGAAAGTATGGAACATATTTATGAACTGCAGCTTATTTGTTTTCACTTCTTCATAAGATGGTAATTCGATGTAATCGCTTTTAATATCTTTAGATACGTAACAGATACCTCTTGTTTCCTTGAAATTCTCATTCTTACTGATTTTATCGGCTAAAGATAAAATTGTCTTTTCACCCATTCCATAAACAATACAATCGGCTTTTGAGTCAAAAAGAACTGATCTTCTAACAGAATCTGACCAGTAATCATAATGTGCAATTCTCCTTAGACTAGCTTCAATGCCTCCAAGGATTATAGGTTTATTGCTTTTATAGTTTCTCTTAATTAAGTTAGTGTAAATGATTGTGGCTCTGTCTGGACGCTTGGTATTAAAACCACCTGGGGTCAAGTCATCACTTTTTTTTCTTTTCTTGAGTGACGTGTAATTGGATACCATTGAATCGACACATCCGGCTGTTACACCCCAAAATAGTAATGGTTCTCCAAGTCTTGTAATATCATCATCTGAATCAATATCAGGTTGAGCAATGATAGCAACTTTATAACCATTGTAAGTTAGAACTTTACCTATAACTGCAGCACCATCATAATAGTTGTCAATATATGTATCTCCACTTACAATAATAACATCAGGCTGATTCCAGCCTAGTTTCTTCATCTCATCTTTTGTTGTCGGTAAAAACATTTAATAAATACGTTTTATTTAAAAAATTATAACAAATCTCTTTCTTAATTTAACTAAATTGAGTAAACGCTAACAACATTGTTTTAATTTTAAAACATTATTATTAAATTACAGAATATTTATTACTGTTATTAGGTTAATATATGACTTCGCAAAAACAAAAATCCATAAACAAGGAGAATCCTGTAAAGACAGAATTATTTTCTTCTGTGAAATTGACTTCAGATCAACTCAGATGGGCTTGCCCCGACAAAATATTCAAGTTCAAAACAACGGCTTCAATAGAACCTTTAGAAGAAATTATTGGTCAGCATCGTGCTATGGAAGCTATAAGGATAGGTACTGAGCTTAATTCTAAAGGTTATAATATCTTTGTCTCAGGTTTAGCAGGAACTGGTCGTTTAACAACAGTCAAAAGAATACTCGAAACTATGAGTGTGGGACAACCCACACTATTTGATTATTGCTACGTTAATAATTTTGCTAAGAATGATTCACCTATCCTGATTAAACTAGAAAAAGGAAAGGCAAAAGATTTCGCAAAATCAATGGATGAAGCAATTAGCTATTTACGACTTAGGCTACCTCAACTTTTTGAAGAAGACTCATTCAAAAAATCCAGACAGAAAATTATTGAAAATTACCAGCATCAAGAAAGAGATGTAATTAAAAAATTTGATGAGCATATTCGTCCATTTGGTTTTGTTCGGGGTCAATTAGATAATGATAAAGGTTATGCTCAACCTGAGGTTTTCCCATTAATTAACAATGAAGCCACAACAATTGATGCATTAAATGAACTAGTTGCCAGTGGAAAAATTAAAAGAAAAGAAGCAGATAAATTAATTGTCACCTATACTAAATTTCATAATGAGTTATTTGAAGTAGGTAAGAAGCATCTTAAACTTTTACAGGAATTTAAAAAAGCCATCTCAGAAAATGATAAATCTTCTGCTGCAATTATTGTTAATTTGGCATTAGACAATATTAATTCTCAATTCAATCTTGAAAAAATTAAGTCATATATTCATGAAGTAAAGAAATTTATTCTTGATAATCTAAAACTCTTTGTTCAAATTTCAAATCCAATGGAGGATCAAACAGATCAAGAAGCTGAATTTCGTGACAGTGAAAAATTTGCAGTTTTCCAGGTTAATGCTTTACTTGATAATTCTTTATCCTCTAAAGCACCCATTATTGTAGAAACAACTCCATCCTACTCCAATCTTTTTGGAACAATTGACAGAACTTTTGATGCCAGGAGTGGATTCTGGCGTACCGACTTTACTAAAATAAAAGCAGGAGCATTACTAAAAGCAGACAATGGTTTCCTGATCGTTAATGCACTTGAATTATTCGAAGAACCGGGTGTATGGCCAGCATTAAAAAGAGTGCTACTATATAACAAACTTGAAATTCAGACCTATGAAGCCTCCTATCAATTATCACAAGTTTATATTAAACCTGAACCAATCGAAGTTAACATAAAAGTAATTATTATTGGTGGATTAACTTTATATAAAGCTCTTTACGAATACGAAAAAGGTTTTAAAAAGATATTCAAAATTAATGCTCAATTTGATTATGAAACTAAATTACAGCCTGAACTTCTACATAAATATGCTCAGTTTATTTCGAAAATATGCAGTGAGGATAATCTTGCACATTGTACTCCAAGCGGAGTTGCAGCAATAATTGAATGGGCTATTGAACAAGCCGGATCTCAGGATAAAATTACTTTGAAATTCTCTGATGTAGCCGATATAATTCGCGAAGCTGCATTCTACGATAGATATTCTACAAAAAAATATATTGATAGAGAGGATGTTGAAAAAGCTATCACCTGTAGAAGAAGTAGAAATGATTTATTCGATGAAAAGCTGAGAGACTCCATTCTTGAAGGTACACTCTTAATAGATACTTCTGGCGAGAGGGTAGGTCAGATAAACGGTTTAACCGTGATGGATGATGGGCTCCTCTCCTTTGGCAAACCAGCAAGAATTACAGCTACAGTTAGTGCTGGTTCGGCCGGCATTATTAATATTGAACGAGAAGCTGATATGAGTGGATCCATTCATAACAAAGGAGTTCTTATCATAACTTCTTTTATTAAAGAAACATTCTCAAGAAAGAAACCTGTTGCGCTTTCAGCAACAATTGCTTTCGAACAAAATTATGGAGGTATAGATGGAGATAGTGCCTCTGCTGCAGAAGTATATGTATTAATTTCTGCTATCACTGGGATTCCTATTAATCAGAATTTTGCTCTTACTGGGTCAATGAACCAGAAAGGCGACATACAACCTATTGGCGGAGTTAACGAGAAAATAAGAGGATATTATGAGATATGCAAAAACAGAGGTTTAAATGGGGAGCAGGGTGTTCTGATTCCATATCTTAATGTTAAAGATCTAATGCTTTGTCCTGAGTTAATTTCTGACTTTAAAAAAGGGTTATTCCATATCTATTCTTTCAAAAGAATTGAAGAAGGTTTTGATATAATGATGAAAATGCCTGCTGGCATTGCTGATGAAAAGGGCCATTATCCAAAAGATACCGTTTATAAAGTATTATCAGATAAATTGGAGGAATTATCAAAAGCAAACAAGGATTCTGAAAAAGATAAATCAAAGAAAATTTCAAAAAAGAAAAAAAATTAATAGGATAAATATGACTCTTCATAATCTGAAAATTGCACCATCATTACTCTCAGCTAATTTTGCTTATTTAGCTGCTGATATTAAGCAATGCGAATCTGGAGGAGCTGATATATTACATTTTGATTCAATGGATGGGCATTTTGTACCCAATATTACTATTGGTCCAATGCTTGTTCGAGCAATCAGATCAGTTACCAATTTGCCAATTTCTTGTCATCTAATGATTGATAACCCAGATAAATATATTAAAGATTTTATCGATGCAGGAGCTGATTACATATCCGTTCATGTTGAAAACGATAATCATCTGCATAGAACTCTATCACTAATCAAAGAATTAGGAGCAAAACCCGGAATAGCACTTAATCCTGTTACACCTTTGAGCTTTGCTTTTGAAGCAGCTGAGTATTGCGATTTTATATTATTAATGTCAGTTAATCCTGGGTTTGGTGGTCAGAAATTCATAAGCTCTTTCTTAAATAGAGCTGAGAATTTAAGAACCTATCTGGATTTTAATGATTTAAAAAATGTTGAAATTGAAGTTGATGGTGGAATTAAGGCTGATAATGCAAAAGATGCTTTCAATGCCGGTGCGAATATTTTGGTTTCAGGTACAGGTGTGTTTAAGGGAAATATTATTGACAACATTAAAATTATTCGAAATGCAGTTAATATGGGATCATAATATTAATTATAATTCTTCGTTAGAGATCGGACTTATTTATATCACTATAAAAAAGTCCTATCATTTATTTCATAATATTACTTGATCAATTTCTTATAAACAGTACTTATGCCGTTAGATAATTTTATTATATACATACCGGAATTCAAATTAACCGGTAACCATTTGAAACTTGATCCGCCATAAATATTCCCAAGAATTTTTTCCTCAAGAATTCTACCCTGAATATCATAAATAGTAATTTTTACTGTATTTCCAAGCTCATTCACAAAATCAATAGTAACTGATTCAATAAATGGTAGAGGTGATATATTTAGTATTTTAAGACTTGATGATATTTGATCTTCGACAGTTGTTATTATTGCTTTTGATTTGTATAGTCCATTGCCATAAGTACCGACAAGAACAATCGCTCCATTTTGAGCCTCCCAAGGGGTTATAATGACATTGCTAATCGAAACCTCCTTTGGTAGGCCATCGCTAAAGTTCTCCCATTCATAGCCCCATGAGCCACTAAAAAGAACAGTCCCGGAATCACATGCTGCTGCCATGTATTTATCGTTTAAAGGGTGCTGAGAGATAGAAAAAACTGTTTTACCTTGAGCAGCTATCAATTTCCAAGTTTTTCCGGAATCAACACTTTGAAAAATACCCTTACCATGACTCATTCTGTCAGAATCAAGAGAATCTACTCCAACATAAATAACGGCTTTATTCCATCTACTTGGTTGAATACATAAAATGCGCTTATTCTCAAGTCCTGATACATCTCCACTCCAAGTTTTACCATTATCAGATGAGACATAAAAATGCTGAAGTGATCTATCGCCTGCTAAATAAAGAGTATTTTGATCATAAGGTGATATTTTAATGTCTCTGGCTTGAATTACAAAATTTTCAAGTGTATAGCAGTTAGTAAATTCATCATCAGTATATTTGTACCCCTTGTATGAATTTATTTCTGCTCCATGGATTACATTAGATAATTTTGATTGAGCAAACTTGATAATTTGAGATGATGACTGACATTTTAAATTGTCTGTATCCCAAGTCAATCCTGCATTAGTTGATTTAGCAATTCCACCTTCAATCAATCTACGTACAGAAGCATACCAATTCTGTGGATTTTGCTGACTAATTAAAATGTCATAAACGGAGTAATCTCTTAATTTTACTTCACCAAAAGTTTTACAAAAATCATTGCTTTCCTGATAGCCTGTTTGAAATACTCCAGGTGGGAATTCTATTGTTTGACCTAGTATATTAGTTTGAATACTATCTGAGCACACAATAACTTTGCCTGTATTGTCAGGTACAAGAATTGTATTAACATAAGGACTCACTCCGCTGACTTTTTCCCAGCTTTGAGCAAAAGATATGTGCGAATACACACACAAAACCAAAAGAATTAAAATATAATTTTTCATAAAAATTAAATAAATATATTATTGAGTATTTTTTCTTCTTTTCTGATTGATAAGAATAACAACTAT
Organism: uncultured Ignavibacteria bacterium; assembly: GCA_903862655.1. Classification (GTDB taxonomy): domain Bacteria; phylum Bacteroidota; class Ignavibacteria; order Kapaibacteriales; family UBA2268; genus CAIOZA01. Next base: position 9,001 of record CAIOZA010000039.1, read on the forward strand.
TACGAAACACTATTTAAGAATTTTTTTTCAAACAATCAAGATTATTATTTTGTTTCGTTTATAACTAAAATAATAATTGATAACATAAAAGTTAAAATGAATAGAAAAGAATTGCTCGAATTAATATCTAAAGGCGAATCAAGCACATTAGAATTCAAGAGAAAAATTAGCTCCAATATAAAGATAGCTAAAGAAATATCTGCATTTGCAAACACAATTGGCGGATATTTATTAATCGGTATAGATGATGATGGATCGATAAATGGAGTTGAAAGTGAAAAAGGAGATATTTATCAAGTATTAATAATTTGTGAATTCAATATTAGTCCTCCTGTCATTCCATATATTGAAATAGTTGGAATCAATGGCAAAGATATCATTGTCATTTACATAAAAGAAAGTAAATCTAAACCTCATAAACTAGATGAAAATCCAGATGAAAAGAATAGCTTTAAAAAAACTTATATTAGAGTGGGGGAGAAGTCTGTTGTTGCTTCCAGGGAAATGGTAAGAGTACTTTCGGGTATGAGTCCTGATTCAAAACCCATAACTCTAAGTATTGGGGAGAAAGAAAAGAGATTATTCCATTACCTTGACGCACATGAACGCTCTACGGTAAAGGATTTTGCCAGATTAGTTAACATCTCCGAAAGAAGATCCGAGAGACTGCTTGTTCGGCTTGTAAGGGCAGGAGTTCTCCAAATTCACGTTGATTCAAACTATGATTACTTTACACTTATTGAAAAAACGTAAAAAAAAGCCGCTTTTGAAGCGGCTTTTGTATTTGAACTATTTTGTAATTAATAGCATTTGTGTATCTGAAAAAGGACCAGATTGCATTCGTATTAAATAACTTCCTGATGGTAATTTAGAAGTTGGTATTTTAAATTCATATTCACCTGCGGTCATTTCACCTTCGATAACTGTAAATACCAAACCACCCATAGTATTAAATATCTTCAACTCAGAATGTCCATCCAATGCTATTCCGGCTTTGATAGTTGTAGTCTCATTTGCTGGATTTGGCTCAGGAGTACTGAGGAAATACTTTGTAGTACCTGTAATAATTAAACGCCCATTCATAAAACAGAAAGGAGAATAAGTTACTGTGGTTATCGCACTATCAGGAGACATACAAGTACCCAAATCTGCTTTTACTTTAATGTCACTTGTGCTGATATCAGCCAGAAATACTGTAAACTGTATTGTACCCATTTCTTCATCTAGAGGTGTGGACATAGATCCACTTCCAGTTATTTCAATTTTACCCTTGGTAGTTGATAGAGCTGGAGACCAGTTCCAATTTGTTAAAGTTTTAAAAGTAATTCTGTCGTATCTTAGCATGTTCTTATCGTAAGAAATAGTAGCCCTAAATTCTTTCAGGACATTGCCGTTAAGCTTGGCTACTTTTAATTTGACAGGAACAGTTATAGGAAGTCCTGGCTTTTGTTTAAAGCTCAAAGTGGAACAATAGAAATTCAAGAACTCACCTTGTCCTTTCAAATCGATATTCACAGGTCCGATAGACGTATTCAATGTTAAGGTGGCTGAGTAAGCTTTTGCATCTGTCGGTAGGAATGTAACTTCAATATTTCCAGTTTCACCAGGAGCTATTGACATGCTACCAGCAGGAATAAAGACATCAAATGATCCTATATCAGAACCAGAAAGTTTCCAACCTAAAACATCTACTACAGTGGATGAACTATTGTTATTTAAAGCTACTGTTTGTGTATTGTTATCGCAAACCAGTACACCTATAAAATCAACAACAGGCTCTGTCGAAAGACCTAATCCATCACAATCGGCAACTTGTTGAGTATTAACAACCGGGTTCTTTATTGGCCCAGGGGCTGCATCATTATCTATACTAATCACATCAGTTCTTTTTCCAGTACTAGTTGGTGTGAATACAGCATCATAACTTTTCTTTGTATTAATTGGAACAATTTCATTAACAATTGGAACTCCACCTATCCATTTGAATTCAGTTTTATTAACAAAATTCATTTGGGTAATCAGGAGTTCCTGAGTTGAGCTTGTATTTTCAATTTCTAAATGTGCAATCGAAGATTTCCCCGGAACAGCTTTTTCATCACAATTCCAAGATAATTTCATTTTTGGTAATGATCCTTTACCATCGATCTGAATTTCAACAGGTGTTGAATTTTCCTGAGCATAAAGATTAACAATATTTGTATAGGATACTTCATTTTTAGGATCAAAAATTATCGGAAGTTGGAAAGTATCTCCTGGATTTAGATTGAAAGGCATCTGTCTCAATACTCCGAATTTAAATTCACCTTCTGTTAATGGATTCTTAAATTCAATTTTATCAACACTTGCCGATAGCAATGAGTTATTTTTTACTACAATGAAACTATCATTCGAAGTCACTATTCTTCTGAATCCCCAATCAACGGCATTCACTGCCAAAGCTGTTTCAACTCCATTACCAATTAGTGTTGAATTTTGATTAATGCATCCGTTAGGAAGCTGAAATTCTATTACTGCCTGTCTCGGACCAGGCTTTGTAGGCTGAAATCTGACATTTAGCGCCATACATTTACTAGTATCGACAAAAACGGATAAAGTATCAATGATAAAATCTTCTGGATTTGGCCCGGTTAATCTGGGCTTTACGGTTATAACAGTAGTGTTTGTATTTTTAAATATACAAGTTATGACTGAATCTCTATATAATCCCAGATTTACTCTGCCCATGTTGACTAGTGGTTCCGATTGTCCACTGCATACACCATCGCCTAACAAATTCAATGTTACGTCTTTTGCGCAAGATCCTGATATTACCAATTGTGCAGAACGTGGTCCAATATCTGTTGGTTGGAATGTAATTTCAATAGGGATACATTCTCCGGGATTTAACTTCAAAGTTACTGGATTTGAAGTCAAAATGAAGTCCTTTGGATTCGCTCCTAGAATTATGGCATTTGTTATTTCTATTGGTAATGAACCGGTATTGCATAATAGTTTATCTATCACAGAATCCCTTTGGCCTCCCAATAAAGCCTTGTCGAAATTTACACTTTGAATAGAGAAAGTTATAGCTGGGGCTTGTACGCTGAATATTGTATCGGATACATCTTCGCTTCCGGGTGTACCACCATATTTGTAGATAAAAATATCATTTTTCCCTGAACTTTTCAAATTGAATGGTGGAATGCTCTTATTGCCAGTAAAAGTTCCAACTGTATATTGATTTCCATCAGGATCGAACGATACCTTACTCGAATAATCAGGCCAGTCTGTGCCTCCCTTTGAAGCATTGATTATGGATAAATCTGAACTCAATTTGGCAGTAAAAGGAGTTGCAACTGCAACATTTGCTAGATTTATATTCCTTGCGCCATCTACTAATGCATTCTTGTATGTACCATATACATCAATTTCACCATCTGCATTTCTAAATCTTATTTTTTCTCCACCAGCTTGGAATGTGGTATATATAGGTGTTGCTTTTATTAGTTCGACAGCAGGAGTTCCACCATTTGGAGAATATCTTGCAATAAAACAATTTGCTACACCATCCAACATAGTGGGAAACATATATCCAAATTGAATTCCCGAGAAACAAACTCCTGTGATATAAGCATTACCTGCATTATCAACACATACTGCATTTGAGGAATCATTTCCTGGGCCTCCGGCAGTTTCAACCCATAGATTGTTACCATCGGCGTCATATTTTGCGAGGTAGATATCTTTACCACCTTTGCTTGCGTATGATTTTCCATCAACTATCATCGTACCTTCAAAAGCACCGGTTATATAGAAAAAAGTACCTTTAACAGTTTTTGAAACTGCTATGCTGTTTCCTGTTTCATGATCAATACCACCGGCTTTAACTGCCCATAAATTTTCTGAAATAGCTGAAACAGTAGCTCTTATCAGATATTTTACACCAGGAGCAGGCGGTATCCAGGTATAGTGAAGTCCTCTGACATTTGATGCAATTAATACCCAAGTTTTCCCACTGTCCAAACTATATGTAAGATTAATGGCTTTTGTGGATTCAACTCCAACCCATTTAATGTCAATTGAATCGCAGGTTGAATACATCTCTCCACCATTTGGTGTAATTATTCTGATTTGGGTAATCCCACCAATAAGCTGAACTGTTGGAGGACAAGGTGATCCTTCAAAAGTCAATGACGCTTGTCTATACAATTTTGCACTACCCTGGGTAAACCTAATTTTGATGGTCCGTTGTTTATCCTTTGGTAAGGTAAATATTGGCGGACCTCCCTTGCCGCTGGTATCCCAGCTAACCACTTTAAAAAATGTTGAAGGTGAAATTTTTAGACCAGTTACTGTGAAGTCTGAATTCCTTGCTGTAAAGGTTAGAAATTTATCAACTGAATCATTGGGATTTGGATTGTCAAATTCCATTGGATCAGATGATAATTCAACTGTTGCAATGCTTGATGGTGGTGCTAAGTATCGCTGTTCATGTGTAATTGCTGAAGGTTTAAAAGTAATTGATACTGTTCTACTTCTGCTTACTTCACTGCATCCATAAGGTGATTCCCAAATTAAATTGCAGAATTGTTTCTTTTGGATGTCTAATGCTATGTATTTGTAAATCTCACTTAATTCTTCTTTGTTGTTTACTGAATATGCAGCTCCACCAGAGTAATTAGCAATGTCTGATAAATATTTATTCATTGGCATGGCTAATGTTATAGCATAAACTTGAATATTATTTTCCTGAAGAACTTTTTTAATCGAATCGACTTTGGGATCAAAAGATGGATCACCATCGGTTAAAAATACTACTATTCGCCTGATCTTTGGATCGGGGGAGAAATCTTGAAACATCTTTGCCGCTCCATACCTGGGGAATGTATTGTCACAGAAGGGTGGGGTGTAGTCGGTACCTCCTCCTGCTATTAGATTGTCCAATGAATCTTTTAGTTCTTGACGATTCTTTGTGAATGGGCATACCATGTTTGATGTGAATGTGAATGCAATCATTCCAATTCTAGATCCTCCGGTTAGATCAAAGGCGTTTATAAAGCCTTTTGCTCCTTCTTTAACCCAACTCCACCTTGTTTCACCATTGTCATATCGGTAATTCATTGAAGTGCTTTTGTCAAGCACTAATATCACACTTACGGAAGGGGCTACATTAGAATCAAAGCAATCCATTGAAACTGATGTCACCGGGAGTGTAATTCCATTATCTACAACCTCGAAACTTGTTGAATCGATATTTTTATAACTTTGTGCGTTTACATCCAAAGCTATGAAACTTGCTCTAACTGTTGGAAATTGAGATGCATCTATCCCGGACACTGAAAAGACTGGTGTCACAGAAAGTGCTCCAGTTGTCATCCAGTATAGAAAAATTGCCATTGAAATCAGTAATTTGAATTTCATAATTCCACCATTTATTATATTTATTTATTTTTATCAATTTATCTTGACAATTTACAAAAAAAAAGTCAAATTGTTACCGGTTGTTCTAATAGTTTAATAATTTTTTTTGTTGCATCTAATGCTGCATAGATGCCGATAGGCATTGTAATGATTTCATCACCATGTCCTAATGGAATTCCTAAAAGAGTAGGTTTATTTAATGTTTTTACTAATTGATCAAGAATTTGCCTAATAGTAAACTGGTATCCAGGAAAAAAATTCTTTTTTAGATCAAGATTCTTGAATTTTCCTAAGATTATTCCTTTACATTCTGTAAATTTTCCTGCTAACATCAGCTGAGTTAGCATCCTATCAATCTTGTACGGTTCTTCAAAAACTTCTTCTATAAATAATATTGAATCCTTTGTATCTATTTCGTAGGGCGTACCAAGTGTAGCCGTCAGCATTGAAAGGTTCCCACCGATGAGTTTGCCGGTTACTATGCCTGGGTTTATGACTGCCGCCCCTGGGTAGGAAATTTCAATGTTTTTGGAATTATGTTCTCTGGATTTTGTCTTGTCTCTGAATAAAGTTTCATTGAATGACTGAGAAGTCAGCCCCGAGAAATTTACAACTCCAACTGGCCCGTGGAAACTTACAATTCTTGATTTAAGAAATATTGCATTGACTAGAGCTGTAATATCGCTGAAACCAATAACCGGTTTGGCTTTGTCCCTTATTATTCCATAATCGAGTAAAGGTAAAATACGCATCACTCCATACCCACCTCGGGCACAAATTACTGCGTCTATATCATCGGATCTGATAAACTCCATAAATTCATTTGCTCTGTCCTCATCATCAGCAGAAAAATATCGGCTGGATGTTTTCCATTTAGTAACTGTATCTCCGATAATGACTTTGCATTTGTTTTTCTTCAGATAATTAATACAACTGCTTAGCTCACCTGGGCTGGTTGCACTTGCAGGTGCTGTAATTGCTATCGTAGATCCGGGATAAATTGCACGTGGTAGAATAATGGGTTCTGCATAGTTACCTTCAGCGATATTAAGTAATGACTGATGTACGGTTTTATCAATCTGTGAATGGACAGACCGGCTACCAAGCATTGCCAGTCCAGCTACTGTACCTATAAAATTTCTACGGTCAATACTCATTTTGCATCATTATTTTTTGTTGTGACAATTCTCATCGAGATATACTACAAATATAATACCAATTTACTTTATAATAAACAGGAACCAGATAATAACAAATGAAAACTGTTAAAGTTGCAAAAATTTCAAAAAATGATTGATTTAACCAGCTTTTTATATTTATTCGAATCTCATTCCTTAATAATTTTTGAAATCTACCCTCAAAATGATAATTACTATTTTGGAAAAGATTTGAATTCACAAAATCTCGATGGCTACATTTTTAGTCATTCAATTTTCATTACCAAATCCTCGTTTGGCACGATGAAACAGATGTTTTGCATATTTGTTTATCCTAAAAGCTACAAAATTCTTCGAAATTCCACTTTAATTCAGATAAATATATCCTAATTAATTTATATTTATTTTTCTAATAAAATTAAATTAATAAATATTCTAGCCGATAAAATATTTGAACATTATTCATTTCTATTTTTTATGATATTCTATTTTATTGGAGTATAAATGAATTTTATTTTCGAATCACATTAAAAGTCAACCTTGTAATACATTTAACAATTAAAATGTTAATCTTTATATTATTTATTTGAGGATGTAGTATGGCAATTGCAGAAAATCAGAAAAAAGACAGCCAGCTCTACGGAGATGAACTCCAGTTGGTTAGCTTTCATATCGGAGATGAAGAATTCGCTGTAGATATTCTGAATATTCAGGGTATCAACAGAATGGTAGAAATCACCAAGGTTCCCAACACTCCTGATTATATCAAAGGTATCATTAACCTACGCGGAATAATTATTCCTTTGATTGAGCTAAGATCCAGACTAGGCATGCCTCCCAAAGAACACGACAAAGACACTCGTTTCATCGTTGTCGAGATCGCTCAAAAAGTTATTGGATTTATAGTCGATAGCGTCAGCGAAGTTTTGAGAATTAACAGAAGTATTTGTGAGCCACCCCCGGCTACAGTAAAAGGCGTTAACTCTGAATATATCACAGCTGTTGGAAAACTCGAAGATAGATTATTAATAATGCTTGACCTCGAGAAAATACTCACTGAAGAAGAAACACACGAGCTTGGATCAATTGCTGAAAACAATTAATCTGTAAAAATTAATTTCGACTAAAAAATTTAACTTTTCTTAATTGATGTCGATTTAATTCATAAATATTTTTGACTATATTCTTTGAACGAATTTTAAGCTTATAAATTTTCGGCTCAAATTTTCAATAAGCAAGATTACGATACAAAAAAAATAAATATTTTTTATATAACAAATTGGAGCACATTATGTTAAAGAACATGAAATTAAGAACTAAGCTACTTGGTGGATTCATCATTGTAGCATTAATTGCAACTTTTATAGGCGTGTATGGCATTTTCAGTTTGAAAAATGCTGACGATTCTGACACATTGCTTTTTGAAAGAAATACAAAACCATTGGGTTTTCTTGCTGAGTTTTCAGTTGCTTTTCAAAGAACTCGCGTGAACATTCGAGAAAATATGGTGTTCACAAATGATAGCAAAAGACAGCAAGATAATCATGAAAAGGTAAAGGGATATACTAAAACAATGAATGAAGCAGTTGAAAACTTAAAGAAATGTGATATGAATCCTATAACCAAGAAGGATTTTGAATCTATTCTTGATGATATTACTAATTATGAAGTTGACCTCAATAAAATGCTTGACCTTTTGGATGTAGGAAAGAAAGATGAAGCTATTGCATTAATGGATGGATCGGCAAAAAAGGCAGCAAGGGCAATAGTTGATGTATCTGTAAAAATGGTAGAAGACAACCAGAAATTTTCTCAAAGTCGATCGGATCAAAACACTGTTGATGCAAATAAAGCTACAATGATTAGTATAATAGTTCTGATAATAGGAGTATTAATTGCGCTCACACTGGGTTTTGTGATAACAATAAATGTACAGGGACAATTAGGTGGCGATCCACTCGAAGTAGTAGAAATCACACGAAATGTTTCCGCAGGAAATTTGGCAGTGACTATTAAATCAGAAGGAAAGAAGCCAACGAGTCTAATTGTGGCTATGGACAATATGGTTAACGTCATCAAGAACCTGGTAGGCGACACAGGTAAATTATCAGCAGCCGCAATAGCCGGTAAGCTGGACACAAGAGCCGATACAAGCAAATACGAAGGCGAGTACAAGAACCTTGTAATGGGCATTAACGGAACACTCGACGCAGTCATCGGTCCATTGAATGTAGCAGCCGAATATGTGGACAGAATATCAAAGGGTGATATACCACCAAGAATCACAGATGAATACAAAGGCGATTTTAACGAATTAAAGAATAACTTAAATGTATGTATCGATGCAGTAAACTTACTGGTAAAAGATGCCAAGAGCTTAGTAACAGCAGCAGTAGAAGGAAAACTAGATACACGTGCAGA
>CAIOZA010000040.1 GCA_903862655.1 uncultured Ignavibacteria bacterium
TATAGCCTGAATAGTATCATCCCTGTCAAGTACGCATACATAAGTTGATTCAGGATTAACTTGCAGCTTTGATGTTTTATTAAATCTGGAGATTATTCCCCAATGTGAACTGAACCCGAACTCAATAGCTGTTAATGCATCGGTTCTTCCTTCAAAGACAAGGTATTTAGTATTATTGTTAGGATTGATAACCCACAAATCTTTAGGAAATTGAATTCCGTAATATGGCTTTTCGCATATTTTAATATCTGCCATTCGAAAAGTTTCTGACGAATATGTTTTACCAAGTTTCTCTTTAATGTTATTCAAGTCTTCAGGTGTCGGATCACGTAAAACAGCCTCTGATTTTGGTACGCAAATAAATCTATTTTTTGGATCAGCATTGATCAATCTTAATTGCCACTGATCAGGGGCTTGCTTTGCTCCTACAGCTTGTTTAGGGCTGGACTTAGTATCAGTATAACTATTCAGGTTAAATTCCTCGCTAATCCATTTAACGGCGTCTGTAATGTTATATCCGAGTGACTGAATAACTAATTCAGGACCATTAAAATTAATACCGCATCCATGACATTTGCCACCGGCCGGAGATAATTGAAGGCTAGGTTTCATATCACCATTATTGTGTGCAGAAGTATTGGGGCAATGATAATTACCTCCTCTTCCTTTGCTGATTCCTAGCCTTGCTGCTATATCCAGGCATGAGACCGATTGATAACCCTCACCGGACATCATTCATGCCTCCAGTAGAGATCCACACCAGCATCTAAAGTTGCCTGAATAAACTCTCCTAATCTGCTCGGAGTCTTAATATCTTTACTAATGTTCCATAAATTTTTATATGTTCCTAACTGATAAGAACAATAAATATTACTACAAAGTATGGCTATTGATTTTTTGGTTATTGGGCATTTATATTCCCACGTATCCCATTTGTAGTGTACCCAGCCTTCGAATAGAAAATGTATCAATTCATGTGAATAATTAATTGCATAAAAATCGCCAACAGAGAGTCCTGACATTAATGATTTAGGCACATGATGATCCTTAAGAAATTTTGCTTCAGAATAGGGAAGAACCTTCAAGGGTGCCATTTTAGTTCGTCTTTCGCTTTGTGTGAGCTTCATTTTATTAATATTATTCATATTAAAACCCCCTCCTTTCGATCTTCTTAAGGGCTTCTAATATTTCATTTCTTTTGAAGTAAATCTTGTTAGAGATTCGATAGAATGGTAGTTTACCTGACTTTTTCCAAGAGAAGATCGTAACCTTGCTTACATTGAGAATCTTGGCGACCTGATCGATTTTAATTAACTGGTCATCCTGGATTGGGGGTTTTGCTGGACTGAACTTCTGTAGTTCGGACGATATGCTCTCGCTGATGACGCTCTTAAGATCGTCTAAGCTGATGCTTGTTAATAAAACTTGAGTTTGCATAAATATACTTTCTATAAAGTGAAAAATTCTTTCACTACGAAAGTATATCAATAAATAAAGTTAATTCCTTTACTAAACGTTTAGCTAAACGCAACTAATTTTATTTTTTTTGTGCTTTTTCATTTGCCAATTGATTGACTGCCTTCTTCAATGTATCTAGAAA
>CAIOZA010000041.1 GCA_903862655.1 uncultured Ignavibacteria bacterium
ACCAAAAGGGAAATAAAAGTAGCTGAAATGTAAACTTTGAAAATTTAATTTTATTAATAACTTCATCTCGCACTTAATCTTCACTTGAATCTATTCAATCCCATCAGCATGGCTCCGTTGTCAAAACGGCTACTTCATTTCTTCCGTCGGCAGATCCACTAAATCAAAAATTAAGAAGTATTTGGATGAGCAGTAAAAAATGGTTACGATTGCGTTTAGAAAATTGCAATATTTGAATTATCTGCTGACCTAATTAATTTATTTGTTTTGGAATTTGATATTATTTATCTTATTTATCTATCTTAGTTCTTTTTATATATTTTGTCCAATTAATTTGAAGACAAACAATTTTTTATTCCTGCAATTATTAATTGGTCATATAAATTAATAAATCACTAATTTGGTGATAGAATTTATGTCAAGAAATAACCAAGGAATAAGTTGTTCAGCTGTAGCTAAAATATTTAGGACTAAATGGAATGAAATATCTTAAGAATTTAAAAAGTTTACTTATTGGTTCATTAGTAATAGCGATCCTGGTATTTATATTTGTACTAATTGAATACACTGAAGGTAGAAAAGAACTTCTATCATCATTAACCAATGAAGCTGTTAATTTAAGTGATGCTTTAACTTTAAGTTTTAACAATACTCTGGTGAGCAATAATGAGATGGAAACACAAATCGTCAGTAAACTTGATGCAGTTGGAGCTTTGATAGCTCATTACCAGTTTAACAAAAATTCAGACAAGCAAACAATAACAAAATTTCTCAATGATTTCGAAATTGATCATTTTTCGATTATTGATAAAACCGGTAATTTAAGACTTACTTCAAATTCATCTGATTATTCAAAAAAATTGCCCAAAGATTTTCTCTCAGAGTTGAATCCAATTTTTTTGAATGAAACATCACTAATAGAACTAGGCATTAATCAGAACCCGATCAACAATGAACAAATGTACATGATAGCCCGTTCTGGTGCACAAATAGGAACAGTAGTTCTTGTTGGTTTGAATGCAGACAAAGTGCTGAATTTCCGAAAAAAAGTTGGTATAGGTAATCAGATACAGGAAATAGCTGATAATCCTGACATTATATATTTGATTCTGCAGGACGAAGATGGCATTCTGTCAGCTTCAAAGGGAGTCCATGAAGTTGCATCTATAGATTCTGATGATTTCCTAAAAGATGCCTTAAAAACTAAAGAAACTAAGACAAGAATTATTGATTTCAAAGGATCCAAAATATTCGAAGCAGTTAAAGTATTTCAATCAGCTGATGGTAGCCGAATATTGAATAGAGTAGCTCTTTCATTGGATAATGTAATGGTCATACAACAGCGTTCTATGAGAAGAGTAATACTAATTGGAATTGGAATATTCATTCTTTTTTCAGTTTTATACGCACTTATGTTGACCCGAAGGGGTTTTCAGAGTCTAAAGAAAGATCACAACATAATTAAATCATATACAGATCTCGTTCTTGAAAATATGATTGATGGGGTAGTCGCTGTCGATAGAAATAATCAAATTCTCTATTTCAATCAATCAGCCAGTAAAATTTTAGGGATTCAAACGGAAGTTACAATTCAAAAAAATTACAGCCAAGTATTTAAAGATGATATCTTGCTTTTGAATAAATCAAGACTTGAAAAAATAACTTACTCTGATATCGAAATTGATTACACCGATCCCCAAAATGTAAGGAAGATAATTGAACTTAATACTTCTTTTATTCTTGATGATGAAAACAATGTTGACCTGGCTATTGCTATTATAAAAGACCTAACCGAAAAGAAGAACTTGCAAATTCAATTGGAAAGAAGAGAAAAATTATTTGCAATGGGTGAACTCGCAGCAGGTGTGGCTCACGAAATTCGTAATCCTTTAAACTCTATCAATGTAATTGCACAAAGAATTCAAAGAGAATTCGAACCGATCAGTGATAAAGATGAATACATGAAATTAATCTCAATAGTTAGGTCAGAAGTTAATAGAGTGAATAATATTATTAAACAGTTTCTGGAATATGCTAGACCGGCAAAACTTCATAAAGAGCTATTTAATATCAATACTCTGATTGAAGATAGTATATTGATAATTGAATCAGAAGCCAGGCAACAAAATATTACCTTAAATAGAGAATTTGATAAATCTCTTGACATTCCAATTGATGTAGAAAAATTCAAACAAGTACTGATCAATCTTTTAAGAAATTCCATAGAGTCAATTGACAATGGTGGTCATATAACAGTTTCAACTCACAGGACAGCAAACAGTCTTCGGATAATGATAGCTGATACTGGAGCTGGTATTCCCAATGATATTCTTTCAAAAATATTCAATCTTTACTTTACCACCAAAGCCACAGGTAACGGTCTGGGCTTGAGTATAGTCCATCAAATTATTAGTGAACACAATGGTCAGATTAGCATAGAAAGTAATGTTAATCAAGGAACAAATGTACTCATTAATTTACCTATTTAGATTTGCTGTTTCGACATAATTCAACCATTTGTCGACAAATATGTCGAATATTTCTCTGTGGGATCATCTCTGAACTATTCTAAGTCTTTATTTATCAATATGTTAATATATTGGCACGTAAGTTGAATAATATATAATTGTAGAAAAAATATATTATAAATAATTGGAGGATCTCATGAAAAAATATTTCACATTAAGTTTGATAATAGCAATAGTTTCAATTTTTGTTCTCACGGCTATAACAAACGCACAAAATGGAAAGGGTCATGGTAATTGTAAAAATAGCTGTACTAAATTTGTAGATGCTAACGGAGATGGTAAATGTGATAATTTCGTTGATACTAATGCCGACGGCAAATGCGATAACTGCTCAGGCACTGGCACTTGCGATGGATCAGGTAATGGACAAGGGAAACATAAATGTGGAAAGTTTATTGACTCCAACGGAGATGGTAAATGTGATAATTTTATAGATGCTAATACTGATGGCAAATGCGATAATTGCACAGGTCTAGGTTCTTGCGATGGAACTGGCAAAGGTATGGGTAAGGGTCAAGGAAAAGGTAAAGGAAATTGTGGAAATGGCTGTAGAATGAACCAGAATAATACAACAAATACTGTTTCATCTTTTACATTAAATCAAAATGTTCCAAATCCTGTTATTGGAACAACAAAAATTTCTTTCAATCTTAAATCAGCGACTATCGTCAAAATAATATTATCAGATAAATTAGGGAATAAAGTTAAAGACATTTTTGAAGGCAGTTTAGCTATCGGCGATCATGATGTTGATTTAAATGTAGCAGGTTTAAACCCTGGCAATTATTTCTATAGTGTTTATGTTGGTGGTAAGGTTGAAACAAAACAACTAGTTGTCATCAAGTAAACTTGAAACTTAATTATTCATGCTTTCTCAAACAGCCGGATTCAATCTCTGGCTGTTATATTTTTTATAGATAATCGTTTCTTCTAAATTTTTGCTATTTTTGTTAAAGCGTTTACATTGAAAATAAATTCTAGCGATAAAATGAACTTTTCTATTTTACTGGTTGACGACGAAGAATCTCAGAGAGAGCCAATAAAGGGGTTTCTTCAGAAGAAAGGATATACAGTATATCCTGCTTCGTCTTTTGATCAAGCAAAAATTCTTTTTAAGGAGAATCTAATCGATTTAGTTATTACTGATTTCAAACTAAAGGGTAAGACCGGACT
>CAIOZA010000042.1 GCA_903862655.1 uncultured Ignavibacteria bacterium
CCAGAGTTCCTTTATCCGCATATTCCATAAGGATTGCTGCCTTATTTATATCAGATTGAGGTTCTCCATGAATTGTAGGAACTAAAAATAATTTATGAAATTTAATGATATTCTCATGATTTAAATTTTTTACTCTATAATACTCATCAGTACTATATTTTTTATCTGATTTTGCTCTAATATTTTTATCTAATGAAGAGCGACCAGATAAATCAAATATCTTTAATCCAAATTCTTCGCCATCAATTAGTACTCTGAAAAAATTACCAAATCCTCCTTTAATCCCAACTATTTCTCCGTCCGGAAATGTCAAATTATAGGGATCCCTGTAAATTTGACTCCATTCTTTTAATCTAACAATATCATCTTCTGGCATAATACTCCTTTAAAATTTTAATAATTTTTGTAGCAAAAGGTGCTGCAATGTTACCACCAAAATGTCCTTCTGGCATATGTTGTAGGCAAATAGCAAAAGTGAATTTTTTTCCATTTATCTCAGTAAAACCAATAAACCAGGTGTGATTTGTATGCTTACTCCATATCGTAGTTACCTTCACAGTATTTGAATCAATTCTTGAATATGAATTTTGATAAGAAGCCCAAATTGATTCATTACCTTTACTGTAGTAATCGGAAATCTGCTGGGTATTTGTTGGCAGAGTGTATGAATTATCAACTTTAAAAATTTTATAATACTTATCTAAGGTAACAACATTGTCTGGTGTACCTGTTTTTCCCCAACATTTCCAATCTTTCAATTGTTTAGCTGTTCCTTCTTTATTGTTACAAACATCCCACATAGCATCCGCAATTGTATTCGCTTCATTTTTACTAATGAATTGTTCATATATTGGATTTTCGTTTAGCAAAGATTTATCACCAATATATCGTTTCCCTTTGTTCGCAATCATGAAAGCTACCCTAGCCATATTTAAAACAGTAGCTCCTATATTATATTCTCCAACTCCCACTCTTGGAAGATTGTAACGATATTGATTATCTTTAGGTGTCAAGTAATCAATGAATTGTTCTTTTGTAGATCTCAATCCACTATCAAGCCATTTTAAATGAAATAGATTGCAAACATCGTAGAATCTATCTGCTTTAATATCCCAGGCAGCTTTTGCAAATGGAAAATCTTTTGATGGCGGTAATGCTCTACGTAAACTAATTGGTGGATATGGTTTAGGAATCATTTCCTTAATAAAATCTTTATTACTTTTAAAATATACAAAATTCCCGTATTCAATTTTTTTAGAGGTTGGTGAAATATATTTTATTGCGGAATATAAAGAATCATAAACATTATACTTATAAGCTGCTGCATAAGTTAGTACTTTCATAACTGAGCCAGGCTGATTGTACTTCATCCTGGAAAAATCATTAAAATCACTATTG
Organism: uncultured Ignavibacteria bacterium; assembly: GCA_903862655.1. Taxonomy (GTDB): domain Bacteria; phylum Bacteroidota; class Ignavibacteria; order Kapaibacteriales; family UBA2268; genus CAIOZA01. The sequence goes on from CAIOZA010000042.1 coordinate 1,399, forward strand.
GGGTAATTTACAGATGAAATTATCTGACCATTTTCATTTAGAATTACGACCCCTGCTGCTTTGGGGGAATATTTTTGAATAAATTTATGTAAATGTTTAACATCTGGTTTATCATATTTTACTGAAGCATAGTTATAAAATTCTTCTTTTATTTTGGATTGTAATATGGAATTTATTGTTATATGCAAATCTCGATTCTCATTTTTAATTCCTTCTTTTATTTCATTGTGAAAATACATGGTAGCCAGATCTTCATAATTAACCTTTATTTTTTTACTTTTAATAATCTTAGTGTAATTGCCCTGATTAATTATAGTGTCATAATAAACTTTGTTTGTATCTGGAAATTTAATTACTTTTTGAAAAAAAGCTGGAACATTATAGGACGATCTAGTGATGCAATAAGTTGTATCGACTGACCGATTAAGTGAGAATTTTTTTTCAAAAAATAATTTATTGCCTGCAATTAATAAATCTGAATATTCCTTTTCTATTAATTGAAAATTACTATCTGAGTTCCAATAAAGAAAATATCTTCCTGGATTAATATCACCAATCAAATATGACAAACTAGAATCAAAAGGATATACTCTCTTAAGAAACTTGTAGTTTTTAAATGTCTTAATATACTTATCATTTAATTCTTTAAACCATTCAAATTTAACTTTTTTTACAATTGAATCTTTTATCCTAAAATCATAGGCAACTGGTATATTATTACAATCATATACTACACCTTTCCCAATTTCATCCAATAAATTCAATAATCTAATATTATAATGAACCTCAAGATTACCAAATTTATCTGAGGTTATAATGGGTTTTGATAAAATATTCTGATTTTGAATCATCATAACATTGTATGTCTTAAATGCAAGAAGCATAAAAGGGAATAATAGAAAAACTAAACCCCAAAACCATTTTTTAGATAAATCTCTTTTTATCCAAAAATTTAATAATAGTTTCTCTTTGATAGATTTATTTTCATCAGTTTCATTACTAAATCCTACAATTGTTAGAATAATGAAAAGAAAAGAAACTATTGCAGTAGAACCATAGGATAGGAATGGAACTGGTATCCCTGTTAATGGTAATATTCCAATAGAACCCATTGAAATAAATGAAAATTGAAAGAAAAGCAAAGAAAGAAATCCAATACTTAATATAAAAGGATAATTGAAACCTATCTTGTTATATTTGTTCAGAGTTGAGATATAAAGAAGGTAAAATAGGCAGAAAAAAGAAGAAAACAAACAAATTAAACCTGAAAAACCTATTTCTTCAGATAAGGCAATAATAATCATATCGGTTTCAGCAGCAGGAATATCGCTTCCCAAAGCTCCTCTGTAGCCGTTTCCAAATCCTTGTCCATATTTATGTCCACTTGACATTGCTTGTTGAGATCTAGCAATTTGATCACCATTTTCCAAACCATTAGTAAAAGGATCATAAGCCATTTTAATACGTTTGTCAATTTTTATAAGTGGTTTGTCAATTTTTCTAATTGCAATATCTTGAATATTACCAATATTAAGTACATTAATTGGAATTAAAGTGAATAAACATAAAAATAATAATACATAAATCACATAGATAGGTTTTTTGAAAAATGTCCTCCAGAACAATATATTCAAAAAATTCTGTCTTTTTAATTCTTCAGGTATAATATATTTATTTAAAGACCAAACACTAATTAAAATAAATAAAAGAAAAATTGAATTTATTATTGTGTACCATAAATTTTTATTCAAAAAAAGGAAAGTTAAAAATATAAAGGTAAAATAGAATATTAATCCAAAGATTATTAGAAATATTTTCTTCAAAAATCTTTTTTTCAAAGTTAAGATAATAGTCGAAAAACTTACAAATGGTAAGATAGCATTACCAAAATCATTCCCCAGAATAACAAAAGCAATAATACTTAATATAACAAATAGCAATAAGAAATTAATTACGTTTAATAGCTCGCCAATTCTCCAATACTTTGAAAAATATATACTGATAACAACAATAGAAAGCAATTTAATTATCTCAAATGGTTGGAAACCAGCAAGGTTAATTTTAGCATCTCCTGAAGGGGCTTTGCCAAATCCATAAAGTAAAAATAGTAATATAAAAGTTATGATTGAATAAATGAAAATTCTCTTTAAGTCATTTTCTAAAATTAGCTCTAGTAAATTATTCCTATTTTTAAATATTTCAAATATCCAAATTCGTGAAATCTTGGAAAAATATATTACACAAAGAAACAATAAAAATATAATAAATAAAATTATTAAAAGGGTTAAATCAATTGAATGGTATAGAATTATTATTGCTGATAATAATATAACACAAATGAAAGAATATTTTTTTGCTTTTGTTACTTTTAGATTCAATGATTTAATAATCAGAGAAACACTGAACAATATCATTCCAAATAGAATATATCCTTTAATAAAATCCGTGAATTTTAAACTGTCTCGAAGTGGATCATATAATGATATCATCTCAGCTACACCGAAAGATGAGATTAGAAGAAGACAAGGTATAATAAACTGCCCTCTCGAAATATTCATTAAAGATAAACTAAACGAAATCAGTATAAATGAAAAGAAAAATAGAAATTGATAATACAAAAATGACCTTTTATAATCATCAAGTTCTCTAATTTTTATGAATTTTTTTATTGAAGTGGTTTTGAATGAATTTGAAATTGGGAACTTAATATCTTTAATGTTTGTGTAATTACTTATCGAATTATAAAAGCTTTTATGAAAAATCATCATCGAATCAACTAAATTACTATCTTTTACTCTAAGTGGTTCAATATGTTCTTTATAATTAGCATTAATTTGTACCAACTGTGAGTAGTAATCAAGACTATCTTTTAAGGCTTTCCTATTTTGTGCAAATTGAGTGATGGTTTTGTTGGTATCTGTGTAAATCTTATACAACATACCAGAATCTAATGATTTAAAACCAAATAATTCAAAAGAGTAATGATAAATATCAAACAAAAGATTGGAACTTTTTGAAGTGAAATTAGATAAGTCCAATAAATAGGAATATTTTAACAATGAATCATGAAGCAAAGCCTCAATAACGTTGGGATATGGTAATAATTTTTTTACAGATAGGTCACCAACTTTAGTAAACTTTTCATGATTCAAAAAATAGGGTTTTATTAATCCAAATTCTTTTGTAGTAAAAACATTATTGCTTACTACTAAATCCTCTAAGCTATCAAGTTTTTTTTGATTTGCAGGTGAATTATCATTAATATTAATAATAAAATCATTAAGATTCTGTTCTTTACTATACTTATTATTAAATGAGGGGTAGATGATAAAATTGTATGTTATTACTGATAATAAAACAATTAAAAGTAGTTCAATAACTCTAATTTTTAGATTATATTCTTTTAATAAGTTATTAATATTTACTCCTTATTCACGGATAATTAAGGGAAAATTATTTAATCATTCATTTCAGTTAAGTTAGAATCGAAAAAAATGTCCTTATTTTTTTCATCAAAATGATCAAAATAATCCATTTCAACTACTATATTCCCAACATCTCTTCGACAAATATTAATTTGTTGAAGGTTTTTGGTTGTTTCTTTCTCTTCAGATGTTATAAAAAATAAATCTTTTTTGAGGAATTTTCTATTTGAAATATCAATTTCATTATTATCCTTAGATGGATATACCTCAAATTTTATTTCGAAATAATCGAAAGAAACTTTATGCAAGAAATCAGTTTTTGAAATCCTGCTGATTGCTTTTTTAAAAAATTTCTGGACTATTAATAAAAAAGTCTCCTTTTCTGAGTTCTTTTTTATTTCTGAAACTATGCCATTCTTTTCTTTTAACTTCCCATTTTTTTCTTCTATCCTGCCATTCTTTTCTTTAATATAATTATCCAAAGCACATATTAAATTATTATTACGTTGTATAATTATTTTTTCAATTTCCAATTTTATGTCTTTAGAGAAATATATAATAAAATAATTATCATAAATATATTCTTTTGACTTACTTATATCTACTTTTTTAGCTGATTTTAATAAAGTA
>CAIOZA010000043.1 GCA_903862655.1 uncultured Ignavibacteria bacterium
GGCTTATCGATAAACTCGCGAAGCTGGCGTAGATATATATCCCTTACAATCATTTCAGTCAGTTAATAGGTTATACCCGCAAATATAGTGAAATTAATGACTGTTTTTAGGGTTATAATCATAAAAATATCTTTGATTCTGCATTGTTTAAAGAAAAGAGTGTCAACAAAAAGTTTCGGTATGCTTACTTAAGCGCTTGTTATGCAAACTTAGGTGTTGATCAGAGTAATTACGGTAATGCGTTAATGCGATAATGTGATAATGCGGTAATGGGGTAATGTAAAAATGTGTTAATGCGATAATTCGATAATGTGGTTTACTCTTTAGAATCGCTTCTTTTCCGGTGTTTGCCGGTTATCGAAGAAGTCGAGAATAATTATTTTGTTGCCAATGATTTTGTAAAATACATTGATCTGTTTAACAATAGTAAATCCTCTTATACCTTTTTCGTTATACTCAATTGTCCCTATTTCAGGGAATTCAGCAAGGATGTCTATTGTATCATACACTTTTTTGACAAATGACTCTGTAACTCTCTGATTCCATTCTTTCAACAGAAATTCGATGATTTTATCGAATTTACGGTCAGCTTGTGTGGTCCAGTGTATTTCTAGAGCCATTTGTTATGTTTCTTTTTCATTTCATCATGGCTGATGAGATATTCCGGATTTTCACTTTCTCCAAGGGCAGATATAAGTTCCTTTTGTTCCTGATAGGTCAGCCTATTCCATAATTGGCCCTCTTTCGCTGAAGATCTTTTTTTTATGAGATCATAGAAGCTGGCCAAAAGGTTTTCGTTTTCAATGCTATCAATAAGCAGGTGAATATTCTTTTTCAATTCTATTGTATTCATGTTGTTGCCTTCCTTTCTGTAAGGTTAATTAACAATTTAGTGTGTGAATAGTGAAAATAAATGCTCGTCTACAATAAGCCCCTACGGGGTTTGGGGTCTCCTGTCAACTCAGAGTGGATAGTGAATAGTGCGCTTCGACTCCGCTCAGCGTGACAAATAGTGAATAGGGAATAGTGAATAGTGAATAGTGAATAGTGAATAGTGAAGGATAAAGAGAGATATCCGCTGCTCAGAACTAGTGCCTCAGCAGATTTGCCTATACCAAACTTAGTCCTTCGATACGTTCAAAATGTTTAAAGTTTAACGTTTTTACAGGAAGGTCATTGACTATGCAGGTTGCTGCTATAAAGATATCTCTGAACTCGATAAGCTTATTTTGCTGGCGTAGTTGCAGGTAAATCTCAGCCGCTTTACTTGCAACATCCTCATTAAAGGCTAAAACAGGTAAACCTTCAGTAAGGATTTTAATATCATTAACCTTTTGGGGTGTATTAGCTCCAATGAGCAATTCATACAAAGTTACTGAAGAGATATAAATGTGATCTGTTTCAGGAATCAGGAATAAGACAGTTTTTGTTTTATCTTTTGCCCGCAGAAATTCAATAAAGATGCTGGTGTCAACTACCATTCCGGGACTCTCCATTGATTAAATGATTCCTGATTTTCGTCAAATATTCTTAAATCGTTTTCGGACCAGACAGAGACATTAAGGATTTTACTTTTGTAATTACTCAGGAAGGAGGTTTTAGGAATCTTTTGTTTGCTTAACAAAAAATCCATAAAGTCATTAACTTCTTTCCTGGCAAATTTATTTAACCGGTTGTATTTAACTACTATGTCGCTCATTTTTTTACGGATTTAACTGATTTGCTTACAACTAAGCGTTAAAAAGTTAATTGCACGAATTTGTTACACAAAGTTATATAAATTTATAAAAATAACAACAACAACCCTGCAAAAGCATCCAGTGTATAGTGAAAATAAATGCTCGTCTACAATAAGCCCCTCCGGGGTTTGGGGTCTCCTGTCAACTCAGAGTGAATAGTGAAAATAAATGCTCGTCTACAATAAGCCCCTCCGGGGTTTGGGGTCTCCTGTCAACTCAGAATGAATAGTGGTTTTCTAAAAAAGCCTTATTTTTCATTCACTTTGCCTAAGATTTCTGATATATCAAGTTCAATTTTTGAAAAGGCGAACCACTTTTTACCCAGGTCCTTCAGCGAAGCCCCGATATGATAAACAGTTTTACTATCGATAATCAGGAATCGGTCGTGCGATTTTGTAAATGTTCTAACTTCTATTTTTTGGTATTGGGCATTAAACTTTTTCAGATCGAGTTTTAATTGTGCCGGGATAGAAGCGGTGTATATGGTAGTTTCTACATTTGGATTTCTTTTTGATAATAAAACCAACACGCTTTCATCCACATAATTATCTATCAGTACAATTGAAGTTGTCGCTGATTTAATGATATCTGATACAAACAGGTATGCATCGAAGATTTGCCCGTCGAAAAATATACCTTCGGATGGAGTAAGATTGGTTTTGATCTGAAATTCAAATTCGTCAACTCTCTTGTTCAAAGAATAGACTTCTTTTTCAATTTTCTCAATGCGATGATTAACAACATAGCCTTTTAAAAGATATTCTTTCAATACTTTGTTTGCCCATATCCGGAACTGTGTTCCCCGCATTGATTTAACCCTATAGCCAACTGATATTATAACATCAAGATTGTAGAAATTGGTTTTATATTTTTTCCCATCGGATGCAGTTGTCAAGTATTCCTTGACAACTGAATTTCTTTGCAGTTCTCCTTCATTAAAAATGTTATTGATATGGAGGCTGATATTTTGTTTGGTAGCATCAAAGAGATTAACCATCTGATTTTGAGTCAGCCAAACAGTTTCATCTTCAACTCTAACTTCAATCTGAAATTCAGTGCTGTCGAATGCTTTGTAAAGTATGATTTCACCTTGCTCCATGAAAAATGGATTATTAAAAGTTTAGGAAGTGAGAAGAGAAAAGTGAATAGTGAATAGTATTAGAGTGGAAGAGGGGGAGTAAATATTGCCATTTTTTACTAAAGATTTTAGGTTAGCTGTTATAAATTTGCATCAACTATCAGTTCTTTGAAATCAGATACCAAATCAGCTAACACAAACTTACACTGATATAGACAAAAATCCGTGCAAATCCGTTGGGGCTGTGTTATCCGTGTTCTATTTCCGGGAATTGATGAATTTTATTCAGGTAAGATTGATCCACTGATGGCACTGATAAAAAGGGATAGGCACTGATTGCAGTGTGAATCTGTGAGTTATCTGTGTTTTCAGTGGATTTTTTTTAAAAACACTTGGAGCGGATCCACTGATGGCACTGATAAAAAGGGATAGGCAC
>CAIOZA010000044.1 GCA_903862655.1 uncultured Ignavibacteria bacterium
CAGATTACTTAATCCTTAGAACTTCACTCATCGCCCGTCATTCTGAGGGAGCGAAGCGACCGTGAGAGCCATAGGCCTGCGAAGCGTATCCAGTGTTCATGACTTCTGGAATCTTCACTTCGCTCAGAATGACCCACTTCTCACAAATACATTTCAGGTCTTCTGTCTGCAAAAATATTATTGAACGCATTGAACGACTTGTCTCTTGTTCTTTCAGGCTCAATGATTGCCGTAAGAATGCAATCTTCTGCTGCCTGAGCAGAGGCAATGTTATCTCCATTGTAAGACCATATTCCCGAAAGACCGTTGAAGAGCACAGTTTCATCGTTAGCTTCCTCAAGACCTGTCCGGTTTGCAACAGCCAAATAGACTTTGTTCTCGATAGCTCTTGCAGGCATAACCTTTGTCCAGATATTCGTTACCAGATTGGACGGGCATACTATCAGGTCTGCACCCAACAGTCCAAGAGTTCTGGATGCCTCAGGGAATCGCCAGTCGTAACAAATCATTGTACCTATTCTAATATTTTTCTGCTCATCCTCTATTACAAAAAAACCTGTGTTCCCGGGATCGAAACAGAATCTTTCTTTATAGAAGAGATGAGTTTTCCTGTATGATCGGGTCTTGGAATAATCCGGAAAGACAACTGCTGCCGAATTATAGATTTTATCATCATCAGACTCAACATACCCAAAAACAATAATCTTATTTGAAGCCGATGCAATTTCCTGAATGATTGTCACTGTTTCACCTTTGCAGGCTTCTGCAAGAGATGAAGTCTCCTGGCGACTCTGGAAGAAGTAACCAGTTGTACTTAACTCAGGGAAAACGATGACATCCGAATCAATTGTACGGCAATATCCGAGCAAACGTTCGATATTTGAAACTTTATCTCCTAATATCGGCTGAAATTGTACAACTGATAATCGAACAGACATGCATTAACTATATAAGTATTAAGTAAAAATATGAATTACAAAAATGCAATATTTTTTACAAAAAAAGAAATTGGAGATGAAAGGAATAGAGTTGAATTGAATTTTACTTATTATTAGGAGCGAATAGAGGAATCTAGGTATTCCAACATCCATAAAATATGTCATTCTGAACGTAGTGAAGAATCCAGTTGTATTCTCCTCATGTCTGAATCTCAGATTAATAGGATTAAAGGATTGCACGGATTAGAAGCAGTGCCATACAGGTGCAAGTATCCATTGTATTCTGTATTTTCCCCTCTTGAGAGGGGATTAAGGGGTGTGAATATTTCAGAAATGCAGAACAAGCAAATCCCGTAGGGATGAAATATTAATAGCAAAACGTTCAAACTTTATCTAGAAATCCCGTAGGGATGATATGATTAGAAAGACAAATGAAAATGTTAAAAAATTCAAATATGAATCAACTTGGATTCCTGGTATGTGTCATCCCTACGGGATTTTAGATGTTTCCGGTGATATCCTTTCTATAAATATGCCATCCCTAAAGGGATTGCGGAGGATTGAATAAAATGCTATTAATATTTTTTCCAATTTTGATTTTCAAATATTAATCACTAGATTACAGGATCAGAAGATGAGACTGAATTTTCCCCTCTCAAGAGGGGATAAACAGCAAAAGACGAGTTTGCTAAAGGCAAGGGATTAAATTTTTTTACGTTTCTCAGATGGCGAGGTGCTAGGTCGTGGTGATTATGTTATGAATAAAATTAAAGAATATATTCGGGTATATAGTAGTGTTTGGTTTGTAGCAACTAATAAAAACCACTGATAACTACAGTGTTATTTATTCCAATGGAAGAGAAACGGTGAAGGTTGTTCCCTGGTTTTTCGTACTCTCCACTTTGATTGTGCCGTTGTGCTTTTCTACAAATTCTTTGCAGATAATGAGACCCAAGCCTGTTCCGGTTTCCTTGGATGTCCCTTTTGATGAGAGAGACAAATCCATTGCGAACAGATTATCAATTTCTCTCGGAGTCATTCCAACTCCAGTGTCCTTGATATTGATACCGAACAGATCATTCTCACTAAATGCAGATATTGTGATTGTACCGTCTCGTGGAGTGAATTTTATAGCATTTGAAAGCAGATTTCTAATGATTGTCTGAATCATATCTGAATCGGCATTAATTGTCTTGTCTGGGAATTCACCAATATCGATTGTCTGATTTTTTTGTTTAGTATTTTCTTTATAGAGGTTGATACTGTTGTCAACTATCTCTCGTATGTTGATACTTCTCGGACTGAATATAATCTTACCTTGTTGTGATCTTGACCATGTCAAGAGGTTCTCAATCAGATTATTCAGATTTTTAATGACTTCGAATATTTGTTTTGCTTTGCCCTTAATCTCATCGGGCTTAAATGTATCGGACTTCATCATTAAAATTTCTGCGCTCAGGCTCAACGCCAGCAGTGGATTCTTGAGGTCATGCGCCAGTATCGAGATAAGCCTGTCTTTCATTTGAGCTGCATCAATAAGCTGTTTTTCGGAAATGGCTAATTTATTATTAAGTTTTATTAATTTGTAGGATTCATTGGCAACCTCCTGATTGAGTAAAGTAAGTTCCCTGTTCGAATCTTCAAGCTTATTCAGAGCGTCATTTAGTTCCTTTGTCCGTTCATCCACCCGCTCTTCCAAGCTACGGTTCAGACCAACCAATTGCTTTTCATATAATTTCAGCTGATTGATGTCTTTTATAACTGTTAGAACGTGAGGTGCACCTTTAATATCAAGAGTTTTCTGAGAAAGAAGGCCTCTGAATATGAGTCCATTTTTCTTGACAAAATCCATCTCGAAGTCATAAAATTCACCGTTTTCTTTCAAAATATGCTGTGATTTTTCGTAGGAATCAAAAGAGTTAATCATGTTCAACGTGGCAAAGGAATTGCCGGAAAGTTCTTCGATTGTATATCCGAAAATTTCAATAAAGCGGTTATTGACGTCAATAAGTGTGTTGTCGTCAAACCGTGTTATAATTATTGGATCTGGTGATATTCTAAAAATTGAAGTGAATATTTCTTCGGTAACTATAAGTTCCTCAAGAGATTCTCTTATATCACTGATGTCTTTGATAATGCTCAGATAGTGATCCTTGCCATCAATCGAGATGATTTTTTGTGTCAGAACTATAGTAATTTCTTTATTTCTACCATTGATTAGATTAATTTCTATGTTATCAATTTCTTTATATTTTATGATAAAATCATCAATGTTTTTTAAGACATTTTCCTGAATTTTGAGATTAATATCCCTGAATGTTTTACCTAAAATTCCAGATAATTTGAGACCGAGTATATTGCAGAATTGATTGTTAACATCGATGTAAACTCCTGATTCAGAGTCGGATATGGCAAAAGCAACAGGAGCATTGTAAAATATATTTGAGTAAAGGTTCTGGGATTTCTCCATAGCATTCTTAAGCCTGAGATTTTCATCTTCTAACTCTTGAATTTTCTGGTTAAGTGATTCTACTGATTCTGATATTTGATCTTGATTATCTGACATTTGATCTTGATTAATTTCTTAAGCCAGTAATGAGTATCGGCAATTATTAATAAAAATGAAGAAAAAAAACCCTTCACTTGCAATCAAGTGAAGGGTTTTAATATATTAACTTAATACTTAAGTTTTAGGTTCCTGCGTTATAGTCATTGATATAGCTTAACTGTTCGGCTGAAAGCTTATCAATGTCCATTTTCATCAATCTTAATTTTGTTTCGGCTATGAATTCATCCTGCTCTACTGGCAGATCTAGAACTTCGTTTGGAAGTTTTACGCCTGCTTTGTGAGCTTCGACTAATTTCAAATGTGACATGAACTGATTAGCAAACGACATATCCATTACTTCTGATGGATGACCTTCAGCAGCGGCGAGATTAATCAATCTACCCTGAGCCAGGAGATAAATTCTTCTTCCATCTGTCATTGTATATTCTTCGCAGTTTGGTCTGATCTGACGTTTTGATACTGCTAATTCTTCCAATTCGGGGATATTGATTTCCGCGTCATAATGACCTGTGTTACAGATGATTGCTCCATCTTTCATTGATGCAAAATGTTCTTTGCGGATAATGTCTTTCACGCCTGTGGCAGTAACGAAGATATCTCCGACTTTAGCAGCATTTTCCATTGTCATAACTTCATGACCTTCCAGGGCTGCTTTCAAAGCTGCAGTTCCTTTGATTTCAGTGATAATTGTGTTTGATCCCATTCCCTTTGCTCTTTTGGCTACGCCTGATCCGCAATGCCCATGACCTGCGACAACAAAGTTCTTACCGGCGAAAAGTACTGAAGTAGCTCTTAGAATACCGTCGAGTGTTGACTGGCCTGTTCCATACACATTGTCGAAATCCCATTTGGTTTCGGCATCGTTAACAGCGTAAACTGGATAGAATAGCTGATTGGCAGCGGCTCTGGATCTTAAGCGATGAACTCCGGTTGTGGTTTCTTCAGTTCCACCGACAATTTTTGTCTTAGCCATTTCCTGATATTTTTCGTGGACTGTGTTGATTAAGTCACATCCATCATCAAGAGTAAGGTGAGGTACAAAGTCTATAGTTCTTTCAATGCACCAGTAAAAATCTGGTCCGTTTTCGTACCATGCATAAATTGAAACGCCTTCGTCAGCTAATGCGGCAGCGACTGCATCATTTGTTGACAGAGGATTGCAGCCTGACCATGAAAGCTCTGCACCAGCGGCAACGAATGCGCGGATTAGAACGGCTGTTTCTTTAGTTACATGGAGGCAACCTGCGATTTTATAGCCTGCAAATGGTTTAGTTTTACTGTAAGTGTCTTTTAGACTCATAAGAACTGGCATTCTTGATTCTGCCCAGTCAATAAGAAGTCTTCCTTCTTCTGCCTGAGAAATATCTCTAACGCAATACTTACCGGGGACTTCGTCGAACTTGCCCTGCATGTTTTTTTCGGGAATGTTACTCATTATTTTTCCTTTTATTTATAATAATTTCATTTATATCTTTTTGAAAATTTCAATCAGATCGTTCTGTTCCCAGGGCAGATTTGGCTTACCAAAGTGACCGTAACTGGCTGTCTGTCTGAAAATAGGTCGTTTCATGCCAAGACGTTCGATTATTGCCTGTGGACGAAGGTCAATGTTTTCCTTAACAAATCTGGATAATGCTATGTCGCTGACTCTGGATGTACCTTTTGTGTCAATATGGATAGAAACAGGCTCAGCAATTCCAATAGCATAAGACAACTGAAGAGTACATTCTTTAGCAATTCCGGCAGCAACAATATTTTTTGCAATATGTCTTGCGGCATAAGCTGCTGAGCGGTCAACCTTTGTAGCATCCTTACCGGAAAATGCACCACCACCATGAGGGGCACGACCTCCATAAGTATCTACTATGATTTTTCTTCCTGTTAAACCTGTGTCGCCGTGTGGTCCACCGATAACAAAGCTACCAGTGGGATTGACGAAGATTTTGGTTTTATCGTCACGAAGATTTGATGGGATTACTTCATTTATGACATTGATAATAATATCCTGTTTGATTTTTTCCTGTGCTACATCTGGATCGTGCTGGGTTGATATAACAACAGTATCAATTCTCAGTATTTCTCCTGCATCCGAATATTCAATTGTAACCTGTGACTTCGAATCGGGACGCAGATAAGGCATTAATGCAAGATTTGTTTTTCTAATTTGCGCTAATTTCTCAACAAGACGATGAGCATACATAAGAGGAGCTGGCATTAGTTCTGGAGTTTCCGTGCAGGCAAACCCAAACATCATGCCCTGATCGCCGGCACCGCCAGTATCGACACCCATTGCGATGTCGGGTGACTGATGATTGATTACATTTATGATAGCGCATGAATTAGCATCAAATCTATATCCGTCTTTGTCGTATCCAATATCTCTAATTACACCGCGAACAAGTTCCTGAAGGTTGATATAAGTGTTTGTTGTGATTTCACCACCGACTACGATGAGTCCGGTTGTTGCATAACATTCACAGGCAACGCGGCTATTAGGATCATCTTTTAACATTGCATCGAGCACTGCATCGGAGACCTGATCACAAATTTTATCCGGATGTCCTTCTGAAACAGATTCAGAAGTAAACAGATATGTATTATTCTCGCTCATTATTCTTCCTTATTTATATATTTAATTTTTTATTTATAATTAATTTCGCTTGAATTTCCAACGTTCAGACGTGCAAAGTTTCCTTTTACTACTGCATTATTCCCTATTATCGACTCACTTAGTAAAATTCTGTTGACTTCTGCTCCATCGCTGATAATAGATTCGCGCACAATACTGTTTTTAACAATTGCACCACTAGCTACAGTAGTATTCGGCCCAATTACGGAATTCTTTACCTTAGCGTCTGCGGCTATGAATACAGGAGGGATTATGACGCAACCTTTTCTTTTGGGCATCATTTTATTCTTCGAAAGAAGATAACGGTTAGTCGAAAGCATTGTTTCGGTCTTACCGCAATCGTACCAGCCCTCGATTGTTGAGGTTAAGAATTTCTCACCTTTGTTGAGCATCAGCTGAAGTGCGTCAGTTAGTTGATATTCATTTTTGGTGCGAATATCTTCCTCTACCATTTCATTAAGACAATTTACAAGCAATCCGGGATTAGCTATATAGTATATACCAACGATTGCGAGATTAGAAACAAGTGTTTCAGGCTTTTCTATAAATTCCTGTATAAATCCTTCAGAATCAATCTTAACCACACCAAATCGGCGTGGATCCTCAACTTCTTTTACGCAGATAGTTGATGTTGGCGAATTGAAGGCAAAGCTTAGATCTGCATCGAAAATTGTGTCGCCGAGAATGATCATTAATGGTTCATCAGTGTAAGTCTCACGAGCAACCCAGATGGCATGACCGAGACCGAGTGATTCTTTCTGTGGAGTGAAAACAACATCAATATCGTAGTTCTTTTCTACGTAATCCTGAATTAGTTTACCCATATAGCCCGTAATAATAGTGGCTTTTTCTATACCCTGACTGATCAGTCCATCCAAAATATGACCAAGAATTGGCTTGCCAGCCACATTCATCAATACTTTAGGGAGTGAATAGGTGTGAGGTCTCAATCTTGATCCTACGCCGGCTACAGGGATAACTGCTCTCATCAACTAAACCATTAAAAATGAAAATAATAGAACCACAAAATTACGGATTTTTTTTTAGTTATCATAACTTAGAGTGTCTAATAATTAATAGAATTTGATATTTGAAATGGAATAGTAATTGGGATATTATAAAGTTTGATTAATCAAAAGTGATATTTAAATTTGTGGTAAGATATAGAACGGGATCTATATCTTGATATCGCAAAATGCGACTTCAAGATTGAAGATGAAAGTGCTAATTCGTAGGACAATCATCCATGATTGTCTGCTTTTGATATTTCACAAAATACATGGTCAATCAAGGATGATTAACCTACCAAAAATCTATTGTCCTAATCATTTTTAACTTTTTATTGAAACTCTTTCAATTATTTTGCGTTTCTACGTTTATATGTATTTCGATAGCCTTAATATTATAAAAATAGAATATGTTTAAGAAAGAAGCACCATTAAATTATCTCGAAACAACTCCTAATCGTAAGTATGAGCACGAATTGCGCGACGATGGCATAATTAATGTCATGGTTCCGCGCTTTACTGACAGAATTCTTGGAAAATATCTTCAGCCTAAACTCAAAAATCCATTCATACGTGCCAATCTTGACGAATTCGGTTCGGCAACCTGGCTGCTGATGGACGGCAAAACAAAAGTTGATATTATCGCCGAAAAATTAACAGAACAATTTGGAGAAAGCATCCAACCTGTTCATCCACGACTAACATTTTTTTTGACACATCTTTATAAAGCTGGTTTTATATCATTTAATGAATTAGAAAGGAAATAAAATGGGACAAGTACTAGGGCATCTGGAGCCAAAAATCGTATGGGACATATTTGAAGAAATCACAAAGATTCCCCGCCCTTCAAAAAAGGAAGAAAAAATTGCTGCATGGGTTATCCAATTCGCTAAGGATAACGGATTAGAATATAATCTTGACAAACTTGGCAACATAGTTGTTCGTAAACCTGCTACTGCCGGTATGGAAAACCGCAAAGGTGTAGTAATTCAAGGCCATATCGACATGGTTTGCGAGAAAAATGCCGATGTAGAGCATGATTTCGATACAGATCCTCTGAAGATATTGATTGATGGCGATTGGGTTAAAGCTCAAGGTACAACCCTTGGTGCTGACAATGGTATCGGCGTGGCAATGGGTCTGGCTGTACTCCAATCAGCCGATGTAGCTCATCCACCTATTGAAGTTCTCTGCACACTTGACGAAGAAACAGGATTGACCGGTGCTATTCAGTTGGGAACTGACCTGTTAAAACACGCTGACATCCTTATTAATATTGACTCCGAAGAAGATGGAGCCTTCACAATCGGCTGTGCTGGCGGTGCGAATACAGCAGCAACATTCAAATATGAAGAAGATTCTGTTCCATCCAATCATACGGCTTATGAAGTAACAATCAAGGGGCTTCAGGGCGGCCACTCCGGTATAGAAATTCACGACGGCAGAGCAAACGCTATCAAACTGCTGAATCGTGTTCTCTGGAGTTTCTCGATGCAGTATGACTTGAGATTGTCATACCTCAAAGCCGGAAGCGCACACAATGCAATCCCAAGAGAAGCTTTTGCTGTCATAACAATAGCTAAAGATCATGAAGCTAAATTCTTAGAGAGCATAAAAGAGTTCTCCGGAGTTCTAAAATCAGAATGGAGCTCAAAAGAGCCAAATATACAGTTATTGGCTGCAGTAAAGCCACTTCCATCAAAAGTAATGACAAAAGAATTCTCAAAACGCCTTATGTTGTCTCTTTATGCTGTTGCTCATGGAGTAAACCGCTTTAGTCCAGACATTGCAGGTTTGGTGCAGACATCAACAAACCTAGCCATCATCGACACTCGCGAACTGGAAGTCTTTGTTCTAACCAGCCAGAGAAGCTCAATAGAAACTGAGAAAAATGATATGGCAAATGCTGTACGTGCGGCATTCGAACTCGGTGGAGCGGTTATCAAACAGGGTGATGGTTATCCAGGATGGCAGCCAAATGTGAATTCACCTATTCTCAACATTGCCAAGGAAATCTCAACAAAGCAGTATGGCAAACCGCCAAAGATCGAAGCAATTCATGCTGGTCTCGAATGCGGACTTATCGGCGAGAAATATCCTGGTATGGACATGATCTCCTTTGGACCAAACTTGAAGGACGTACATTCCCCCGACGAAAGATTGCAGATATCCACTGTCGGCAACTGCTGGAAGCTTCTTTGCGAAATACTGAAGAATATCCCCGTTAAATAAAGATTTAGATTTTTTTATATCCAAAAGGTGCTGACTTGACTGACAGCACCTTTTTTTTGAAGAAAAAAAGCCGGCAAACTTTTTCAGTAAACCGGCTTTAAATTTTAGTTCTTAGTAAAATTGGAAATCAATTCTTTGAAACATCTCCTGCGTCGTTCTCTGATGGCGCACCGGAAGTTATCTCAGCTTTAAGTTCAGTGTTGACCTGAGCATTTTTCTCGAAGTCAGCAATCATCTTGTCCGCATTCTCGACAGTAATCTCGGTGAATTTATAAAGGATTTTATCTTTTGCTTCAGACATCTCCCCAGTAATCCTATAACCGCTCTGCATGTTGTTGCTGAGTATCTGATCGGCAAGATCGTCCTCAACATATCTCTGCAAAGCTCTGCGCAGTGGTCTGGCACCGAATTTATCGTCAAATCCTTTATCTACAAGGAAATCCTTGGCTTCTTCATTCAAATCGAGCATCATAGAAGTAACTTTTAGTCTCTTCCTGAGGTCTTCGAGCTGAATATCTATAATCTTGTGAATATCTTCTTTCTGTAGTTTATTGAATATAATGAAATCATCAATTCTGTTGATAAACTCCGGATTGAAGAGCCTCTTAATTGACTCATCGATTGTTGATTTCATGTGATCATTTGACTCCTTGGCTGAACCTTCAGTAAACCCAATCTTTCCACCCATTTTGACATCACGCGTACCGACATTTGATGTCATAATCAATATCGTATTTTTGAAGTCAATTTTTCTGCCAAGACCATCGGTCAGTGTTCCATCGTCAAACACTTGCAGAAGTATATTGAAAACATCAGGATGTGCCTTTTCGATTTCATCCAGAAGAACAATGCTGTAAGGCTTCCGTCTTACTTTTTCGGTTAGCTGTCCACCTTCCTCATATCCGACATATCCCGGAGGTGCACCAACAAAGCGTGATACTGAGAATTTCTCCATATATTCACTCATGTCGATACGAATCAAAGAATCTTCGCTGTCGAACATAACTCTAGCAAGAGCTTTTGCCAGTTCAGTCTTGCCAACGCCGGTTGGTCCGAGGAACATAAACGAACCAATAGGTCTGCGAGGATCTTTCAATCCAGCTCTGGCTCTTCGGATAGCTCTCGACAAATGATCGATTGCTTCGTCCTGGCCGATTACCTGCTTTTTCAATAAATCTGGCATTGCAAGAATTTTGGCTGATTCGCCTTCTGCTATCTTGTTGACAGGAACACCGGTCATCATTGCAACAACATCGGCTATATCTTCATGTGTAACTGGGAAGTATGTCTCACTTGTTTTCATTTCCCAATCGGCTTTTGCCTGTTCTAGATCATTCTGTAGTTTCTTTTCAATATCTCTCAGACGAGCGGCTTCTTCAAAGTTCTGGTTTTTGACCACCTGATTCTTCTGCAGTCTGATTGATTCTATCTGTTCTTCAATTTCAATAATAGCTTTCGGAACATCTATATTTGCAAGATGCACTCTTGCTCCTGCTTCATCTATTACGTCGATTGCTTTGTCAGGGAAATTTCTATCTGTTATATATCTTTCGGATAGTCTTACGCAAGTTTCAATAGCTTCCGCAGTATATCTTACGTTGTGATGCTCCTCGTAACGATCCTTCAGGCTGTTTAATATTCCTCTTGTGTCTTCAGCACTTGGAGGATCTACAATTATCTTCTGGAAACGTCTGTCGAGAGCTCCGTCTTTTTCTACATACTGGCGATATTCATCGAAAGTTGTTGCACCAATGCACTGAATCTCACCACGTGAAAGTGCAGGTTTGAACATATTTGATGCGTCGAGTGAGCCTGATGCTCCGCCAGCACCAACGATTGTGTGAAGCTCATCGATAAATAGGATAACATCCTTAGCTTTCTCAAGCTCGTTCATCACAGCTTTCATTCTTTCTTCAAACTGACCGCGGTACTTAGTTCCGGCAACGAGAGATGCTAAATCGAGAGTAACGATTCTTTTATCAAATAACAGTCTTGGGACTTTTCGCTGAACGATTCGCAAAGCGAGACCTTCTACTATTGCAGTTTTGCCAACGCCGGGTTCACCGATTAGAACCGGATTGTTCTTCTTGCGTCTAGATAATACCTGCGAAACGCGTTCAATCTCTTTTGCTCTGCCGATAACAGGATCAAGTTTGTCTTCTATTGCAAGTTTTGTTAAATCTCTGCCAAAATTATCCAGAACAGGTGTCTTTACTCTTTCCTTTGCAACTCCTTTGCTAGATATCTGAGTTGAAGGTTTTCCCGGACTGGATGGCCTACCGCTTATGATATTGTCAAGTTCGCGGCGGACTGATTCATAATTTAATGAGAACTGCGACAAAATCTGTGCTGCTATATTTTCCTCGTCTCTCAGTAGAGAAAGCAGAAGATGCTCTGTGCCGATTACGTCAGATTTATAAAGTTTAGCCTCTAAGTAAGTAATTTTCAAAACCTTTTCAGCTTGCTTTGTCAAGGGGATATTGCCAATTGTAAGCGTGGAGCTTGTACTCCTGACAGTGTCCTCAACAGCTTTTTTCAATTTATATAGATCGACACCAAGATTTTTCAGAATCTTAACGGCAATGCCTTCTCCTTCGCGTATAACCCCCAGCAGAAGATGCTCTGTGCCTATATAGTCGTGCCCCAACCTGAGTGCTTCATCACGGCTGAGCCTGATTACATCGTTCACTCTATTAGAGAAATTGCCTTCCATAATATTTTTCTTAGTTAATTTAACATTTCTATTTTTACAAATGACGTTATTAATGCTTAATTATTAGTATAAAATTATAGCAGATAATTGTGATATAGAATCAAACAGCTAATGATCTATATGTATAGTTAGTAAATAAATTTACCGATAAACTGTTATTTAATAAAATTTACTTTGATTTTTGATAAGAAGTTGCTACATTAAAAAACATGCAAATTCACTTTTAAATAATATTTAATTGCTTATGTTTAAGAGAATACTTGTAGCGAACCGCGGTGAGATAGCAGTAAGAATTATTAGAGCTGCACGTGACTTGGGAATTGAAACTGTTGCAGTGTATCACGAAGTTGACAGGGAATCGCCTTTTGTTCATCATGCCGATTTTGCTTACGAAATTTATTCAGATCAGCCTAAAGGTGCATATCTGGATATCAACCAGTTAATTGACGTTGCTAAGAAAAGCGGATGCCAGGCTGTGCATCCGGGTTATGGCTTTTTGTCGGAAAGGGCTTCTTTCAGCTTAGCCTGCGAAGAAAATGAAATAAAATTTATTGGTCCTCATCCTCATGCTATTGAAGTAATGGGAAATAAGACTAAAGCCCGGGAACTGATGTCTAAAGCCGGAGTCCCCATTGTGCCAGGAACTGAATCACCTATCCAAAATGTAAACGATGCATTGATAATAGCCAGAGGGATTGGTTATCCCATCCTGCTCAAAGCTTCCGCTGGCGGCGGTGGAAAAGGCATGCGCAAAGTTTTTACCGATGAAGAATTTTTGGAAGGATTCCAAAGTGCGCAAAGAGAAGCTTTGAAAGCTTTTGGCGATGATTCGGTTTATATCGAAAAGTTTATCGAAAATCCAAAACATATAGAAATTCAGATTATAGCCGATGAGCATGGCAACTATGTTCATCTGGGGGAAAGAGATTGTTCTATACAAAGGCGCCATCAGAAGGTTGTTGAAGAGGCTCCATCGACTGTTTTGACTGAAGAAATCCGAGCAAAAATGGGTGAAGTAGCTATAAATGCTGCGAAGGCTTGCGGTTATGTCAATGCCGGAACGGTTGAGTTTTTGCTTGATAAAGATATGAAATTTTATTTTCTCGAAATGAATACCCGACTTCAGGTTGAGCATCCGGTTACAGAGGCCGTAACAGGTGTTGATCTGGCTAAAGAACAGATTCGAATTGCATTCGGCGAAAAGTTGTCCTTTACTCAGGAAGATATTAAATGGACGGGACATTCAATTGAATGCCGAATTTATGCTGAAGATCCTTTCAACGGATATTTGCCGGACACAGGAACAATTCATTATCTGAGAGAACCCGGTGGTAAAGGCGTCAGACTTGATAGCGGTATTGAGCAAAGCTCTAAAGTAACAATACATTTTGATCCGATGCTTGCCAAATTAATTACATGGGGCAAAGACCGCGAGGAAGCTCTTCAGAGAATGGATCGCGCTTTGCAGAATTACAGAATTAAAGGCGTTAAAACTATTATACCTTTCCTGATTGCTGTTATACGTCATCCTGTTTTTCAATCAGGAAAATTCGATACTGGATTCCTCGAGAATACGTTTGACTTTAAAATATTAACCCAAATGAAACAGGAATACGAATTGATTATTGCGTCGATAGCCGCTTTCACTTATCGAAGAGGAATGCAGGATAAATCGGACAAAATATCTTTGCAGAAGCAGTATGTCAAAAAGAGCCGCTGGAAGGAAAACTGGCTTATTCACCGGAAATACAGTTAAAGGAAACAAATGGAAGAAATCATTATAAACGTTAATGGTAATGAATTTACGGCTCAGATTCCACAGGATGATTCGGGCTTAATTTTGCTGAACGGCAAACCCATTGATATTCGCCTGCTTAAGCACTACGGTACTAACATTTACTCTTTTTCTGTGAATAATAAAATTCTTCAGGTAGAACTCGATGTTCATGACTCTGGAGCCAGCTATATTAATGCAGACGGATTCTACCATGAGATAGATATTACCAACGACAAAAAGAAGCTCATTCAGCGATATCTCCGCGATTCAGGATTGGATGTGGAGTCTACGCATGCGAAGATCAAATCGCCTATGCCCGGTATGATTATCAAAATCCTTATCGAAGAAGGATCTCATGTCGAAAAAGGTGATAAACTTATACTTATCGAAGCAATGAAAATGGAAAATGCGATTTCTTCACCAATCAAAGGGAAAATAATTCACGTTAAAGCCCGCGAAGGTGAAGCCGTTGAAAAGGATGCTTTTCTGATCGAAATTGAAGCTGAATAATTTATTAAAGAAGTGGGATACACTATGAACAACAATAAGCAAATTATTGATGAAAAAATAAAGAAAATGTATGACCTCCAATCTAAAGCCCTTGCCGGTGGCGGTAAGGACAGAATTGAAGCTCAGCATTCTAAAGGTAAGTTAAGTGCCCGCGAACGTATCGATATGCTCGTGGATTCAGGTACTTTTCGAGAAATTGATATGCTTGTTCATCATCATTCCAATGAATTCGGACTCGACAAACAGGTATTTTATACTGATGGAGTCGTAACCGGCTATGGAAATATTAATGGACAAAAAGTGTTTGTCTATTCACAGGATTTTACAATCCTGGGTGGAAGTTTAGCTGCTGAGCACGGTAGAAAAATCTGTAAGATTATGGACATGGCTATGAAAGTCGGATGTCCGGTCATTGGTCTTAATGATTCAGGTGGTGCGCGCGTTCAGGAAGGTGTAATATCTCTGGGAGCTTATGCAGATATTTTTCTGAGAAACACTCTGGCGTCTGGCGTTATCCCTCAGATATCCGTTATTATGGGGCCATGTGCCGGTGGTGCTGTCTATTCTCCTGCCATCACTGATTTCATCATCATGGTTAAGAAATCGTCCTACATGTTCGTTACAGGACCAAAAGTAGTTAAAACGGTTACTCACGAGGATCTGACTTCAGAAGATCTGGGCGGTGCGGATGTTCATGCGTCAAAGAGCGGTGTTGCTCATTTTGCGGTCGAGAATGATGTGGAAGCTCTGGATCTCGTTAAAAGGATTATGAGCTTTATTCCTGCAAATAATGTCGATGAATCCCCATATTCAGACAATGATGACCCTATAGACAGAGCAGATGAAGCACTTAATTACATTGTGCCCGCTAATCCCAATCAGCCATACGATATGCGCGATGTTATACATAAAATTGCCGATCAGCAAGATTTCCTCGAAGTTCATAAGGATTATGCTCAGAATATAATAGTTGGATTCATCAGGCTAGGTGGAAGAAGCACAGGGGTTATTGCTAACCAGCCTGCCGTCCTTGCCGGTGTGCTGGATATTGATTCATCCAAGAAAGCTGCAAGATTCATTCGTTTCTGCGATGCCTTCAATATTCCGATTCTCACTTTCGAGGACGTACCCGG
The DNA here is from genome assembly GCA_903862655.1 of uncultured Ignavibacteria bacterium. Classification (GTDB taxonomy): domain Bacteria; phylum Bacteroidota; class Ignavibacteria; order Kapaibacteriales; family UBA2268; genus CAIOZA01. The sequence continues at coordinate 15,509 of CAIOZA010000044.1, forward strand.
ATTTATGCCCGGAGCACATCAGGAATGGAACGCAATTATTACGAACGGAGCAAAGTTGCTTTATGCATACTGCGAGGCTACAGTGCCAAAGATAACGGTGATCACACGTAAAGCTTATGGCGGTGCTTACGACGTTATGAACAGTAAACACATCAGAGGTGATTTCAACTTTGCTTGGCCCACGTCAGAGCTTGCGGTAATGGGAGCTAAAGGAGCAGTAGAAATTATCTTCAAGAGAGAAATTGACTCAGCTGATAATTCCGAAGCAAAAGAGGAAGAACTGATCAGCGAATTTACTGAAAAATTTGCTAACCCTTATATAGCAGCTTCTTACGGATATATTGATGAAGTAATCGAGCCAAAATTTACCAGACAGAGATTGATTGAAGCATTCAATATGCTAGAGAATAAAGTTGACAGGAATCCGCCCAAGAAGCATGGGAATATCCCATTATAATATAAAAATGCCGGTTGCGTGACCGGCATTTTTTTGAATCTGTCATTTCGAACGAAGTGAGAAATCTCTGCCGTGATTTTTCTTCCCCACGGTTATTCAAATTCAGCATCTTCGATGCAAAAACAAAAGAGGAAAAATATGATGCAATTAGTTCAAAAAGTGCATTGCGCATTTAATTCCATCACCGATTATCGGTGATGGATAGGATGATGATCAATGCAGTACTGAATGAAAAAATTCACCAATAGACAATCTACATCTTAGCAAGATCAGCCAGTTTCATTGATCTAGCAATTGATTTTGTAAAATCTGTATTTGCCTGATTCTCGGCTCTGATCGTCAGGATAAATCTGTATCCCACGGCAAAAGTTAATTCTGCAGTTTTGCTCGATTTAGTATATTTTTCGAATCCGGGGACTTCTTTAACGCCAATATCTATAGTTCTTTCGTATCCGTTACCATCTTCTCTCGAAAAGTTTGTGCTCATCCAGAAGAAAGCTGCAGAAAAGAGATCCTGAGTTGCGTTATAGTCTACAAGTTTGATTTCAATGTCTTCTGCTACTCCGCCGGCATTTTCTTTAACATATTTTCTCGAGGATTCCGAATAGCTGAGACCTTGCATGTTCATATTCTGTCCGGCTGGATCTTCGGATTTATATCCAATTATGCTAGCAGGTATGAATTCTTCAAGCTTTTTGAATGGCAGGGATAGAGTATCGCCTTTCTTTTTTCTTTCTTCCCAACGTACTTTTGATATATCCTGTGCCGATTGCATATTCTTAGCCATTTCGGGAGCTTTTTGCGCAAGTTCAACGGCATCTTTTATTTCTTTGGCTTTTTCGCCGCAGGAGACAAGAATTAATGCAAATAAACCGATAATGAGGCTAAACAGTAATTTCATAATTCACCTCGTAAAATGTTGAAGAAAATTAATTAAAAACAGATTTCACATTAATAGCAAATATATAATTATTTCTTGAATTTTAGAGGTATTTTTTAAAGAGTTGATTTATCTTTTCGTACATTTCTTTGCTCAGTATTTCAGAAGAATACGCACGATCTGCCGTCGTAAGTCCGATAAGGCAGTAAGATCTGAGATTCAGAGGATAGTCTGTCAGTGCTTCCAAATGTGAAACAAGAGTCTCAATGTCAGCTCTAGCAATAGGACCTGTTAATGGAATATCGTCGGATACAAAATTATTCTCAAGAGTAGTTTTCATTATGGGTGGAATGAAAAGTTCGGGATCAATTCCGGCTGATTTGGCTATTGATCTGCCAAGAGCTGCTAAAGTGTTTAAGTAATTCGACACGGTAACGGCGGAAGCATGGTATAATGTTTTTTCAAGAGTTGAAAGATGAGTAATGTTTATTGCTTTTCCTCCAAATCCCGAAATAATTTGTTCAATTAACTCAAAAGAATGATTTGTCTGTACACCCCAGCAAATATCTTTAAGTATTGAAGGATCGGGATTATAGAAAGTCTGGTAAGGATGAGCAGAGGCGGTGAAAGCTCCAGTTTCATCAAATTCCTTGAATAATTCGATTCCCTTGCTACCGGATAAATGCATAATCACTTTACCTGAAAGAGATGAACCAAACTGGTTTCTTAATGTATTAAGAGTTTCGGAAATATATTTATCGGCTTTAGCGATAATGAGTATATCTGAAAGTGATGTAATTGAACTTATATTTTTATTGAATTCAACTCCCGGAAATTCTTCCAAAACTAATTCGGGAATATAACTCTCGGAGCAAAGCCAGAGCAGTTGGTTTCTGTTGAACAAATCTCTTGCAAGAGTGAGTCCAACTTTGCCTAACCCGACTATACCAGATTTTTTTATTTGATTCATTTTCAGAAATAAAAAAAGAGGACGGAAAAACCGCCCTCTTTTCTAGATAAAAAATTTCTATTTCTTTTCAATTGGTGTGTTAATCTTAACAAAGACTGTTCTGTTATAAAATCTTCCTTCAGGAAGTGTATTGTTATAAAGAGGTTCATCTTCGCCAACTCCACGTTTGGAAATTTTACCAACTTTGCCCTTGGTTTGCTTCATAATGCCGTCATAGACAGTATTTGAACGTTTGTCGGATAATTTTTGATTGTGATCATAAAGACCTACGACATCAGTATGACCTACAACTTCGATAGCAGAATTAGGCATACAACGTTCGTAAACATAATCTTTCATGATTCTCTCATTCAATGGACCAGCAAGAGGGCTATCAAATGGGAAGAGAATCAAGCTGTAGTTTTCTTTTGTAGAATCAACATCAGTGTCTACTTTCTTTTTGAGAGTGGATACCTGTTTTACTGGAATAGTAATAGGATCGGATTCACATTCCTTACCGGATTTTGTTGTAAGAATTAACTTTGCAACATACGAATCTTCATTCTTTGGATATAATTCGCCTTCGTTCTGCCAGTTCCAGACAATATTCTGATCTGTGATTCCAACATTGACGAGTGTCTTCCAGCCTTCAGCACCGTGCTTAACTTCGATTCTTCTCTTGGCAATAAGTTCGTCTTCGATACCATTCTTCATGGTGAACTTCATTTCGTCAGGCTGTGGGAATGTCTTGGGATCCTTATCGAATACAGGTTTCATGACATTCCAATCTGGACAAAGAATTTCGACACGACGGTTTTCTGTGATACCGAGTGAATCTTTAAGATTGGAAATTCTTTCTGGTTTATCTCTTACAACGAGTTTCATTCTGCTTTCGGAAATATTCCAAACATCTTTAAGATAATTATAAACATTGGTGGCTCTTTCTTTTGAAAGACCAGCACGTTTTTCCTGTTCGGTTGTTCCGTCGTTACATCCAACAACTTCTATTTTTGCATCGGGGAATTGATTCAATCTATAACCATAGATATTCAGAACATGATAGTATCTGTCAAGAGTTCCACCTTTTATTGTAGAATCTGTGAAATCGGTAGTTGCAGAATTTGATTTGAATATGTTGTATCTTGATGGAATGTCTGATTTACCAAGGTCAAAGAATACATAATTGAGAAGTGGGTACAAATCCCAAGTCATGAATTCTTCCATAACCAGACCATTGTATCCGGCTAATATTGGCTGCGATGCTTTATTGTTTTTAATATATGATGCTTCATCAATTTCTTTTCCGATAACCGGACGCTGACCTAAAGTAAGTGTTACTTCAAGAAAGTCAGCAAATTCTTGTGTTTCCTCTAATTTTTTTGTTTTTGCAGGTTTCATTACTCGCTGTACTTTTTGTGTAACTCCATATTTAGGGTTTACAGCAGATACTTGCAAATCAACAAATTTTAATGAATCTTTAGGATTGCCATAGTCAGTATTTGAAACAATCATTTCAACTTCAGTTCTTGTCAAAGTTAAACTGTCGTTAAACACTCTGTTAGTAACAGGATTAGTGATTGTTACCATAGCCGGGATATTCTGACCGGAACATTCGTCTACAACTTTAACTTTAATGTTAACAGCACGGAAGAATGATGGAACAAATGCCATGAAAATATCTAAGTCTCCCTGATAATGAGGAAGGTCTCTTCTTTTTGATGAAAAATAAAGAATATCACCAGAAGCAGGCAATGTGATGAACTGATCATCCTCGCTAGTATTAATTGGCTCTAACAGATTCTGAGGAGTAGTCCACTTCATGTTTTTATCATCCCCTTCGTTACGAGTCAGATAAAAATCCAGACCACCGAGATTTGGTTTATGTCCTTTTGAAGAGAAGAATAAAGTGACGTTGTCAGCTGCAATGAATGGGGCGCATTCCTGTTCAAGAGTATTGACAGAAGTTAAGTTCTGAGCAGGTTTCCATTCTTCTGATTCTGCATCCCAATCAGCATACCAGACATCCATGTTCTCCGCTTTAGGATCGCCATTACTGTTAGGTCCCGGTCTTGTAGAAGTAAAGTAAATTCTACTCTGGTCAGGAGCTATAGATGGCTGCGAATCCCAATATTTAGAGTTTACATTTTTCCCTAGATTAACTGGACGACCCCAACGGTCTCCTTCAATTGTTGTTTTATAAATATCACAATCACCAAGACCATCTGGGCGTTTGCAACCTGTAAAATAGAGTGTCTGTCTATCTGCAGCGATAGAAGCAGCACCTTCATTCAAAGCTGTATTAACACCAAGATTGCCAAGGTTGGTAGTTGTATCAATATTATAAGGAGCTAAGAAAACAGTATCCATTCTGTCGTTCTTCTTGGCAGCCCAAAAGTCATGGGAAAAGTCCTTATCATTGTAAAGTTTACTTCCTGGACGGTTCGATACAAAGTAAAGAGTTTTACCATCAGCACTGACTGTAGGCGCATAGTCAACAATATTGGTGTTAATCATGGGACCAAGGTTGATGATTCTAATTCTTGCCCGGCTTTCAGGACTTAAAATTCCTTCATCCTGTTGCTGAGTGCTTGTTGGTGTGGCAGTTGACAAAACTGCTCCATATAGAAAAGTTTGTGACCCGGCTGAATTTACAGCTAGATCAGAATTGTTGGAATTCATCATTATTGCTTTATCTTCAGCTCTCAATGCCTGAATAAGTAAAAATGACACCAATACGAATGCAAATAGAACTTTACGACTCATAGCCTAAAACCTATTAAAAATTTCATAAATAAATTAATTGCTGTGTAATTAATTAAAAAAACCAAAAATGTGTAATTGAACTTTTATGAAAGAATAATATACCGTAAATCAAATTAATACACAACAAATTTATGGAAGTTTGTTAAAAAAAATTCACACTTTATGCAATATGTTAATATTTATTAACACGGATATTAAAAAAATTAGAAAAATATTGATGTGTATTTAGAACTATGTTAATGAAATCTTTTTTGGAGTGCGATCCTAAGTTCTAATAGAATTCTCCAGTTCATTACCTTAAAACCATCTCCTTTTGTACTCAAAGAATTTAAAGGAAAACCAAAATCCAAAACGGGAGATAAGCTGACGTTATTGGCTAATGCTAGGTTTACTCCTATTGCAGGAACAAGATATACCTGGAATTTATTTAAATCAGAATATTCACCTTCTCTAACGAGAGCAACATTGCCGGAAACATTTTTAAATTCAAACTGACCTATTTCACCATTAGAGAGAAGAGCTGTCATCTGTGTCAATTCTTCAGTATGCTTAACATGTGAGTAAACAACATATCCAGCTTCAACCCCCATCCTAGCAAAGAACGATTCCGATGGTGCCCACTTGATATATGGCATTAAAGTGAGATTGAGTATACCTGTTTCTGATTTTTCTCTTATCATCACATTCACTATTTCCTTGTAGCCAGAGATCTGAGAAGTGAATTGAAGAGCACGAAAATCCAGAAAAGAACTGACAACATTGAGAATATTAAATCCGACAGCTGCTCCAAACTGCCACGAATGAGCTAAATCAAACTCATAAAGGAGTCCTGCCTTAAATCCGAATCCATTCCCGCTATCAAAATTACAACTATCGCAACCAGTATTATAACTACCTAATTGTATATTCTGCCCTAAGCCCACGAAAAGACCTAACTCTTTTTGAATATGACTTTTACCTGGATTCAAAGGAGTTGGACCAATGTCTTGTGAAAATAAATTATTAGTCGATATAAAATAGGAACCAACAATTAGTAAAAAAATTATTAAATTTGTTAACTTTAATCTTTGCATAATCGTCTCAGTTTTTTTTGAATTTATCATTATTTTTTATAAAAGCTCATGGATAACATTACATTAACTGAATCCGGTGATCAAAAAATGCTGCATGATAGTCAGTATGCTGATTCTCCAGAACAAATCAATAATCAGAATCTTGATCAGAATATTAACAATGCAGATGACCAAGAATTTAAATCACAAGACGAAGAGAAAGTGTTTCTTAGTGGAGCAAGATTTTCTGCAATACGAATTTTAAGCAGATTCGAAAGAAGTGATTCGTATATTGATAAGTTATTAGACTACGAAATGAGAACTGGTAATCTCAATCAGATGGATAAGAATCTACTCAATGAGGTTGTTCATGGAGTTATCCGTTGGAAAGGAAAGATAGACTGGGTTCTCGTTGGATTCTATCATGGAGATTACCTCAAATGTCTCAATATTGTAAAGAATGCTATGAGAGTGGCTCTTTACCAGATTCTCTATCTTGACAGAATTCCTATTCCTGCCGCTATCAATGAATCAGTCGAAATTGTGAAGCGTGTGCAGGGCGAAAAGACAGCTGGAATCGTTAATGGTGTTCTACGCAACATCGCAAGAAATATAGACAACATACGCTTCCCCGATAAGGGCGAAGACATTATATATCATTTTTCTGTTATGTATTCTCATCCTCGCTGGATGGTCAAGAGATGGCTCGAGCGTTACGGTGAAATCCAAACTGAAAAACTACTTTTCACAAACAATCGCAGACCTTATACAACATTAAGAGTAAATCTGCTCAAAGCTAAACCTGAGCACGTTATCGAAGTACTTAGAAATTACAATATGTATTACTTCGTATCACCCTATCTAAAAGATTCTATCGTTGTGAAGTCCAATAAACCGGAAGTTCCATCACTCGATATGTTCAAAGACGGATGGGTTACTATTCAGGATACAAGTGCTTCTCTTGCTGCATTTCTGGCTCATCCAAAAGAAGGCGACAGAATAGCCGATGTGTGTGCTGCACCTGGCGGCAAATCCTTCTATCTGGCTGAAATTATGAATGACAGTGGAAAAGTTTATGCGATTGATCAGTATCCATCTAAATTGAAATTCATTGAAGAAGGTGCCGAAAGATTGGGCTTGACATCGATCGAAACAATGATTGGTGATGCCACCTGCATCGAATTTGATGAACTGGTTGATGTTGTATTTACTGACGTTCCGTGCTCAGGGCTGGGAACACTGGCAAAGAAACCGGACATTAAATGGAAGCGGGAACGCGAGGACATATATGTTCTTGTAGAAACACAAAGAAAAATTCTTAAAAATGCAGCTAAGATACTCAAACCCGGTGGAACACTTCTATACTCAACATGCACTATTGAGCCGGAAGAAAATGTTGAAAATATTGAATGGTTTTTGAAGAACTATCCTGAATTCGAGCTTGATCCTGCTGAAAATTATCTTCAGCCTGAGTTGTGCCACAATGGCTATATGATGCTGTATCCTCATATTCATAATATCGACGGTGCTTTTGCTGCGAGATTAATTAAAAAGGGATAGAGCAGAATGGATGTAATTAAGGTCGGTGGAGCCGTCCTTCGTGATCTTGGCGGATTCGATAAATTCGCTAAGATATTGGGTAATCACAAATCCGATAATCTTATTATCGTTGTATCCGCTTTCTCATTATCTACACGTGAGCTTTCTTCAATGGCTCATTTAGCCGCCATTGGTGACAAGGAAAAAGCTATTGCTTCAACCGAAAAGTTCATTATGAAGCATATCAGATTATCAGAGAATATCATCAAGAGCCACGATATATTGATTCAATTAAAAATTCAGCTCGATACTATCTCTCTGAAGCTTTATAGCATCATCGAGGGTGTTACAATAACCAAAGAGTTGTCGGCGAGAATTCTCGATCTTATTCTCAGCTTCGGTGAGTTATTTGCATTGACGATTATAGATGCTCTTTTAACCGACAGGAACTACCGGCATAAAACTATTGATTCTACTTCTCTAATTATTTCCGATAATACTTTCGGCAATGCAAAACCTATCGAAACTGAAACACAGGATAGAATAAATAAACTTTTAATCCCTGAAATAAATCAAAACAAGCTGATTCTCACTCAAGGGTTTGTTGCTGCTACAGTAAACGGTGACATCACAACGATGGGAATAGAAAGCTCTAATCTTACTGCCGCGATTCTTGCAAAAATGACAGGTGCAAAAAGATTAACCCTTTGGACTGACGTTCGCGGCATCAGATCAGCCGATCCGAAGATAGTTGACAAAACAAAACTAATAAAAAGCATGAGCTATTCAGAAGCTTATACAGCTGGTGCACTAGGATTGAAGCTGATTTATCCGGGAATGATTGATTATGCGAAGGAAAATAATATTGAATTAATTTTCCGTTCAGCATTCGATGGTCACAAGGAATTCACAACAATAAGCAAGAAGTCCGCAGAGAATAAACTAATTATTTGTTCTGATGGATACAGACTTATCGAAATAACACCGGAAGATAGCACTCAATACCAAATAGCAAGTAACTGGACTCAGGAATTGATAAATAATCCTGAAATAATTGTTAAGTCAAGCACCATTTCATCCGGGAAGATTTCGATTCTAATCAAGCAGAACGGAGTAAAACCTATTCCGCCAAAAGAATTGAAACCTGAAATATCGGAGAGCATATCGCAAATCTCCACTGTTAACATCCCAAAGGCTAAACTTCTGAAAGTTATAGTAAAGGAAGAATTTTCGATCAGGAATTTATCAGTAAGCGATGATGGCACAAATTCTTCAGTCTTCTATTGCGAGCAGAAATATTCCGAAGAAATGATAAATCTCCTGCATAAGAAATTGATATAACACCCTAAATGCATGCCTCCAACTTGTTCAAAAAGGATTATATTGGTTCCGACTATAAATTTTAACAAATAGAAATATACCTGAATGTGTTCACCTCAAAGCACTATTTAATATAAAAAGTTACAATAGTAGGAAAACTTATTAAACCAATATTTTCAATTACTTTTTATGAATAATTAAGTTAATTCCTTAAATTTGATATTGTATTGTTTTGTTTTCCTTTAATTGCAATTTTAAAAATGGCTAATACCGACTATTATAAAGTTCTCGGAGTTGACAGTACTGCTTCAGCCGGTGACATCAAACAAGCTTATGTAAAGCTTACAAAGCTCTTCCATCCCGATCGCTTTCCTGGTGATGAAATCATTCTTCTCCGGTTTCAGGAGATTACTGAGGCTTATCGTGTCCTAGGTAATCTGGACAGCCGCTTGCAGTATTCGATTTTGCTAAAGAACAGAATGGAAATCATGAAAGAGAATCCTAAGCCCAACTTTTTCAAAAAAAAAAGTATTTTTAACCTCATGAATTTCTTCGAGTTCACCAAAAAGCTGGTTTCCGGTAATTTAATATTTTTTATACTTTTTCTTGTCGGTATCATTTCCGGTGGTATTTATCTCTCACTGTACGGCAAAGGTAGTTTTTCATTATGGCTGAATGGTCATCATACCACTATACTTGATTATTACTTTAAATTTGCAACGATGATCGGCGATGGGATTTTTATTATCTTATTGTCATTAATTCTTGTTTTATTCCGTTCCAGAATAGCTATTATTCTTGGATTTGCTTACACATCAACAGGTATGATAGCTCAAATATTAAAACGAATATTTGATACTCCCAGACCTAAAGTTTTTTTGGGTGCATTGTACGGTCTATACTACACTCCCGGGGTAGAAGTTCTTTCTTTTCATAGCTTTCCATCAGGACACAGTGCGACCGCTTTTTCCGCATTTCTTATCTTTTCGTATTACACTAAGAATCAGTTTCTTAAGCCAGCTTACTTCATAATAGCTTTGTCGGTAGCTGTCTCACGTGTCTATCTGCTCCAGCATTTTCTTGTCGATATATATTTCGGATCAATTATCGGTGTTATCGGCGCAGTGATCTGTATTTATGCCGTTGAAAACTGGAGAAGCCTTAATCAGAAATGGTGGGTTGACTTTTCATTCATCCAAAGCTTCCGCCTTAAACTTAAAAGTCGAAACAAGTAAATACTCTAACTGGAAATTGATTCTTCACATCGTTCAAATTGACAATCAAAGCTTACTTTTCACGCAGTCTGCTTGGCTGGAAGGGCAAAGAAGTGATATATTTCCTTAGCGTGGAAAAGGCTCCGATGCATAATAGTAAAAAAATAAAAAAATTAGGGGCACAGATCAAGTGCTCTGTGCCCCTAAAAGTATAAAGGAAATATCTGATTCTTAGAATTTCTGGCTGAAGTGCTTCATGAATTGAGCGCGTTCGTAAACGGCTGGATTGATGCTCTTTGCCTGACTCATCTTGCCTCTGAATTCCGATAGTGATTCATAGTCCATTTCTGTCATCCATTCTTCCATTTCTTCGATCATGGTTGCGATATAGCTTATACCATTTTTATAAAGGATAGAAGCTATCTGAACCGCATCAGCACCAGCTAGAATCTGCTTGATAACTGATTTACCATTATGAACTCCAGTTGATGCTGCCAGATCGCATTTCACTCTTTCGGCCATAATTGCAATCCATCTTAATGAAATGGATAAATCCTGAGCATTGCTGTAAAGGCTTGCTGGGATTACTCTGAAGTTATTAATGTCGAAGTCTGGAGCAAAAAATCTATTGAACAATACTAATCCGTCAACACCTGACTCGGACACTCTTTGAAGCATTCCACCAAGATTAGAGAAATAATAACTCATCTTGAGCGATACCGGTATAGTAACTTCTTTTTTTACCTTGTGAACAATATCGAAATAGATTTGTTCTGAGTCCTTTGTTGTTCTATCGAATTCGCAGGGCATTAGAAACACGTTCAGTTCAATAGCGTCAGCTCCGGCATCTTGCATCTTTTTTGCAAAGAAAGTCCATTCAGTTGCAGATATGCAATTTATTGACGGAATGATAGGAATTGATAACTCTTTCTTAGCTGTTTCGATCAGGCTCAGATATTTAGTCAGTGTATCTTCTACTGTTGCCAGATCGAACATATCGTAAATTTCGGGATAAACATTGTTAGAAGTGGAAACCATTTCAGCCATCTGCTTTTTTAGTTCAATTTCAATCTCTTCTTCGAAGAGTGATTTGAGAACAATCGCACCAGCACCGAACTTTTCCATTTCTTTAAGTTCTTCAATAGTATTGGTCAAACCACAGCTGCCAACGATGATTGGATTTCTGAGATTCAGTCCAAGATATTTTGTTTGTAAATTAGCCATAAATGCCTCATTTGGAAATATATTATTAACTTATTTTTTCAATTAATCCAGAAAATGGACAAATAATCCATCTCTAAGTTTAGGTTCGAACCAAGTTGATTTTGGAGGCATAATCTGCCCAGCATCTGCGATTGACATCAATTCCTCAACCGAGGTAGGATACATGGCAAATGCCACCTGCATCTCACCCGAATTAACTCTTTTTTCGAGTTCACCCAAACCTCTGATTCCGCCAACGAAATCTACTCTCTTGCTTGTACGTGGATCATCCACACCAAGAAGTGGAGCTAGTACCTTGTTCTGCAGAATTGCTACGTCCAAACGCTCAACTGGGTCGGAAATATCCAGCAGATGTGGCTTTGCAGTCATGCAATACCACTGATTCGCAAAGTAAAGTCCGATATCGCCTTTCTTAGCTGGTTTGCAATTACCATCAGTCTTTTTAACTTCAAAATTTTCGTTAAGTTTTGCAAAAAAATCTTCAGCTGTTAATCCATTCAGATCTTTAACTAAACGGTTGTAATCCATGATATAGAGATGGCTTGCCGGGAAAAGAACAGCCAGAAAGAAATTATATTCTTCATCGCCTTTATGATTTGGATTAGACTGCTGACGTTCACTACCAACAATTGCTGCTGCTGCTGAGCGGTGATGACCGTCGGCTACGTAGAAATAATCCACTTTAGCCAGACGATCGGATATATTTTTTGCAACATTTTGATCTTTGATTACCCAAGACTGATGCCTTATACCGTCTAGTGCGACATGATCGTTCTCAGGTGCAGCTTTCACTATCTCAGCGATTAATGAATTTATATCATCATTATCGCGATATGTGAGAAATATAGGACCTGAGTGAGCATTAGTTACTCTAACGTGGTTGCATCGGTCCTCTTCTTTATCTTTACGAGTTTTCTCATGCTTCTTAATGACATCATGGGAATAGTCATCTACTGAAGCACAACCAACAAGACCATACTGCGTTTTGCCATTCATTGTCTGTGCATAAACGTAGAGATGCGGTTCAGAATCTTCAACCAGGATATTATCATCAATAAGCTTCTGTAGATTTTCTTTACCCTTCTGATATACAGCAGGATCATAAGGATTGATTGATGGATCAAGATCAATCTCGGGTTTACCGACATGCAGGAATGAATATGGATGACCTTTGACTTCTTCGCGAGCTTCCTGAGAATTTAGAACATCATAAGGCTTGGATGCTACTTCAGATGCAAGTTCAGGTTTTGGTCTGAATGCTTTGAAAGGACGAAAAACTGCCATTATTTCCTCTGTATCATATTTATGTGATTAATATTTCTTTAGAACTTCCACAACTCTCTGGGCTATTTCGATACCAACTCTATCCTGTGCTTCGTCAGTAGATGCACCGATATGAGGTGTAACCGAAACTCTTGGATGATTGATCAATTCCTGCTGTGCTTCTGTTGTCGGTTCATTTTCGAACACATCAATACCTGCATAGCGAACCTTACCGTCATTGAGAGCTATAAGGAGGTCTCTTTCGGAAACAACGCCTCCGCGGGCACAATTTATGATAACCACGCCCTTTTTCATCGCAGCAAATTCTTTTGCTGTGACAGATGGTCCTTCAGCCTTAATCAGAGGCATGTGGAGAGAAATAATATCAGCATTCTGTAAAAGTTCATCTTTTGTGACGAGTTTGATATTCATATCTGTTGATGTAATGAACGGGTCGTGAGCAATAACACTCATTCCAAGACCTAATGCTCTTTTAGCTACTTCTTTGCCAATATTGCCGAACCCAAGCAGACCAAGTGTCTTGCCGGTTAATTCGAAACCATGAGCATATTCTTTTTTAGGCCATTTGCCAAGTCGCATTTCGATATTGCTAACATTCAGAAAACGGGCAACGCAGAACATATGTCCTATTGCTAGTTCGGCAACTGATATTGAGGATGCACCAGGTGTATTAACTACCGGAATACCCTTTTCTTTGGCATATACTAAATCAAGATTATCCATACCAACACCTGCTCTTGCAAGTACTTTCAGCTTGATCCCCTTATCGATAACTTCTTTTGTGACTTTTGTAGCAGAACGTACTATAATTGCATCATACTGATCAATAACTGTTAACAGTTCATCTGCTGAGAACTTTTTTACATCAATTTCAAAACCGGCATCGCGAACGATTTGAGCACCGGATTCTTCGATTCCATCACTAGCTAGGACTCTCATTTTTTCACCTTATTATTAATAAAAGAGAATTATTCAAATAATTCACATTTCAAAATTAGGTAAAATATGCAAACAGAAAAAATTTTTTAACCTTTCAGTCCAAAGAATCTGATTTATGTAATTTTAATGTAGATTTCATAATAAATTCATGGTTTACTATTGTTTAACCCAATACGTTGATATTTCATTTTTTTAGAAAATATTTGCAAATGAAATTTTGAGAAAAATAATGTAAGCCAAAATGAGTAAATGGAACTTTTTAGAATAGTTTGTTGAAAATCAAAATATTTGTCTTAATTTTGAGTTCTATTTATTCGTTATTTAAGATATATTATTGGAGATGAAAATGAACAGAGCTTTTAATTTTAGTGCAGGTCCTGCAGTATTGCCTCTTGAAGTATTAGAAGAATCAAGAGAAGCCGTTTTTAATTATAATAATACCGGCATGTCCATTATGGAAATGAGCCATCGTTCTAAGGATTACGATGCTCTTTTCAAAGAAGCTCAGGCAGACTGCCTGAAGATCATGGGTCTGTCACAGGATGAATATTATGTGCTATTCCTTGGTGGTGGCGCAAGTCTTCAGTTCCTCATGATTCCTTTCAATTTCCTCAAAACACAGGCTGACTACATTAGCACAGGTGTTTGGGCAAAAAAAGCAATCAAGGAAGCAAAATGGGTTGGTAAAACAAATATCGTTGGCAGTTCAGAAGATGCTAACTTCAACTATATTCCCGATACTTTTAACTTTACTCCCGATGCTGACTATGTGCATATTACAACAAATAACACAATATATGGTACCGAATGGAAGAATAATATTCCCGATACAGGGAATATTCCTCTTTTTGCTGATATGTCCTCAGATATGTTTGCTATGCACAGAGATTGGTCAAAATATGATTTGATCTATGCCGGAGCACAAAAGAACATCGGTCCTGCCGGTGTAACAATGGTTGTGATTAAGAAATCCTTGCTCGACAAGAAAAAGGAAAACGTTCCCACAATGCTTGATTACAAAATCCATGTGGATAACGAATCACTTTATAACACTCCTCCATGCTTCCCTGTTTATGTTGTAGGCAGAACATTCAAATGGATTCTGAAGCACGGACTGGACAGCATTCAGGCAAATAACGAGAAAAAAGCCGGCTTGCTTTATGATTATATGGATGCTAATGCTGACTTTTACAAGCCTACAGTTAAGAATGTCCGCGACCGTTCATTGATGAATGTTTGCTGGAATCTACAAACACCCGAGCTCGAAGCTAAGTTCATTGCTGATGCCAAGGCAAAATATAACATGACAAACCTCAAAGGTCACAGAAGCGTCGGTGGAGTAAGAGCATCGATTTACAATGCCTGCCCCAACGAATGGGTTGAAGCATTAGTTAAATTTATGGGTGAATTTATGAAAGAAAACAAATAAGAAATTTAATCAGTGAGATAATTGAAAGAGGTCGAGCAATCGATCTCTTTTTTTTATTTTATTGATTTTTGATTGCATCTTTTGCACTATATGCATTAAATGACATGGACAATCACTTCTCTAGTATTATGCTCTTATATCTTTGATATAAATACGAGACCATGAGTAAGATCAATCCTAATGCTATGAATGAGATTATCCTGTAAAGAGTTTCGAGGAAGGATAAATCAAATATGAATACCTTAAGGATTGTTACACCAAACAGAGCTATTGACAACAATCTCAAGAGCTTCATTCTTCGCCAGATACCGATTATCAACATTATTATCGAATAGAAAATCCAAATTCCCGATAACGACAATTGCTGCATATTTCTGTATTTGCTTAATTCACTGAAGATAATCTTTATATTAATATCAGAGCCTGATTTATTGAGATTCTCGATTATCTTATTGAAGTAATCATTTGTTTCTGCACTTATCAAGATAACTATCATTAATATGAACATAATGAAAAGAGCACCTCCAACCTTTTCCATCCATTTGTTGTAATCAATATACTTTTTTGTGATTAGTAAAACAATAGCTGTAGAGATTATTACTATACTAAAAGCAAGAAACCTGTAATTAATAATTACATTGAACTGGTTGATTGGATCAAATGCAAATCCGCCAAATACTGTAATCAATACACCAATAGCAATGCTACCTAACGCCACGTATATTGCAGGGTTTGTTTTTGTCCTGAAACCATAATAAATAAGTGGAATGGAGTATATTAAAAGAGAAAATGCATACGTTAAAGTTCGATTATAGTATATAGAATCAAGATTATATTTATGAGATAAATACGCTAAATGCTCATGATAGACCGAAATTTCAGAACAGATTTGAATAATTACAAAAAGAATGCATGTGGTAAATATAGCATTCGCAGCTTTAAAAAACTTCTGCGAATACTCTAAGCTTTTATTGGTCGCAACATAAATAATCGCAAGTGAAATCATCACAATCAGAAATGACATAAATCTATAGTTAAAGATGATTTGATATGGTTCAGGCAATAGATATGTAGTACCTCCAATAAGTGTTACCACTACCCCAATACAAATGCTACCAAATGCAACATAGATTGCCGGTTCTGTTTTTGTTCTGAAACCATAATAAATGAGGGGAATAGCATAAATCAATAGCGAAAAGCCATAGGTCAGCTTCTGACTCGAATCTATAAAGGAAGCATACTTCCAGTCAGTAATGATTTGCAAATGAGTATGATAATTTGTTATTTCATTAAAAATAAGATAAACCAGCGAAATACTCCAGAGATAGTTGTAAATTTCTGCAATATTCAAATAATGTGTTTTGCCTTTTTTCTTGAGAATAAATCCGCATAGAAATGCAGAAACAGCAATTGAAAGTGAAGCTAGTACGATTGGATTGAGCATAATCCAATAATGTCCTACATCGGCATATTTCTGAGTATTTGAGACAATGAGCTTGATAACAGCAAGACCAAATGTGATCATTGTAAATTTGTTCAATACTTTCAGGTGCTTCTCAAGACCGAAATAGAGGAAGACTAATGCTTCAGCCGATAGGACTGAAACGGTTATATAATCTTTGAATTGAATAAAAGTAGCAAATACAATTAGAGCAGCTGATGAAATGAGTAGTATATCTCTTCGTTGGGTATCTGAGGGATTCTTCAAGGATGAAATCCAGAATAATCCGAAGTAAACAACTGCAATAATAAGTGTACACAGTCCCATCCATGCATGATGATGTCCATCCAGCACATAATTGAGATTAGTATAGAATATAACAAGGCTGAGAACATTTGTTGCTTTAAGAATATCTGTGTTCTTAATTTTACCTGAATAAATGCTATAAAACTCAACAAGCAAGAATAGCAACCAGAAAACAACAAGAAAACTTGATGTAACCAATGCATTACTGCTCGGATTATAATACTCACTGAACCATGCAAAATAAGTTAGATAAGTACCAACCAATACCATGGGGTAAATAAACTCCCAGTCATGCTTCTTTATGAAAATGAGCAATATACCCAAATCAAGCAGAGCCACATAAGTAAATAGTCCGATTTCATTTGCTTGTCCTGTACTGAGCATGAAAGGAGTAAGAAATCCTCCCAGCCAGCCAAGAATAGCCACTGCAATTGAATTGTATTTGATGCCAAGCCATAAAGTAAACGCTGTTATTGCCGACATCATTATGAATGCAACAATCTGAGGGATCAAATGGTAAAAGTTAAAAGATGCAAATACTGATAGGAACAAAGTTGCTATACCGGCACCAATCAATCCTTGAGAGAATATTTTGAAATCCCGTTTATTAAATTGCCAGCCACCAATTATCAATGCAAAACCTGAAACAAAGCCAATTCCAACCCTTACCCATTCGCTGATCCAGTTTTTATCAAAAGCATATTTAAGGAAGAACCCAATACCTATAATCAATGCCAGAGCACCGATACGATTCAAAAGTTTTCCTCCAATTAAGGATTCAAGTTCTTTGTTAGCGAACCAGTTTGTATTACTTTTTCTTGGAGTTTCATTTATAAAAGGAATATGTTCTTGCGGAATATCAACTGTGGGCAATTCCCGTTCTACTTTTGTGTCAGGAATTTCTTCATTAATGTCATTCTGTTTATTATATGTAAATTCTGAAACAGGCTCAACCATAGCTGGAATATTTATTTCAGCAGGATCTACTGATTCTTTTATCTCATCAGTTATTGCAAAATGCTCTTTCTTCTCTTCTGCTCTGGCTTCATTATGTTGTTTAGCAATTTCAGAATATGTATCTGTCTTAAAGAATTGTTGTTTCAGGAAGGCCACATCATTGAAGAGAATCTTCAAATCATGTTCAACTTTACTAATTCTGTTATGGAAAACTACAAGAACAATAATTGGTACAAGAAAGACAACAATAACTATGAACACTACTCCTTCCATAAATACTCTCCTTTGGCTTTCAGGAAATTTTTTTTAATTAAATTACTGAAAAATGAGTAATATTAAAAGGGAATTTATTGAAATTAAAAAGTAATCAGGCAATTGAAATAGTAATGGTTTTTGGTTTTATTTATCTTTAATACAGCGAACGGAAAAGCCAACACGTTTACTATAACCATCATTGGAGACTGAAATACGATTGAAATTGAGACTTCTGCTCCAAGAGAATGTTGAATCACCCTCAGATGAAGTCCACCAATATGCATATTTACCTAGGAAGCCAAAAGTACCATAATAACTTCGCCATCCAGCAGGAAGAGCCGTAAATCCACTTTCGTTTGTTGCTCCAGTATTTGGGGGTTGCCAGTGTCCTATTCCGGATGCTTTTAACTTGCCACCTGCTATTTGTTCACCACCTAGATAGGTGATTAATTCTGACCATTCTGATGTTGAAGGAATATGCCAACCGGCTGGTGCTAATCCACGAGGATCATTCACTGCATACCAATTGTAGAGCTTGCCATAAAAAACTCCACTATCCTTATCATTGTAATAGTAGCAATATGCTCCTGTAGTTAAATTTGCCCATTCGGATGTATCCTTAACTTGTGGAATAGGATCACCATTCCGATAATGATCAACTTCAAGATTTCTCTTCATCCATATTTGCGTTCCTATAGTAACAGATACATAGTATTCATAGTCATTGAGATAAAAGTCAACCTCATTGCTTTTTATTGATTCAACTGTTACATATAATTTACCGCTTGCAGCACCATTTGGGACGATTACTCTGATCAATGTATCATTCCAGCTTACATATTCCGATGCTTTTATTGCATTAAATGAAACGTAACTAGTTCCTTGGATTGAACCAAAGTTGTTTCCGATGACAGAAATAATATCGGCTTTACTTGCTGTATCAGGATTAATCAGTGATATTTTTGGGCTTTTTACAGGATCAGTCGGATTATCTTTGCAACAACCATAAATAAAGGATAGAATTACTAACGATAAGATTAATAGTCTGCTTTTCATATCGAACTCCAATTATATTTTTTAGTGTTGATAATAATAGTAATATAACTTTTATTTTATAAAAGTTACACATGGGGTAAAAATAAATTGAAGATTAGTGGGATTTGTGGTTTGTTAATTGAAGTCCACTCGATTATCTTCGAAGTTTAATGTTATATAATTTGGTTAGAATATCAAAAATGAATGTATTCCCGCTTTCGAAACTGTGTGAAAACTACGATTTTGTCATTCTGAGGGAGCGTAGCGACCGTGAGAATCCAGTATTTATGCGGTCTAGATTCCTCACTTCGTTCGGAATGACCTCTAAATATGACTTTTCACATAGTCTCTTTCGCGGTAATATTATTAATTTCCTATTCTCCGAACAATGCATCTATAAAGGCTGTGGGGCTGAATAACTGTAGATCGTCTATCTTTTCACCGACACCGATATAGCGGACAGGGATTTTTAATTCTGCTGCAATGGGAATTACTACTCCACCTTTGGCTGTTCCATCGAGTTTAGTAAGTACGATACCTGTGATCGGTGAGACCTTCATAAACTCCTTTGCCTGCTGAATAGCATTCTGACCGGTTGTGGCGTCAAGAACAAGATATACATCCTCAGGTCCTTCGGGTTTCAATTTTTTGATTACTCGTGATATCTTGTCCAGCTCTGCCATTAGGTTCATCTTATTATGCAATCTACCTGCCGTATCTATTATGACTACATCCAAATCACGTGAAATTGCAGAATTTACTGTATCGTAAGCAACAGCGGCTGGATCTGCACCATGTTTCTGCTGAACAATCTGAACACCTGCTCGGTCAGCCCATATTTCGAGCTGTTCGTTAGCGGCAGCTCTGAATGTATCTGCAGCACCAATAACAACTGATCTTCCGGCGTTCTTGTAATTATAGGCAAGTTTTCCAATTGTTGTAGTCTTACCTACTCCATTGACACCAACGACGAGAATTGTATGAGGTTTCCTATCGGGATTGATATTATATACAGCGTCATTGTGTGCAGAAGGTGACTGAATGAGGATTTTCAGCAATTCATCTTTTAATATATCAAAAACTTCTTCAGCATTCTCATGACCTTCTTTTTTTACTCTTTCGCGAACAGAATTGATGATTTGTTCCGATGTGTCAAATCCAATATCTGCAGTTATTAGTATCTCCTCAAGCTGAGTGAGCAATTGTGCATCGATCTTCCTGCCAACACCTAAAACTCCCTGAATCCGGCTGAGAAATGTATCGCGGGTTTTGCTAAGCCCGTCTTTTAATTTTGTAAAACCAAGTGCATCTGATGTCGATTGTACAGCAGAGCTTACTTTCTCTTTAAATCTATCGAATATTCCCATTTATCATCTGTTTTTGTGCTAAAATGAATTACAAAAATATGAAATGATACTATATTAAAATAATATATATTTTTAAAGTTTCATTCACTTACAAGATAGCGAGGGAAAAGTTAGTTCTATAAATGATAATATTTTGTTGTCTGGGATCTTGTATTCGCTAGAAACAATATCAAAATACGATAAAATTGATGTAAAAGATCCAATCAAAAGAAGTCATTGAAATAATTATACTAAATAGTTCGTTTAATAAAAAGCTTGATTAAAACTTGATAAGGCTGAAAAATGATAACATTTAAAATTGAACGTGATGGCGAAGAATTCCATACATGGGCACCAGAGTTGCCTGGTTGTCATTCTCATGGCAAAACTGTTGCTGAAGCAATGGAAAACCTGAAGGATGCAGTACGGCTCTATCTGGATGTGCTTATGGAAGAAGTGAATATACAATTCCTAAAAATATAGAGAGAATGTTATGAATTACAGATTATTATTGGTGTGCTTCTTTATCTTTAATATGAATCTTGATTGCAATGAAGATTGTGAGACTAAAATTAGAGACTTGGTTAATAAATGGGAACACTATGATGGAGAGGAATTCCAACCGTTGAGCTTAAAATTATCAAATTCTCTTTTAGAATGTGATAGCATATTTTTCAAAATATTTCAAAACAAAGATGAAGCTTATAAGGAATGGATATCATCATTACAAGGAGGAACATTCACTGTTTATGACTTTGAAAATTCAAATGATAGTATTGCTCAAAGAAAGAAACTCATATCACTAAAAAATGAAATGATTAAAAAGTGTAAGAAATTAAATAACAATAAAAGTTATAATAGAGAATCCAAAATTTTATTAAAATTCTTACGAAAAATAAAAATTAGATATATAGACTAAATTCAGACTATTTATGAATATTTTACAACCTTATTTATTCGGTTAACCTTAGTAACCAGCAGAACACCACTAACTAAAAACCTTATTCTAATAAGGTCAAAACATAAAAGGGAATCTTTTCCTACTAAGGTTCAGAAGCAAATAAATAAGGTTGTAAAATTCTAAAAAAACGGACAAAAGCTTCATCGGAGCAACCCCGAGAATCGACCACCCCTACTCCACCAGATCTCATCATGGTTGGTTCATTCTTTGTAGATCAATGAATAGCCACGAGCTTTAGCTCGTGGTGTATATAAAAAATAATTTTATTTGGGGATTTATCCCCACAAATAGAGTAATTTCGACTAAAGTCAATGAAAATAATTAGAAATCCTTCCACGAGCTAAAGCTCGTGGCTATTGATTCCATAATATTTTAAAGAGTTTTCTACCAATATCAAATCCCTGATGGAATAGGAAGCAAAAAAATCATATCAAAAATAGAGGCAAAGGATGCGGTATCTCATCATCAAAATCCTCCCTTTTTTGATCGTAGTTATTTTTTTTCAACAAGAAATCCCAAAATTGACCATTTCTAAAATTCAAATATTCCCAAAATTGCACAATATTATACACTTTCACCTTATAGTTCATATCTAGCCATTTTAATTGATTTTCATGAGCCTTGGCAAGAATATTCTATTGAAGCATAAAGCAATATATCTCAAAATTGTAATTCATTTTATATCAAATAATTAGATAAAATAATTTTTAATTATTGATGTTAATTTACTTTAAATATTTTTGTGGCACGAGCATTGAAATAGGGTAAATCGACAGAGGAAAATGTCTGGAGATAAAACTCTATTCACAGGAAGTGAAAACGTAAAAAAAATAAATGTTCTTTGATTACAGCAGGAGGTTTTGGTATAAACATTTATCCCAAGATCACGGATGACTTAAGGATTTCATGGACGATATCCCCTGGTATCAAAACCACTGCTAAATCAATCATGTGCAAGGATGCATGTACAGGAAAGGATTCCCTGTTTTTTTTAGGAGTATTTTAATGCTTAAAGAACTTTATACCGCGGCAATGGGAATGGTACCTCAACAAACTAGGCTTGAGGTTACTGCAAATAACATTGCCAATTCGAACACTACAGGATTCAAACGTGAATCTGTTTTTGAGAGAAATTTGATCGATGCTCAGAATCATTTCTTTAACGCTCCTGGGAGCGCGCAACAGAATGATCCACCGGTTGGTTCCTACACTGTGTTCGATAAAGGCGGCTATCAACAGACCGGCAATACACTGGATGTGGCAATTGAAAATGAGAAAGGATTCTTTCTGGTCGAAACTGCAGATGGTACTCAAAATCTTACTCGTGCAGGAAATTTTACCATCAATAACGAAGGAGATCTACTGTCATCAGATGGATCTTATGTTATGGGAACTGAAGGTAAAATTAATGTTAAGAGTCAGTTCAACGACAGTTTAAATGATGTATCAGATTCGAAGAGTATGGACATCAAGATTACTCCAAATGGAGAGATTTATGCAAATCAGCTATATTCGGGAACGATTCAGATTGTTTCAGTAAACAATTTGAATTCATTGAATAGGATTTCCAGTTCTAATTTTAGTCCAACGGAGGACACGATAGCTGAATTTGCACCTATGGAAGAAGCACAAATGCGCCAGGGATGGCTAGAAGGCTCGAATGTTGACGTAATCAAGGAAATGGTTGAGATGATAAATCTCCAGCGTCAATTCGAGATAGGCAGTAAGGTTATTACAACAAACAATGAAACATTAGACACCAGCTTGAGATTAGGAAGAATTCAAGCTTAATTTATCTTAGGATGAGATTATTATGGATAAAACTCTCAGAACAGCCGCGACAGGTCTTGCTTCACAGCAGAGATTCGTCGAAATAATTGCAAACAACATTTCGAATGTCAATACAACTTCCTACAAGAAGGTAAGACCCGAATTTCAGGATTTACTCTACGAAACTCTTCATCCTGCCGGCAATACCCAAAAGCTTAGCGGACCACCTCTTAATGAAGTGCAGATAGGTTCTGGTACTGAATTAGCCGCAACAACCAAAATGTTCAAACAAGGCGACATCAAAGAAACGGGAAACAAGCTTGACCTCGCTATTAATGGCGATGGTTTCTTTGTCGTTACTAAAGCTGACAATTCTTTTGGTTATACCCGCGACGGTGCTTTCCAGGTTGACAGAGATGGCAATATTGTTACATCACAGGGTTTCAAGCTTGAACCGGGATTAACTGTTCCCGCTGATGCGATTGACGTTTCCATAAGCCGTGACGGTATTGTTCGTGCAGTTCTGGATGGCGGAACCACCGAACAGGTGCTAGGTCAGATTCAGCTTGCACGTTTCATCAATCCCGCTGGTTTGAGAAATGTCGGCCAGAATATGTATCAGGAAACACCGGCTTCCGGTCCTATGGTCATGGAACAAGCAGGAGTCAATAACACTGGTGAATTAGTTCAGAACAACCTGGAGCAGTCAAATGTTGACATCGTTGAAGAAATGGTTAATATGATTATGGCACAGAGAGCTTATGAATTGAATTCGAAATCAGTTCAAACTGCTGATAGTATTATAATGACTGCAGTTAACCTTAAGAGATAGGAAATTGATTGAATAAGTTATCTACCATATTAGGAATTATCTTTTTTGTACTGATTGCATCGGTTAATCTAACCTTTGCCAAATCTACATTTTCGGGTGACAGGCTTCGTGAAGCTTGTCTGGAATACATTCAATCTGTTGTAAACGAAGACAGCGAGATCAATGTTAGCGGTAATATTCAGCCGGTCGAATTTGCTGATGATGATGTAACTGCTCAGTGTGCATCCTCAGCCGGTTCACTTCGCGGAAATTGTTACATTACAATTGAATTTCTGAAAGATTCCAAATTAATAAGAAGAATGAACGTACCAGTTCAGGTTAAAATTTTCGCGCTGGTTCCAGTAGCTGTTACTAATATTAAGAGTGGCGGAGCATTCACAGAAAATAATATCAAAATTGAAAGAAAAGAAGTAACTAATATCAAAAGCGATGATGTTATCACTCAGAATTACGCCTTTGGCCTGTTTACTAAGAGAAATGTTAATATTGGAATGATAATTACAAAATCTATGCTTGATATGGGCTTTGGGATTAAACGAGGTGAGAAAGTCGTTATCGTTGCAGTATCCGGTGCAATTTCTGTCAAATCAATGGGAGTAGCTCTCAATGATGCGGAAGTTGGACAGGATATTAGAGTTAAGCGTGACGGTATTAATACTGTATTGAATGGAACGGTATCAGAAAATAAATTCGTGATAATTAAACTAAATTAATTTCTAGAAAAATGAAAAATTTCAGAATCATATACACTACTCTTCTTGTTATCGGACTCCTATCTAATGGAGCTTTTGAACTGAATGCACAGTTTATGCAGAATAGTTCAAGATCGCTTTTTTCGGATGTGAAAGCTTTCAAGACCGGTGATGCTATTATGGTGCTGATAACTGAAGATACTCAGGCGGGTAACGAAGCATCGACAGCAGATTCTCGTTCTACGACTCTGGGCGGTAGTTTTTCCGGTGGAGTAGGAGCAAATAGTGTAAAGGCTGATGGAAGTATCGGTACAACCAATGACTTTAAAGGTACCGGAAGTACTCAGAGAAAAGAATCAATAAGATCTAAACTTAGTGCCAGAGTTGTTGCTTTTGACAGTACCAGTGGTAACCTGGTGATTGAAGGAAAAAGAACAACAAAGATAAATGGCGAAACACAAACGATAGTAATTAAGGGAATAGTCAGACCTGTTGACGTTATGTCCAACAACTCTGTTTATTCTTATTCAATACTTGATCTGACTTTGCTGATTGAGGGTGACGGAACTGTTTCGAAAGTACAGGAACCGGGTTTAATCACTAAATTCCTGAGAATGCTATTCTAATGATAAGATTATTAAAAATATCAAAATTCAATCTCATTACGATATTATTTATAATGTCAGCAATGACTGTGAATGTATATTCAGCAAGAATTAAAGATATTGCAACAATAGAAGGCAACTCTTCAAGCCAGGTAATCGGTTATGGACTTGTTACGGGATTGACCAATACTGGTGACAATCAAATGTCATCATTCGCTGTTCAATCTGTATCAAACATGCTCAAAAGATTTGGATTAGCAACTCTTCAGACTAATCCAAGAATCAGAAATGTTGCAGCAGTTATGATCACTGCCTCTATTCCAGCTTCCACAAAAAAAGGTTCCAAAATTGACGTTCAGATATCTTCAATAGGCGACGCAACGTCGCTTCAGGGTGGCGTTTTGTTATTAAGTCCGATATCGACAGCTGATGGTAAAATTATTGGGATGGCACAGGGAGCTCTTTCTGTCGGTGGTTATGACGTTGGAGCTTATGGTTCGAGAGTTATGAAGAATGTTACTACCACAGGCAGAGTACCCAATGGGTTACTCATCGAGATAGAATTCACTTCTCAATATATCAATAACAAACAAATCAGAATAAATCTCAGAGAACCTGATTTTACAACAGCTTCAAGAATTTCTGCGGCTGTAAATGCTCTTCCCGGTCTTGCAAACTCCGCAGAAGCACAAGATGCTTCTACAGTGAAGGTTACAATGCCAGCTACCCAGAACCAGGATCAGTTGATTCAGACAATATCTCAGATTGAAACACAAAATATAATTGCTGATCCCTCAGCAAAAATAGTGATAAATGAAAGAACAGGAACAGTAGTAGTAGGTGGGAATGTTCAGCTATTGCCTGCAGTTATAGCTCACGGTGGTTTAGAGATTTCTATACAGAAACAGGTCATTTTACCTTATCCGCCGCCACCATTTACAATCAATTACAGAGCATCCAAACCGGTTGAAGTGGCAACTATTCAGGCACAGGAACAAACCAACCCTGCTATTGCATTTGATATAAAGAATGCAAAGCCAACAGTACAGGATATAGCAGCTGCATTGAATGCTCTCAAGGTATCGCCAAGGGATCTTATTTCGATTTTTCAGGCTCTAAAGGAATCAGGAGCTTTGCAGGGTGAGTTAATCATTCAATAGGGTGAAATGAAAATGGACTTATTTAATACAAACTTAGAGAAAACAAGTACTGCAAACTCAGTTAATGAATCGAGAATGCAAGTGATGAAGGGACTCCAGAATGCGATAAAATCGACTGAAGGAGCACCAATGGACGAAGCCCGAAGGAAAGAAATAGAGAAAGCAGCGCGTGGATTTGAATCTATCATGGTTAACCAGATGATTAAAGACATGAAAAAAGCCATGCTTGAGAAAAAGAAAGAAGGCAGTGAGGGTGGAGAAAATAGTTTCGGTGGTGATACCCTCCTTGATTATACCGATATGATGGTTTCTGATCATATATCAAAAACTGGAAACGGAATTGGAATAGCAAGTAAAATCTATGAGCAAATGACTGGTGGAGAAAAATTGAAACAAATTACATCTGCTTATAGCACAATTTATAATTTTGATCATTCAGATAAGGGTGAAGATGATGAATAGCACTCTGATTAAATATTTAGAATTCGAAAAAGGTCTGCTGGAAGCTCTTGTGGATCTCGGCGAAAAGCAAAAACAAGCTTTGGTTAAGTATGATATGCACACTTTGGAGAGTATATCGATTAAGCAGGCTCAAATTCAGAAAGAAATCCGCCAGGTTGAAGAACAGAGAATTCATCTGCTATCTACATGGCTTGGCGTTAAGAGAACAGACGCAATGAAGTTAAAACTCAGCGATCTGGCAGCATTGCATAAGGGGGAAGAGGAAGCAACATTGATGGTGCTCAGAAAAGATTTTAAATCTCTTTTGAAGATAATTCAAGCGCAATACGCATTGAATAGAGTACTATCTACCAGAGCCAAAAATGGTATCAGTGAGATATTGTTCTTTCTGACCAATGGCTCCAACCACGTGTGTAATGTTCAAATATAGTCAGATTATTAAAATGTCAAAAAAAATAGAAAGTTTGAAAATGCAAATCAAAGACAAGGCAGCAGAATTAATAACAAATGTTTATAATCTAAGCGACAATTTGCCTGACAATGATTTCCTGCTGATTAGGGATATGCTCCTGTCATCGGTAGAAACTGTGCCCGATCACATTGAAAAAGGCTACAAGGTTGATGCAAATGCTGTCAAAGTGAAATACTTGATTAAAGTATTTCAGTCCTTATCAGAGTGCAAAAACTATCTTCGTCTAGTGCAAACTTTGAATTATGCAGAAACAGAACATATTGTTGAAAAGGTCAATGAGATTGTTGAATTGATTATTAAAGACTTTCCATCGAAAGTAACTTTTAGCATGGTTTACGAAAATAATTAATAATAAAAAAAAATGAGTAGTTTCAGCACACTGGAAATCGGTAAGAGAGCACTTATAGCTCAAAGATTGGGACTCGATGTTACTAGTAATAATGTTGCTAATGTAAATACTCCCGGGTTTTCGAGACGGCAGATAGCTTTATCCGAAACAGCACCTACGATGACTCCAAGCGGTTATATGGGAACAGGAACTGTCATGGACAAACTTCGCTCATTCAGAGAAGAGTTTTTTGATAAGGAAATTAGGAAGAATATCTCTAGAAATCAGGGTTTTGGTACTGATGGAAAAATCATGAAACAAATCGAAGGAATAATGAATGAACCAAATGGAACAACAATTGGCAATGCTGTTAGTGATTTTTTCAACTCTTTCGAAGATATTTCAGTAAGACCACAGGACATCTCTCTCAGAAGAAATTTAATTGATAAAGCTAAGACTTTGGTGGATTATTTTCATAACCTGTCGAGTGGTATGAAGGATATGCGTTCTAATATCTTAAGTGACATGAAAAATAATGTTACAACTGCTAATGGTCTAATCGAACAAATTGCAACATTAAATAATAAAATCGCTGTTTCCAAGTCACAGGGAGGTTCCGAAGCTACTACACTTATTGATCAGCGTGAGCTGTTGCTTGAAGATTTGTCAACTTTGGCAGACATCAATGTTTCTCAGGGTGAAGGCGGAATGGAAAACGTTTTCGTCAATGGAATAAATGTTATAACTGGAAAAGATTTCACAAAACTTCAAGTCGTTGAGAAGGCAGATTCCACGACTGGTGAAAAATCGGTCAGTTTGTATAATCTCCAGCCGGACGGTACTCCGCTCTATGCTCTCAATCCTCAGTCCGGTGAGATTGCCAGCCAAATGAAGCATTTTAATGTAACTCTTGACGGTGAAGATTCATCTGGTGGATACTCAATGATGAAAACGCTTGACAACTTCGCTAATTCTTTTGTCCAAAGAGTTAATGCAATCACTGTCACTGGGTTTGGCTTGAATGATGCTGGACCTCTTCCCCCAGGTAGAAGCTTCTTCACCCCAATTACCGGAACAGCAAATGCAAGTAATATTGAAATTTCATCCGATATTCTGAATACACCCGAAAACATCCCTTTATCGGATACTCTGAATGAACCAGGAAATAACAAGATAGCACTGTTAATCTCTGCTCTGTCGCAAGATACTACTTTTGCTTCCAGTATGACACCATCAGGGTATTATGCTTCAATGGTTGGAAAGCTAGGCACAATAAGTGCTGAGGCTATCAATGGAAGCTCTACAACAACTTTAATTGCTCAGCAGCTTCAAAATCAAAGAGAGTCGGTCATTGGAGTGAATCTCGATGAGGAAGCTGTAAATCTTATTAAATATCAAAAAGCATTCGAGGCATCATCCAGAATAGTTAGCACAACGAACGAACTTCTTGGAATAATTGTAAATTTAGGAAGGTAGAATTTTTATGAGGATTTCTCAGAATTTAATATATACTCCTTATCAGAATGATCTTCAGACGATTCAATCTGATATTTACAATGAGCAACTAAGGATGGCAACCGGCAAGAATTTGACTTCAACATCTGATGATCCAAATTCTGCTGTAAAAGTCAAGAATTATAATAATCTGATCAGTAAGAACGAGCAGTATCAGAGTAATATACTCAATACGATTAATGAACTGCAGTCAGCTCACGAATCTATTTCCACTGTCTCTGATGATATCTATAATATCCGCAACCTTGCAATTGATGCTACTCAAGCAGGAAGTCAGCAAAGTTTGAACACTTTGTCGAACAATATTAAAGGAGTTCTAGAAGATATTATTTCGACAATGAACCGTGATTATAACGGTATATTAGTATTTGGAGGAACAAAGACAACAATTCAGTCAATAAAAAATGATTTCCCGACCTCTAAAGGACTTCCTTTTGAAATTATTACGAATCCACCTACAAGCACTAACCCTTCAGGGATGGAAGTTAAATTTTATGGGAACAACAAGGAAAGAGTCGTTAATAAAGATTCCTCTGGAACAGAAGTCGTTAACATTACTGCTCAGGAAATATTTGGAACCAATGGTACTAAGATTTTTGATTCGATCATTAATTTATACAACCTGATGAAGTACGATGCTAATGGAAATCCACGTACGAGTACTGATCCATTTAAGGGTGATGATCAGAAAAAACTTGATCAATATCAGAAGGAAATTACTGATTTTATTGATATAATGAATCAATCTGCATCTGTTGTCGGAACAAAACTCAACAGACTTAACAATCTTTCTGAATCGATGGCTAACCAAAACACTCAACTCAAAGCCTTCCGTTCAGAATATGATGATACTGATTTTGCCCAAACATCCATGAATCTGTCCAAAGATCAGGCTGTGCTGCAATACTCAATGCAGGTGGGTAGTAAACTTATGAACTTGTCATTATTCAATTTCCTATAATCAAATTTAATAATTTTAAATATGAAAATATCCACCCTTCAGTTAAATATAATCATGTCGATAAAGTGAATTGGTATGAGGAACAAAATTAAAGAATGAGAAGCAGTACTTTATTTGGTATAATATTAGGATTTGTCGCAATCTTCGGAGCTTTCCTGTTAGAAGGAGGTCCGATCAATTCCTTATTGATGTTCCCGGCTATGCTGATTGTATTTGGTGGAACATTAGCAGCTGGTATTGCTGGGACATCCCTCGAAATTGTTTTAAAAATCCCTAAGCTAATCAAGTACACCATATTCCCTCCAACTTATGACAAGATTGAGATAATTAATCAAATTGTTGGTTTTGCTACCATTGCTCGCAAGGAAGGTCTACTTTCGATCGAATCGAAGCTTGGTAAAATTAAATATCCATTTCTTAGAAAAATCCTTACTGTGTGTATTGATGGTGCTGATCCTGATTCTTTCCAGACTATTGTACAAAATGAATTACACTACATAAACCAGCGTCATAATCAAAACATAAATCTTTTCGTAAAATTAGGTGGTTACTCGCCTACCATGGGCATTATTGGTACTGTTATGGGCTTAATCGCAACTCTGGCAGCTGCCGGAAGTGACCCAAATGTTCTAATTCAGCACATAGCTACTGCATTTATAGCAACGATGTGGGGTATATTTATGGCGAACATCGTATGGCTCCCTATTGGCGATAAACTTAAAACATTGCATGATCAAGAAATGCAGCTCTTCCAGATGATGATTGATGGAGTTCACTCTGTCCAGATCGGAGAAACACCAACAGTCATCCGAACAAAACTAGTAAGTATTTTCCCTCTTTCTGAACAGGAAAAAATATTAAAGGAAAATATTATAGTATATAAGCCCAGTCTCGTGAAAGTACCCGGATCCATAGGATTAAAGCCTTCTGCTTTTCCTCAACCGACAAAAACAAATATCTGATTCTAATACATCTTTTTTTCATAGGCGGACAAGCAGGGACGCTTGCCCCGCATGTATTGGTTAGCTCAATCATCCTTGATTGATCATTGTATACAAGGTTGTCAAACTAAGCTGTGATAAATATTTAATGTCATTCCTGTGCATACAGGAATCTTTTCTCCTTTGTATTGTCACTCTGAACGAAGTGAAGAGTCCAGATGTATTCTGAATTTTATGTCACCACTACGTGGTTTAATAATCTAGGTGAAACGGTTTTCTATTAATATTCCACACCTACGGTGTTGAAAGAGTCTGTCATCGTATGTTAGCAACAAGGAATCTCGTCTTTTCATTATCTAAATCATATTCCTGTATCACATTTAAAGTGCAGACAATCAAGGATGCTTGTCCTACGAATACATTAAACATCTTTGTTTTTCTGAATATTCTCCAAATAATTTAAAACATATTGTTTAATTTCGAAAAATACAATAAATTGTATCGAAAAACCATTATCACTATTCAAACATGTTAATTCTAATAATATCTTAATATGCCTGTGATAAACGAAAATATAAATGATTATGATGACAATCAAGTACGGCATTCACTGAATGGCAAGCTCAAGCACCTTCCTACTAATCCGGGTGTTTATCAATTTCTGAATGATGCCGGCAAGATTATTTATGTCGGCAAGGCAATTAATCTCAGGAATCGTGTAAAGAGTTATTTTCAGCAAAACAGACCTGTCGATGCCAAGACTAAAGCTCTGATGGCTAAGATTGCCGATGTCGAGATAATTGTAACCGATTCAGAGGCTGAAGCCTTAATTCTGGAAGATACATTAATCAAGAAATTAAAGCCAAGATATAATATTCTTCTTCGAGACGACAAAACTTATCCGTTTATTCGCGTTACAAACGAGCAATATCCCAGAGTATACATCACAAGAAAGATAATTCGCGATGGTTCCCGTTATTTTGGACCATTCACGGAAGTCTCAAATCTGAGAAGACTCGTTAAAACCATTAGAACATTATTTTTTCTCAGAAGCTGCGAATTGAATATTTCAACTCAGGCGATAGACAAGAAGAAATTCAAAGTTTGCCTGGATTATCATATAAAAAAATGCGAAGGTCCTTGCGAGGGGTTGGTTAGTGAAGAGGTTTATAACGATGGAGTGAAATCAGCAATTCAGGTGATAATCGGAAAGACTTATGATCTAGAAAAAGGCATTGAAGCAAAGATGAATGAGTTATCCGAATTAATGGAGTTTGAAAAGGCAGCATTGCTACGCAACAAACTAACCGTACTGAGAGAGTTTACTACCTCTCAGAAGGTTGTAACAATAGATCTTATTGATCGTGATATTGTAGGTTTGGCTAGAATAGATGAGCTTTCCTGTGCTGTTATTCTCAAAGTAAGAGATGGAAAGTTGATTGGCAAACGGCAGTTTATCATAAGCAATTCAATCGGAAAATCCGACGAAGAGCTGATCCAAACTGTGTTGGAGAAGTGGTATCTGGAGAGTGAAATCGTCCCTAAGGAAATCTTTCTTCCTGCTTTTCCTGAACAGGCTGATTTTATTAATGACTGGTTACGCCAAAAGCGTGGTAAGTCCCTTGAAATGACAGTTCCTAAGCTAGGCGACAAGAAAAAGCTTGTAACCATGGCTAATATAAATGCTGAATATTTATTAAGGGATTATCAAATCGCATTGGTTAAGAAAGAACAGACAGCATCGAGGGCAGTTTTATCTTTGCAGAGAGATTTGAGGTTAGAAAAACCTCCATTAAGAATTGAATGCTTTGACAATTCTCACATACAAGGTTCGGACTATGTTTCGTCGCTTGTTGTATTTATTGACGGCAAGCCAAAGAAATCAGATTATCGGAAATTCAAAATAAAGTCATTTGTGGGCAATGATGATTTTGCAGCTATGCGAGAGGTTGTGGGCAGACGTTACTCAAGATTGATCGAAGAGAAAGCTTCATTTCCTGATCTTATCATTATTGATGGAGGCAAAGGTCAGCTCTCTTCTGCTATGGAAGTTCTGACAAAGCTAGGAATAAACAATCAGGTTACAGTAATCGGACTGGCAAAGCGACTGGAGGAAGTGTTCTTCCCAGGGGAATCTGACGCGGTTTTGTTGCCAAGGACATCCAGTAGTCTCAAGCTAATCCAGCATATAAGGGACGAAGCACATAGGTTTGCTATCAATTTTCACAGACAGTTGCGAGAAAAGAGAACATTGCAGACCGAACTCACTAAAATTGATGGAATCGGAGATAAAACAGCTCAGAATCTCCTTATTAAATTCGGATCTTTTGAAGGTATCCGAAATGCGAGTAATGAAAGTCTTGTTGCTGAAACCGGTGAAAAGCTTGCAGCTAAGATTATGGATTATTTCAATTCAAATGAATTTTAATTAGTTTAATATATATATAATATCGGAGGCTTAAATGTCACATCTTACTCAGATCGAAGATCGGCTGAAACAAATATCAGCTCAGAAAGCCTCAATAGAATATCATATACCCGAAATCTGGCTTGATCTCTATTCTCTTCAAACAAAGGATATCATTGTCCAACCGGCACAATACTATCTCGATTGTATTACTAAAATCAGACATATAGCCGAGAACCAACCATTGCAACATCCCAAACACAACTGGTCTTATTTCGCTGTGATTTACAATATGATGGTTCGCTTGACTACAGCCTACGATCATGATGCAAACGGTATCGTAGCTAAAGATATAAATCTTGACGGGTGGCGCGAGACAGGCACATTCCTTAAATCAATGTCTATTCTTCCCTATATTCATTCTTTGGGCTGCAATACAGTTTATTGTCTACCTGTCACCGAAATCGGAAAAGAGGGGAATAAGGGAAATTTAGGATCACCCTATGCAATTAAAGATCCTTATAAGCTCGATGAACATCTGAATGAGCCTGCTCTGGAGATGAGTGCAGAAGTTCAGTTCGGAGCATTCGTCGAAGCTGCACATTTACTAGGAATGAAAGTCGTTGTCGAATTCGTTTTCCGCACAGCTAGTGTCGATAGTTCCCTGGCTCTGGATCATCCGGAATGGTTCTACTGGATTCGGGATAAGATCGAAAATAGAGTTGGTCTTGCCACAAAACAAGATGAGCTTTACGGCCCACCTTTTTTCTCTGCTTCTGATCTGAAGAAGATCAGAGCAAAGGTTGATAAAAAGAATTATAAAGCATTAATTCCACCCGATAAAATTTACCGGAATCTGTTTACTGACATTCCCAAGAAAGTAGGAGTCTTCGATGGTCAGATCAGAGGAATTACTAGCGATGGGACTGCCTGTAAAATCCCGAGTGCCTTTGCTGACTGGCCGCCAGATGATTCTCAGCCTGTCTGGAGTGATGTTACATACCTCAGAATGTACGATCATCCTGATTTTAATTATATAGCTTATAATACAATCAGAATGTACGATACAGTCTTAGCAAACGAAGCTAATTGTGTAGAACCTCTTTGGTCTTATATCGAAGGAATTATTCCCAGCTATCAGGAGAAGTACGGCATTGATGGCGTTATGGTGGATATGGGACATGCTCTTCCGCCTCAGCTCCTTCAGAATATCATAAAAAAAGCGAGAGACATCAACCCTGAATTTGCTTTCTGGGAGGAAAATTTTTCTCTCTCTGGTGAATCCAAAAAGAAGGGATTCAACGCTGTTCTCGGTTATCTGCCGTTTGATGAGGATAAGCCGGAAAAGGTCAGATCATTGATTGAGATGCTGAGTACATCAGGAAGTCCTGTGCCCTTCTTCCTAACGCCCGAGACACATAACACAAAACGCGCTGTGACCAGATTAGGAGCAGAAAAATTCTCACAAATGGCATGGGCTTTTAATGCATTTCTTCCTGGATTAACGTTTATACATTCAGGTTTCGAGCTTTACGAATCTATGCCTGTTAATACCGGATTAGGGTTCGAAAGTGAAGAACTAAAGAACTATCCTGTCAGTAAACTGCCGCTCTTTTCGGTCAGCAGTCTCAACTGGAATAATGCAACAAATCTGACAGAGTTTATCCGATTTGTTCTGAACCTACGCAATGAAGACATAAAGCCACTAAAGGAGAATTATAAACCAGAAACTATTGTAATTCCAAAATCCTTAAATCCATACATAATTTCCTTTATCCGAAGATTAAGCTATAATCCTCATGATCTGATTATTGCATTCAACCCCGATTACAACTGGGAAGCCTATACAATGTTCACGTTCGATACAGATTACACTGAGTTTGAATCATATATGACGGGTGAAACTTTAGAAATTAAGAACAGAGAGCTGCTAGTTCGATTTGACTTAGGAGGTATCATCATCGGAATGCTTAAAAGAAAACCGGAGTAAGATTGACGTAAAGACTAATTTTATTCTTATTTTTGTATAATTTAACAATTCAATTAAGAATAGAATTATGGCAAGAGTTTTAATAACCGGTGGAGCAGGTTTTCTTGGGTCACATCTTTGCGACAGATTTATAGCTGAGGGCGACGATGTTATTTGTATTGACAATTTCATTACCGGCTCACCCGATAATATAGCCCATTTGATGGGAAATCAAAAATTTAAGTTCATTCAACACGATGTGACTGAATACACTTTCGTAGCCGGTGATCTGGATTATGTTCTTCACTTTGCTTCACCTGCTTCACCAATAGATTATCTTCAACTGCCAATCCAAACATTAAAAGTAGGGTCTCTAGGCACTCATAAGACGTTAGGGCTGGCTAAAGAAAAGAAAGCCAGATACCTCATAGCCAGCACAAGCGAAGTCTATGGTGATCCTCTTGTGCATCCTCAGGAAGAAAGCTATTGGGGAAATGTTAACCCAATCGGCTCAAGAGGAGTTTATGACGAAGCTAAACGTTTCGGCGAGGCTCTAGTTATGGCTTATCACCGCTATCATGGCTTAGAAACAAGAATCGTCAGAATTTTCAATACCTATGGTCCGAAGATGCGTCTGCACGACGGTAGAGCTATTCCTGAATTTATATCAATGTGCCTCAAAAATCAGCCTGTACCCGTCTTTGGAGACGGCTCGCAAACAAGATCCGTTTGCTATGTCAGCGATTTGGTGGATGGTATTTACAGACTGCTCCTTTCCGACGAGAGCAATCCTGTGAACATCGGCAATCCTGACGAAATTACAATGCTTCAGTTAGCAGAAGAGATTATAGAACTTACCGGATCGAAGAGTCAGATTGAGTTCAAGGATCTCCCAGAAGATGATCCTAAGGTACGTCAGCCTCACATCACACGAGCAAAGGAAATCTTAGGCTGGGAGCCAAAAGTTCAGCGTCGTGAAGGATTAATCAGGACTATAGAGGATTTCAAGAACAGGATAAAGTAAGCCTTTTAATTACGAATTTGAGTATTCAACCCCATCCTGAAGCATGGGGTTGATTGCAGAAATATATTTAATACTTTACAAACTTCCCAACTTTATCTCCAATCCTAACAAAATACATACCCGGTGTCAAGCCGGAAACATCTATTCTTACTCCCTCCTCGCTTGCGGGGAGGGCTGGGGTGGGGTTGGGGGTGGTCTGTATTTCCCCAAGCACATTATAGATGCAGATATCGCTTTGTAAGGGCGACGGACCGTTCGCCCCTACGGATATTTCTATGAAATCTGCAGCTGGATTAGGGTAAATTTGAATGTCATCGTTTCTATTATAATTGCCATCTTCAACCCAAACATTATGAGAAAACCAACTTCCAACAAAAGCTAAATCTACACTAGTAGTAGCCTTTAAGGAATCCACTAGATCAGAAGCTAAAGTGTATTTTGTCATGTCAAAGTCTAAGATAGGTCTATTAATAAAATCAGAATCATATGTCTCAGTCTTATATCGTTTAAATTTAATATCTCCGAAAATTTGCCTTAATCTATTAAAACTTTGCTTAACCAAAGGATAAGATACTGAATCAATATCATCAATAGTGACGACATCATCAAACGTAATTGGTTTTTTGATAAAAATATAATAATTCAAAACTAATTCATAACCTTTTTGCTTAAAATATTTTCCAAAAGTTGGAGAATTTAAACAAGAATCAATTTTTACTGAATCAGGATTATTATACTCCCAACCTTCATTTGGAAGTGCCATTTTCAGACAAGAATCAGATACAGCATAGGCTGGAGTGATTTCAGAAATGAAGATCAATCCAATAATTGAGAATAGTATTAAGGTGCTTTTCATTTCGTTTCCTCGAAAATGTATTTTTCTTCCACAAATTTAATACTATAGCACATTAAAAGGTAATAAAGTTACAAAAGATTTGAAAATAATTTTTGTAATTTTCTCCCGTTAGGGAGTACAGGTTGGTAGAAAATCATTAAACGTCAGGAGAGTTCCGTCCCGTACGGGACGGTAGATGGGTTTGTGTTTTCATCTTTCTACCGATATGCTGTACCTACGGCACAGAATACAAAGGATGCTTGGCTTCGCTCTGCATGACAAGAAAATCAGGGCACAGCAAGCTGTGCCCCTACAAATACAAAATACTAGATACCTGCATGCGCAGGTATGATAAGGAAATCTATTGATAAGCTGGGATACCTGTAAGGTGCTCACCGAGTATCAATGTATGGATTTCGTGAGTACCTTCGTATGTCTTGACTGATTCAAGATTGGCGGCATGCCTCATCACATTATATTCGTTGACTATACCATTAGCTCCGTGGATTTCTCTGGCTATTCTACAGCAATTGAGAGCGATCTCGACGTTGTTCCGCTTAGCAAATGACACTTGATGGCTTGTGGCTCTGTCGTCATCCTTCAGCCTGCCTAGTCTGTAAGCCACAAGCTGTGCTTTGCTGATTTCGGTGAACATGTTCACAAGCTTTTCCTGAGTCAGCTGGAATCCGGCAATAGGTCTTCCAAACTGAATTCTGGATAACGAATAGTCCAATGCTGAATCGTATACAGCCATAGCCGCACCGATCACTCCATAAGCAATGCCGTATCTGGCTTGCGTGAGGCAAGATAGTGGACCTTTCAGTCCTTTTATGTTTAATTTATTTATCTTAGGTATTTCGACATCCTGGAAAACAAGTTCAGATGTGATTGATGCCCTTAGTGAGTGTTTGCCAGTCATTTCAGGTGCAGTGAAGCCTTTCATTCCTTTTTCGACGAGGAATCCGCAGACTTCTCCGTTGAGTTTTGCCCACACAACTGCTATATCGGCTATCGTACCGTTAGTGATCCACATTTTTGCACCGTTGAGAATGTAACTGTCAGCTGTTTCTACTGCATTAGTTATCATTCCGCCGGGGTTTGAGCCATGGTCAGGTTCTGTTAGTCCGAAGCAACCGATTGCCTCACCCTTGGCTAATTTGGGTAGCCAACGTTTTTTTATTTCTTCCGATCCATACTTGTTGATCGGGTACATGACAAGTGAATTCTGAACTGATGCGAATGAACGGATACCCGAATCTCCGCGTTCCAGCTCTTGCATTGCTAATCCGTAACTTGTATAGTTTGCTCCGATTCCACCGTATTCTTCAGGAATTGTAATACCGAACAAGCCTAGTTCAGCCATTTTGGGTATCAAATCAAAATGAAAATCAGCTTTTTCGAAACTATCTTCAATAATTGGTATAACCTCAGTATCTACAAAACTGCGTACAGATTGTCTGATTAACAGCTCTTCGGGGTGATATAACTCATCTATTCCAAAAAAATCAATAGGTTTATAAGGCATCTGGGTCTCCAGTTGTTAATAATAATTGTTTAATTGCTGATTTATACCGAAATATATAAAGGTGCTTTGCTAAGATTTTAATTTACTAAATTTATAGCTTATTTTATAGCTTTTCTATCAATTCAATAAACTCTTCTTCGTTTAAAACTTTTACTTCTAACTGTTGTGCTTTCTTTAGTTTGGAGCCTGCATCAGAGCCAGCAATTACGTAGTTTGTCATCTTGCTCACTGAGCCTGTAACTTTCCCGCCAAAAGATTCTATTTTTTGTTTGGCTTCGTTTCTTGTCATTGAACTCAACTCGCCTGTCAGGACGAATGTCTGTCCTGTTAATACACCGTCTCTGCCTGTTTCCTCTTCTGTTAATTCAGTGTTTAAATGGTAAGAGATCAATCTATTTATTATTTCTAGTTCTTTGGGAACTGAGAAGAAATAGACTATTGTCTCAGCCATTTTTTCACCGATTTCGTGAACAGACTTCAAATCGTCAATCGTTGCTTTGGATAGAGCCTCTATGTTCTTAAAAGTTCTTGCTAAGATTTTTGCTGCTCCTTCACCTATGAATCTTATCCCGATTGCAAATATAAATCTGCTCAAAGTTTGTTTCTTGCTTTGCTCAATGGCAGCTAGGAGATTGTCAACGCTTTTTTCACCCCAGCGTTCGAGTGCGAGAAGTTTGTCGCGGTGATTGTGCAGGTCATATAGATCGGCAACTGATTTAATGTACTCAAGATTTACTAGCTGATCAACCACTTTTTCGCCAAGCCCATCGATGTACATAGCGTTGCGGCTGGCAAAATGTTCGATTCGTCTGCGAATCTGCCAGGGACATTCCGGATGCTCACAGAAGTAATTAGCTTCTCCTTCAGGTTTTACTAATGGATGCTTGATTCCGCAGGGACACAACTCAGGGAAGCTGAACAGAACAGCATCATCTGGTCTTTTCTCTAATACGACAGCTGAAACCTTGGGAATTACTTCGCCACCTTTTTCAATAACTACAAAGTCATTGATCCTTATATCTCGTTCTTTGATGTAGTCTTCATTGTGCAGAGTTGCGCGGCTGATTGTTGAGCCTGCAAGGAATATCGGTTCTAGCTCTGCAACGGGGGTTACAACGCCTGTTCTTCCAACCTGAAAAGTAATGCCATTAAGTTGGGTAACAGCCTTCTCAGCCTGGTATTTGTAGGCTATTGCCCAACGAGGCGAACGAGCGACAAACCCGAGTATATTTTGATGAGTAATAGAATCGAGTTTGATGACTATTCCATCAATCTGGAAAGGCAATGTGTGACGATTTTCTTCCCATTTGTTAATGAAATTGAATATTTCATCTATGCTTGCAGCCTGTCGAGTCTGCTCACTAATGGGCAGCCCAAGCTTTTTAATTATCTCAAGATTGTCGGAATGATTTGATAATTTAACATCTTGTGTGTCAATATAATATATGACGATGCTCAATGGACGTTTAGCCACTTCCTTAGAATCAAGCAGTTTAAGAGTGCCGGCAGTAGTGTTCCTTGGATTGGCAAACAGCTTCTCTCCGGCCTCTGCACGTTGTTCATTAATTCTAAGGAAATCACTTTCCATCATGAAAACTTCACCTCGAACTTCGAAATTTCGTAGAGGTATTCCATTAATGTCAAGATCATTTGCTTTTATTGGGAGAGATTGTATAGTCTTTACGTTTTGAGTAATGTCATCGCCTGTGATGCCATCGCCGCGGGTTAAAGCAAGTTTCAGAACTGAATTTTCGTAATGAAGACTGACGGCAACTCCGTCATATTTGAGTTCTTGGGTGTATTTGTATTGAGTGTCTCCAAGTGCTTCGCGGATTCTTTTGTCGAATTCTTCTACTTCTTCTCTGCTGTAAGTATTGGCAAGCGATAGCATAGGCCTGTCATGCTGCACCTGCCTGAATTCCTTCAAAGGAGCACCCCCGACTCTTTGAGTCGGAGAATCGGGGGTAATAAGCTCCGGATTATTCTTTTCAATATCAATCAGTTCCTGCATCAGCAGGTCGTACTCACGGTCGGTCATCAGTGGCTGGGCATCAACATAGTAAGCTGTGTCTGCCTCAATGATTTTCTTCCTGAGTTCTAGTATTCTTGTATTCTCAATTTTTTCATTGTTCAATTCAAACAAAGAAAGATTATCACTCATTTTCCTATGCCGGGTTAACTAAAAATATTATCAATAGACACAGTCCTGTTGCTATCATCACTTTCTGGGCTCTTTTCAAATTCTTGTCTTTCATGTCATGCCAGAGATATGAAGCAATATAGCAAAATACTGCGACAGAACTAAAGACGAACAAAGTCCCCCAATAGCCTGTTTGACCACCGAACATTATTCTCAATCCGATATTGATTGCTGTTCCATAAACAATCATGTTGTGCGAAACATAGAGGAACAGCGATTCCTGCCCTGCAATTCTAAGCAAATCACCCACTTTTGTCTTCTTATACGTATCCTCTATTAGATATAGTAATCCGAAAACAAATATAGACACAGCTATTCTAAAGAATGAATGGGGAGGTGATCCCTTCCACCAGTTTTCTACATAAGGGTAGGCAAGTAGCAGATCTTTCGTATTATAAAGAACTGTTGCAACCGCAAGCCCAACGATAAAGAATATCCAGGCGACTTTACGTTTATTCTGCGATTGCATAAACAAAGCTGTTACCGCCACACCACCAAAAAAGTATCCGCTCCATTGGAAAAGCGGGAATTTTGATATAGGGGCTTTTGCCAGGAATGTAGCAAAGAAAGCCGGCAATGTCGAAAAAGGATCCCATGCCAGAACAAACGGAGTGTAAAAGAAAACAAAAATTGCTATTGCCCCGAAAAGCCACGGAATATATTTAAGTTTTGGAGTTATCATTAGTAAAAATAATGATATAAACGATGTATATACGATAGTTTGCAAAATATCAATTTCAAAAAATGAAAGCCACCGCTCCGGAGAAAGGTGAAAGAATCCTGCAAACGATCGAGTGGGAAGATGCAGACAGTAGGCTATGATCAATATGACCAGCAACCTGCGGATATATACAAAAAGCGGTGCCCTGAAATGTTTATAATCATCTACCTTCTTCATTGCCGCAAGCCAGAAACCAGCTCCCGCACAAAATAAAAAGCTTACAGCTACGAATCCGTTCGATATGTTAAGCCACTGATAGAAAAATCCGGTCTTGTACATTTTGTCGAGAACCACATCCACAACGTGAGTCTCAATCATCCAGATCACAGCTATTCCACGCATTACGTCGATAAAGACAAGTCTTTCCTTCTTCTTGTCTGCTGTTTGAGGTTGTATAGTATCGCTCATAAGCACCAGTAAAAAAGTTAAAAAAATAATTTATTAATTAAATAGGTTTACTAAAAATAAGGAATTTCGTTATTATTCCTAATGTTTTTCTTCATTTTCGGCAATCCAAAAAATAAATTGAAAATATATTTTGAAAATTAGTCATATTCAGTTATTTTTGTAGTTCATTATAATCCATTTTTTGGAAAAAGAACTATGGCTAAAACACAAACATTCGGCGACAAGATGAAGAAAAAGAAACTAGTTAACACTAGTATCAACATCAAAGTCATTAAAGGCATGAAGAGCGAAACAGGCTCCATGCGCTTAGTAGAGACATTCGTTCGCGTTAACGATTTGTCAGAAATTGATAAAATTGATTTTAATAAATAAGGTATAAAATGAAAAAGGCAATTCATCCATTCTACCACGTTGTCGAAGTTCATCAGACTGATGGAACTACTTTCAAGACACGTTCCTGCTATAAGGGAGATAAAATGGTGCTCGATATCGACTCCAAATCACACCCCTTCTTCACAGGCAAGCAGATGCTAGTCGATACAGCAGGTCGCGTTGAAAGATTCAACAAGAGATTTGAAAGAACCAAGCAGATAAAAGAAGTAAGGAGTAATTAATGAACCAGATACACCCAATGCAGGGCGGAAACGCTATTCGTCCAAATAAAAAGACTTTCAAAAAGAAACCAAACCCCATGAAAAAATCAAGGGTAGTCGATTATTTGGATCCGAAATTCCTAAACCGCTTTGTCAACGACCAGGGTAAGATTCTTCCAAAAAGAATCACCGGTGTAGATGCATATCAGCAAAGAGAAATTGCTTGCGCAGTCAAATTCTCAAGACATCTCGCATTGATGCCTTTCGTTGCTCAGGATATAGCATAAATACTGTAACTCGAGAGAGATTTATATCTAAAAAGAGGCTGTCATAAATGACAGCCTCTTTCTTTGTATGTTTTAATTATTACATTCTAAAAACAAGTTGCTTTCGTTCAGACTTGTATTGATCCATCGTTCCCATTTTTCGTATGTTCATTTGCAGACTGCTGTGCTGCATAATCCTTTGCTACATCCGATAGAATCAGAGAATCTTTCTTTGTATATGAATTAGCTGCCGCTACTAATCTTGATTCTCTGATCTGGTTTAGCAGTAATTGATATAACTCTTCCTTTGAATCCATAGATGCAAGTTTGTCAAAAGACATTGTTTACTCCTCCCCAAAAAAGTTCAAATGTTTGTACTTTAGTATTTTTCGGGTAAAAACCATCATTCTTTAATTTGAGTAGCTAATGTTGGCAAGTTAATGATTGCTCATTCAAACTATAACCACAAAA
Source organism: uncultured Ignavibacteria bacterium (assembly GCA_903862655.1). Taxonomy (GTDB): domain Bacteria; phylum Bacteroidota; class Ignavibacteria; order Kapaibacteriales; family UBA2268; genus CAIOZA01. The sequence goes on from CAIOZA010000044.1 coordinate 59,017, forward strand.
GACTGCCGGAAATGACAGTCTCTTGTGGTTATATATAAGGTGATTTCACTTCATTTATTTAGATAATCCGCCCTCTTTCAAGGTTGAAGTATAGGTTTCAGTTGCTTCTTCCTTTGCTTCTTGGCCCACTTGCTGCGCCGCTAAATCTTTTGCTGCCTCAGAAAGATATAATGTGTCTTTCTTCGTATTAGCACTTGATATTTCTGCTGCTTTTGCCTGTTGTGCCTGAGTATTGGTATGCTGTGTCTCAGGTTTTGAGCTCACTGTAGCTAAGCTAGATATGGACATGCTGCTTCCTCCATAAAATTATGAATAATTGTTTAAGACTTCCGTGTCTCTAAAGTATATTTTCGGCTATACTAAACTATACTTTAGCCAATTATAAAAATAATTATAAATAATGAAAATTCATCAAATATTTTTTTCATATCATAAAAAATTTAGATATTTTAAAATTGGAATTAATTCAAATATGAAAAATATTCAAATGCAGAAAAAAATTATCAACTATATCACATTTTGTATGACGTTCAGCTTTCTATTAGGTGGACTGATGAATACTGAGTTAGTGGATATTAAAGGCTGGCAAAATGTAGTTATTAAATTTAGCTCTTTAGCGTTAATTGAGACAATTGCAGTACTGGTAATTAAGAAGAAATTTCCTGAAAAAGTAGAATAAAAAACAACAATCTTGACTTATTACTTTTTCAGTAGCATGTATTCACTCTCTACTATCTGTAGATCCATTTTCTGCATACCCAGACCATCGAAATCCCCCCTAAGAATCAAAGAGTATGTCTTGCCAGCAGCAAATTCCTGATTGCGATAAGTTAACATTAAACTGTCGGTATTCGCATTTAATATTTCGATGTTATAATTTCCGCTATAAGTTGGCGAATATTTAGAGAATGTTCTAAATGGTTTGGTCTGTTGTATCGGGTATGCACCTGTTAATCTGAATGTTATATAAGGAGTTTCGTTACCAACGTTGATACATCTGAAATAAGCATTATTCGAAGAATAATTTTCTATCGAATCATTCACGACCAATCCTTGAACTCTTGACCGATTGCCATAAGCAATAAATGTGTAGGGTAAGGCTTTTTGAAGTTCTGTTAATCCATTGAACAATAGAGAATCATGATTAGTTGTAATGAATATATTCTGAGTACCCGGTAGTAAATCCTTATAAACAAACATGTCTTCACTATAATAAGCATTCAATACAAAACCTTCATCACCGGTATTCATCTTTAGCTGGTCAAATCCGGAATTTGAATTAACAAACATAACATGTGCGTATTGAGAGGGTGTTATCAATCTGGGTGTCTCTATATTAGTTACACACTCGCATGAAACCAATACAATAGTAACTGCCAGAAACAGTATAAATCTATATTTTAATGAATTCTTAAAATGTAGCATAAAATCAATAGTTAATACTTACTCCATAAGTTAAACCATATTTTCTGGAATCATACATGGTTCCTTGAAAGCTATAATACAGAATGGATGCTTCGGCTCCAAGATGAAAGCTAACTCTTTTGTCAGGTCTATACTGAAAGCCAACAATAGCCCTTGCTAAAGGTCCGACTGTAGTCGCTCCGCCAAATATCTGAGCATAGGGATAAAAAACTTTAGGAACAAAAAACTCACTCAAAGATAGTTTGTAAGTTGCACCATACCAGAAATAAGAATAGTTCTGCTTCACATTTCTAATTTCTCCGTATAAATTCTGATCGAACTCCTGCGGGTAGGCTTCCCTGCCGGCTTCCAAACCGAAAGCATGGAAATCACTTAGATTATAACTAAGACCAAGACCTACGTTGGAAAACCATGCGTTTGAATTAGTTGCAACTGTTACAGCCGGACTTCCCTGAGATGTTATTCCCCTCAACGATAAATTGAATTTTGTATTATAATCGTTTCTTAATGGTATAAATGCAATAGCATTATTGTACTCAGAATTTTGTCCATTAAGACTGTTTTGATTGACAATACCAGAAGGTCTAAAGCCAATCAGATCCGAATTTCTGCGAACACTCAGATTATTAGCTAACATATTGTCTCTCTGTTCGAAACTTATATTGTGCTGAGTATTATTGTTTTGAATTATATTATTGGCTGCGAAATTTCTCATGTTTTCGCTATAATTCGCTTCAAACTGAGAAATATAATTTTTTAAGGATTCATCGATTATTCGTTTCATTTCAGCTTCGCCCATGCTGCTTTTAGCAGGTAAGGCTGTCCCAGCAGAGTAAAGGGGACCTTCAAATGAACTCACAACAGGAACAGATGAATTGCCATTGATTATAACCTTTTCTCCGCCAAATTTATCCAGGAGGAAATATACAATCATAGCCGTAAGACCTGCTGAAAGCATTGCACTCATAATATATGGGGAATATTTCCTAAGGAACAACATCAATGCACCACCCCATACGCCGGGATTTTTAACTAAACCAGCTGCCAACCCTGGCTCTGGCCTAAAATCAGTAGGAGGGATCTGAAATCCCAGCTGACCGAAAATTGCATTAGTCGTTGCCATTGGAGTATGAATTGTTCCAATATCATTCCTGACTATTGAATTAATTTTTAACTGGGAATTGAATTCATTTCTCAATTCTGAGTTATTGGCTAATTCTCTGAACAGATTGTCCTGTTGGATCTGTTCCAGCTCACCATCAAGGTATTCGTGAATTAATCTTGAGTTTTCCATTTTATCATCTATAAATTTGTTTTATTTCATCTAAATAAGGAGCCAGAATTTCTTTGATCTTTTCTTTGGCTCTCCATGCTCTGTTCTTGGCGGCAATATGCGTATCGCCGGTTATTTCAGCTATTTCAGTATAAGACAAACCATGATACATCCTTAGAATAAATACTTCACGGGTGTCGAAGTCGAGCAGTTCCATGGCTCTGGCTATCAACTGGAGTATTTCTTTCTGATCGTATCCACGGTCATTGGATTGCAATTTATACTCTTCAATTTGCTCTGTTGATCTGATTGTCCTCTTATAGTTTATGCAGGAATTTCTAGCAATTCTAAAAAGAAATGCGGCCAAATTATCAGTATATTTTAAATCAATTGCAATGGTGAAAAACCTAAGGAATGCCTCCTGGAAAACATCCTGTGCATCTTCCTCAGTTCCCATTATCCTCAGGCAGTATGAATAGATTCTGTTGGAATGTCGCGAGTATATTTCAGCAAATGCTAACTCAGCCTGCTTCTCATCTTTTAGAGCGGCAACCAAATCTGCGTCTTTATATTTACTGTAATTATACATCATTCTATCTGTTGTTCCAGTATCCTTTTAAAACATTATTACTCAACACTTTTATTTCTGGCGTTCCTTTTATGAAGTCGAGCTTTTCAAGTGAGGCACGAAGAGCATCTGGATCATCTTTGAAATTCTTCACATAAAGCAACGATTGTCCGTCCTTCGACCATTGAGGATACAAATTATAAGTCAACTTACTGCTATTTGTCAGGTTAAAATACTTCTTACCAGTGTCTGCAAGACTCCTTATCCAAATATTTCCATCTCGACCGGCGAAAGCTACTTTGTTCAAATCAGGAGAAATAGATGGTTGATAAGCACCTACACTTATTATTTCGTAGCCCTTATCTAAATCAGAATTATAATCACCCACAAATAACAAATCAGATGTTTCAGAATCTGAAACTATATAACATATCTTAGTCCCGTCAGCTGACCAGCCAATTGTTGCTTCTCCTCTGTACTCTCTCAATCCGAAACTTTGATTTTTTTTTGTTATAACAGTTGGAATAGGAGTGCTAATATCCATTACTGTGATCATCACCTGATTACCTAAAAGTCTACTGTCATAGAAAGCAATTTTATTCCCATCCGGCGAAAACGAAGGAAGTGAATTGGGATAGAAGTTCCCTGTCAGATTGAATATTTTATTGTTATCTGAAATTAGCCACAGTCCCCACTTTGAATCATTAACAACTATATATTTCCCATTTGGAGAAATCATTGGAAATAATTTATCACTTGCAAAATCTCTATCTGTTATCAATTGTGGGCTAGTTCCATCAATCTCTGATTTGATAATCTCCTGACTTCCGTCATCATTCAATCTCATAAAAACTAATTTCTTGTCATTCGAAGGTGAAGAATATATTCGGGCTTTCTTATATACTTCCCTCATGTTCTTACCATCGGATGATATTCTGTATATCGACGGTGTTGTAGAATTAATAGATATCACATTGACCGGAAATACAGTAAAATATATATCACCTTCTTCACGAATTGGGTTGTTTGTATTCGTAGGGCAATAATCGCAGGAACTTAATAAAGCAACTCCGATTATTCCGAAAATTATTGAAAATATTTTTATTCTTTTATCCACAATTTCAAATAAGTTTTTGAAAAATTGTCACATCCCATACTATAATGACACATAAAAACGGAAAACGTCTCACGTCTTTTTAAACTTTTTTATAAACCACTGAATATCAATAACTTACAAGAGGAGAAAATTTGAGTCACCATAGCTCAAAAACCGATATTTTTCTCTAAGAGCTTCCTCGTAAATTTTTTTCCATTGAATTTTGCCAATAAAAGCGGCAACTAAAAGTACTAAAGTGCTCTTCGGTAAATGGAAATTTGTTATTAATCCATTAACTAATTTGAACTTATATCCCGGCATAATCAAAATTCTTGTCCTGCCCGATATTCGCTCAATTTTCATACCAATCATATATTCTTCAATTTTTTCCATCACAAGCAGGGGAGATATTTCATCAGTCTCCGTGTATGCTTCCCATTGTTCCACATCAATATCAAATTTTGATATGCCTAACCTGAGAAGCTTCAGTCCATACCAATACAAGGATTCAATTGTTCTGAGGCTTGTTGTACCGACACATATTAACTTATTACCGGATTTTAAAACATCAATGATTGCTTGAACTGTCTCAAGCGAAACATATATCTGCTCTGAGTGCATCTTATGATCGTTAATATCGTCACTTTCAACCGGTAGAAATGTTCCTGGGCCTACATGCAGAGTTACTTCCGTGATTTTGGTGCCTGACTCTCCAATTCTACCAAGAATTTCATTCGTAAAGTGCAGTCCTGCTGTCGGAGCTGCAATCGAGCCATCATCTTTAGCGAAAACTGTTTGATATCTTATTTTATCTTCATCTCCTGCTTCGCGATCGATGTATGGAGGCAGGGGCATACTGCCAAAAGCATCGATTATTTCTGAAAATGTTCTATCGTCATCCCAGCTAAAGCCAATTCTGCCGGTATTAATTTCTCTGGAAATAACTTCGGCTTTGATGGATAGATTAGGTAAATCGCAGGTTAGAACCAGTCCTTCATTAACTTTTCGGCCTCCGATTATACATTCCCAAATGCAATTCTTTCTGTTCGCCAGGGTGATGACCGGATCGTTAGATGGGAAAATAGGTTCCACGAGCAACAATTCTATTAATCCACCCGATGGTTTTTTAAAATGCATTCTTGCCTGTATAACTTTTGTTTTATTGAGTATCAGCAAGGAATTTGGTGGAATAAGATCAGTAATGTCTTCAAAATTCTTATGATGAATTTTATCTTCAATACCATTATAGTATAATAATCGGCTGTCTGTTCTCTTCTCAGTTGGGTAAAATGCAATTCGATCTTTATCCAACCGATAATCAAAGTCTTCTAATGAAATTTCATGTAATATTTTATTCATTTTAAAAATTTAGCTATTTTTGATTTTAACTATGATTCAACAACAAAATTAAGCAATGTGGAATATATCTAATCAACTAAGTTTATTACGTCTTTTCCTTACAATTCCGTGTGCAATTGCTCTATGGTATGATTTACGGATATTTACCCTAATCATTGCATTCATCGCAATTGTTTCCGATTATCTTGATGGCTATTTGGCAAGGAAATTAAATCAGGTTACTGATCTCGGGAAGATTCTTGATCCGATTGCCGATAAAGTACTTGTGCTGACGATAATTGTTGTGATGATTCTTAAAAACGACATTCCTCTGTGGCTGGCATCATTCATCATTTTCAGGGATATTGCTATCTTATTAGGGGGTATACTGATTAAGAAGTTAAAAGGTATTGTGCTTGTCTCAAATTATTGGGGCAAATGGGCAGTCTCTGCAATTGCTCTTTATATTGTTATGACAATAACTGATATCTCTTACCCGGAAATAATTCTTGTTGTTATAGTTACTGCACTTCTTACTATTTCGTTCGGAACATATATTTATCGGGCTTACAAGATATTCTTCATGAATGAGGAAAAAATTAATTAAATTCGCTGAGAATTCAGCTCTAAATTTAGATTATTCAAATTGGCGACGCAAATATTAATTCTTAATTCTTAATTAATTTTCAAATCTAACCTTTAATATAATATTTCCCCGGCATTTGCTTTACCAATCCCTTGAACTCAAATTCAAGAAGTTTCACAAGAATTGAAGGCATATCCATATTTGCCAGTGAACAAAGCTCGTCTATATGCAAAGGCTCATGGCTCAAATGGTCCATTACTGATCTATCCTGATCAGACAAATTCATCAAACTCACATTGTCAAACAGACTTTGAGTTGAAGATTTAATGCCCAACTCCTGGAGGATTTGTGAAGGATTTATAGCAATTTTTGCAAGATTATCCCTAATCAGATTGTGAGTTCCCTGGCTCCTCTCCGAAAAAATATTTCCGGGCAGGGCATAAAGCTCTCTTTGCTGATCGAATGCGAATTTAGCAGTAATGAGTGCTCCGCCTCTTTCTGCACTTTCAATGATTAATGTGGCTTTCGAAATTCCACTGATTATTCTGTTCCTCTGCGGAAAATAGGCTCTCTGAGCAGGAGTTCCGCACCAGTATTCGGAAATTATAGCACCACCTTCGTCGATTATCTTATTTGCTTTCAGAGTTGCATCAGATGGTGAGAGGCAATCCACTCCACTTGCAATTACTGCATAAGTTATCCCATTGCTTTTGAGTGTTGCTGAATGTGCACAGCTGTCAACGCCTGTTGCAAGACCGCTAGTAACTATTATGCCATTTTGAGCAAATTCGGAAGCAAATAATTCTGTGGCTCTCTGTCCATATTGTGTTATTTTGCGGGTTCCTACAATAGAAATGGAAAATGTGTTGCTTGGCTGAAGATTACCGGCCACGAAAAGTACAATCGGAGGTCCGGTTATTTCTTTGAGTAATTGTGGATAAGCATCGTCGATTATAGAAATTATATTAATTTTTTTTTGTTCACAAATTTCAATTTGTTTTTCAGCATTATTTATAGATTCTTTAATTTTATCGGAAAATAATCCTGCTTGCTTTAATCTAAAAGCATGACGATTTTCAGATCTAATAAAATGGTCAAAATTCTCAAATTGGGCTAAAACTTCTAAAGCAATATTATTACTAATAAAGCCAAATGAACTGAGAGTCAGCTGATCTGCTAAATTCCACTGAATAGTATTCATATAAAATTACTATAAAAAAATAATTCCAAAACCTACCCAAATAGCAATTTACAAAACTTTTTTTAAAAACAAATCGATCAATAATCATTTAATATTTTCTTTATACTTTGCCTATTTGAAAATAAATTATTAATTTCGCTATTCATAGA
>CAIOZA010000045.1 GCA_903862655.1 uncultured Ignavibacteria bacterium
CGGACATTTGAACACGTCAATACAGTATTTAAGATTCGAGACACCACAAGCTCAGAAAGTATTTAGAGGTATCTATGATAAATTTGTTGATACAACTGTCCATACAATTCTACGTCAAATTAAAAGCCATCCTCGACATCCGAATATTTTTAGATTTTATGCAGAGGATGAGATAATTCCACCTCAATATGGTTCTAACAGATACTTCAATATGCTCATGGATACATTAGCTCTAACGGAGGTTAGAGATGTCAACACTATTTCACCAGCAATTTTCCAACACGCCACTGGTTTTAAAGAATATTGGAATGGTTCAAATGTTGGATTTTCATATACAGGGATAGGTTCATGTGCTGTTCCTTTTGTAAGAAAGACATATTCAGACCCTGATACATTCAAATTTAAAACTTTTGAATATTCAGCCGGATATAGTGGCTCAATTCATCAAACTTTTCCAGAATGTAGTCTAAATTATTCAGATACATTAAATTCTGATTACGAGACCAAGATATATGAATATTATTATCCACCAAGAACAATTCCATTGTTTTTCAATAATACTCAATATTATGATGGTACATCAGTTACTGTACCGTTATACATAAATTCTCAAATATTATTGGAAAAAACGCTTTATAGTTTCTATTATAAAAACCCAGATTTAATTTATGGAAAAAGCAATTGGTGGGCAAATCTATGGTTATTAGGTGGATTTGATTATAAAACTACTAATAATTTTAATTCTCTAGTCAATTGGGGAGATTTAAAAACGGGCGAACAATCAAAATTAGTCCTATCAGAATGTTTAAGTTTGGGTTCCAAAGGATTTCTATTTTACGTAAAAAACACAACCGCTTATTATAATTATGGAACCCAAAATGATACGTTGAAAGAATTAGGATATTGTTTAACACCAGACGCAAATTATCAGAATTCATTATTAACAGGCAAAGATTTAATTTACGATGATTTGACCGGACCGGATTGGTTTGATTTTAAAGATTCAATCAGATATGATTGGAAACATCATTTAGATTCTACAAAATATAGTTGGAATATTCTAGGTGTAAAACCAAGTAGATTTTATCTTGGCATCAAATCAACAAGAGCTGAAGTTTGGAAAATGTCTAATTTTATTAAAGAGCATGAAACAACATTAATGAATCTAAAATTGATTTCTTGGCTTGGGAAAGGGCATGTAAGATGGATTTCCAATAATCCAGATTACATGAGTAACTTCAGTTTTCAGCATTTTGTTGATAGTTCATCTGTTTATACCAGACCGATAAATAGAGAGGATAATTCAGGTTTCCCTTTGTTTGAACAAAATAGTTCCGGAATTGATTCTGGATTTTATGATATTACAATTCATAAGGATATAAAAAGAAGTATTGACAGTGTATTCTATATATTTACACAAAACAGGCGTACAGATCCACTTTTCAGAGACAACTTATATAACAATGGACAGATGAATTTTATTCCTACCGCAGAATTTGATGAATCAGTTGTAAGAAGTTCAACCAATAGTCAACTTAAAAGCTGGTGGCAAGCTAAGTGGTGGGCTAGGCAAGGTTCAAGAGAAATATCTTATAAATTAAATTTACCGGCTTCTTTTTCAAATAAATTAGTCAAAGTAACTGAATTAGGGTTATCATATTCTGCCCTTAAAGAAATACATAGATTTGGTAATGATACATTGACAGTAGCTGAACTTGAAAATTTGTATCCTAGATTTTCAAAGATACTTACTTCGTCAGGATACGTAACAACCAACTACTTACCGGGTGAAGCCAAATTATTTAAGTGTGAAATCATTGATGATGACAACCCTCTTGAAGGAAATCTAGCAAATTCAAATCAGACAAAATTAATTTCATTTCCTGTTTTGAACAGTTCAGGTCAACCTACTGCACAAATACAATATCATTTGGTTTACTTTAAAACTGATGTTATGGATAGCAACAGAGTAAAAGTTTATTACAGTAGGTCTGAGCCTATGGATTCTATCAATACTTTGGGTAATATGGATCCAACAAATTATCCTAATAATCAAAATTACCCTCAGAACATCATTTGGCAAACTTTTTCAAATGGTACCAGGAGATTTTGCATATCAGACAATTATCGTAATTTATTAAACGCAATAACAAATTCTAAAGAATGTGATTATCCGGCAATAGTTCTAAGAACTGATGGGAATATATTAAAGGCTTATATTGCTTATACCTGCAATTTAACTACTAATATTAATTCGGCTTTGAATTTTGCTTGTCTTGATGTCACAAAGAAAATAAATGATCCAATAATACTAATGAATCGTCAGGCGGCTACTGTTTCAACACCACAGGATAGTTCAAATCAGAATTATAGCACTAGAAGTGTTTGGGGAACACCAGTTGTAAATGCTTCATCTAATGGAATTTATTATGCTTGGTCAAATGGCGATCAACCAAATTCTCAAATCAAAGTTGCTTATGCACTTCCTGATTCTGGATATCCCTCACAGATTTTAACTATTCAAAATCCTACTTTTCCATTTTGTTTTTTTCATTGATAGGTAGTTCAATGAAGTACCCTTCACTTAACCCATATTCAAATATTGCTAATGGTGAAGATAATTGTAGTTTAGTTTGGGTTTCAACTATATATAATGGCACTCCACAGAATCATTTTTTAATGTACACGAATGTAAGACTGAATGACAACAACCAGATTTACAACTATTGTACAGACTATAGTTTATCGCCAACTGCAAGAAAATTCATGTGGATGAACAACAACAAGTCAATAGCTTTAGTTGCAATATATGGGGACAACAAATATCCAGTGATAAACCGAAGAATATATGATTTTACGATTAGTAATTATTACCTCAAAATTGAAACTATATTCAGTCAAATGAAAAATCAAGTTGACACATTAAATAAGCTCAATAATTTATCTCTGTTTACTCTAGAAATAGACAATCGATCTATGTTATATTATTTTCCACCTGCAATTAATCAAATATATAGTTCTTCTTATGATTTGACTCAACCTAATTTGAGCCAGCCTTCTGGATCATATATTGGAGTTTTAAAAAGTATTTTTAGGAATAGTGATTACATTTTGAATTTCAATTCTAACGGTGCAATATATCAATATTTTGGCTCTTTGCCGATTAGAATATTTAATTATAATTTTAGTATTCCCGATATTAGATTAGTTGCTTCCGGAATTTTTTCGCATTTAGCACAATCACCAAATAATAATGAATTTGCACCATGGAAGAATCGAAGTGTTTTCAATGACAATAACGAAATTGTAGCTAATCCCAATAATTTCTTTATAATTGAACCTGAGAATATTAAATCAACAAATTATTTCGGATATTCAAGTGATACTGGTTCAGTTTTTATTAGTGATGCAATGATTGATGCAAAGAATATATCTTATATTTTACCTTATGATTCTGTTACTTATCAATCACAAACATGTTTTTATAATAATGGTTCAGATACTGTTAAGACAGATTGGTTCAGTGTCATGTCAAGTTCATACCTCAAATTTAAAACGTTTGGTCTTGATTCAAACTATAAATTCTTCCTTGAATATGATGATGGGTATAAGGTTAATTTGACAATACCATCTATACATCAAGAAGATTCGTGTTATTATATAAATTACAATTTGTTAATGGGTGATGCTTGGAATTATAGGTTATTACTTGTTAATTCTGATACAAATAGAACTTATCGTGAGAAATTGATAATTAACGATATGCCTGTTAAAGACACTCTAACATATCAGATTAATCTTTTCCGACAATTGGCTAATGATGTTCCTAAAGGTCAACTAAATAATAATGAAATAAAACTAAGTATCATTCCGAATCCTGCCAAGGAAGTGATTTACGCAACGGTGTCAATGCCATCACAAATAGCTTCAGTAGGTGAAGGTGACAAACAAATTGTTCTGAAAATCTTTGGCTTAAATGGGAATGAATTAATTAGTATCGAAGTAGCTGAAGGAGCAACAAGAATTCCAATTAAGGATTTACCTCAAGGTTCTTACTTGATTCGGGCGGAAGGAATAACCGGAAAAACTACACAGGTACTTACTCCAATTACTCAAACTTTTATAATTCAACGATAGAATCAAAGGGGCTGAAAAAATTCAGCCCCTTAATTTTCACTGCTCTTCCAGATACTTTTTGATTTTGGATTTTGTGGATCTGCCGACTGAAGAAATGAAGTAGCCGTTCTGCCAGCCGTGCCAGGCTGATGGGATTGAATAGATTCAAGTGAAGATTAAGTGCGAGATGAAGTTATGAATAAAATTAAATTTTTAAAGTTTACATTTGAGCTACTTTATTTTTCAATTCAGTTTACATTTGAGCTACAATGGCTATTGGTCTTCAATTATAAGGTTATTAATATCATAATTAATTTTAACTACCTAAAGTATGAAAAATAAATTCTTCGTATTTATGCCACGTTCCAGCTTCCATCAAATTTTCCTAATAATAACACTTGCATATTAATTTAATTATGCTTACGTTTAGTTTATGGAATAAAACTATTTAGGAATAGTAGCCTAAACGCTAACATTTTTAAAGAAATTGTAGCTCAAAAGCCTACACGAAAAATTAAGGGCTATAAATTGAAAATGAATTTAGGGTTAATAAATAGATGATTTTGTTACTTTTTTGCTTTTGAAGTGTTATAGTAGTATTCAGAAAATGTAAATCTAAAATAGATTTAAAATAGATTTTGAAAAACAATTTTGGAGGTTATTGTGAAATTTAAAAATTTCTTCTTATCGACAATTATACTATTTTCGTTACTCTGCTTCAATAGGTTATTTGCTGGCGATACTATCCTTTGGCAGAAGAATTTAGCGGCTAGGACATTTGAATTTCATCCAAACAATAACTATCTGGCTGTCGATTATGGATTGGGTATAACGCTGAGAGATGTACTTACGGGCGAAGAAATACGAAAAGTTATTGA
>CAIOZA010000046.1 GCA_903862655.1 uncultured Ignavibacteria bacterium
ATATCATTTTTTTTATTTATTTGCATTGAATAAAAGCAAATAAATTAAGATTATACTTAGCAGCAACTAAATTTGCTTTTTAAATATGTTATCAAGGTCATATAATATTGCTTAATAATCGATTTTTTCACATTTTTTACTAATAGGAGTTTTTCTATGAAGAAACTGCTGACAGGAATACTTTTGGTTGTCGCGATGTGTGGCAATCTTCTATCCGGTGGCTTTCAGATTAACGATCAATCAGCACGTTCGGTTGGTATGGGCTTTTCGACCATAGCCAATATATCTGACCCATCATCAATTTTCTACAATCCAGCTGCAATGGTTGACATTCCGTCCAACCTAGCAATATCAGTAGGAGCATGCTACATCATGCCGGGTGCTAAATTCACAGGTATTACATCTTTAAATCAGCAGAACACAACTGCAGCTGAATCGTGGAACTTCCTCATTCCAAATGTTTATATAGCATGGAAAACACCAATAAAAGGTTTATCCTTAGGTGCCGGTGTGTTTGCTCCCTTCGGACTTGGTACTCGCTGGCCCAGCCAGTGGATGGGAAGATTTTCCGCACTTGAGACTTATCTTCAGACATTGGAAATAAATCCGAATGTTGCTTATGGTTTTGATCTTGCATCAATGCCCATATCCGTTTCTGCGGGCTTTGGTTATGTTATGGGAAATGTAGAGATGAAACAGGCTATTTCCACCTTCACACCCGAGCCTTTGTTAGACCTAAAGGGTGACGGTACGGGAACAACGTACAATTTTGGTTTAAATATAGGACTAATGAAGAATCTTAAACTTGGTGCTTCATACCGTCACAATATTGAAATTGAATATTCAGGCGATGTTACTTATCAAAACACAACAGGACTTGATGCACTCTTTGCACCAACAACAGGCGGAACAAAAATAAAATTCCCTAATGACCTCAGAATTGGAGTTGCTTATGAACTTCTTAATAATTTATGGATTGAAGCCGGAATCAATTCAGTCGGATGGTCCTCTTATGATTCGTTAAATATAACTTTCGATAAAATGCCGGGTAATCCCGCCGCTAGTTATACAAAAAAAACTGCTAGAGACTATAAGAATGCTATGATTTATCGCATTGGCGGTGAATACAAATACAGCGACAACCTAACATTGAGATTAGGCTGTTATTATGATCCACTTGCTGTAGATGTAGATAATATTGAACCGGTTCTTCCAGAAGGAAACCGTATCGGTTTATCTTTTGGATTTGGATACAATCTGAATAAGAATTTCTCTGTTGACTTCGGTTATCTTGGAATCATGGGTTCTCAATCAGAAGTTAAAGCTAATCCAAACGGATTCAATGGTATATATAATACCTGGGCAAATGTCCTTTCACTTTCAGTTAACGTTCACCTATAATCAAGAGATAATAAAATGAAAAAATTACAAATATTCCTTGTCGCTTCTATTATATTCGCTCTGGTAGCTTGTGAACCGAAGATTAACACACCAATCGGTACTAAGAGTTTAGGCACACTTGGGACGGATAACAAATCATTAGTTTACGTAGCTCTTGGAACTTCAATTTCTGCAGGTTCTCAGAGTTATGCAATCTTCCCAGAAGCAACCAAATACTGCTTCCCAAATTTACTTGCTACTCAAATGGGAGTATCGAACTTTGTTCAGCCTGATTATGCCGAACCAGGACTTGGACTCAAGTATGTTCTTAAGGGATTTACCTCGGCCGGACTTCCGATTTTGACAATGGTTAAACTCGATGGAGCCGTGAATAATGCCAATTATGCAAAACCATATAATAATCTTGCCGTTTGGGGTGCTGTCGCTTACGATTTGATAGATACCTCAAGTTTTGCAGAAAGAGGAAGAACCAGAGATAATCCGTATTACGTTCCTGTCCTCCGCAATCCACAGTTAGGTGCATCGATGGTGGATCAGGCAATTGCATTGAATCCAAATCTAATTACATTAGAAATGGGTGCCAACGACGTGCTTGGCTTTGCAAAATCTGGTGGTGCTATGTCAACAACTTACGTAAACGGCGAAGCAATTCCTACACCCACAGCAGCAATGCAGCAAATAATCGGTGGAGCTTTAATGAAACTTACAAAAGCATTACCAAACACAAAGATCATTTTGTTTACCGTTCCCAATGTAATTGGAGTACCGTTCTTCAATACAGTACCATGGAATGCCCTTCTGATTGATGCAAAAACTGCAGCTTTACTTAATGGTGCTTATGCAAAAGCCGGTTTTACTTTCAATGCAGGAGCAAATGGTTTTGTAGCTATGTCACCAAAATCACCGGGTGGCCTTCGTCAGCTTACGGCAGAAGATTATCTGCTTCTATCAGTTCCACAAGATTCATTAAAAGCGGGTTGGGGATCAATGAAGCCAATTCCCAATCAATACGTTCTGGATAAATTAGAAGCTGAGGTAGTAGCGAAAGCTGTTACAGATTACAATGCAATGATCAATGGCTTGAAATCTATTTCAAACAATATCTATATATTTGACCTAGATCAAATGCTGAATAATGCCATAAAATATGGTTATGCTGTCCCTGGTGGTACAAAAATGTCAAGTAAATTCATATCAGGTGAAATGTTCAGTCTTGATGGATTCCATCCGACGTCGAGAGGTCAGGGAGCAGTTGCCAATGAATTAATAAAGTATATCAATCTTACATTCGGAGCCGATATTCCTTTGGTTAATATCCAGAGTTTACCTCCAAATTATGTAAATCCATAATATTTGCGAAAGTTGAAATAGAAGCTCTGATTTTACAATCAGGGCTTTTTTTTATTTCTTTAACATATTATTTATTAGTAATTATTTTTTTCACATTATTTTTTTGAATATATTTGTTATGAAAAATCATACAAGCAAAGATTATCGGGAGCCATGAATGAAATTTATTCTAATTTGCCTCCTATTCATTGTCAATTTGTCTAAAGCTCAGATTGAAGACAAGTTCATTAATCTGAATAATGATTCTAGCTTCTCATTCAATAGTGCTTTCAATCAGAAATATCAGCTATTCCCAAAGCTTACTGATATTTATCAGGGATTTCTGGTTAAACCATACTTGAGGCAAGGCTACTACTCATGGCTTCAATTTAAGCAAGATGATTATTTGAAGGATACAATTATCTGGATTGATAAATCATCAGTTCAGTCAATCTTAAATAAAATTCCTGATGGTAAAAGACTTCTTACAGATAGTACTAAGATAGACTATGTTCTTACCGGTAGAGCAAAAATGCTCTCATTCATGAATAAACGAAAAGAAATTGAAATCGACACTAGTATATCTAAATCTAAAAAATTAACTGATTCTATTACTATATTCAATGATGATTTTGCCTGGGATTACACAAAATTTAACAGACTTATCAAGGATGAAGACTGGGAGATAGTTACTGATACTGCTAGTTTTAAAGATGTTGCTTTGAAAGGGAAAATCAGAAACAAACTAGTAATAACAAGAGATCTTAATTCCAGAATTCTTGAAATAAATAAGATTTCTTCAATAAAACACAAGGGAACAAATCTTTGGTTTCTGGGAACAATTCTTGGGATACCGGCAGGAGTTTTAGTCGGTGGTTTGATTGGAGCATTGTCTGCTGGGAATGATCACGGAGATTTTGCCGGATTGGTGGGATTTGTCACAGGTGGAGCAATTGGCGGTGTAGTAGGTGGAATAACAGGTGGTATCTTGTTCGATAAAATAAATACAGATACTGAAATAAAACTCAAATCATCGGATCCTTATGATAAATATTTTGAACTGGACAGAAAGACATATTTCACCCTTCAAGAATTAGCACCAGATTCTGGACTAAAAGTTTATAGTTATACTGATACCGTTTCAAGGCAATTAGCAAAACAAGAAGAGTTACTCCTGACCGACAAGGAAGTTCGTAAACAAAACGAACTGAACAGACCGCAGTTCAGCTTGGGTGCAGGATTTTTTAAACCACTCAATTTTAATCTGAATCTGTTATTCTATTTTAATGACTATCTAGGCTTTAGTTATACCGGTTTTCCTGTTGCCTTCGGTGCAAATGATAATGTCGATTGTTCACGGTTTGGTGCGTTCTACCGCATACATGCAAAGAAGAATTTCTTTGATAATGCCGGAATTCATTATAGCCAGAGAAGCGAGTATAGTTATTATTATCCAGAAACTAAAAAAATAAAACGAAACTACAGTGAAGTTGGAGTATTTTACGATGCTTCATTGTATGGTGTATATATTATGATTGGGCTGAATTATATCACATCAAAAGATCAAAACTATTATATTGAGAGACTCTCGGTCACTCTACAAATAGGCTATAGATATACGTTTTGATAAATATTATCAGGAGCTATAAATGAAAAAAATACTTCTTATTTGCTTAATAATCTCAGTCAATTTGCTCAATGCCCAAATTGATGATAAGTTCATTGTTTTGGACAAAGAATCCAATTACTCTTTTAAAGCTGGTTTCAATCAGAAGTATCAGCTTTTCCCACAGTTTAATAATCTTTATCAGGGATTCATAGTTAAACCTTTTGAGCGTCAGGGATATTATGCTTGGCTTCAACTGAAGCAGGATGGAGCACTGAGGGATACAATAGTCTGGTTGGGAGCAAATGATATTAATTCTATTTTTAAAGGTATTCCTGAAGCAATAAATAGGATTGATTCAAACTTGGTTTATAATGACGTGATTAACAGGGCAAAATACTTGTCGGTGATGAATGCCAGAAGTAACAGAATATTAACCGATGAGTATAAGTCTACTAATGATGGCTATGCTCAGCATGATACAACGATAAGATATAACTTGGATTATTCTGATGAAAAGGAACTACGACAGAGGAATCTGATGGATCCACGCTGGACATTCACAACAGATAAACTAATATTAGAAAAATTCTCTATCATTGGAAAAAGCGGTAATGAACTAATCATTCATAAGAATGACGATTACAGATCGATTAGAATAAATGAAATCCAAAATATTAAATTCAAAGCTCCAAGCCAGGCATTGCTGGGGATTCTTGTTGGGATTCCAGTCGGAGGGATGGTCGGTTATGGTGTAGGAACTATGATAATTAAAAGACCAACTAGTTCTTATCTTGATTTTACAGAGGTTGGATATGTGCTTTGCTCTATTGGAGGTGCTGCTTTATGTGCTACTGTTGGAGGGATAGTAGCCAATGTATTGTCTAAACGACCTGATATTGATATTGAAGGTGCCACCGAGTATGATCGTTACTTTGATTTTGACAGGAAAACATATTTTTCCATTCCCGAAATCAAGGTTGATTCATCTGTAAAGGCAAAAATTCTTGTTGAATCTGGCATTAATGGGGTAACTAAAGACCAAGACTTATTCTTAAGGGATTCACCAAAACCAAAAGTCAGACCGGTTGACACAACTATAGTCAGCTTTGGAGTAGGTTTAGTCGATCCATTGTTGGTCAATTTTCATTTCCAGTTCTATCTTGACGAAAATGTCGGTGTATTATATACAGGATTACCTTTCGCTTTCTCGCTAAACGACAACGAGGAATCTTCGAGATTAGGGTTTTTCTATAGGATTTATCATAACTATAAGTTCAGACATAATGTAGGTATAACATTGGGTTTTGGCAGATATAAGACCTATGGTTCCGATTATTATAATCTGGCATCCGATTTCGCTCCTTTTACAGAAGTCGGTGCATTCTATGAAATTTCATTTTATGGATTTTTTGGAATGGGTGGAATATACTACAGATTCCAAGGCAGCAATACCTATGGTCAGACGATAAATTATTCACCTATTAATCTGCAAATTGGTTATAGATTTACGATATGATAATGCAGAAAAATTCTTACATTTTGATAATATAGTTTATTATTTTCTACTTAGCTCAATTTTGAAATCTCAAGCTGAAGAATGCAAAAGGACACGGAATCACTCGTGTCCTTTAAAAATTATTGAAATTTAGTGTTGTTTATTTAATTAATTTCAGATTCAATACTTTGCTTACTCCATTGCAAGTTAATACGCAAACATAATATCCGGATGAATTATCTTTGGGATAAAATGTATAATAATATGTTCCTTTCGTATAACGTGATGAGATTGCATTTTCGATTAGTCTGCCGGCACCGTCATAGAAATTAAGAGCAACATCGGATTCCTGATTAAGAGTGTATTTTACAACTGTACCATCGGTGAATGGATTTGGATAATTCGGGAATAATTCAAATGCATCCAATTCGCTTTGCAGTCTATTATGCTCGGCATCTCCATTATTATCGTTATTAACTGATTCATCCGAATTAACATCTTCAGCAGAGATAAGCTCTTTCATTGATGAACCCATAATACGCCAGGTTTCAATTTCTTTGTAATTTTCAGTAGCTTTAACCTCAATATATTTTATTTTGTCACCCGGTGATGTAATCAATGGAAGAATATCGCCTTCACTCCATCTGAAATAATAGAAATTCTTTGTGCTGCCACCGACAGTTACTTTATGTAATCTGCTCCATGATTTATTCACAGGTTCCTTTTCAGAATGAGGTGATCCATTGAACCACATGCGGACAGGAAAATCCTTTCCATTTTTGTTTCTTTTGACTGAAATTTTACAATAAAGATAATCATTTGGTGCAAATGTTATATTCTTCAGATTAGGAAGAGGAATCGTATATTGAGATGAATTCTTTTCACCTTCATGTCCATGTCCTTGTTGATTTAACAATTCACTTTCCATGATTTTATTGCGTTCACTCGTACCATTTTTGAAGAGTTCAACCTTAATATTGACTTTATGGTCACAGCTTCTATGGTGGGGTGAGCACTTTTTATAATGCTTTCCTTTTTTATCATCAGTCTGCGTACTTAGGCATAATTCAACAGGACCAATTTCGTTAAGAACAAGCTTCATTTGCAAAGTAGCATCTCGAGAAGCAATCGATCCACAGGTATTTGTGAGCACTGCATGATACATTTCCATGTTTTGCTTGATAGACACATTTTTAATGGTTAATGTTGCTGCTGTGGCACCAGCAATATTCGACCAGTTTGCTCCCTTATCTGTGCTTTTTTGCCACTGAATTGCCGGTGTTGGAATTCCTGACCCCTCAACAGTAAATGTAACATCTGATCCGATTAGAGCAATATTGAGTTCATTAGGTTCTTTTGTAACTTCAGGCATCGTATTTACATTCAATGAAGCTGGAGAGGAAGTTGCACTTTGACCGCAGAAATCTGTGACAACAACATCAAATATCCCGGCATCATCTGAAACGACAGAAGGTATTGCAAATAAATTTGTAGTAGCACCGGTTAAATTTACTTTATTTCTCCTCCATTGGTATGCTAAACCATCACCGGATGCATTGACTTTGAATGAAACCGATTGATCTTCGCATGTTGTAACATCGGAGGGATTATCAACAATAATAAGTGGAGAAGCACTTTGTACAGTAACGATAGCTTGACCTGTTACAGAATTACCATTATTATCTGTCACGATTAAAGCCACAGTTTGTTCACCGATGGAGTTGCAGTCAAATGTGACTATATCTGATAATGGCGAAACAGATTTACCAGTCGAAACCGGTTTTTCAGTCGATACAGAAATTGACTTAATGCCACAGGCATCATAGCTTCCATTATTTATATCTTTAGCTGTAATGGTTGCGTTACCATTTGATAATGTTACGAGTATATTTTTGGTAATGACAGTCGGGAAAGTGATGTCGGTTACAGCTACGTTCTGTGAACAAGAATAAGTGTTGCCACTATTGTCAGTTAATGTCCATGCCACAACTGTCGTACCTACCGGGAATTCAGCAGGAGCATTATTAATGCTGGAGACAGGTGAATTATCCGATAATGAAGGAGTTCCTAAATCAACCTTAGAGGCGGTACAAGAGTTAATATCAGCATTGATACTAATATCAGCGGCACAAACAACAGTAGGTATAATACCGTTAGATTCTGTAGTAAAGGATATGATCTCTCCATAGGCAGTTCCTACAGAATTAGTTGCATAAGCACGAACATAATAAGTGGTACCAGCAATTAAATCAGTCATACCGCTTGGAAATTCGCCAATACCGGTTCCGTCACTCGTTAAATTGTCCTCAGTAGTAGGAGTACCGGAAGTATTCCAACAAACTCCTCGGACTGTAACTCCAGCTCCGCCATCATTTGTAACATTTCCACCGGATATAGCTGTGGTTGAAGTTATGTCTGAAATAGCTGTTGTTGTTACTGTTCCTAAAGTTGTCGGAAAATATAACCAGGTGTCATTAAGCGGAGCATAATTACCATCCAATCTACCCAATCCACCAAACATTACGACTTTTTTGTTGCCAATATATGCCATTGAATGATAATCCCGAGCAGATGGATTAGTTTCAGTTGCATTTTGAGTCCACGTCCCATCCGTACCACCACTTAAATCATAGACCCAGCTGTCATTCATTGGTGTGAATGATCCGTTACCACCAAATAATAAGACTTTATCATTTTCCAGATATGCCAAAGTATTATATGAGCGAGAAGAAGGACTAGTTCCGTTATTATCCTGTGACCAAGTGGCATCAGTACCATCAGTACCATAGTTATATATCCAAGTGTCATTAAATTCAGAATTTCCTAATCCACCAAACAGCAAGACTTTATAATTACCTATGTAAGCCATTGAGTGAGAAGACCTTGCAGCTGGGCTTGTACTCATAGATGATTTTGTCCATGTGCTATTGCTTAAATCGAAAATCCAAGTATCATTACAATTACCATTCTCATCCCATCCACCAAACATTATAATTATATTGATACCAATATACGACACCGAATGAGAATATCGAGGAGAAGGAATCGTCGTTGAATTAATATTTGGCTCATACCAACTCATATCGCTCAAATCAAAAATCCATGTATCATTACAATAACCATTATCATCGAAACCACCAAACATCATCACTTTATCATCACCAATATAAGTCATTGAATGATAAGCCCTTGCTGATGGACTGGTCCCTGTGTTTGCTTGTGTCCACGTATTGGTGCTTGAATCAAATATCCATGTATCATTCAAATTAGCCCCAGTTCTACTGCCACCAAACATTATGACGATATTGTCTGCAACATAAGACATAGCATGACCTGCTCGCTCATCAAGTGGCTGTTGACTCTTCCAATTCTGTGCGTCAGCGTTTAACGCATTAAACAGAATAATTGTAATAACTAATAAGTAAAGCAACTTTTTCATAAATACTCCCAATGTATAATTTATATTCTAATTTCTAATTTAAATTTGATTAATAATATTAAACTTATTATAAATTTAACTATCTACAATATCGGCAGCAATATCTAACAAATTAGTTAAAAAATTCAATATAATTAGCTAATTGAGTCTTATTTTTGAATACTTTATATGAAATTTTTAAAATATAGGCTTATTACTTGCTATTCGAGCTAATAAAATTTAAGAATTTATAAATTTAATACCTCTAAGGGAACATTAATTAGCTAGCTAATATAGACTGCATATCAATTCCTATGGTCTAACGTGGCATCTATTGCAATTATAAGTATATTTGAAATATTTAAGGGATATTCAAATATTCAGCAAATAATTATAAATTTGCAAAATATATTGGCTAGCTAATCGTGATTTTGCCAAAAAAAAAGGACATTGCTGCACATTTGGCAATGTCCTTTTCGCTTAGATATCTAATGCTTTAAATTGTTTCTATATATTCGTTAATTTCCCAATCTGAAACATGGAGACGGTATGAATCCCATTCCTTTTCTTTAGCGCGGATATACTTCTTGTATAGATCCTGACCTAAGACACTTTGAATAACTTCATTACGAGTTAGAGCCCTGATGGAATGCCAGAGTGAGTGTGGAAGGAATTCGATATTCTTTTCTTCAAGTTCGGAGAAAGTATATTCGAACACATTTCCTTCAACTGGCGGCGGAACTTCCATTTTATTCTTAATTCCGTCCAGACCTGCTTTGAGAAGAACGGCAAATGACAGGTATGGATTAGAGCTTGGATCCGGATTGCGGATTTCAATTCTTGTGGCTTTATCCTTGCCTAATGTGTAGCGTGGCACTCTGATTAAAGCTGAACGGTTTGTCTGTGCCCAACAAATGTAAGTTGCGGCTTCATATCCCGGAACTAATCGTTTATAGGAATTGACAATAGGGTTTAGAATCGCTGCCATTGCTTTGATGTGGTGCATTTGACCAGCCATGAAATGATAAGCCGTGGTGGATAGATTGTATTTATCATCTTTATCGAAAAAGAGGTTTTCGTCAGTATCCATTGAAAATAGGCTCTGGTGAACGTGCATTCCGCTTCCGTTTATGCCGCCGATTGGCTTTGGCATAAAAGTAGCATATAATCCATGCTTTTCAGCTATTACCTTGAGAGCTGTTTTCATTGTCATAACTCTGTCGGCTGTTGTAAGTGCAGTACCGTATTTGAAATCAATTTCATGCTGTCCAGGCGCAACTTCGTGATGGCTAGCTTCAACATCGATACCCATACTGATCAAAACTTTTGTCATTTCACGTCTGCAATCGAAACCGAGATCCAGTACCATATCGAAGTACTGGCCTTTGTCATGAGGTTCTATTAAGTGCTTGGAAGATGGGTTTATTTGACCATTGTCGCGGCGGAAGAGAAAAAATTCAAGTTCGGGACCTGTCATATATTTAAAGCCCATGTCTTCGCCTTCCTTAAGAACCTTTTGAAGAATGACTCTTGGATCTGAATCATAAGGATTACCATCGGGCATATAAACATCACAAATAAAGCGGGCTATGTTGCCATCGGGTGTGTTATACCACGGAATAACAGCGTAGGTCTCAAGATCGGGCTTAAGAAGCATATCGCTTTCAAAAATACGTGTGAATCCTTCTATTGAGGATCCATCGAACCAAAGATTATATTTTAATACATCAGAAAATTTGCTAACTGGAATTGTAACGCTTTTAGCCATTCCCATCATATCTGAGAACTGTAGATTGAGCAGCTCTACATTGTCTGCTTTTAAACGGGCTAATATTTCTTCATGTGAAATTGTGGACATTGATACTCCTTCTATTAAGTAAAGATTATTGATATTTATTTCTTATTCTTGTTTTTCCAGCTTCTGTAATCTTCAACCAAGGGAACAGTTTTTTCAAAATCAGTTTGAACATTAATTGTCCATTCCAAATTTTTCTCACCGCTTTTCCAGAAGATTATAGGCATATTTTCGCCACCCCAGACGCCATTGCATGATTCAAACTTCTCATTATTAGTCCCATCTTTAATAAAAAGCATCATAGGTGATTTGTCATCCAAACGGAATAGTTTTGGGATCGATAGGCTATCGAAATCAAAAGTAAATTCTGCACAAAGTTGTTCGTTTGCTTCGTAGAGTCTTTTTTTGAAATTAGTTGCATTAGGATAGTCATCTTCGACTTTTGGTCCTTCGACATAATCAGTAACGAGCTCAGCAAAATCTTTCATTGAGACATCGCGGTCATTGTCCTTCTGGGAGACAATGTTAACAAAAGTTATGCTAGCATGACCTGAATTTGGTCCTGTCATTTGAATTTTATATATCTTCTTTTCCACAGATATACAGCCTGTAAGGAATAGCACAGACAAAGCAATGATAAGAATTGCAATTTTATTCATAAATTTATCCTTTAAAATTAGAAAGTAATTATCTTTTTCCGAAAATAAGACTAGTTCCAAATTCGGTATCAACTCTCTTGAAATCTGAAAATAAAGTTTCTGTTAAAAGCATCCAAAGGTCATTTTCTGTCATGATATTTCCATTACTGGTATTAAGCAGCAAATTGAGCGAAAACAGGGCGTTGTAGTCAGGTGAAGTGCGTTTTTCGTCTAATATATACTCGTGCACTACCAGAGTACCGCCATGATTCATAGCACTGAAGACCTTGTTCAAAATTGTCAGATTGTCCCATATTGAATAAGCATGTAATACCTGGGAGAGAAGAACAAGATCATATCCGGATCCAATGTTATCGTTAAGTAAATCGCCTTCGAGAGTCTTAACGATTCCGGAGAGGCTTTTTCTGTTTATATGATTCTTGGTTATTTTTATGACTTCGGGATAATCAAAAAGAGTTAGCTCAATATTTTGATTAACCTTTAACATTTCCATGCCTAATGCACCTGAACCACAACCGATATCAATAACGGTTTCAATATTCTGTAAGTCAATCATTTTAACAAGTTCCGGAGCAATCTTTGAGGCTCTCCAGTTCATTGCGGCAATAAATTTATTTAAATCTTCTTCAGAGATTTCAGTTGAAGCACTAATTCCGGCTGGTTTGCCTTCACGAACGGTTTCGGAAAGATTAGACCAGCTTTGGAATAAATTATTAATGTGATCCAGACATGACATGTAATTGGGATTATCCCTGATCAGAAGAGAGTAGCTTGTTCTGGTATTTGAATATCTGTTGGTTGCTTTGTCAATTATGCCCATGGATACGAGTGCATTCAATAAACGTTCAATAGAATCTTTGTTAGCAGGAATTTCTTCTGAGATCTCCTTTGAAGATTTCGATTGGTCGCCAAGAATTGTGAAAATGTTCAATTCATGAGCTGTAAGTAAGACGCGGCTCTTCTGAAAGCCATAAGCAATGTCGAGAATGTTGTTTATTTCGTTGTCGTACTTATAAATCGATGTTTCCTTTTTCATATCAAATCCATGATTATGTAAGAATAAATATGTGGTAAGTTTTTATTTGTTTTAAATTACAAAACAAACCTAAATATTCAAATGATTATTATTATAAAAAAGTTTACTTTTTAATCCAATGGGTTCTTCAAATCAGTTATAATAACCAAATAATTATAATCTAATTGAATTTCTGCTTTTAATCTTGAAAAATTAGGATCTGCTGCTGCTGTATAGTCTCCTGCCACAGTAATTCTCTCTAAATATTTAGACCAGTCCTTTATATAATTCTGTAATGTTGCTGTTCTTCTATCAACCAAATCCTTAAGAGCATTCATATCGGGGTCTTTAACGATAACAATTGGTTCCTGAGTAGTTTCTGGTTTCTTACTTTTCTTTTTGGTTGCTTTGGTCGGTGTTTGTACTGTCCTTGTCTGCTTATAAGTGTCATGACCATTGGTTCTGAGCTCAATTTTAATGTTACGACTGAAAAGGAGCATGTCCTTCAGGCTATCAATTTTTGCCGGAGCATCAGCACTAAGGTTTGCAGAATTTGGTTCGAATAAATTGAAGCTGAAAACTGAATTGCCCTGAACATACTTTTTAACATAAAAATTCTGATGTTGTTCGCAATATTTGGTGGTATCCTTAATGGATAGTTTATTGATTTTTCTGGTAATGTTCCAATTTGTAAAGATTATTTCGACATTTTCTCCGGAATTAAAGATCTGTTCATAAGATCCATCGAGTGAGTTTGATTTTATTTTAAACTTTTTTCCAGACTCTGTCTTGAACTCAATATTAATTTCCATTGATTTACCTGTAAACTCATCAAAGATTTTCCCTTTGAGAAGAATCTGTACACCTTTGTTGATAGCGAATGCCGGAGTAGAGATAGCTATAATCAATAACACTAATGAGGCGGTATAAAGGATTTTCTTCATTTTATTCCAAATTAAATAAAAAAAAATACTGAAGGGACTTTTCATCTAAAAAAAGTTTCAAGACGTTGATTTTCTTGTATTTATTGGGCATTGTGGATAATTTTTTATTAAATTTGTAATAAATAAATGTATTGTCAATAAAGAGGAAATTAATATTATTCTAAAATTCTTGACAAAAATTGCATTAAGTCTCATTTTGATATTTGTGTTACCATTAGCAACACGAGGTCAATCAATTCTTAAGGAGAATCTTACACAGGAATCATTCCCTGTATTTGACAAGTATATTAGAACTTATTCGCCGTCCGACAGCGCATTCAATGTTGTTCTCTGGCTTGCGGGCAGAAATTCTAACACGGGTCGTAATATAGTTGCACGCGAAGTGTTAAAAGCTTATTCAGGACTTTTTCCTAAAAATCGGGACATACTCAAAGATAAAATCCATAATTCTGAAATATTGATGCTTTCTGAAACTGCTACACCAGATTTATTTTTTCTTTTTCAACAATATGCAAAGGATTCGGCTGACAGTGAAAACGGATATCTTGCGTTGCAAAGAGTAGCCGATCACTTTATTAATCATTCTCAATTTGATTCTGCCACAGCTTTATATAGAAAGTTCATCCCTTTGTATACAAATCTTAAGGGGAAACTCGAAGGAACAATCGAAATATTAGAACGATCATCAGAAGGTCTCTGCATCCATAATCTTGGTCCGGTTGTCAATTCTAAGACTCCTGAGTGGGATCCTAATCCGACTCCTGACGGAAAGTACCTTTATATGACGGCAGACAACAGACCCGGGGGGTTTGGGGGTGAAGATATTTGGGTTTCGGAATTTGCAAATGGGAAGTGGCAAACTCCAAAAAATATTGGTGGAGGGATTAATGGTCCAAACAACGAAACCATTGACAATATAAGCGTTGATGGTAACACCATTCTACTTTCAGGTAACTTTGAGGGGACTTTCGGCAATTTTGATATTTATATTGTTAACCGCACCGATAGAGGATGGGGACCTCTGGAACATCTTCCCTATCCTATTAATACAAAATATCATGATGAAGGAGCTAATCTTACTAGCGACGGCAAGGCTATGCTCTTCACCTCAGACCGTCCCGGTGGAATTGGTCCCTATGTCCCAAGAGGTTTCTACTACCACGGTACTCAAAATGGCAATATGGATGTATATGTATGTGTGAAAACCGACTCCGGTTGGAGCAAACCAATTAATCTGGGCACAACAATCAATACCCCATTTTCTGAGCGGTCACCTTATCTGCATCCTGATGGTAAAACACTTTACTTCAGCTCTGACGGGCATCCGGGTCTTGGCAGAATGGATGTTTACAAATCCGTTCGTCTGAAGGATGACAGCTGGACTGAGTGGAGTGAACCTGTGAACCTCGGCAAGGAAATAAACACAATTCTCGATGACTGGGGCTATAAAATTACAGCTAAAGGCGATAGTGCTTTCTTTGCAGGACAATGGCGCACAAACGGTTATGGCGATTGGGATTTGTACTCGGTTACTTTGCCTGAAAGTGCCCGGCCTGCTGAAGTTATCTCAATCAGTGGACGAGTGCTTGATTCGGAAGGAAAACCACTTTCTGCAGAGATCAAATGGGAAGACCTATCAACAGGATTACCTATCGGAACACTTAAAAGTAATCCCGAAAATGGAACTTATATTATCATCTTGCCATTGGGCAAAAATTATGGCTATTATGCAGAAAAGCCAGGCTATTTTTCTGCTTCAGACAATCTTGATCTAAGGGATCCAAAGTCTCAGAAAGATATTAGCAGAGATATCCGGATGATGTCTATGAATGATTTAACCGAGAAGCAGGTGAAGGTTAGAATCAATAATGTATTCTTCGATTTTGATCAATTCAGCCTTAAGTCCGAGTCATTTCCTGAGCTGGACAGGCTTATAAAGCTACTTAAGGAAAATCCCAAGAGAAAGATCCACCTTGAGGGGCACACAGACAACGAAGGCACTGTGGATTACAATCTCGAATTATCAAAAAAGCGAGCAGAATCCGTCAGGGACTATCTGGTAAGGAAAGGCACATCGAAGGACAGGATCTCAATACTTGGTTTTGGATCTTCCATGCCAGTAACATCCAACGATACTGATGAAGGCAGAGCCACCAACCGCAGAGTAGAGCTGTGGTTTGTGAGATAAATTTATTATAGTAGCCTTTCGTCTTAAAATAAATGAAACAAATGATTGAATATATTGACCAGGAAGAAAAGGAACTTATTG
This sequence comes from uncultured Ignavibacteria bacterium, assembly GCA_903862655.1. Taxonomy (GTDB): domain Bacteria; phylum Bacteroidota; class Ignavibacteria; order Kapaibacteriales; family UBA2268; genus CAIOZA01. The sequence continues at coordinate 15,935 of CAIOZA010000046.1, forward strand.
AGTCCTTAAATACCGAAGATTGGGTGCCCAATCTTGATACTTCTTTAAATATGATCTATCAGGAATATGCCCTAAATAGCATTGAATTGACGAATAAAATTGAAATCAGCTTATCAGAAAGAGACATTCAAAAAATTAAGGTTAAAGCTATCCAAGAGGGAATTACGTATCAGTCAATAATATCATTGTTAATACATAAATACAATGAAGGAAAAATAGCAATAAAAATTTAAGCTTGATAAAATGAAATTTAATTATGATAAAGAAACTGACTCACTATATATAAATTTTGTGGATATACCGGGAGTTGATTCTTTCGAGATATCGAAGGATTATATAGTTGATACTGATTCAAATGGAAATGTAATTGGTTTGGAAGTTCTGAATGTCAAAGAAAAAGTTGACTTTAATCAGATGATATTCAATCATATTCCTGCCAAAGATATAACTTTCTTAAATCAACCTGCATTTGGGTAGAATATGATAACTGATTTGACAAATAATGAAATTATTTTTATTGAGATTCAAAGGATATTTCATTATTTTTTTATGAGAAATTTGTATTTTGTTCGGCAATATTCATACAATGATAGAGATGGTGATTCTCTTACTTTTGTCAATGACAGAGTCAAACAGGAAATATTATTTAAATGGGTTAATGGCTTCGAAATAAGTATAATACAGAAAAGTTTATTTCAAAATTCTAATCAAGTAAACGAAAAAAATATTATCCAATTAACTATAATTAAAAAATATTTTAATGATTTTAAAGGTCTTCCAGAAAATCTACCAATTAATGAGTCCCTAAATATTTTAAAGAAGATTTCTATTTTTATACAAATCGAACTAATGCCGATTATCAAAGGTGAGATGTGGATTGATGAGCTTTTGAAAAGCAAAGAAATCTCTAATGCAGATTAAATATTTTCAGGATACAGAAAAATCTTCGAATTCTCTTTTCAGCAAATAGCCAAAGCCTAATCTAACATACTTCCTCATAAATACACTATAATCTGCGTAAGCCTCAATTTTGAAAATCTTGCTGAGAATTTGACTTTAAGACAAATATCGATTTGATAGTAATAGTGATTTTAGTAAATTGAGAAGATTATCTGGAAAAAGTATGGAAACTGTTTCAGATTTTGATTAATCATTCGCTGAAAAGTTTTTGAAGATTGAAAGAAATATTGTTTTGAATTTATTGATGGCTTTAGTTATAATTCTCCTTTCTACCTCCAGGATCTCTTTTGACAGGAGTGCACATAAGGAAATTTATGCTAAGTATCTATTCTTTAAACCTGTGATTGACACTCTGATAGCCAGAGGTGCCGATAGTGCCTACATATATACTCTTGCTCTTTATCCGCGCACTCAGTTCAGCGAACGATATGTTAAAATCAACGTTACGGGTTACCTTAACAAACCCGACTACAGCCAAAATTTAAAAAGAGAAGCTGTCGTTACCAGCAAATTGTTCATTCAGAATAATCTGGAAATACTCGAGAAAAGTGAATACTACTATCACGTACCCAAAGAAATTGTTACTTCCATTCTCTGGATCGAAACGAAACTTGGTGGCTACACAGGAAATAATCATATTGCTTCTGTTCTTTTCAGTACAGCAATGGTAAATAATCCCGAATTCATCTGGATGAATCTTGAGAATCTGAAGGAATCTCAGATATCGGATTCGATTCAAATGGATTCTCTGAAAAAAAAGATAATCCTCAGATCGAAAACTAAATCTGAATGGGCGATAAACGAACTCCTGAATTTAGAAAAAATCCGGAAAAAACTTCCGATTTCTACATTGGAGCTTCAAGGTTCATGGGCAGGAGCATTCGGATACTCGCAATTCCTTCCCTCAAGCTATAACAAATGGGCTGTTGACGGCAATGGAGACGGCATGGTTGATCTTTTTGACATCGACGATGCGATAAGCAGTATTTGCAATTACCTCAAGTCTAATGGCTGGAACGACGATATAACCTCAAAGCGTGCTGCCATATTTCATTACAACAACAGTAATGACTATGTTGATGCTGTTCTGGGGCTTGCCGGTAAGTTGAGATAGGATGATCGAAACTCAGAATGTAAATGAATTATAAGCTCTATACCGCTGTAGGTGTGCAATTTTAATAGAAAACATACATAGATCACCGCATTTGCCTGATTGCCTGTAAAAAAATAAATAATAGCAGCGATGACAATTACTCTAATCACTAAAAAAGTTTAGACAAGACTAAAAATTGAATATTTTTTAATTTTTAATGTGAAAATTTCTTATTTTTACATTTGATAAAGGTAAAAAGGTCTATATTAAATTAATTTTTCGTTTAGTTCTTTAAATAATAACTACAAGACAACGAATAAAATGCAGAAAACGATAAAAGTTATCATAGGAGAAAGAGAATATTCACTGCGTGGTGAAGACATTGATCTTATTCAATCAGCGGCAACTGAAGTTAATAGTCAGCTCGAAGCCCTTAAAGGTAAATCTAATGAACCTGTAGCAAATTTGTCATTAATGGCGGCTCTTAACATAGCAGAAAAATATTACTCAGTCCAAAAGCAATCGGAAATTGATCTCAGCTTCCTCACTAGTGAACTAGCAAGTATGGCTGCGTACCTAAAGAAACCGATTGAACAAAATCCTAAGAATAACTAACTCCAGAAAGAATCGTCTTTTACATTGTGTTCGAAAAGCCTGAGGGCTTATTTATTACTATTTAAGCCACGCTGATTATCGTTGTCAATCGAGTGAAAGAACCGTTAAGTTTAAAAACTATAAGGTTTAGTCATTGTTGATAAATAGCAGGCCTCAACCAGCAATGGTAGCCGAAAGGCTCAGTGGAAGCTAAATATCTTCAGGCTGGCCTAAACGTGTTGAGTTGGGTTCTTTTCCAACTCGAGTTTTTTTAAACACCAATGATATTTAGTGTGGCGCTTTTTTTATTAGAACTCAATTGAAAAACATCTATTATTACACAGAAAGGTTTAAGAAGTTTTTGGAGCAAAAGCTTAGAAAGGTAAAGAAATGAATGAAATGATGATAGTTCTGCTCAGTATTGTAGGACTTGTCGTAGGATTGGTAGCCGGTTTTGCTATAACGAATTTTGCTGGGAACAAGCAATCGGCAATGAAGGTGAAAGAAGCAGAATTAAGTGCACAGAATTTAATCAAGGAAGCAGAGAAGGAAGCCACCAATCTAAAAAAAGAAAAACTACTCGAAGTTAAAGAGGAATGGCATAAACGGAAACAAGAATTTGAAAATGAAGTACAATCAAGAAAAGCTAAAATTCAGATTCTCGAAAAGCAGATAAAATCCCGCGAAGATGCAGTTGATCAGAAGCTTGAAACGATCACAAAGAAAGAGAAACAGCTGCTGGGATATGAAGAAGAGTTGAAGAAAAAAGATGATGGAATTAAGCAGAAATATGCTGAAGCTCAGAAGGTAGTCGATCAGCAGTTATCTAAATTAGAATCCATAAGTGGTTTGACAAGGGATGAAGCTAAAAAAATACTGGTTGATAATCTGATTAATGAAGCAAAGTCCGAAGCTGCCGCCTATGTTAAACAGATTAGAGATGAAGCTAAACAAAACGCACAAAGGGAAGCTAAGAATCTGATAATTGACGCTATTCAAAGAACAGCCTCAGACCATAGTGTCGAAAGTACCGTGTCGGTGGTTAGTCTTGAAAGTGACGAAATGAAAGGAAGAATCATTGGTCGCGAAGGCAGAAACATCAGAGCCTTTGAAGCCGCCACCGGAATAGATTTGATTATTGACGATACTCCTGAAGCAGTCGTAATTTCTGGATTCGATCCTTTCCGCAGGGAAGTTGCCAAAAAGGCACTTCAGAGATTAATGGAAGATGGAAGAATTCATCCTACAAGAATTGAAGAAGTTGTTGAAAAAACTAAGAAGGAACTTGAAGAAGAAATATTCAGAGTTGGTGAAACTGCCATCATTGAATTGAACCTTCACAATTTTCATCCTGAATTAGTTCGCCACGTTGGTAAGATGAAATACAGATCAAGCTATGGTCAGAACTTGCTGAATCATTCAATTGAAGTCGCAACTCTTTGCGGCATAATGGCTGTAGAATTAGATCTCGATCCAAACATTGCAAAGAGAGCAGGTATTCTGCATGATATCGGTAAATGTGTTGATCAGAACACTGAAGGTCCACACGCTCTGATAGGGTTCGAACTTACTAAGAAATTCAAAGAGTCACAGACTGTCTGCAACGCAGTTGGAGCTCACCATGAAGACATAGAGATGGAAACGCCTTATGCCGTTCTGGTTCAAGCTGCCGATAGCATCAGTGGTGCAAGACCCGGAGCAAGACGCGAATCTCTTGAGAATTATGTAAAGAGATTAGAAAAGCTCGAGACACTTGCCAACAGCTTCGAAGGTGTTCAGAAAACATTTGCTATCCAAGCCGGTAGAGAAGTTAGAGTTATCGTCGAACCCGAAAGAGTTGATGATGTTTCAGCGGACAATATGGCGTCAGAAATTGCAAAGAAAATAGAAAATGAAATGGAATACCCAGGACAGATAAAAGTTACAGTCATTCGCGAGAGAAGAAGCGTTTCTTTAGCAAAGTAAACATTAGAAATATCGCAAATCAAGGGGAGGCTATGCCTCCCTTTTTTTATGAAGGAAAGAAAGGTTATTCTTAGCTGAGTTCTGAATGATAATTTTTCACGAAATCTGTAACAAAATGGTTTTTAATGTTTTATTATTATTGTGTTTAATGTTATTTTGCTTAAAAATTTTAAAGTTTTATTGAATTTGAATGAAAACTACCCTAATATTTCTATTGCTTATAAGCATTACAAGTTTGTTTGCTCAGCCAACCGATACACTGATCTCGTATAACATTACTAAGCTGGATAATCCCGATGCTGGTTATATTATGCTTGGGCCTCTGAATAAAGAAGGAATTTTGTGTCTTTTTGATAACAATGGAGACCAGATCTATGTAAGAAAATTGCCAACAGCGAATGACGGACAAATGCTCAAGATGACGAATTTTAAATATTTCGGAAATGGTGTTTACTCTTTCTTTTCTTCAAATTCTTCAACTGCCGGTCAATACTACATTTTAAATAATAATTTTAGTTTTATCGACAGTGTCTCCTGCAAAACACCTATTATTACAGATTTCCACGATATGGCTATTAAACCCAATGGCAACTATATTGTTTATGGCAGAAAGTCCATAACAGTGGATATGAGTAAAAAGGTTAAGGATGGGAATCCAAATGCTACAATAGGGAATATGATTATTCAGGAAATTGCGCCAGATAAATCACTGGTAGCTGAATGGAACATGTATGATCATGTAGACATTCTAGAAGCGACATCAGATGTTGATCTGACATTAAAAAGCATCGATCCTTTCCACATAAACTCAATATTTGTAGATATTGACGGAAATTTAATAGTTTCGGCAAGGCATCTTGATCAGATAATCAAGATTGCATGGCCATCAGGTCAGATATTATGGAGAATCGGTGGCACTTCAGCTAAAGCAAATGATTTCAAAATCTTAAATGACACTAAAGATGGCTTTACCGGATTTTCGCATCAGCATGATGTAAAAAGACTTGCAAATGGTAATTTATTGTTATTTGATAACGGACAATTGAAGGCTGACTATTTCCCATCAAGGGTTGTAGAGTATATATTTAATGAATCTGCTAAAACAATTACCAAGACCTGGGAATTCTTTCATCCTGATTCAATTAACTCCCAAAGTATGGGAAATGCAGAAAGATTGCCTAACGGCAACACTTTTATTGGTTGGGGAGGCTCTTTCGGCGGTGATTATAAATCAATAGCGACTGAATGCCGCCCTGATGGATCAATTGCTTTCGAAATGGAGCACCAAACAAGGGGTAGTTACAGAGCTCTCAGATATGTGCTAAAGAATAATTCTGTTAGTTATGTCATTGCCAATGCTAATACTTATGACTTCAATAATTCAACAAATGTAACAGGTGTTACGTTACAATTGTCTGGCATAACCGGATCAGGCTATACTTCAGTAGAACGCCACGATTATTCGCCGCACAACCTATCTTACAGTTCTTCGGTACCTTGTATCCTTTTGAATAGAAGATATGTAATTAATAGTAAGGGAATAGTATCTGTTCAGGGCAAAATCATTATTAAATTGCCGGAATTGAAAACTCTTGCTAATGCCTCAGATTTAGTTATATTCTACAGAAATAAAGAAAATACCGGAAGCTTTGCGCCACTAGCCACTACCTTAGATTCATCGCTATCGCAACTGGAAGCGAATATCTCTGGATTTGGTGAATTCATGGTTGCTTTCAATACATCAACTGAATATCCACCGCCTACTTTGACATTACCGATAAATAACGAGAACGGAGTTTCATCATCGCCTTTACTACACTGGACAAGAAATGGAAGTAATGAATTCTATCGTTTGCAAGTATCACAAACATCTAATTTTGATTCAATAATTTTAGATACAAACAATCTAAAAGAAAACAGATTTACCGTTTTGAATCTGTCAAATTACAAGAAATATTATTGGCGGATTAGTGCCTTTACACAAAATTGTTCGAGTGCCTGGTCTTTACCTTATTGTTTCACAACATTTGTACCAGCTCCAAATCTTGAATTGCCATCAGACAAACAAAGTGATGTTCCTGTAAAATGTGCTTTCTCTTGGAAAGCAGTAACAGGAGCTACACAATATAGAATTCAGATCTCAGGTAATCAAAATATGCTCGATACAATTAGGGATTCATCAGTAGTTTCAACTGAACTTAGTTTAACAATTGATAATTTAAAGTATTATAGTGCATATTATTGGAGAGTATCTGCTGCTGAAAATGGAAAATTTGGTCCATGGTCTGATGTCTGGAGCTTTACAACTGTTTCGCTTATACCGGTCTTGACATTCCCGGTTAACCAGGCCACCAGCCAACCAATCAATGGAGTGCTCCGGTGGGAAGACATTGGTCCGGGATTCATTTATAGAGTACAGGTTGCCTCGGACAGTATCTTCCGTAATATTGTGCTTGATGAATCTGGATTGAATTCAAATTATATCAATTATAAAGATTTTAATTATATAACGGATTATTACTGGAGAATTAAAGCAGAGACAATTGACTCTAAAAGTGACTGGTCGGAGCGTTGGAAGTTCAGAACTATTATCCACACACCTGAACTGCTTTCTCCAAAGAATCATGCAAAAAGTGTAAATACTAACGGATACTTAGCTTGCGCTATGATAAAAGGTGCAACAAAATACGAGGTAGAATTAGCCAAAGACAGTCTGTTTAAGAATATAATTTTAACAACAACAGACAGCACAGGCATTTTCAAGTATAATAATCTTGACACTGAAACCACATACTACTGGCATGTTCGTATGTATGACGAACAGTTGCCTGGCTCATGGTCGGCACTCTGGGCATTTAAATCCCTGAAGAGCGGTCAAGTTGCCAGCCCGGATCCTGTCTATCCATTTATAAGAACTAATACTATTCCCGAGAAATTTGATTTCAAATGGGGATCTGTCTCTGGTGCAGATTCTTATGATATTCAGCTATCCACAGACTCAATATTTGCAAGTATTATTTTTGAAAAATCTGACCAATCTGAAATATTCACTGGTTCACCTCTATTGGCACATAACATAAGGTACTTCTGGCGGGCTAAAAGCAAGAAAGCAACGGACAGCAGTGAATGGTCTGACTATGCTGATTTCTATGTATGTCTTGATTCCGTTACTCTTTTTATTCCAGAAGATGGTGCAACTGATTTGCCAAATAATCCCTTTTTAGTGTGGGATAATGCTCCTGATGCTCAGCTGTATCAGATTCAGATAGCCAGAGATTCAGCTTTTGCGGATATAGCTATGGATCTGAATAATCTGAAAAAAGCTCAGGCGAACGCTGAACAGCTGAATTATAATACTGTTTTTTACTGGAAAGTACGATCCTTCAATCAGCAAAATGGAAGTTTATGGTCTTCTGTTCGATCTTTCAAGACACAGAAATCAACAGGAGTAGAGGAATATGTTAAGCATAACACTTTTGCTTATCCAAATCCCGCAGATGAATTTTTGATCCTGGATTTAAGAGAACTTAATGTTGAGGAAGGGTTGATTAAAATCTACAATACAACCGGCATGATATTCAATGAAATAAAATTCAGTTCCACAGATAAATTGATGAAGATTCCCCTGATCGGAATTCCAGAGAATATGTATATTATTGAACTGGTATCGGGCACAAATGTATATTTCGAAAAATTTATAATAGCCAGGTAGACAAAACAATCACAAAAGCCTGGATACAGCAAAGGCACGGTGTGCCCCGTGCCCATACAGTATTGGAAGAGTAAATGAGTCCTGAGATTATTATGGAACTATACGATAAATCATTCTTGGGAATGGAATAACTTCACGAATATGCTGAGCTCCAGTGATCCATTTTACTGTTCTTTCCACTCCGAGACCGAAGCCACTATGAGTAACGGAACCATATTTACGCAGGTCGAGATACCATTGGAACTCCTCTTCAGGTAGATTCTCGTGCTTGATTCTCTCTAACAGCAGATCATAATTATCTTCACGTTGACTTCCACCGATCAATTCACCGGCTTTCTCTGGTCCGAGCATATCCATAGCAAGAACAACCTTTTCATTATCGGGATCTCGTTTCATATAAAAAGCTTTGACTTCCGTTGGATATCTATGTATGATGCAGGGCTTGTCGAACTGTTCCATGATGGCTTCTTCCTGGGTTGAGCCAAAGTCTTCACCCCATGGGAATTCGGTTTCAACCTCTTTACCATCAACTTTAGTAATCAATGGAATTTTATTTTTTTGCAACCATTCAACTGCTTCAGAATAACTCATTCTGTGGAATGGGCGTACAACTTTTTCAAGCATAGTCGTATCGCGTTCAAGTGTTTTTAACTCCTGCTGGCATGTTTTAAGGACGAACTTTACAATATACTCGACCAGATCTTCAGCAAGATCCATGTCGTCATTAAGGTCGAAAAAAGCCATTTCCGGCTCAACCATCCAGAACTCTGTAAGATGCTTTCTGGTTTTAGAACGTTCAGCTCTAAATGTTGGGCCAAAAGTATAAACTCTGCCTAATGCCATTGCCGAAGCTTCGGCATAAAGTTGCCCAGATTGAGAAAGATATGCTTTACCAAGATCGAAATATTGTGTTTCGAACAATGTGGATGTGCCTTCGCAGGCATTTGGAGTTAGTATGGGTGAATCCATTAATTTGAATCCATTACCGTCAAAGAAATCACGGATAGCTTTAACAACTGCTGAGCGTACGCGCATGATAGCGTGCTGACGGGAAGAACGAAGCCATAAATGTCTGTGTTCGAGAAGGAAAGCATCGCCATGCTCTTTTGGGGTAATAGGATAATCCTTAGCTAAAGTAACTATCTCGAGGTTTGTAACATCAATTTCAAAGCCACCGGGAGCTTTGTCGGTAGGTACAACTTTGCCAGTAATCATAACCGATGATTCCTGAGTTAACAATTTCCCATTCTGAAAGATTTCTTCACTAACGTTACTCTGGAATAAAACACATTGGCAAATGCCTGTTCCATCGCGAAGAATAATGAATTGGAGCTTACCTTTGCCTCTAAGATTATAAACCCATCCTCGTAAAGTAACTTCTTTCCCTTCTGATTCTTTCAACTGTTCTATGGTCGTATAACCTTTGTACCTGGATAGTGACATCAAAAACCTCTCGAATTTTGTATTTAACTAAAGAACAAAAATACGATTAATTTGTAAATTTATTTATATCAAACACAATTATGATTATTTATTCTTGATTTGTAAGAATTTTATTTTTAAATTATTAATCTATCAAAGCACATGCTTGAAAAAGAAATCATAGGAGAGTCATGTTTATAAATATAATATTCCGGAAGATATTTCCGGTTTCTTTGTTAGTCTGTTTTTTGGGCTTAACATATTATTCATTTGCTCACACGAGTGGGATAACTGCCCGCAATTCCACTACAACTTCGGGTTGCGGCAGCGGGTCATGCCACGGAGCGTCCTCAAGTTCACAGGTAACAGTGGGTATAACGAGTGGTTCCGGAAGTTTTACAGTTCCTATTAATTCAACAACAACTTTTACTGTAACCGTGTCTAACGGCACTAAGGTTAATGCAGGTGTTAATATAGCAGTAAAAACATCACAGACTACCAGTCCCGGAACAAATGTTGGAACAATAATAGCAGGGACTAATCTTAAGACGACAGGATCACCCGTCGAACTGACTCATTCCGCACCAGTTCTTCTTTCGGGCGGATCTGCAAGTTTTTCTTTCAATTGGACTGCTCCTGCTACCCCCGGTACTTATTACATCAGAGCCTGCGGATTAGCCGGAAACGGGGATAACGGTAGCAATAATGATTTGTGGAACTGGATGCCTGTTCAGACAGTAACTGTAATAGCCGGACCATCTATCACTGTTACTGCACCCAATGGAGCTGAGGAAATCTGTGCCGGCAAAAATATATTAGTCCGATGGACATCGAGCTTGGTTACGTCGGTAAAAATTGAGCTTTCTTCCGATGGTGGAATAACATATCCTACATTACTAGCCGACAACATTAATGCTTCAATAGGAAGCTGGACTTGGGCAGTGAGTGCTTCAATGGCCACCGGCACGACTTATAAAGTTAGAGTGTCCGACGTAAGCAGTTCAAATGTTAGAGACGAGAGCAACAATAATTTTACAATATATTCAAAAGCAAACATTACAGAACAGCCACTTCCTTTGACGATATGTACCTCATCTAGTGCTGTATTTACATGCAGAGCCAGCGGCTATAATATAACTTATCAGTGGCGCAAGAATGGGGCTGACATACAAAATGCAACTACACAGATGCTTACAATCAGCAACGCTCAGATGGCAGATTCTGGCAAATATTCATGTATGATAACCGGTTTGTGTGATTCAGTAGGCAGTCAGGCGGTAGATTTGAAATTTAAAATAACTCCTGAAATTGCAGGTCAGCCAAAGAATGATACAACCTGTCTCGGAGGCAGCGTTACGTTCAGTGTTGATGCAATCGGCACAGCTTTGAGTTATTCATGGAGTCATGCCGGGAAGACAATCCCAAGTTCAAATACTACATCCCTAATATTAAAAAACGTTACTATGGCAGATTCCGGAGCTTACCAATGTGTTGTATCAGGAGCATGTCTTCCAAAAATAACGAGCAATTATGCTTATCTTAAAGTATATCAATCTGTCTCTATATCTGTTCATCCTGTTTTCAAAGCTGTTCTAGAGGGAGCAAATTACACTCTGAGCCTGACTGCAGGCGGAACAAATGTCAAATATCAGTGGCGAAAGAATGGTGACACAATACTAGGTGCAATTAAATATCAGCTGGATTTTAAAAACATCACCCTTACCGATTCTGGTAATTATGATTGTATTGTATCGAACAGATGTGGATTTATCACAAGTAAACCTGCAAAAATTTCTGTAATTCAGCCTGAGCAGCCAAATCTTGTTTTGGCTTTGTTAAGTGTTGATTTTGGCAATCTGCCGGTTGGTACGACAAAGGATACAGTTCTTGCTAATGTAATTCACAATACTTCATCGACTGCATTAACAATAACGGCTATCGATATTGCCGGAAAAGATCCGGGCGAATTTACATTGCAAAATATTAATCTGCCAATGATAGTTCCCGGGGGTGAGTACAGGGATTTGAACATTAAAATTATGCCGAAGTCTACAGGAGTGAAATCCGCTGTGATTACATTTACATCCAACTCAAAGAGTGCTGCAACACTGAATTTAATAGGATTTGGAACTACTTCGGTCAAAAATTTATCGTTAACAGGTTATGATTTTGGTGGTGTCAGTATAGGACTATTAACTAATGGAGAACTTAAATTGGTCAATACCGGCAATGTTGATGCTAAAGTCACAAAGATTACAATGGTTGGAGATACTGATGTCTTTCATATTGCGTCACCAGCTCTACCATTGATAATTGGGGCAAGCCAAACATTAACTTTACCGGTTTCATTTAAAGCCCAAAAAGCCGGGACATTTTCAGCGGATGTAACTGTTGAAGATAGTTATGGAGGTAATTATACAGCAAAAGTTATGGGTGTTAGTGTACCTTTAGATGTGAATGAATATGACAATACAGACATGATAAAGATTTCTCCTAATCCTGCATCAGATTTCATAGAAATATCCGTAGGGGCGAAAGGCAGTTCTCTCTTACAAAGCGATTTGAGAATATTTAACATATATGGACAGAACTGCGACCTCATCCCAACCCTCTCCACGAGTGGAAAGGGAGTAAGAATCAATGTTTCCTGTTTGCCTCCGGGAATGTATTTCGTGCGGATTGGGGATAGAGTCGGGAAGTTTGTGAAGATATAAAATTTAAGATCAGTACCCGAAATTGCATTTTTTGTAATGGTGGTATTTCATCAGTTCAGATCGACAGTAGAATCTATATTCATACGGCTCCTAGCTTTCTTTTTGGGGTTTATTTCGAAGAAAAACGATCATTTATGAAATCAGAATTTCGTACTAAATGCATTAAAATCAGCTAAAATGAAAAATTATTTTGTTTATTATTTCGATTATCTTTATTTTTGTAGTTCTGTAAATTAAATAAAGCAAAAATAAGAATTTTGAGAAGAGAGGAACAATGAATTATACCGGTCCAAAAGTTAAAATTTCCAGGAAATTGGGGCTGGAACTTACTCCAAAATCAAGAAAAGTAACTGTTAAGAAACCTTATCCTCCGGGTCAGCACGGTGCTACTAAAAAGCGTGCTAAGATGTCTGATTATGGACGTCAGCTGCTCGAAAAACAGCGTTTAAGATTGCAGTTTAATATATCTGAAAAACAGATGCGTAATTTTTATAAGAAAGCAGCCCAGATGACAGGTAATACTGGCGACTTGCTTGTTTTACTTATGGAATCACGTCTGGATGCTATGGTATACAGAGCAGGTTTTGCTGCCACTATCTACGCTGCCCGTCAGTATGTTGGCCATGGTCATATTTTGGTTAATGGCAAAAAAGTTGACATCCCTTCGTATCAGGTTAAGCATAATGATGTTGTTTCTGTTAAAGAAACCAGCCGTAAATTGGATTGTTTCCAGGATTCAATTCGTAATGCCGGAACACCACCATACCTAGCGTTGTCAAAAGCTGATTTCACAGTAAAATATTTATATCTTCCACCAAGAGAGGAAATCCCGGTAATATGCGAGATACCTCTTGTTGTTGAATTCTATTCAAGATAATAAGTAATTTCTCTTTTAAAAAAAACCTTTCGGTGATTTATCCGGAAGGTTTTTTTATTTTTGTATAAAGTATTCAGAGGAATTAATGAACAGAAGAAATTTTTTACTTGTATCGGGGATATCGTTAGCTGTTAGCTCAATCAATCCACTTAGGTTATTGGCCCAGACAGAACCAAAGCTTGGAAGCAGTAAATTCGATAAGATTATTGCTGTTGCAGAAAAAGAAAAATGGTCGAAACTTCCTTTGAATGAGGTGATAATGAAAGTAGCACTTCAATTCATTGGCACACCTTATGTTGGCGGCACGCTTGAAGTGAATGACGTTGAGCAGTGTGTGATTAATTTTAATGAGCTTGACTGTGTTACCTTTTTTGAGCTTTCGCTTTGCCTCGGACGTAATATTAAACGGAATAGACTCGCAATTGAGGATCTTTATAACGAAGTAACATTCACCCGTTACAGGCATGGGAAATTGGCAGGATACGAATCAAGGCTGCACTACACTTCTGACTGGGCTTACGATAATGTCCAGAAGGAAGTTGTTGTTGATTTTACTAAAACAATTGAAGGCATCCAATTCCCGGTAACTGTTAATTTTATGTCAACAAATCCAAAATATTACAAACAGTTAAAAGCCAATCCAGGCTTGATTAAGAAAATTTCTTTCTTAGAAAGTGAGATCAATAAACGAAAGAAATTCTATATACCAAAATCAAAAATCAGCTCAATCCAATCAGAGATTCAAACAGGGGATATAATCGCAATCACAACTAATAAAAAGGGTATAGATTATTCACATACCGGTCTTGCTTATGTTAAGTCTGAGAACAGACATCTGGATTGTTCTTTTATACATGCATCCTCGAAAAGAAAGAAAGTAAGTATCGAAGCTTCACTTATTGATTATCTTAATGGGGTTGATTCCGATACAGGAATCACTGTCCTTCGTCCAATCGAAGTATCCTCAATAGAAAGTAAATGATAGGATTTAAAGAAACGATAATATCGATCAGAACTTTCCCAAAAGAGTTCTGGCTGCTGAACATTATTCAAATGCTCGAAAAACTCGCATACTGGGCCGTTTTGCTCCAGATGCCAATTTATACGGCTCAGAAGGGAATCGATGGCGGGTTGAACTGGGAGCAGTATATTAAGGGTATTGTGTTCTTCGTGTGGGCGATGATACAAAATATCACACCAGTTTTTACGGGAGGAATAGCTGATAAATTTGGCAGAAGGAAATTGCTGGCGATTTCTGTTGTGATAATTTTTCTAAGCTATACTATTCTGGCTACTCAAAGAGATTTCTATCTGATAATTGCCGGTGTGATTTTGCTGGGAATCGGTTCCGGGGTATTTAAACCGGCTCTTCAGGGAGCATTGGCTGCCACTATGCCAAAAGAGAGATCTTCTACTGGCTGGGGGCTCTATTTCATGCTGATGAATTTTGCAATTATTGCGGCACCACCCTTATCCAAGTATCTACGAGAACTTAGCTGGAGTACAGTTTTCTGGGGAAGTGCAGTTATAATATTTGCTAACCTTATATTTATTTTCACTCTTAAGACCGACACTAGCAATTCTGAACATAGTGAAGAATCCAGTTTTTATTATAAGAAAGTATTCTCTGATCTTAAAAAGCCAGAAATTTTTTTATTCCTGATTTGCATGTCAGGTTTTGCAATTATCTATATGCAGTTTTACGAAACACTTCCAAATTTTATATATGACTGGAGCGACACTTCAAAACTGGCTTCTGAATTGTCATTCCCACGTTTTATGCTAATGGAAACTCCCAGAGGTTTGATGATATCTTATGAATGGCTTTATAACCTGAACACAATATTAGTGACTATGTTTGTATTAGTTGCAGCATGGCTCATGGGGTTAATAGACAGGATTAAAGCTATAACTATCGGGATTATTCTCTCGATTGCCGGATTAGCTTTGACAAGCATTTCGATGAGTGGAAGCTGGCTTGTTGCAGGCATTATTGTTTATACTTTTGGTGAGATGATTACTAATCCTAAATTCAATGACTATCTTTCTTCGATTGCGCCTGGGGGTTTAGAATCATCCTACATGAGCTATCTTAATATTTCAATGGCGATTGGTTTGGGCGGAGGTTCACTTTTAGGCGGGTTTTTCTATGGAAGAATCGCAGAGAAATCGTCGCTGGCTTTGGACTACATGCAGTCTCACGGTATGCATTATAATGGAGATATGGCTTCAGCTTTTGATTTTTTAACCAAGAGTTTAGGCTCTAATCCTGAGCAGGCCACAAGGCTTTTATGGCAAACTTATAGTCCAAATTTAATCTGGTTACCGTTTATAATAATTGGTATAGCTTCAGTTGTTGGATTGATTTTATACAGGAAGAAGTATATTGCTAATTAAAGTAAGTATATTCGAAAGAGTATTTCTTTATAATATTGCCGGATTTGTCTGTTTGAATCTCTTTACTTACTTTTCCGTCCGGATTGTACATGTACGTGAAAATGATCTCAAGAAAACCCGATGAGTCGTATTTAATCCGCTCCACCAAGCGTTGATCCATTTTGTAGATTATTGTGTCGCGGGATTGATTCAAGCCACCAATACCATCGTTAATCCTGGTGCCGATGACGAAACCCTGGTTATTGAAATTATATTCAAATTTTGTTTTGGTCTTTAGAGTGCCGAATTTATCAAAAGTGTTTTCTTCGACTAGATTGCCCTTGAGGTCATAATCGAATTTATTAATTGATAATGTATCCCCTTTTGAATCCTTAGAAAGCTTCTCAACAATCAATCCTTTGATATCGGTTGTGTATGAATTGATAACAAAATCGGTAGTGCCAGTGTTATTGAATGTCTTAATTTCTTCAATTGTAAGATTGGAGGAATAAGTGATGACCGTTTGGGATAAAAGTAAACCGGAATCGTTGTATAAGTCAGATTTGAGGAGTTGACCACTGTTGTCGTATTGTTTATGTGACACAACCATTAGTTTCTGATCGGTAGAATTTGCAAGAAGCCATTTGGTCTCAGATTTGATCTGATTTCCAGTTTTAGGATCAACAGACATATCCTGTGTGCATGAACCAAGCATCACTAGAGTGAAAAGAATCAGTATATGTCGTATGTTTGTCATTTGGTATTTAAGTTAGTACACAGATTGTAATTTATACTATTTTTTAATAAAATCAAAAATAAAACATTTGATTACAAAGATAATAACACTATTGAAAGTAAAAAGTTACTTAAAAAAATAAAAATAAAAAAATTGTTATAAATTTTATCTTTTAATGTTAATTTGCAAAGCGTTTGTTGATGAATTGCAGAAATCAATATAATAATAAATCAAAAATTCAATTTTGTCATGAAAGAAGCATTATTTAATTTTAATGTAAACGTCATCTCAATAACTGAGGTAATATGAAAAATATTGCACTATATGAAAACGCTGACAAACCGGAATCGGCTAAATATGCCGAGATGTCAGCAAAAATACTTTTAAATCTTGGTGTATCTATTTATGCTAAACCGGAGCTTTTAAAGCATTTTACACCTGAAATAGCCAAAGAAATTAAGCCTATTCAAGCTGATGAATTCGAAAAATTTGCTGATGTTGTAATTTCATTTGGTGGCGATGGGACTATGCTCTCAGCGGCTCATTTGCTGATCAACTCTAATATACCTATTATGGGGATTAATGTTGGGAAGCTCGGATTCCTTGCTGAATACTCAGTTGCAAATCTTAATCGGGCAATAAACGATCTGATGGAAGGAAATTACAGGGTGGTGGACAGGTTCGTAATTGAGACACTGTGGAATGGTGAAAAATTATATGCCTTGAATGATATTGTTGTCGAAAAGAGGCAATCGTCCAGAATGATTACAATCACAACTTATGCAAATGATCATCATATTGCTGATTACAGGTCGGACGGATTGATAATTACTACTCCAACTGGTTCAACAGCATACTCATTGTCATGCAATGGACCGGTGATTGCACCCTCGACACATGTGCTCTGCCTTACACCTATATCGCCTCATTCTCTTAATCTCAGACCATTGATTATCCCAGATACGAATGAGGTTAAGCTAAGAGTAACATCTCCAACGGGGGATGTAAATCTGGTGATTGATGGTCAGGTTTCTAAGGTTGTACCAAATGATATTGACATAGTAATTAAGCGTTCTGATGCAATAGTAAAACTTATCAAGCCTCTTCAAAGTTCGTATTATGATTTGCTAAGACGCAAACTGCTTTGGGCAGCTCAAACAACGGACGTTGGTCCACATGGAAATGATTAATTTTTAGTAGAGAAACTAAATGCATACATTAGGATACTTGAACTGGAGTGTGTCTCAGGAGATTTTCAGAGTCGGACCAATAGCTATCCGCTGGTATGGTCTGCTCTTCGCCCTGAGTTTCGTAATTGGTTACTGGATAATGGATAAGATTTTTAGGATCGAAAAGAGAAGTCAACACGATCTTGAAGCTTTGACCATCACTATGATAATCGGAACTGTGTTGGGCGCCCGTGTTGGACATTGTTTGTTCTACGATCCAGTTTATTACCTTTCTAATCCTCTCCTCATACTTAAAGTTTGGGAGGGTGGGCTTGCGAGCCATGGCGCAGCGATAGGTATATTGTTGGCTTTGTGGTATTACGTTAAGAAGCGGCCAAAATATACTTTCCTTTGGGTAATAGACAGAGTTGTGATAGTCGTCGCTCTTTCTGGTTTTCTTATAAGACTGGGAAATTTTTTCAATTCAGAAATTTTGGGATCACAGACTGACGTAGCTTGGGCAGTCGTATTCACCAGGATCGATAATATACCAAGGCATGCCGCCCAGCTTTACGAGGCTGTTACTTATCTTGCCATTTTTATCTATCTTTACTATTCCTACATGAAATTGAATGCAGGAGCTGCAGCCGGTCGAATCTTCGGACAATTTCTTGTTTTTGTATTCGGTGCCAGGTTTATTGTCGAATTCTTCAAAGAGGTTCAATCTCCCTTTGAAAAAGGACTACCTCTTGATATGGGTCAGATTCTGAGTATTCCTTTCATCATAGCCGGTATTTATCTATGGATAAGATCCAGCAGAAAGCTGAAAGTTATAAAGTAGAAATTTTTGTGATTTCCTTCAAAAATTTATAGTATTTCCAGAAGTTTGTTATCTACAACTTTACAAACTTCTGAACTAAATCTCCGAACCGGACAAAATACATACCAGGTGATAATCCCGAGACGTCGATTCTCAGTCTTCCGCTAGTGGATGTGGCTGCGGAGCAGATGGGTGTGGACACGATCTGACCATAAATATTGAAGATTTTTATCTCGCTTTGGACTGATACTTCACGCTTTGACACAACAGAGATTTCTATTAAATCAGTAGCAGGATTGGGATAAATCATCATTCTATCTGAATTTGTTAAATTATCTATGACACTTGTTGTTGTTGACTTAAAATCCAGATATCCGGCTGATAGTTCATTATTCTCCAGCATTACATATTTATCTTTGTTGTTGAATTTCTGAAACACAGCAAGAACTTTATCATCATTTGTTGCCGAAATACTATTTAACATGTTACTATAATCGAATTCTTTTGTTTTGAGGAGCTCAGACCATTTTCCATTATTATCAAGTGTTAGAGAATAAAATCCCCTTGCTCCAGACCATATTATGCTAGTTCCATTGGAAGAATTAATCATTTTGGCATGAGAGAAGTTCATTCCAGGTGCATTACTTGATATTTTAGTTGATTGGTCTGGCAGACCTCCAAGATTGTAATAAATGCCATCAGAGTTTGCAAAAGCTATTTGAGGCTGATTACTGCCATTGGTGGAAATAACCGGGAACATATCGGAAATACTATTATTTGTTAACTTAATCGTTTCTTTTACATCTGAATTTAAAGTAAACAGATAGATTTCTCTATCGTCAGCAGTCAAAAGATCATTATCACCATCTTTCTCGTAAACAATATATAGTTTGCCTTCTCCGGCAATAGCTGAAGACCATTGTAGCAAACCACTTTCTGAAGTAATTTCCTTTGGCTGATTAAAATTATCTGAAATGAACTCCGCACTATATATTGATGCTTTTGTTGAAGCATTGCCTGCGATTGTTGAGCCATCGGTTGATTGAAACAATAAACGGCATGTTCCATCATTCTGTCTTAAAAGCTTAGGCGAGAAATCTAATTTATTTGGTAGGTCAACGTCTCCTCGCGAAGAAACTATATTGTTATCAACATTAACAATAGCGAACTTAAGCTTAGCCGCAGATAAATACTGTTTGACATTAATGTCTTTCAAACTGCCAGATGGAAGATCATTTTGTTCCCAAACCACTAAAACCTGACTTGCAGATAGAGCTATAATCTGTGGGTTTCTATTATTTTTTCCATCATCAATGACCTTTAGAGAATTCTCAAGCTTATTATTTCTGAAATTACCAAGAATAATATTTCTTCCTGATGCTTCTGGTGTAGTAGCGGCTTCTGTCCAAACAACTGCATAGTTGCTTCCGTTTACATTGCAAATACTTGCTGAAGCATCAAATGGTGCTTTAGCTGATAACATTATAGACGTTGAATCAATTGGTAGAGATTCTGTTAAGAACTGTGGTATATCATCATTCTGTTTAGCAATCCCGCTTCCAATCGTCCAGGTTTGTTCTCCGCTGATTGATCCTACTCCGGCAATTTGTCCATAAGCACGAAATGTAAGAGATCCACTGGCAGTGGGAGCCCAACTTGGTATGGGGATAGTAAGTGTTCCGGAGCCTCTGCCTTCGACAAAGAATCCGGCAATACTTCCAATACCTGCTGATCCAACTACCGAAGCTGTAAGTGTGCTTTTAATTTCTCCACTTTGCCAAAACAGTTCATCGCCTTCATTTTTGAAATTAGCATTTCCATTTAGATCGAGTGTAATTGAAGTGCGTATTCCGGCATTTAATAAACTTGTCAGGTATGAACAAACCTCTCCGGCAACCGGTATGTCGCAGAAAGAACTTACTCCTGGGATAACTGTTAGCAGGTTTTGTTCCTTTTCATAGAGTTTGATTGGCAGGTTTGCGGTAATGTCACCAGTAGTTTCTAAACCTGAAGGTTTCAATGTATGATGAGCTGTTCCATCCCCAGTCAAATCAAATTGTTTGTCCCCGAGTCCGATACCTCCTTGAACAGTTATCGTCTTATCAAATGTTGTTCCCAGTGATGATACTTCTAGTGGGAATTTCAAACCAGTTTCTTTCAAACCCCAGGTCCCTCCAATATATGGTGTAATTGCAGGTATTGTAATTGAAGCATTTACATTAGGTTTTGGCCATTCAACAAGTGAATTCTTAATATATCTTAATTCCGGATCATTTCTCTGTACTCTATAATCTGACACAGTCCCTGCATAATTGCGCATGTGGACTACATAAGGTTCAAAAATAAGTGTATCAACAAAACCATTGCAACCTATTGATTTAAAATATATCTTATTCTGAATATCAGCCATAAAATCTTTTCCCATTTCTACTTCAAACCAGGCAGTGTTTCCAGTGATATTCGCATCTTTCACAGGAGTATTGTTAACTTGATACTTTACAGATGTAGGCATGCGATCGGGAAGATATGTAATTACATGCTTATTTTTATCACTAAGATTAATTTTATCAAAGAAGGTCATTTCCAATTGCTTTGTAACAGATTGATGTAAAGGGACGTTACACGAAAATTCAGAAGTCGATCCATTAGTTGTTGTCAATGTTGCAGTAATTCCATTTTCTGGTAGAGTTCCGATATCAATTTGGTAAAAGCTAGGGTTATTAACAATGAACTTTTTAATCCATTTCTTGCCTTCACCGCTACCGGATTCGTCTTTGTCTGTCTCGTAAATATCAATTCTTGAGCCTGACGGAGCATTGCTACCATAAAGTTTTCCTTTAACCAGACTATCTAGTTTTGGTGGCTTTACATTTTCCTGTGTATTCTCAGCATTCTTTATCCCAAGCTTTGCATTTGTATGAATTATATTTTTTATATAAGTGTTTTTGGTTGGCATAATGCCAGCTATTATTTCTGTGGAAATACCATGTCCTTGATTATTTACAATGAAATTTGGTGCATAATCAGTATTAAGATCAGATCCGATGACATTATCCTCTACAGCTCCCTGAAGGCAAACTCCATTCCAGCTGTTCGGCATTGGTGTATCCTTACCTTCGATACCACCGATGCTATTTCCGAATACTTTATTACCTATTGGAGTACCTATCTCGGTTGAATCAATTGACTGAATTAATACTCCGTTTTGCTGATTCCAAACAATAATATTACTAGATATGGTATTATTCGAACTAACAACTACGATACCGTTTCCGTTAGGTGCTGGAGACAAATCTCTATTGCAACCAATAAAATTGTTCTTTATAGTATTTCCATCAGCAGGCACATCCTTAGTCGCACCAACCTGAATCCCCATTTGTCCGTTGCCAATAATTACGTTTCCATCCGATGGAATATCACCACCAACTGTAGAGTTAGCTGCAACTAACATAATCCCCATTCTAGGTGCAGAATTGTTATCTCCTATAGCATTTTTTCGGATTATTTGGTTTGTTGTTCCACCTGGAATATCAATTCCCGAATGAGTATAATATTGAATTTTATTATTCTCAATCAAATTATTATCCCCATCAACTCCGATCCCCGCAAGGTAAGTACTACCAGGCTGACCAATAACACAATGAGTTACCTTGCAGTTTGATCCAACAGCAATTCCAAAGGCACCACCAGTAGACTTGAATAATACACTGTCGATAATTACGTTATCGGCAGCACCAATACCTACCTTCATAGCTGGAACATCTACCGTTAAATATTTTATCGTACAATTATTGCCTGTGGCAATAACACCTTTAATGATTACATTCTTATCTTTCCCTGGTATTAAAGTACAATTTTCCGGTAAATATACTTCTCCTATTTCATCATCTAGAACAATTGTTCCGGAAATATTAATAGTTATTGTAAATCCATCAGTATTTCCATTAACGTCCTGCATATTTTGAATTTCTTCTAATGCTGAACGAAGAGTCTTTTCATTATTGTAATCCCTATGTTTTCCATCACTTGCTTCATCCTCTTCCGTATCGGGATCATCCCATGCATGTGCATCTTTCGAGTCGTTAAGCGATGTAACCGTCCATTGTGAGTATGTGTGTGTTGGTAGTAATAATGAAATTACTAATAGCATTATATAAAGTATGAATGTTTTCATAGTATAATAGTAAAAAATAGGTAAATAATAATTTATTTTTTTTGGGAAATCTGAATTTGATATCAGATTAAACTACAATTTCACAAATGTTGATATAATAATTATTCGAGTTTCTTCTTCAACTTTACAACGGAATAATATTATTTTCAAATTTATAATATATTCACGAATAAAACAATCAATTATTCTCAAATATCATAATTTTATCAACAAGCATTATAAAATAACCACCTGAAGGTATGGAAGTTAGGGAGACAGGTAAGATAGTGGCTTTCCGAACCTGTAAACTTAATACCTTCGATAGAAATTCAATAGATGGAATTTTTTTTTCATTATAAATAGTTATTGTTTTGATCTCAGCTGACTATACAAAAAAAGATCAGATAATCATAAAACTTTATTATCTGATCTTTCTTATTAATATACTACCAGCTGATGGATTTATTTAACAACCTGGAATTTCTTAATCATCGACCCTTTGTCTGTAATCAATCGGCAATAGTATATCCCTGAAGACAAATTATCCGTAGGCAAATCATAAATATACTCTCCACTGTCCAATTGCTGACTCATTAAAGAGTAGATGACTTCTCCGATTTCATTGATTACATCAATCGAAACAAATTGAGGTAATGATACCTTGAGAGTTACCTTAGAACCCGAAGAAACAGGTATTGGGTAAATTCCAAACGTATCGATGCTCTCAATATTCTCCTGGACGCTAACATTAAGAAGCATTTTTATTTTTATGGTTGGAGTCCAGTCGCTTTCATTCAAGTTGTTCAATGCAGCTACATGCCAGTAATAATAAATACCGTCGAGCATGCCGGTGAAATCATACTGAGTGGATACAAGGTTGTTCTTATCAATAACTAAATCTTCAAATTCGGGATCTTTTGCCAACTGCAAAGAATAGTACTTAGCATCAGGACTTTGTTCCCATCTTAAAATATTTGTAATAACATTGTTGGTATCATTTTCTAGTGGATAAATAATAATTGGACTTTTCAGCCAGGTTGTGAACCTGATGGGCTTTGACCAACTGCTAGTTACTTTCGCATTCTTTGATCTGATCTTGATATAGTAAAATATGTTATAATCCAAATCTGTGATTTGATATTTATTTAATGTAATGTCATTTATTGATTTTATAACAGAGTTAAATGCAGGATCTGTTGCAATCTGTATGTCATAAGCATCGGCACGATAAGCTTCATGCCATGTAACTTCAGGGTTTATTGGAATTTTGAATTCTTCATTCTTTGGATAAGTAATAATTGGGCTTACTAATAAATCCTTAGGTTGAGAGCTGAAAGTGAATATGTCGGACCAATCACTCTGAAGAACACCATTAGTTGCCATCACACGCCAATAATATGGCTTGTCAAATTCAAGTCCGGAATATTTCAGGGTAGGGTAATATGTCTCCTGATTTAGAATTACATTAATAAAATCGCTATCACTTGACAATTGAACCTTATAGGTTGAAGCAGTTGGAACAGGTTCCCAGATCAGCTGCCCATTAATTGACGCATTAACTGATTTATTCTCAGGTGATTGAAGATTAGGCTGAGGGAAGATTGTCCAGAACCTCCAAATATTTGACCATTCACTCTTCGAAGTATTGTCGGTTGCCATCACCCGCCAGAAGTACTGAGTGGATTTTTCCAGATTGCTGTAGTTGAAGGTTGTAGTTAGAATATTTTCAACATCCGCAATGTTGTTATCAAAGATTGTATCTTTGCACAACTGAATTCTATATGATTTAGCAACAGGAAGTGAATTCCATTCGAGTGCACCATCAACCGGTGTTCCAATGTCCTGATTGACAGGAAGTTTGAGAGTAACTTTCCCTAAGTATGTTGAGAACATCCAAATGTCTGACCATGCGTCATATTTGCCATAAGAGCCGGCTGCAACTCTCCAATAGTATTTTGAATTATATTTGAAATCAGAATAATCATAATAAGTATAATTTGCTATAACTGTATCGACAACTGAATTTTTAAAAGTAGAATCAAGTGATATCTGAACCTTATATTTGTCTGCATACTTGACTGCAATCCATCGGATTTTACCCTTTAATGGCTGGTCAGTATATCTGTTTGCAGGGAAAATCTGACTAGGAATTCCAATAGTAGTTCTAAACCAGCTGGAATAAGACCAGTTGCTTTCGCATAAAGAGCTATAAGCTTTCAATCGCCAGTAATAAATTGTGAAATGCTCTAGATTGGAAAGTTCATACTGGTTAGTCGTAATGCCAGTGGTATCAATCAATGTGGTTGAAAAATTCCCTGAGGTAGATACCTGCAAACGATATTTTTCTGTAGGGATATTCTGAGTCCATTTAAGCAGTGTTGTCAATGGAACCTGAGTAGTGTCATATCTTGGATAAGTAAGTGATGGATTAAAAATCGAATTATAGCCCAATATAAACTCACCAAATTTTGTAATGTCTGCTTCCAGCTTATTTGTTGATGAATTATACCGAGTTGTTAACGGAGAGAAATTGCCTTTGTTTTCGGTTTCTCTCCAATATATCTTCAAATTGGAACTATACTTAAGATTTGGAATTATACTTAAATCCAAAGACAGTTTTCCGTTGAAGCTGGTAATGCCAGTATTATTAATAACCCATCTATTAGGAAAAGTATAGCATGGCGTTGAGTATGTATAAGTAATATTATAAGGTTCATAAGCATGTTTTTCGACAGAAGTAAAACCTGATCCGGTAAGCGAACTAAAGTTAATACTAATGCCAGTTGTGTTCTTTGCATCATTGAATGATTTGTTCCCTGAAGAATTAATATTCAGGAGAACTGCATCCATTTTGTATACATTTCTCAGAGTCTGGTAGCAAACGGCCCTGGTTGACCTCATTTCAAACACTACATTTCCATTAGGAGTAACTTCAGTTGTAACAACATCATAAGGGGTTGTTCTGTGAGCAGCTCCCCATCCAATTATGGTGTTACCATTCGGAAGACGCTGTGCATTACCCATGAATTCTGCAAGCATCCTTGTAGGATAATGAAATTCCCATACTTTGCTTACTGTTTTATTTGTTTCGTCTATTGAATACTCCACAGCTCTGGAGTTACCGTTGAGTTTAAGTACTCCATTGTCGAAAAGAAGAATATGCCCGTTGCTAAGCCGCTTTGGATCGTGCTGATGAGAAAATCCAAAAAAATTGTTTACTGTGTCATTAACGAAAGTGAATTCATTCCTGCGGGATTTACTGCCACCCATAATCCAAATTACATTTCCGGTTGAACGGTTTATCTTATAGATTGCATCTTGATTTCTGAAATTAACAAGAATATTGCCATCGGTGTCGTAAATTACCTGATTGATGTGGTATGGATCGATATAAGGTGTTGTTAAATTTACGTCTTCTGTAGCATCACGCAAATCTATATGATCGAGACAATCCCAGTTAAATACTAACTTCTTATTTTCATCAAATTCCTGAATGACAAGATCCTCGATCAAAGCATCGGCTCTACCACCAGGAACAATCCCTGAGATGTCTACTGCAGTATCCTTATACGCGAGTAACAGATAGTGACCTTGTGGTGACATGTGAAAAGTATGAAAATTTGTTCTATACGGAGATGTAACAGCAATACTATCTATCAAATTCAGATCTTTATCTACCATGTACCACTTCGAATTATTGTTCCCAAAAAATGCAAATATGCCATTTTCAAGTATTCTTAATGCAGTAAATTCAAGGTCAAGATTAGAGAAATCCTTTGAATAAGCAAAGTGACCTGAGTTGTCATATATCGATACCGTACTGCTGTTCAGCGGACCTAGAAAAATATAACCGGGTGCCGGATTGTTTAGAACAGGGATATCAAATTCCGTTAAAGTCTGAGTTCTACACTCAAAAATTGAAAGGAATAGAATAAATAAAATTATAAGTGGTTTAAATATTTTCATAGATTTCTCCTAATTTGACTTGTGAAAATGCACAGCCAATTTGATAAACAATTAAATGCTGACAAAGTATAAATGAACAGATCAAGTACATATTAAATGAGAAAATTAATTATGTTTAACTACACTGTACTAGTTATGACATATTATTTATAGAATAAAAACTTTATACTCGAACAGCATTAATTTTTATTTTAAAAATATTATAGGAATACCTTCAAACAACTCCTACTAATTTATTTATTTTTCTTGACTTATAATAATTTTTCGATTTACAATTATATCATTTTTTATTAGTAATCGACATATTTTCCCAAAAATGGAGATTTGTTCGTCATTTGAGATTGGATTATAGAATTAACAATTTTTTAATTGTTAATTTTGTAAATATTTTTTTTAAGAAATTCGAAATATACACAGGAAAATAAATGAAGAAGTCAGTTGTAATATTTTTTCTAATGAGCTTTTTAACAAATTTTGCTAGTTCAGGCGAGAACAAACAGTCACCTTATCAATCAAGAAAAATCCTGGATAAAACCCAAAGACTGATATATAATGCGGAATATGAATTTGAAAGAACAAAAGATCCCGCAACCGGTAAACTTCCTCCAAACATAAAAGAAAAGGAAATGAAGTTTACTTCAACGATTCCTACTGTTGAACAGGCAAGAGCTTTGAGTAAACTTAGCGGCAATCCAGCGGTTATACAGGCTCAGAACTGGAAACCACGCGGTCCTTGGAATACAGGCGGAAGATTCAACTGCATAGTATTTGATTTAAATAATGAGAATATCATACTCGCTGGTTCAGCATCCGGTGGCATCTGGCGTTCAATTGACAAAGGAAGTTCCTGGCTGAAGGTTACTCCTTCCGATGCTGTGCAAAGTGCCTATTGTATTGTTCAGGATCCACGACCCGGCAAAAACAGTATATGGTATTGCGGAACCGGAGAAATGCTAAGTACAACCGAAAGACAGTTTAGTCTGGACAGCCGTACATTTTTATCGGGTAATGGAATATATAAATCAACAGATAACGGCGTTACATGGAAAGTTCTTAGTTCCACTCAGGGTAACGCTACCGACAATCTTACCGACACATTCCAGGGAATATGGAATATCTCCCTCGATAAAACAAATACAAATCAGGATGTGGTACTAGCTGCCTGTTATGGCGGGATAATGCGTTCAACCGATGGCGGCACTAGCTGGACATCCGTACTGGGCGATCAGGTGAATAAATCATTTGGTACCGCAGTCATCCAATCTGGCAATGGTGTTTTCTTTGCCGGATTGTCAAGGATAACTCTTAATAACGTCAAACCCACTCAAATGGGTATCTACCGTTCGGTTGACGGCATTAATTGGTCTAAAATAAATCCAGCAGGATTCCCTGATACTACAAGAGTTATAAAGTTTGATGTAACAAAAGCTAACGATAATGTTCTCTATATTCTCACCGAAAAGCCACAGGTTGGGCTTTATCCCTGGTATTTTGGTACAACGAGACGCTACCATTCTCTTTTCAAATATGTTGATGAGCCAATAAGTGGGAATGGAACCTCACAGGATCGTTCTGAATTTGTACCAAATACTGCACACGGAGTACAGGCTTTTAGTTCTTTAGGTGGTTATGCCCTTGCGCTAAAAGTTTCTCCCGCAGATGAGAACTTCGTTGCTATCGGCGGTACAAGTCTTTACGTTTCATCCACAGGTTTTGCTAATGCAACAATGAATCACATCGGCGGATATTATCCTCAGGGTGGATATGATATGGGGAATCAATACTGTCATCCCGATATTCATGGTTTGGCATTTCTGCCGTCAAATCCCAATTCA
Organism: uncultured Ignavibacteria bacterium; assembly: GCA_903862655.1. Lineage (GTDB taxonomy): Bacteria > Bacteroidota > Ignavibacteria > Kapaibacteriales > UBA2268 > CAIOZA01. The sequence goes on from CAIOZA010000046.1 coordinate 44,327, forward strand.
CTATACGTAGCCGATGACGGCGGTATTCACATGACCTCAAATGCAAAAGCAAATCAGCCGGAATGGGTGTCTCTCAATAATGGGTTGATGGCATCGCAGTTCTACTCAATCGCTCTTGATCATGCTGTTCCGGGAGATAATCTGATATTCGGCGGGCTTCAGGATAATTTTTCTCAATATACTTACACAGAAAATCTAAACGATATTTGGGCAGCCGTTATCGGAGCTGACGGTATGGATGCTCTTATAGCTGACAATAAAACATTTTTGATAGGCTCATGGTACAATGGCTCAATTGAAACATTCAGATTCAATTCTCAAAAGGAAGTGTTTGACGAAATGTATCAGAGACCAGACAATATCAAAGATAATATGGTAGATTTTTATACTCGTTTTGTTCTTGACCCCAATAACCAGAAAACGCTCTATCTTCCTGCCAAAACCCGTTTGTTCCGTAAGGACGATATGGAAGCAGCATCCAGAGATACCTCTCTTAGAAATTCGGGCTGGTTTGAGATCAAGAATCTGGGAATCCCTACTACAGAATCGATAACTGCTATAAGCGTTTGCAAAGCTAATCCTAACAGAGTTTATATTGGCACAAGCAGAGGTGTTTTCTACAAAATTGATGAGGCTCAGAGTGCAACCCCGACTATTACCAAGCTGACGTTTGTTTTCCCGAAGGATGCATTTACTTCTTCTATTGACATCGATCCTAAAAATTCAAATAATATCATTGTAAGTTTTTCAAACTATAATATTCAAAGTATTTACTCTACTACTGATGGTGGTACAATTTGGAATCCTATAAGCGGCAATCTTGAAGAAAAGCCTGACGGTAAGGGTGCCGGACCTTCTGTGCGTTGGATAAAATCAGCGTTTACAAAGGATGGTACGATTGTTTTTGCAGGAACAAGTGCAGGACTTTACTCTACTTTTCTACTAGCCGGAATGAGCACAGAATGGAGAAAAGAAGGCTCCACAACAATCGGTAATCTTATAGTTGATAAAATAGATTTCCGCGAGAGTGATGGGAAAGTTCTTATTGCCACTCAGGGTGGTGGTGTTTACAGCACAAACGTTAAATATTCAGGTGTGCAAGAACAAACCGATTTTGGTTTCTATCTGGAGAAATGCTTGCCAAATCCTGTCAATCAGGGTGCCGAAATTTCATTCACTCTTGATAAGCAATCATCAATCGAACTGATACTATTCAGCTCCAACGGTCAAAGGCTTGACATGATTAGTGGCGGAGTTTATTCAGCTGGCAGGCACACTATTAGCTATAATACTTCAAAGCTTCCGAGTGGAGTCTATTTCTACACATTAATCAACGGTAGAGAAAGGCTGACTCAAAGCTTAGTGATTGAGAGATAAGAACAATTATAAAATTTTTGGTGATTATGATTATCGTTATTTAGTGTGATCTGAAGAATTTTCCGAATAAGATGCTTATATGACTGTATGTTTTTCCAGATCATATCTCACATCTGACGGGGTTAAATATCAATATCATAGATTTGATTTTTCCCATAGGGAAAAGATATTAATAGCAACAATATTCCCCAGACCACCAAAGCTCCTTAGGAGCGAAATAGATTTGAGTCGCCTTTGCGGGCAGGAATAAGATTATGGTCTGATAAAAAATTATTTCCATCACTCCTGTAACTTTTTCCGGTTTTTATGTGTTTTAGTATTATATTTGTATACAAATATTCAATTTTAGAAGCATAAAGTATGGAGAAGCTCATCATCACTATATTCATTATAACATTCTTCCCTATTCTTTGCTTTGCTGTCTGGATTTTGAAGTCTTTGTCGAATATTCGCTTATTTCGCCTATCCATCTTGATCTCCTTTCATTGCTAAATATTAAATTTAACAATTTTTCCTCTCTCTTCCTACTGTATCTCATACTGGTTCAAGATCATATGATTACTCTTTTGTTGCAATAATCCTATAAAAAGGGATGTTCATTTTTCGGCAGAATGTTTCTTTGTTGGTTATGGGTAATCCCCATTCATCGTCACTTTCTATCAATTTTGCGGTTAGAGATTTCAAATCTTTCAGCATTTCCAGATGATATTCGTGTACTTCTTCGACATCAGTTGCGAGGAACAATCTGCCACCAGGCTTTAATACTCTGATGAATTCGAGCAAAACAGGATTATTGAAAGCTCTGCGTTTGTGGTGCTTCTTCTTGGGCCATGGATCTGGGAAAAGATAATATATCTCTTCGATAGAATCACTAGTAATAAATCCTATACCATTGACAACGCTATACCACAGAATGCCGCAGTTGGGTATGCTTTCGCCCGAAATCACTGCCTTCAGCCAATCAACAGCACCTTTGCGGACTTCGATGCCCAATATGTTAATTTCCGGATATGCCTCGGCAGTATCTAGCAGAAGTCTGCCCTTGCCGCAACCTACATCGAGTCTGGATGGCGGGAGTGAATTGCTGTAAACATCTTTCCACTCGATTGATTCAATCAATGGTGGATAGAAGTTCGGCACTTCCTTCAGCTCACTCAATGGCAGATAAAGGTTAGGCGATGTGTGATGCCTCATCCTGTTAGGAAGAGGATATTTTTCTGAATCTATTTTCAATTTGTTGTTCTAAAACTTTCTTAATTCTGCATTAAATTTTGTTTCAAGGAATTTCACGATCTGAGTAACAGAATTATCTACTTCGGTGTCGGTCAAAGTTCTGTCATTAGCTGAATAACTAACCGAGAAAGCAATACTTTTCTTGCCTTCTGCCAGGTTTTTGCCCTTGTAAACATCGAATATGTCGACGGATTTGCAAATATTTCCGGCGTTCTTTTGGATAGCCTGACGAAGATCCTCTGAAGGGATAGCGTCATCAACAAGCAAAGCCAGATCACGTGTTACAGTTGGGAATGGTGAAACGGAACTAAACTTCCATTGCTTGCGATCAATTTTATAGAGCTTATGCAAATGCAGATTAGCTGCGAAAACCGGATAATTTATGTCGAATTGTTTTAGTATTTTTTGGTTGACTTCACCGATATAGCCAACAATCTGATTGCCAAGATTGATGCTGACTGTATTCTTCGAAAGAACAGGATGATCCTCGCTTATGGGAAGTAAGCGGACTTTCTTGATTTTCATAGAAGTCAATAAATCCTCGATGATGCCGCGGATATCATAGAAATCAGATTGTCTGTCGGTTGAACCCCACTGAGTCGGCAAAGATTTTCCAGTAATAACAATCAGCAATTCCTCATTTTCATAAATACCCGGAATAAAGGTAGCAACATCGGCACCGACTTTTTTGAATGTCTTGCCAACTTCAAATAACTGCAGATCAAGATTTCTAAGTCTGTGATTTCTCTCAATCGTCTTTAACATTGATGGAAAAAGAGATGATCTCAAAATGGATAATTCTTCTCCCAATGGATTGGCAATAACAACGGGATCTTCTGTGAAAACTGCTGATGATTTTGGATCGATCATGTTTTGTGTCAAAGCTTCGTTGTATCCGTTTGCAACGAGATATTCTCTTATCACTGCACGGAGCTCCGGAACTTTCAATTCATCAATTGAACCTGTACCGGAACTGTCAATAGATACTGAGAAGTCCGGCTGAATATTGTCGTAATTATACAATCTGGCAATCTCTTCGATCAGATCTATCTCCATAGAAATGTCAACTCTATAAGTTGGTACTTTTAATGTTATCGTATCAGAATTTTCGCTTATTATTTCGAAATCAAGAGCAAGAAGCATTTCTCTAATTTCTTCGGTACTAAGATCAGTACCGATCACGTTATTTGCTCTTTTATATCTTAAAGTAACTTCCTTAGCACCAATTTTAACCGGATAAGCGTCGATAATTCCTTGGCAAACTGTTCCTCCTGTGATCTCTGCGATTAGAGTTGCAGCTCTGTCCGAAGCATAAGCGACATTTTCCCAATCAATTCCGCGTTCAAATCTATAAGATGATTCGCTCTGAAGCGCTAATCGTTTTGATGTTCTTCTGATAGATGCAGGGCTGAAGTAAGCAGATTCTAGAAGAATATCAACTGTATCATTCTTAACTTCACTGTTTTCTCCACCCATTACACCTCCGACGGCAACAGGACGCTCAGCATCACATATCATAAGCATCGATGAATCGAGTATTCTTTCTTTACTGTCGAGTGTGGTGAACTTCTGCTCATTTTCGGCAGTCTTTACAATTATCTTGTTGCCTTTTAAATCTCTCAGATCGAAAGCATGAAGCGGTTGACCACATTCGAGAAGGATATAATTGGTAACATCAACTACTGCATTGACAGGTCTCTGTCCGAGCATGATAAGTCTTTGTTTGAGCCACTGAGGAGATTCCTGCATTTTTATGTTTTTAATAACTCTGCCTGTATATCTTGGGCATTTATCTGCATCCAGGATTTCAACTGAAACAAAATCAGATGACTTCTCGCTGCCTTCAGTGAATTTGACTTCCGGTTTTCTGATCTTTTGTCTGGAATATGCAGCAATTTCGCGGGCAATGCCAAGATGACTCAGGCAATCCGATCTATTAGGTGTGATACCAATTTCATAAATAACATCATTCAAATTCAAATAATCGAGAAGAGTCATGCCCATCTCTGCAGATTCTGGAAGGATCCAGATTCCATCGTGATCTTCACCGAGCTCGAGTTCAACCTGTGCGCAGATCATTCCTTCGGACTCTACATTGCGTACTTTACGCTTTTCAAGTATTATCTTTGAGTTTGGGACGCAAGCTCCGGGGATACCCACAACAACTTTCTGTCCTTGAGCTACATTAGGAGCACCGCAGACGATAGTTTTTTCACCGTCACCATAGTCAACAAGACATACGGAGAGTTTATCGGCATTCGGATGTTTATCATGATGAAGAACATGACCGATAAAGAAATTCTTGTACTTTTCGGTATAATCAACAATGTGTTCAACCTCAATCCCCAGCCCTGTCAATATACTGTCTATTTCGGATGGAGAATAATCAAAGTCAACAAACTCTTTCAGCCAATTGTGAGATATATACATAAAATCTGCTTAATTAATTGATAATTATTGAAATTAAAAGATACGCAATTTACGGAAATAAGATTATTTATAAAAATAAGCTGGTGAAGTGACTATAAATTTCTGTTTGAATTACATATATTCAGGAGCTGTTTAAAATAGCAATTTAGGGGATATTTGTACCTAGACTAATATTTTGAATCATGTGCCTGGAACTTATTTATTTATTGATATGTGATTTTTGTAATTAAATACTTGCAAGTCATTTAATACCGATTGAATCTGATGAATATGCTTATCATTAGTCCAAACCATCAATGAGTTTTCAATTGCGATAGTTGCTATAATGACATCTTGAAATGGGACAGTTACTCCACTAACCCTTAGTTTAAACAAATTCTTGCCAAGAGTTTCCAATATTCTTTCAGCAATATCAACTTCCGGGAATGATTTTAAAAGATTTTAATATTGAGTCCAAATCCTTTTCATTTCTAGCACCATGGCACAATTCAGCTTTAACAACGCCACAAATATATACCGGAAAATTTAATATTACAGATTTAATATTTTCATCTCCTGTTTTCCAAAAATCGATAATTATATTTGTGTCAATCAATATCATATCAAGCTAATTTCTCGTAGCTTATTAATGCTTTCTTCATCGATTGTAATTTTACCGGCTAGATTGAAAAAATCTGAAAATGATTCTAATTTTTCTGAGTGATTTTGTTCTTCTGTAATTGTTATTATTACATTTTTTCCTATAAATGGTTTCAACTCTGAGAAATTGATATTATTTGAGTTTATTTGTTTTCTAATTGCAACTGATAACATTTAACACCTTTTAATTTATATAACCAAAATTAACAAATAAATTATAAGAAAAAAAATTATTAACTCTTCCTGTCAGTAAAAGCACAAATAATTTATAATTCCGTACTTACTGATATGATCTATCTTAATATCTATTAACGAATCACACATTAATTAAATCTATTTTTGAACCGATAATTATAATTCATTTGTTACGTCAATTTCTATTAAATTATTGTTATTTTTTGTAAGTTTGTAGTGTCGCCTAATAAAAATTTTTAATTAAATTGAAAAAAAGACTAATATATATAATATCATTGTTTCTATTGCTGATATTCCCCATCACTGCAATCGGTATGGATATTTCTGTGCACAAATGCAAACACTCAGGCAACCTTCATTTCTCTTTTTATCAGTTAGATTCAAAAAATCAGTTCGATGACTGCTGCTGCAAATCTGAAACAAAAGAGGTTGAAGCACAGAAAGTTAAGTCCTGCTGCGAAAGTGAAAACAACGAAACAGCAAAACCATTGCATAAAGCCATAGAAAAGAAACAGGAATCAACAGAAATTCATTCATGTTGCTCGAAAGCAAAAAAAGCCGTCAAGAAGAAACCAACTCTTGAACTATCTGTTAAAACTAATATTTCGCAATCTACAAAGACAATAACTAAAGTAATTAACTGCGAAAATGGAATATCGAAGCCAACTACATGCTGTGATATTTCAAAAGTAGCTTTTTCTTTAACTTCAGCACAGGTTCCAGTTATCAATACTGAGAAAACAATCAAAGAAAGTGTTTACATTCCGAACTTATCTTTGATAACGTTCATCGGCTATCAGACATCAGACAAATCAACCAGCTTAAAAATTGACTATCCTCTAAAGGAACCGGTTAATAAGATTATAGCATTCATATCGCTTCAATCCAATCAAAAGGATGATTCTGACAGTCATTCCTAATTTTTCTATCATTATTTATGGTAGAAACTTCCAATAATAATAAAATCAAATAAAGAAAATATCATTCTGATAGTAACGAAGTATTTCAGGTAACTATAATACGGATTCGTTAGTCAGAATAGAAAAAACAAAAATAGATTTCTGCATGAGAGATTATGTGAAAAGTCTGATTTAGATGTCATTCCGAACGAAGTGAGGTGCCGTAGGCCTGGCGTAGCGAATCTAGTCCGCATGAAAACTAGATTCTCACGGTCGCTGCGCTCCCTCAGAATGACAAATTCGTAGTTTTTACACAGCCGCATGTACAGAAGCGACAATAATTAATAAAAAAAACCTTATGGAAAAAAAATGAAATACAATAGAAGAAAAATAATAATCTTCAATATTTGTTTGTTTATTCTTGGATTTTCATCCTATGGACTTTCTAAAGAGCTTAACGGAATTGTATCCGGTCTCGGTGCGGACAATAAATCTGTTCCACTGATAAAAGCTTCAGTCCATTGGATAGGAACTGGTATCGGTGCAATTACCGATAAATCAGGAAAATTCCAGATAGCATCAACAAATAAATCAAACAAACTTGAAGTATCATATATTGGATACAAGAAAGACACATTAGAAGTGTCAGATTATTCTAAACCGATTGATGTCGTTTTAAAAACCGATCTGACTCTGGACGCAATCACAGTCAATGCAGTTCAGCCTTCAAGACTTTTGTCAAACAGCACTATTAAAACTGAATCAACAACATTGCGTGGCTTGCAGAAAGCAGCCTGCTGTAATTTATCCGAGAGCTTCCAGACGAATCCTTCGGTTGACGTATCCTTTACTAATGCCGTTACAGGCGCTAAACAGATTCAACTGCTCGGATTGCAGGGAGTATATATTCAGGCTCTTAATGAACAAGTGCCATCAATGAGGGGTTTATCCGCCAATCTCGGACTAGAGTATGTGCCAGGTCCTTGGATGGAATCAATTCAGATATCCAAGGGTTTGGCATCCGTTACAACAGGTTATGAATCCATCAGTGGACAAATGAATATCGAATATAAAAAACCTGAAAATGAGCCACCCTTATTTTTGAATGCTTATATTAATAATATAGGCAGAGGTGAAGTCAATCTTACTTCTGCAATGAAACTCAGCGATAATGTAAGTACGATGTTCTTTGGTCACACCAGCTTCAATCAGGTTAAGATCGATGAGAACAAAGATTCATTCCTGGATCGTCCTTTATCCAAGCAGTTCAATTTTATGAACAGATGGAACATAAGCGATGGTATCTGGGAATCAAGAACTATTCTAAAGGGACTTTATGATGAGCGTAACGGAGGACAGGCAGGGTATTGGCCTAATAAGGACAGTAACTATTATGGCATGCAGATGAAGTCGCAGAAATTCGAATTCTTAACCAAGAATGGTTTTATTTTCCCAAGTTCATCATACAGCAGCCTTGGTACTGTTTTGTCATTGACTCACTACAAGGTTGATTCATATTTTGACCAAGTGCTATATAATGGCGAACAAAACTCAATTTATGCCAAGATAATGTATCAGTCACAGCTGTTTGATTCAACTCATAAATACATGGTTGGACTGAGCTATACTTCCGATAACTTTATCGAAAATCTTCAATCATTGGGCAAAACTCAACTTAAGTATTCACCCAAACTCGAATCTATACCGGGAGCTTTTTTGGAATATACTTATTCAGGTATTCAGGATCTTACGCTGATGGCAGGTTTCAGAGCTGACTTTCCGAATAAATTCGCTAGATTTCTTACTCCTAGATTCCATGCACAATACAGATTCAACGAGAATACATCATTAAGAGCTTCTGTTGGAAAAGGTTACAGAATCGCCAATATTCATGCTGAGGATATCGGAATTTTCGCCAGTTCCCGTAAGTTGTTCATGGATGGGAAGCAATTTCCTGAAGAAGCATGGAATTATGGTATGAACGGAACAACAATTATTCCTTTGTTTGGTATCGATTTTACAGTGAATGCTGAATTCTATAGAACTGAGTTTAAGAATCAGATTATAGTCGATATGGAACAGAAGCAAACCGAAATGCACATCTACAATCTAAAAGGTCAGTCATATTCGAACAGTTTCCAGATAGATGTTAGTGCAGAACCTATAAATGGTTTTATAGTTACAGCAGCTTACAGATTAAATGATGTCAAGATGACAATCAATGGTTCACTCTTGGATAAGCCATTACAGAGCCGTGAAAAGGGATTTCTTAATCTTGCTTACTCAACTTTCGGAGATGAATGGACTTTCGACTTTACAGCTGAATACAATGGTAGCGGGAGATTGTTATCACTTGGATTTCTTGATACTACAATTTCAAAAGAACCATCAAATTGGATTGGAAGTTCTCCGTCATTTATGCTTTATCATGCTCAGATAACAAAGAAATTCAAGAACTTTGATTTATATTTGGGCGGAGAAAATCTTTCGAACTTTACGCAGAAAGAAGTTATTCTTTCGCCGGATAATCCCAGAGGCCCATACTTCGATGGAGCATTGGTTTGGGGACCTGTTATCGGTCGCATCATTTATTTAGGTATGAGATTAAGCATCTATTAATTCTATTCACATTCAAATAAAGAGGTATATAATGAAAATAAATATAAGCAATTCCGGTTTATTCCTTACAGTCTTAGCTATGGCTATGCTCGGAATAATGTCATTATCGCAGGCACAAGTTGTAACTCAGCCACTTTCGGGGGTATCTACAACAGCAAAAGTTTACACATATATTCACATGCTTTCTCAAACTCAGAAAAAAGACATCAGATACATTATCATTAAAGCCTCGAATGGTGATGTAAAATCCTGTTTCGATGCTTGTGATGTTTGTTATCTTGCAAACAAAGGATATGCACAGTCCGGGAGTCAACTCAGATGCAACAACTGTGGCAAAACTTTTGTGATAGATGAACTGGGCACTCAGGGTGTCGGTGGCTGTTGGCCAGGCCTCCTTCCTCATACTACCGATGCACAGAATGTTATAATTAACATTTCTGATCTTATCGGCGGAGATAAATACTATCCCACAAAAGCAGTTACAGCTGTTCAGGATGAGCCGGTAAGAGAAATGGCTTTAAGTTTCAATTGGTTTATTAAGTCCGATCTTCTTACTATCACGATGGATAATGCGAGTGAAAGAAATATATTAATATTCAATATTTCAGGAAAACTCTTTAAGACGCTGGCATCATCGGCTAATCAGGTTTCAGTAGATGTTTCTGATTTGACAGCAGGTGTTTACTTGCTTTCAGTAGAAGACCATGGCAGAACAGCCAGCCAGACAATTGTTATTAACAGATAAAATTTAACTAAGTCTAAAATTTGAAAGAAAAATAATGAAAAAGATATATTTATACATATCTATATTTGCTTTAGCATTAACTATGCTATTATCCGGTTGTAAAAAGGACAGTACACCTATTGATCCTAACGTTGTTACAACAGTTCCTGTAATTAATACTATTACAGCAGATAAAACAACCATTATGTATGGCAATGAGGATCACGCAATAATCACATGTAATGCTTCTGGTGGAAATCTTAAATACACATGGGAAGTTGATCTGGGGGATATTATACCCCAAAATACTGATCGTTCTAAAGTCAGCTTTACAGGGGCAGCCTGCTGTGTCGGCGAAAAGACAATAAAGTGTACAGTCTCTAACGATAAAGGCAGTGTCAGCAAGAATATTATAATTACAATACTGGAAAACGTAACTGTTCCCGATATTATTTCGATTGGTGTTGACAATACTCAGATCAAAGCTGATGGCATAGATGCAGCAAATTTGGTTTGCTATGCAATTGGCGGAAAACTCAATTATAAATGGGAAACAGATTGCGGGAAATTAACTCCGGTGCCGAGCGACAGTACAAGAATTACTTATACTGCAACAACAGAATGCATTGGTGATAAAACAATCAAATGCACAGTCAGCAATGAGAAGGGGACTATTTCTAAAACACAGGTTATAACTGTGGTTGCTAAATAATACTTTGTGAGCGTTCTAACGTTGAGCAATGTAAATGAGTCATTCTGAACGCAGTGAAGAATCCAGACCGCATTAATACTGGATTCTCACGGTCGCTTCGCTCCCTCAGAATGACAGACTCATCGTTTTCGCATATTCTCATGCATTGGAATGACAAAAAATAAACTAAGCACATACTAAATTAACAAAAATTTGAAATATCAAAAGTACTCAATATCATGAAATCAAAATTAAGGATTCTGTCCTTTCTATTATTTGTTTTTGCATCAATCCTAATAACAACAACTGAATCCGATGCTCAGTGCTGTGCCGCTGGAAATCCATCCAGCACAAATTGTTCTATCGATCAGGGTGGCAAGAATAGTCTTCAGATAAGCTATTTCCACATGTACTCTTCGTCGGACATATATTACGAAGGTGTAAATCAATCAAACTATAAATACGCCACAAGCGATTTCAATTTCTCATCTCTTGCTTTATCCTATGGAATATCGAATGATCTTAGATTGACTGCTGATCTGGGTTACTTCTTGAATAAAAGCCAGACTTTCACCAATGGATACAATCGCCAGACTTCAGGATTGTCCGATGCGACTTTTGGAATAAGTTACCAAACTTACAAAAGTACAGACAAATTATTCGATATAACCCAGTCATTAAGATTTACTGTACCTGTCGGACAGTTCAATCAGGAATATGAAGGAGTAACTCTGCCAATAGATTTTCAGCCATCATCGGGAAATTTCAAATATAATCTTGGATTAGTTCTATCCAAAAGATTTAACGGAAGTCCATTTTCACTAGTTTCTGTTAATTCGATGGAAGTTTCGCAATTCATAGAGACAGAAAATTCCAGATATAAATATGGAAATCTTTATAACGTATCATTGATTGGAAGGTATGCTTTTGAGTTTGGACTTACTGCCTCTCTACAGATGCGTTGTGAGGTAAGAGAGAAAGCACTGAATGGACCGAAATCTCAGGACAATACATTCAATTACATCAATGCTTCCGGAGGATTGGTAGCGTTTATATCTCCACAATTATCATATAATTTCTACAAGGATTTTGGTTTCACACTTCAGTACAATCATCCCCTTTATAAAAATGTGAACGGACTACAGCTTACAAATAAATATTCTATATCCGCAGGTCTGACCAAGAGCTTCAACTTTTCTTCAGATGAAAAGCCAATCGCTGAGATCGACCGTGATGCATCATTGTCAAAGATGTCGATCAAAGTCAGCGGTAACTGCGAAATGTGCAAAGCCAGAATTGAGGAAACTGTCAACGAAATCAGCAATGTAGCCTCATCAGACTGGAGCCCCGAAACTAAGGAATTAATAGTATATTACAAAGATAATAAGCCCGATGTCGATGGGATTGAGCAGGCTCTAGCCGCAGTCGGTCACGATACAGACAAGTACAAAGCCAAGCTGGATGTTTATGACAAGCTCCCTAAATGCTGTCTATATAGGAACAAATAACAGAATAAATTTATACCAGGCACTATAGAATCATAGAGGCAGGATGTCCTGCCTTTTTTTATGATGACCTCAGCGCTTACTCAAGATTCCAGAAAGAATTTCTATTTCTTAGCCATCTCAAATTTCTTCTTCATTTCTAATATCATACTTCTTAGCTCAACTATTTCTTTCTGCTGCTTTTGTACCTCATTCAGAAGCATGGCATTCACACGGTTGTAGTAAACAGTTAAGAGGTTTCCATCCTTATCGTAAGCAACAAGATTTGGTGCGACTTTAGCCACTTCCTCAGCGATTAAGCCGTACTGGGTTGACTTATCGCCATCAGCGAATTCATCTTTATATTTGAATGTAACAGGTCTTAATTTCATCAGTACGTTGCTGGCGTCTCCCATGTCGTTAATATCTTCTTTGAATCTGGCGGATGAAGTTAATGTTCCTAACTTGCCTGAGGCATTAACGTAAACGGCAACACCGCTGGCGCTTGTTTGACCAGAGATACCTGCTAAATATGTTGCGGTTTGAGAAGATCCAATTTTAATAACATCTGACTCAGCTGCGGTGCCAGTATTGGCTATGTAAATATTATTTCCGCCAGTTGTTTGATTTGTTCCTGCATTTGAACCCAATGCAGTGTTCCAGGTTCCTGTAGATTGATTTAATGCGTGGTAGCCAATACCGGTATTGTCATCACCAGCTTGATTTAATTTCATAGCTTCCAATCCAAAAGAAGAATTTGCTTTACCGGTAGTATTAGTAAATAATGCCTTAGAACCAACAGCTGTATTCCATTTAGACTGATCACCTGTTAGTGTTCCTTTACCATTGTTATATAAAGCAGAATCACCAACTGCGACAAGATTACCAGATGTTGTATTGTAAAATAGAGCATTGGTTCCAACTGCAACATTAGACCAACCTGTAGTGTTGCAATAAAGTGATTGAAATCCATTTGCAGTGTTAAGAGATCCTGTTGTATTGGAACCTAATGCGTCACAACCAACAGCTGTGTTAATAGCGCCAATTGTGTTGTAAAAGAGTGCACCAGATCCATTTGCTGTGTTAAAATAGCCGGTTGTATTGAATTTGAGAGACTGAAATCCATTTGCAGTGTTAGAAATGCCACCTGTGTTGGAATAGAGGGACTTATATCCATTCGCGGTGTTATAATTGCCTGTAGTATTGAAATAAAGAACCTGATTTCCATTCGCTGTGTTAGAACTGCCGGTTGTGTTGGAGTAAAGAGCTTTTGAACCTACCGCTGTATTTCCAATACCAGTATTGTTGTATAAAGCAGAATCACCGATTGCAACCAGATTGCCGGAAGTAGTATTCTTATAGAGAGAATAGGTTCCAACTGCTACATTGCTCCATCCAGTAGTGTTGAAGTTTAGGGCACCAGTTCCATTTGCTGTGTTATATGCACCCGTTGTATTGTAATAGAGTGCAGATACACCAATAGCTGTGTTACCATTGCCTGTCGTGTTGTTCATTAGGGAAAAATTTCCATTCGCAGTGTTAATAACGCCTGTTGTATTGGAAGAGAGAGATGAAGATCCATTCGCAGTGTTATTAAATCCCGTTGTGTTGAGACTGAGGGCGCCAGAGCCATTAGCTGTGTTACCATTACCTATAGTGTTGGAGTATAGGGCACCAGTTCCATTTGCTGTGTTCTCCCTGCCAGTTGTGTTGGAATGAAGAGCCTGATATCCATTCGCTATGTTATAATAACCTGTTGTGTTAGAATAGAGGGCACCAGAACCATTTGCTATGTTACTATAGCCAGTCGTGTTAGAGAAGAGTGCAGAGTCACCTGTTGCCGTATTTAGGAATCCAGTTATATTTTTATAAAGAGTAGCATTCCCAGTTGCAACATTTGACCTACCTGTTGTATTTGAATAAAGTGCTTGAAATCCATTTGCAGTATTGTTGGAACCTGTCGTGTTAGAGAAAAGAGCTTTAGAACCTACAGCTGTAATTCTTGTGCCAGTATTATTATATAAAGCAGAATCACCAATAGCTACCAGATTGCTACTTGATGTATTCTTATAGAGAGAATTGGTTCCAACTGCTACATTGCTCCATCCAGTAGTGTTCGAAGAAAGTGCATAAGCTCCATTTGCTGTGTTATATGCACCCGTTGTATTGTAATAGAGGGTAGTAAGACCAATTGCTGTGTTACCATTGCCTGTTGTGTTGGAAGTGAGAGACCTAAATCCATTGGCAGTGTTTTCAAAGCCGGATGTATTGTAATAGAGGGTCTGGTACCCACTCGCAGTGTTTTGCCCCCCCGTTGTATTGGAAAAGAGGGAATGCAATCCATTGGCAGTGTTTTCACCTCCTATTGTGTTTGAATAGAGGGAAGCAAAACCAATTGCTGTGTTACCACCGCCTGTTGTATTGGTTAAAAGTGATTTGGATCCAATTGCTAAATTTCTTGACCCAGTATTGTTGTATAAAGCTGAGTCACCAACAGCAACTAGATCGGACCCGGATGTATTTCTATAGAGAGAATTGGTTCCAAATGCTACATTTGACCAACCTGTTATGTTAGAATAAAGTGCATTACTGCCTATTGCATCATTATTGGAACCAGAGGAATTTGAGAAAAGTGATTTGGATCCAATAGCTAAATTTCTTGAACCAGTATTGTTGTATAAAGCTGAGTCGCCTATAGCAACCAGATTGCTTGCAGATGTATTTCTATAGAGAGAATTGGTTCCAACTGCTACATTTGACCTGCCTGTTGTATTTGCATATAATGATTTAATTCCTACTGCAGTATTGCTATTATCGCCATCATCGCTATTGCCGGATCCACTGCCTAAAAATACATTTGAATTGTCTGATTTCCCATCTGTTAGTTCATCTATTGATTTTGCACCAAGAGAAGGAACTCC
This sequence comes from uncultured Ignavibacteria bacterium, assembly GCA_903862655.1. Classification (GTDB taxonomy): domain Bacteria; phylum Bacteroidota; class Ignavibacteria; order Kapaibacteriales; family UBA2268; genus CAIOZA01. The sequence goes on from CAIOZA010000046.1 coordinate 59,539, forward strand.
GGTTATTTTTGTCCATGCAACATCTGTAACTTTTAGATTAGTAATTGCACCATCTGCAACTTTTGCTGTTGTTACTTTTCCATCTCCAATAGTAGGATTTGGATAGGTTCCTGCTAGGTCACCACCTGCATTACCTGATGGTGGAATACTGAATGTCTTTGATATATTAATAGTTGCTACGGGTCCATTCGGATTGGTTATAGCAATATTGTTGTCAGTATTCATTACACCCTGTATGCCTGTTCCACTGCCACCTGACGAGCTGATTGTTATAGTCTCACCCTTTCGGTTTATAGTTGTTCCACCGCCTCCTTCAAGTATAATATCTCCTTCGGCACCATTGAGACTCCTTACTACTCCTCTAGCTGAATTTGTTAATCCCTCTGCTATTGAAGCTGTATCTGTATATTTTGCTTTTTGCGCATAGGGTACTGATGTTAGCTCAGTTCTTGGAACAAACTCATTGCCTGCTCCAACAGAAACACCTAACCAATAAACTTTATCAAAAGGCAGATTGAGAGCCGAATTTTTTCCAATAACAAGATTGAAATATCCACCTTTAGATAGGACATTGGTGATTGTTTCAGAGTATATCGGTGTTCCACCTGTGGATGTATTGTAAATCCTAACTGAAACAGTATGCTGAGCATCTGCAACAGCCAGTCCTTTATCGTCGGAAAGATAGCCTTGATAATTCATTGTATTTGGAAGTTCGGCTTGTAATATCCAGGTTGACATTAATAGACAAACGATTAAGCTGATATAGGTTCTGAAATTAGACATAGTCTTTCCTATGAAGATATTTAATAAAATATGTTTCGTTAGTTGAAAAAACGATAAGCTCAGGTTAAATACACTTATCGAGATAATAATAAGGTGCGGACTAACAATCAGGATAAGCTAAATAAATAATTAATCATTGTTATTAATTGACTTTAGCAATATAGCAAAAAAATTTCGGATTTTAATAAAAAAAGCAGGTTTTTACCTGCTTTTTAAAGATTAGAACTTATCAAAAGATATGAATTAAATTTATTTCTTAGCCATCTCAAATTGCACTTTCATTTCTAATATCATACTTCGGAGTTCATCAATTTCTTTCTGCTGTTTTTGTACCTCGTTCAGAAGCATGGCATTCACGCGGTTATAGTAAACAGTTAAAAGCTTTCCGTCTTTGTCGTAAGCAACAAGATTTGGAGCAACTTGAGCTACTTCCTCAGCGATTAAACCATACTGGGTTGACTTATCGCCATCAGCGAATTCATCTTTATATTTGAATGTAACTGGTCTTAATTTCATCAGTACGCTGCTAGCGTCTCCCATATCGGTTATATCCTCTTTGAATCTGGCAGAAGAAGTTAATGTACCTAATTTACCGGCACTATTAACGTAAACAGCAACACCGCCGGCACTTGATTGAACATAGATTCCTGCTATATATGTTGCTGTTTGATTAGATCCTATTTTAATAACATCTGACTCAGCTGCGATGCCTGAATTGGCTATGTAAATATTGTTTCCACCTGTTGTTTGATTAGTTCCTGCATTTGATCCCAATGCTGTGTTCCAGGTACCTGTGGATTGATTTAATGCGTGGTAGCCAATACCGGTATTGTCATCACCAGCTTGATTTAATTTTAAAGCTTCCAAACCAAAAGAAGAATTTGCTTTACCGGTTGTATTAGTAAATAATGCCTTAGAGCCAACTGCTGTATTCCATTTAGACTGGTCACCCGTTAATGTACCGCTGCCATTGTTATATAAAGCAGAATCGCCGATAGCAACCAGATTAGCGCTAGTTTTGTTTTGATAAAGAGAATTCACTCCCACTGCTACATTTGACCAACCTGTTTTGTTGGAAGCGAGTGCACCTAATCCAATCGCAATGCTATAATTGCCGGTTGAGTTGGAGCTTAGAGCCCCTCCTCCATTTGCCGTGTTTCCAAACCCAGTGGTGTTTTGGTTTAGAGCGTAGTAACCCTCTGCTGTGTTATACGAGCCCGTTGAGTTGGAGCTGAGGGCATAAGAACCCTCTGCTGTGTTACGAGATCCTGTTGTATTGAATTTGAGAGACTGATACCCATTTGCTGTGTTAGAACTGCCACTTGTGTTGGAGAAGAGGGAAGAATAACCATTCGCTGTGTTACCCTCTCCAACTGTGTTGGAGAAGAGGGAAGAATAACCATTCGCTGTGTTACCCTCTCCACCTGTGTTGGAGAAAAGAGCTTTAGAGCCCACAGCTGTATTTCCAGTACCATAATAATTATTATATAAAGCAGAATCACCGATCGCAACCAGATTGGACGCAATTATATTCTTGTATAATGCTTTTGTTCCTACTGCAACATTGGACCAGCCTGTTGTGTTAGTATTAAGAGCTTGATTTCCAATTGCTGTGTTATTAGAACCCGTTGTATTGGAAGAAAGTGAAGAAGCACCGTTAGCCGTGTTGTAGGAGCCAGAAGAATTTAGAAAAAGAACATTACTTCCGTTAGCTGTATTGAAATTTCCAATTGTATTGGACACTAAGACCTCTGCACCAATGGCTGTATTTCTAAGTCCTGATGTATTGGAAGATAAGGCGTAATCACCATTAGCTACGTTGAGAGATCCGGTTGTATTCGCAGAAAGGGCAAAAGCACCATTTGCGGTGTTTCTATATCCGATCGTGTTCGATGCAAGCGCACTATCACCACAAGCTGAGTTATTGTACCCGGATGTGTTTGAGTATAGAGCTTTCAGACCATTAGCGGTATTGTTGGCACCTGTTGTATTGGAATATAACGATTTAATTCCAACGGCAGTATTGCTATTATCACCGTCATCACTATTGCCGGATCCAGTCCCTAAGAATACGCTTGAAATGTCAGATTTTCCATCAGTCAATTCATCTATTGATTTTGCTCCAAGAGAAGGAACTCCGGTTATTTTTGTCCATGCAACATCTGTAACTTTTAGATTAGTGATTGCACCGTCTGCAACTTTTGCTGTTGTTACTCTTCCATCTCCAATAGTAGGATTTGGATAGGTTCCTGCCAGGTCACCTCCGGCAGCACCTGATGGTGGAATGCTGAATGTCTTTGATATATTAATAGTTGCTACGGGTCCATTCGGATTGGTTATAGCAATATTGTTGTCAGTATTCATTACGCCCTGAATGCCGGTTCCTCCGCCACCTGACGAGCTAATTGTTATTGTCTCACCCTTTCGGTTTATAGTTGTTCCTCCGCCACCTTCAAGAATAATATTGCCATCGGTTCCATTAATGCTCCTTACTACTCCTCTTACTGAATTTGTTAATCCCTCTGCTATGGAAGCTGTATCAGAATATTTTGCTTTCTGCGCATAGGGGACTGAAGTCAGCTCGGTTCTTGGAACAAACTCATTGCCTGTACCAACAGAAACACCTAACCAGTAAACTTTATCAAAAGGTAAATTGAGAGCCGAATTTTTTCCAATAACAAGATTGAAATATCCACCTTTAGATAGGACATTGGTGATTGTTTCAGAGTATATCGGTGTTCCACCTGTGGATGTATTGTAAATCCTAACTGTAACAGTATGCTGAGCATCTGCAACAGCCAGTCCTTTATCGTCGGAAAGATAGCCTTGATAATTCATTGTATTTGGAAGTTCGGCCTTTAATATCCAGGTGGATATTAAAAGACACATGAGTAGGCGGATATAGGTTTTGATAGTAAACATAG
>CAIOZA010000047.1 GCA_903862655.1 uncultured Ignavibacteria bacterium
ATTAATTTCATCTTGAATTGAAATAATTCTTAAATTTGTTCGCTTAATTGTTTCTAACTTTAGAAAGCTATTTATTATGTTATCATATTCCGGCAGCAGTGATTACGATCACAAAAAAGTAACGACTCTTCGTTTATCTGAAATGAAGAAAACCGGCAGAAAAATAGTCTGCCTTACTGCTTATGACGCTCTGACAGCGAAAATTTTTGATGAGTCAGGTGTCGATCTGATATTAGTTGGTGATTCACTTGGTAATATCTTCCAGGGTCATTCAACTACTCTACGTGTAACCATCGAAGATACTATTTATCATACAAAAGCTGTAACCAAAGGAGCAAAGAGACCTCTGGTTATTGCAGATATGCCTTTCATGTCCTTTCAGGTATCGGCCGATGAAGCTTTCCGCAATGCCGGAAGAATAATGAAAGAATCCGGATGTGCCGGTGTTAAGCTCGAGGGAGCAAGCAATCCTATACTAAAAGGAATTTCCAGAATGAATGATGCCGGTATTCCTGTAATGGGTCATCTTGGTTTAACGCCACAAAGTATCAATAAATTTGGTAGTTACCGCGCCAGAGGTAAAGACCCTCAGGAAGCAGAGCAAATTTTCAATGATGCTCTTGCACTTCAGGAGGCTGGTGCTTTTGCTATCGTACTCGAGAAAATTCCTGCTGAATTGGGGAAAAAAATAACTGAAGCTATCGAGATACCAACTATAGGAATTGGTGCCGGACCTCATTGCGATGGACAGATCCTCGTTTATTCCGACATGCTCGGTTTAACTGTAGAATTCAGTCCTCGCTTCGTCAGAAGATATGCTCATCTGTATGATGTAATAAAGGAAGCCGTTCACGTCTATACTGAAGATGTGCGCGATCACAATTTTCCATCACTTGACGAAAGTTATTGAGTGAATATTATGAAAAACAAATTAATCCTCATTTTTTCCGCAATCTTAGCAATGAGCCTTGCTTCTTGCAATGATAATATTATCAGCGATCCTGCTCAGATAGTTTTCCCTGCCAAGAATGTAAGCTACCAGAACCACATACAGCCGTTTATGGTTCTCACTTGCGCCTATCAGGGATGTCACAGTGACGAAACTATGGCAGGCGGCAGAAGTATGACAAACTATATAGCCCTTTCCGAAACAATGAATATGGGTCTTGTGATTCCGGGCAATCCAGACGGAAGCGTTCTGGTTCAAATGCTTGAAGGCAAACTACCGCATAATCCTTATGTATATTGGATAGTGAACGATAATCACAAAGCAGGTATCCGTCAATGGATTCTAGAGGGAGCATTGAATAATTAGTTTTATTGTGAGACTTTGGTTTTGTCTTGAAAAGATAATGGTAAAATAATAAAGCTACACCATATAATATGTTTGAAAGCAACTCGGCATAATGTCTATTTTTCTCGATTACCTTCTTCGCTGAAATGAAACATAATTACAAATTACAGTATATCCTCTTGAACGGATCAAAATCTGATGCACAATTTAGGGCTCAAGGAAGAAGCTGTTCCGTCAAAGAACAGCTTCTTTTTTTTAATAATATTCCTGCCCTCAACCAAAGTATTTATTTAGTTTACACTAATATAAATAATTTAATACATAAATTTATTACTAAGTTAAAATACTACTTGTTTTGCAGAAGAATTAGATGTAAGTTATAAAAATGTAAAAAAATTATCAGCCAGAATACACTTTCAATTAGTAAATAGAATTTATTTAAAATGAGGAATAATGAAAAATTTAATCATCCTTGTTGGAATCATTTTTTCTTCTCTACAAATTATTTTAGCAGGGGATTTAGAATATCCCCTGCTAATTGATGGGGGTGAAATAAATATAAGGTATTATTCAAACAAAGCTTTCGCCGACAACATAGTTAATTATAAAACTGAACATCGGAGTTTAAAGAACATCTCAAATGAAAATATATACATTTATGAGGCAATAAAATATAGTACTTACGATAGTATTATTTCAGCCATAGGAAACAGCAATTTTTTCTCCTTAGACATTAATAGGCCAATATTAAAACAAGGTGATTCTCTAGATATTTTTTGTAAATTTTTTTCAAAATATTTGGATCCAATAAGTTTAACTGGCAATAAATTAATGTCCATTTGGCGAACTTACTATCGAAGAGAAAGTTCGTTGAAATTGGATTCAATTGATATAAGTTTACTTTTCAACGCTGTAGATAAAGATGAGGTAGTTTTCGATCAGTTGAGCAGTAGAGTTCTATCGAATATAAAGAACGGTTATAAAACTGATTCTGATACAAGTTATAATTTCTCTTTTTTTTACAATCTCACCGATAAAAAGATTTTAATTGATTCTATTAATCATGTAATTTCTGGAGTCAATTTTAAAAAATTAATTATTTTAAATAATGATACTTCAATTGCATTCCCTTCGATTTTGAATCCAAACATGCATTTAACTTTCAAAGTTCCATTTCAGACCATCCAACCTGAAGAGAGTAAATGTCTTTTTACAGTCTTCTATCATTTTATTGACAGCTCAATTGCTATTTCAAAAACGGATACAATATTTACACAATTTAAGCTTAATGATTACTTGACATTCGATATGTCAACTTTTAGAAATTTTTCTATTAAATTAGGTGATACGGTTAAATTAACTTCTAAACAGGGATATATTGTTTATAACGCTGATGATAGGATTTGGAAACTAGTTAATGCTTCAGCTCTAACTAAATTGAATAATATAGTTAATTTAGAATTGTTTAATACTCTCCCCGTATTGATAAATAAGAATCAAACTACTAAATTGGTAAAAGTTTCTGTTATTGGCAATCAAATAGGTTTTGATACAATCAAAGTAACCTTAGACCTTGAAGATTCATTGGGGAATAAAATGCAGAGAAGCAATGTTTATTATATCAATGTTTTAAAACCAACTGACATAATTCCTGATTTAAATAAAGAAGAGTTTCTAGTTCAAATTTCTCCCAACCCCGTCTCCGATTTCATAGAAATATCCGTAGGGGCACGGCGTGCCGTGTCCGAACAAAGCGATGTGAGAATTTATGATGTGCTTGGGCAGACAGTGTCATTCGTTCGGGCGGGTTTAGAACCCGCCCCTACAGTAAGAATCGATGTTTCCGGTTTGGCTCCGGGAATGTATTTTGTGAGGATTGGGGATAAAGTCACCAAATTTGTAAAGATATAATTTATATTTCCTTTAAAAACCGTTTCTTTGAAAAATTACCTCCTATTTCGCATATTGCATTTGGTACAAAAAATCCCGTTAGGGATGGAATATGTATAGAAACCGAATCTACTAATTTGACAGAATCCCGTTAGGGATGGAACATGAAAAATAATATCTGATCTCCGGTAAGTGTCATCCCTACGG
>CAIOZA010000048.1 GCA_903862655.1 uncultured Ignavibacteria bacterium
AGAATCCGGATATTCAGTCCACCAGATTTTACAATCTCGCAAAACATTATATCAAATGAACTTGAAATCTCGACCAAGAACACAACAAAGGAAGATATACTTACCATTTATTCCATTATCGGCATTGAGATGGGAAGCTACGTCTGCACTGAGCAGATGAATATTGATATAAGCGGATTAAGCTCAGGCCTGTATTTTGTTCGATTAGGTGATATAGTAGGGAAGTTTGTAAAGATATAATCCCTTTATTCAAAATCTTCGCCGTGGCTGTCGTCTATGCGCTTCTGGTTCTGGCGTTTGTAGTCATTGAATTTATCGCTAAATCCAAGATAGAGAACCATGAAATAATACTTTATGGGAAAATGTAGAATTTTGTTTCCTTGGATTACAAGATATAACTTGATTTATTACCGAAAAGGTATTAAATTTGATTTCATGAAAGATAGAACTGAAATATTAGATTTTTTCCATACCTACAAAGACCATCTGATAGAGAAATATCAGCTTAAGGAGATAGCACTCTTTGGATCTTACGCACGCCAGGAACATACAGAAAACAGCGATATCGATTTACTTATCGAATTTAATGATGATGTATCAGAAATCCGCAGAAAAAAACTTGATTTAAGTAACGAGATTTCCGAAAAATTCAATCTAAAAGTAGATATATGCAGAGATAAATATATTAAAGATTGTTTCAGACAATTCATATACAAAGATGCAATCTATTTCTGAAAAAGATCATAGTATAATAATCTCAATCATTGAGAGTATAAATAAAATCAAAGTTAAACTATTAAGTAGCTATTAAAATGAATAGTTTTTAATAATTGTAACTTTTCAAAATTCATTTTGTTCTTATTATATTGTGAAATATTATTCAGGAATTTAAATTTAATTTTTAAATATATTTGTGGGATAATATTTATTATTTTGTGAGTTTAGAATTCAGAAGAACAAATTTAGATTTCGAGACTTTTAGCAACAGGTTATTCAATTAATAAGCTCATCCCTTGTTGTATTTACCCGGTAGCCGGAATTATTCTATTAATGTTTTAATTATTTATTTACAAGGTGTTGCTATGAAAACGAATTTTAAGTTATTTGACTCTTTACTCATTGTTACTCTATTTCTTTGTTTAATCAGCATTAATGCCAAATCACAATGCCCGGCTCAGTTCGATCCTTATCCAAATATACCATGGACTAATCAAGGATGTGTTATTATGATGGTAAGCTATAATGGAACTTGGTGTGAAACAAATGTTTGTTACTGCTGGAGGAATGTCGGAATTTCAGCTCCATTTATAGAAATTTATGTTAATTCACATGTACTTACTAATCCAAATTGCACTAATATGCCTTGGCAGGAAAGATGTACATGGGCTGGTATACAATTAATAAAATCTAATCCGAATAATTCGAATTGGCCCTGCCCTCCTTGCCCTAGTGATCTCCCAAATTATAATATATATGTTGGAGCATGTTTAGATACTTATGGATTGCCATGTTCAAATGGGAGAACTTATTGCAAACAGACTTATATTGTTTGTTGTGACCCACAAACAGGTGTAAGATCAGCAAATTCCGTAGGAAATCCTATAATAATTGGAGATTATTGCCCAAATCCATGTATATCAACATGTCCGTAATGTATTGAATTGGAAATCTGTCAATCCAAACAGCCTCCAAAAAGCTGTTTGGATTTGATGTTATGATAATAATGAGAATTAAATTGAGAAAAAAATGAAAAAGTTAGTATATATAGTTGTATCGTTGTTTCTACTAAGTCTAAATTTATACTCCATTCCCGGATACACTTGGCAAAATCCTATTGCAAAGTTTACGGGTGTACAAATGTTTGACACACTGAATTTCATCATTTGTGGACAAGATGGCAGATTAATAAGAACCAATGATTGTGGTAAAACCTTTGAATGGATTGAAACAAACACCAGAGATGCGTTCATGGATGTAAAATTTAAAGACAAAGTCAAAGGAGCTGTCATTACTAACACCGGTAATATTATAATAACCGAAGATTCATGTAAGTCATGGAAAACTTATAAAATTTCTAATGAAGCTCTAAATTGTATTGAACTTTCTGGAGCAAACACAATTTTTGTTTGTGGAATAGAAGGTATTTTCAAATCTATTGATTTTGGACGGACATGGAATAATGTGTATCATAAAACTGGTATTAGTATCAAAGATATCACCTTCCCTTCTCAAATAATCGGATTTGCTTGTGGAAATGGTGGAACGATGATTAAATCGACAGATAGAGGAGAATCGTGGGAAGAAATTATGCCGATTATTTCCCAAAATGATTTTCAATCCATAGATTTTTACGATGACAATTATGGTTTGGCTTGTTACGAAGATACATCATTATATGATAATGGTTTCAATTTTATAAAAACACAAGATGGAGGAAATCTTTGGGAAACTATTTCGATTAATGCCAGACGTCCGATGTACACTAAGGTATTTAACCAAAAAGAAAGCATTGCTATTGGAGGTGAAGGAGTTGTAATCAGAACTGAGGATTTCTGGAAAACAATGTCAATTGATACTATGACCAGATTTCATTTATATCCATTTCTATATGCATATCGAGGAGAAATGCAGTTTGATATATCATCTGATTCGGAGGGTAATATTATATCAATCGGAAATGAGAATTCTATCTGTGTTTTGAAAAATAAAGGAAAAGAGAAAAAATTGATTAAATGGATGTTTATGGGGGGAATTTATGGTGTTTACACTGCAATTTTTTTTGATATCCATAATACAAATGAAAATCATTTAATATTAGGAACAAGTAGTTCAATAATATCGGAATCGTTTGATAATGGAGTATCATGGATTCACAGCTACCCAAATGAATTATCATACAATACTCAAGCAGATTTGCTTTATGTCGGTAGTGTTGTTAATAGATCAGCTCGTATCTCTGATTTTTTCTTCAAGGATAAAAATACTGGAATGGGCTTGGGGTTTAGAAAAAATTCACTATGCGAATCGAAATTTATTACAACAGACGGTGCAGTTAGTTGGGATACTCTGAATAACGTAACTGCCTTACCCAAGGCTTCAATAAAGAATCAGTTTGGTATTTCACTAAATAATGCTGACCCACCTTTTTCCTTCTACACAACTATTGATGGTGGAATTAACTGGAAAAAAACTATTCATAATATAAATATCAATACAAAAAATGAAAGCTTTCTTGATGTGACTGTCATAAATGACAGTTCAGGTTTCATTTTATTATCGCAGCAAGGTGTTCCAACTGATGATACGATTCACTATCCATTTAAGAGTAAGACAATTTATAAATTTTTAAAAACGACAAATTACGGTCAAACTTTTGATACTCTTTATCAGGAAGGTAATTGGTACAGAGGGTTTTACAGATTTAAATTTATAAATGAGAATAATGGATATCTGTTGGGTTGGGGAAATCAAATAATTGAGACAAGGGACGGAGGTTTTAGCTGGAATAGCATTGATTGCCCACTCTATTTCAAATATGATTTACATTTTATCAATGATAATTATGTGATAGTTGTCGGTGTTAAAGATTCAATCGCTTATTCGACTGACAATATGAAAACATGGACTATAGAAAAATTACCGATGTTTCAAGATCATTTTGGTCTTACATGGTCATCGTCATTTGAGCGGATAATTCCAATGGGAAACGGGGATCTATTCCTTACCGGACCAAGCAGAGTAATCAAACTAGTAAAGAATGATACAACGACCGGAATTTGCGATCCTAAGATAGAAGTAAGGTACAATCCCTATTTCTTCATACAAATTACACCTCATCCCGTGATCAGCCAATGTACAGTAACACTCTATGGTTTATATTCAGTTAAGAATCAACCATTAAGCGTTAAGATATATGATATTTTTGGCAATATGGTAAAGGATGTTTCAGGATTAGCAAGCAGTTCAAATGACGGTGCCAAATCAACATTTGAAATTAATACAGAATCCCTACCGATGGGAATATACTTTCTTCAGTTGCTAAGCGGAGGATATGGAAAAACAGAAAAATTTGTAAAACTATAACATCCTTATTCAAAGTCTTCGCCGCCACGGCTGTCGTCCAGACGCTTCTGGTTCTGGCGTTTGTAGTCATTGAATTTATAGCTGAAACCGAGATATAGAACCTGTGACACTCTTTTGTGGTAAGATTCTCCATAGAATCCAACTCCGTTAGTTGTGTTGGAGTGCTTCATCGTACCGAAAGCATCGCTTAATCTGGCATTGAATGTGAGGTTTCCGTCCATAGTTATATATTTCAATCCCATATCGGACCAATAGTTTGCTGATTCTTTGCCCTGGGGTGAATTTTGCGGAGCATTGTAATAAACCGAGAACTGGAAATCTACAAACCCGAAAAGATTAATAAAAGTACTGAACTTCGTGTTCCAGCTGTTCGATGAGTTCGTCAAGGTCTGAACTTGAGAAGAATCAGTAGATTTTATTGATCCGGAAAAAGAATTATTGTAGTATGAGCCGCTTATGTCGAATTTCCAGCCTTTAACGATGTCCTGCGACCACATTAACTCTGCACCATAAGTTGTGCCGCTTAATAAGTTCTCTTCGCGTGAGAGTGTTCTTATGCTGTCAATCGGTGTTCTCACCTCGGTCATCACATTCTCATTCATCCTATAGAATATTGTTGAATTTATCGCTGTCGATTCAAAGTTCAGCATGTTGCCAAATTCGAAGGAGTTCATATATTCAGGCAAGAGCTTAGGATTGCCGACTTCCAAATTGAGTGGATCTTCGGTGTCGAGAAAAGGATTAAGCTGTCTAACCCATGGTCTGTTAATTCTGCGGCTGTAATTCAGCTTCACAGAGTTAAAAGTATTGAAATCATATTTCAGGAATGCACTCGGAAAAAAACCGATATACGAATTTGTGAAATTCTCTCCAGTTGTCTGCTGATTGCCTTCAACCCAGGTGTATTCAGTTCTCAAACCAACCTGATATTTAAGAGCGTCGTATTTATCTACAAAATTAAGATAGAAAGCTCCTACGTTTTCCTTATATACAAAATGGTTGCTAACCTTAGTATCTAGTGTATAAATATTTGTGATATTATCCATCACATTGAATTTATAATCCTGATCATAATTCTTCAGTGAGTATCTGATACCCGATTCAAATCTGGCATCTTTCGAGATTGGATTACCATAATCAGATTGAAAAGTATATGTGTGATTATTGCCAAGTTCTGCCGATTTCTGGTAAACTTCAGTATAAGGATTAAAGAATCTTCTCACATAATCCTGCGGAGCATCTCGGACGCTTGAATTCATTGTGAAGTCGGCAGTAAGATCGTGCTGTTTCTCACCAAAATTGTGTCGATAAGACAAGCTATAATCGAAATTCTTATATGGATAACTATCTTCATTGACACTTGATTGATATGCCCTTCTGTTCGAGCCGTCAGCATTCTGGTTAAAAAACATTGTAGTATCACGACCGTATCTCTTACCGAAATTATAGGATGCAAATGTAGAAATAATATTGAATTCATCAATAGTATATTCGAAGCCAATCTTGTTATTGTGGGAGTATCCCCGTCTCCGAAAATCTTGGTTCTGATAGATGGAATTGGAAGTCTGTTCTGTCATAATTGTTTGATCCGACCAGCCATTGCCCTTCATCGCAAAGAAACGGTTGTCGTAATTGGCATAAACGTTGAAATCACCATAACGGTAGTTAAGATTGACTGAGGCATTGAATTTATCTCCGGTTCCAGCGTTCCCAGATACTAAACCATTGAAACCATCATTCTTTTTTTTCTTAAGAATAATATTTATAATTCCCGATGTTCCTTCAGCCTCATATTTTGCGGATGGATTTGTAATAATTTCAATACTTTCAATAGATGATGCAGGTATCATTTCAAGCAGATTGGAAGCGTCTATACCCGACGGTCTGCCATCGATAAGTATCTTCAAGTTAGAATTTCCTCTAATACTTACATTGCCTTCTATGTCCACATTAACAGAAGGCGCAGTCTGAAGAACATCTAATGCCGAGCCTCCGGCTACAGATAAGTTAGATTCAACATTGAGAACAATTTTATCAATATCAGATTGAACGGCTTGCTTGTGAGCGGTAACTTCAACTTCATTTGTTGTCACAGAAGCTGCATCAAGAAGAACATCACCAATCGATAATTGAAGCTTTTTAGAGTGGATTACCAGCGGAGTAACTAATTTGTTCTTATATCCGATGTAAGTTACCTTGATTGTATAGTTTCCTTCTGCTAAATCATCTAAATGGAATTCACCATTGTTATTCGTGATTTCGCCTTTGAGTACTTTTCCTGTGTTTGCCTTCATAATCGAGACAGTAGCCCCAGCGAGTTTTTGTCTTTCTTTGTCAAGTATAGTCCCAGTTACCGAACCCGAATTTGCTGAAAAAAGTAATGCAGGAAAAATGATAAATAATAAAGTTAGAACTATTTGCTTGCTGATGTAAAATCTGAAAATCATAAAATCTCTATTTATCTGTAAATACGTTAATCCAATAAGGAAAAAACGTATTGAAAAAAATATTATTTGTTTTTCATCTGATATTGTTTTTATTTGCAAACTCGAAACCGCAAAAGACTACTTTAATTATATTTTTTTCGAAAGGTACAAAACATGAACACTGTCATTCTATCCGCAGTACGCACTCCTATCGGAGCTTTTGGAGGCTCATTGTCGTCGTTATCAGCACCACAGCTAGGCTCTATAGTCATTAAAGAAGCCGTTCGCCGTTCAGGTGTTAAATTAGATTCAATCAGCGAAGTTATTATGGGGAATGTCCTTCAGGGCGGAGTTGGTCAAGCACCAGCCCGTCAGGCATCTATTTATGCCGGCATGCCTAAAGCAGTTCCCTGTACCACGATTAATAAGGTTTGCGGTAGTGGCTTGAAATCTGTCATGCTGGCAGATCAGGCTATCAGAGCAGGCGACGCAGAAGTTGTCGTCGCAGGCGGACAGGAGTCAATGTCCAATGCTCCATATATTCTCTTCAAAGCCAGAAACGGCTATAGAATGGGCAATGGGGAACTGGTTGACCTGATGATTAACGACGGTCTCTGGGACGTTTACAATCAGGTGCACATGGGAATAGCAGGTGAACTCTGCTCATCGGAATGTAATATCCCCCGCGAAGAACAGGACGATTTCGCTATCATGAGCTATCAAAGAGCTCTCGAAGCTCAGAAGAACGGGTGGTTCGATAATGAAATTACTCCTGTCGAAATCCAGGATAGAAAAGGAACTATCACAGTTACAAAGGACGAAGAACCCGAAAAAGTCAATTTCGAAAAAGTTCGCGGATTGAAACCTGTTTTTCAAAAAGATGGAGCTATAACAGCCGCTAATGCTTCTTCAATCGATGACGGTGCTTCTGCTTTAGTTGTCACTTCAGCAGAATTCGCCCAAAGAGAAGGCTTACAGCCATTAGCAAAGATTATCGCTCATGCTTCCCACGCTCAGGAACCCGAATGGTTCACAACTGCCCCCGCAGAAGCAATCAAAAAAGTATGTGCCAAAGCAGGTATGAATATAGAAGATATCGATCTATTCGAAATAAACGAAGCTTTTGCCGTCGTGCCGATCATGGCTTCCAGAGATTGCAACATTCCACTCGAAAAAATCAACGTAAATGGCGGTGCAGTCGCTCTCGGACATCCCATCGGTGCCTCCGGTGCCAGAGTACTCACTACATTGATCTATGCACTAAAGAGAACAGGCAAAAAATTTGGGCTAGCAACCCTCTGCATTGGCGGTGGCGAAGCCAGCGCAATGATTATCGAAATTCTGTAAGAAATTAGATTATATGAGTATGAGAGGCTGTTCTGTAGCGGGACAGCCCATTTTTTTATTTATAAATATTCCCATCATCAAGCTAAATATTGTGTTTAGTTTATGCCAATAAAAATATTAGCAATCATAAAAACACAACTATTTAAATTAATTTTCATTTATTTTGCATTTCTTGTAACTTTTCTATCTTTCATTTGTTATAAAAGAGTATTACGGTAAATTCGAAAAGTTTGAATAGAATAGTTATGAAATAACACAATAAAGCAATGTTAATTCCCAAGATTCACCAAGTTTTTAATTGAAACTTGACATCAAGAAAAAATGGATGGATTTTCATTAATCTTAGGAGAAAAGTATGATCTCCATTGCATAATTGGGGCATAAGTAAGAAGCGGAGCCGACAGAATCAATGCCCCCACCGGCTCCACTCACACAGATAAACCACATCAAACTTTCACAAACGGTATGGTTTACCTGCTACAAATTTAACTCTTTAATAATTAAAGATTTAATATTAATTTAGGAGAAATAAAATGTCAAAGAGACTTTTAATAGTAACATTAATTTTTACTTTCATTCTATTTTTCAACAATGAAGTAAAAGCTGTATGTGACCCAGGTTACACAGCAAAATCAGTCGCATTTACATATTCAAATCCAACATGTCAAGGTACTATTTACTATTGCTATAAGTTAGATCCAATGGGAGTAATGCGTATAACCATAGACAGAATAGAAATGACAATACCCTGCGCATTAAATATTACTTATAATTCGCAGTTTTGGAGTGCTGTAGATCTCTGTTTACTGGATGACCTATTTAAAGCATTGATTTATCCACCATGTCCGTTACAATCTACTTTAGCAGTGATTACAAGAGTAAGTTGCTGGAAATTTGTTAATGACCCAAGCCATCAGATGATTAAACTGGTAAAATGCGAAACTGACGGTAAATGTGAATGTATTTATAAAATTTGTACTGATTTATCCCTTGTGGTTCCTAAAAATATTATTACTCCTCAAGGATGTACTCCAATTGGTGTTAGTGATTGCCCTGTTGGTCAACCTGAAATGCCACCATATTTAAAAACTCCTTTTGAGGAATGGGAAACTGAATGTAGGAACTTAGGGTGCAATTAATTAATCATTTTACAGATATGCAGGCTGAATTTCAGCCTGTATAATTTTTTGAGGTTTTTTATGAAAAAAATACTTTTATTGTTAATTATCTCTTCATTGAGCCTTGTTGCTTTTGAATATCCATTCGATGTCGAACGTTTGAATGTACATTTCAATGGAATTTGCAACAACCAATCAAGTATAATCGCTTATGGTACCGGTTGCATGATTCTTCGCACAACAGATGAGGGAAGCACTTGGGAGCAAATCAAGGTAGCTCACGATTCGTTGGAAATCCAGAAAATTATTAATTTGAATGAAGATTATTACGGAATTTTGACTGATAATTATCTGATCAGATCTACAGATAATGGTAAAACTTGGAGAAAAGTTAAAATTAATGAACACAACATTTATGATATTAATTCAAATATTGATAACATCTACTTATTATCAGATAACCAAGTCCTGGTTTATGATCTCGATTTGAACTTTACAGAAACCTTAAATATTGAGTACAATAATAGCAAAAAAAAGTTCATCCTATCAAATAATAATATTTTGATTCCACAGGATACAGGAAAATTAATCATTTATGATATTAATTTAAAAAAACAAACACAAATTATTGATTTACGTAATCTGGGATTATGCACACAATGTATCGAACCTTATAATCTGTCTGTTAGTGGTAATAATGTATATTTCACTATTGATAGTGATAGCGGAAATGTTATCAAATCGACGAATAACGGTTTTAACTGGAAAAAAATTCCTCATAAAACGAATGGAGTTGGCAAAGCAATTGGTGAGGATTATTATTACATTTACACTTCAGGATTTGGTACATCACCACTGGTCCAACCAGTTTTCAAGAAAATTGATAGCTTAAATCAAAATAAGTTGATTGGGCAGAATAGTTTAGATAGAATAGTCCTTATCGAAGATGTTTTATTTAGTGATTTTGTCAAGACAAGCCTAAATACATTTTTTGCAGTAGGTCGAAATAAATCAATACTTAAATCAACCAATGGTGGTGTAAATTGGTCTGTTGTTTGCCATCTGGCTTCTGCCGATAATTTATATTGTGTAAATGACACTTTAGATTACAATTATACATATAATGGAATTGTCAGCAAGACAACAAATCAGGGAATTACCTGGTTGCCTCAAAAATCATATCCTAAAGCAATTAAACAGATTACTGTTTTTGATTTGGCATATTTCGATAGTCTTGGAAATGGTTTCGTTTATCAATCGTATGCATTTTCTACAGAATATAACTTTATGGTAACAAAAGATTTTGGCGAAACATTTGAATATAAAGATATTGACAATCTAAGAATGAACTTTAAAGATAATGTGTATAAGTCAAAGTTAATTAAAAATGAAAGTGGAATAACCATACTTAACAATATGGGAATTGGTAAAAACCGCTATACAACAATATATCAGATGGACGATAATTTTAATTATATTGGTTATAGTTTTTTAGATTCGATAGTTATATGTGAAATTTTCCAAATGGATGGACCAAACTATCTTGCTATCGGATTAGAAAGAAGAGAACCGGGTCCAGGGCAATTCGACAACGATACTTTTGCCATCCGACAGTATTGGTTGATGAATTCAAATGATTATGGCAGATCATGGACGAAAGATAAATCATTTGGCTATCCGGGTCAGATTGGTGGCAGTTTTAGAATCAATGAAGACGTCTTGTTTTATACAACAACTAAAAATCCTATACATGATAATTATCTCGATTATTCTCTTAATAACATCAATTTAAAAACAAAAGATATAAATTTATATCTATTTACAGATTCTATGTCATATATGTCTGGATTTTTAAAGTATGAAGGTTTATTTCTTGTTAACGGTTATTACAACAACTTCCGGAATGATAATTATCCCGATAAATTGACTAATTGGATAAAAACTGAGAGGACGCCTTTTAATTTTGCTAATGGATATACAGGGAAGCAGGTCTCGTATCTTACCGGAAGATATAAAGCACAACCGTACCTCTTTAAATTAATTCCAAAAGACTCAGCGACAGTAGTTAACATTGAGACACAAACGGCTTTTTATGCGAATCCACCATACCCAATACCGGCAATGAATTATGTCAGTTGTCAGATTTTCTGGGATCAACGATACGATATCAATAATTCGGTTTTTAAAGTTTATAATATTTATGGTACAGTAGTTTCTGAAGGAGAAGGAATTTCTTTAAACAAAAATAATGCCTATAGTGGAGTATTAACATGGTCTCCTTCTTCCGATTTGCCTGTGGGGACGTATTATATCAAAATAAATCATGGAGATGCAGTAAAAGTTGTACCAGTAATTTTAATGAGATAGAGTTAGAAAATTTGTAAAAAATAATTTATATTTCCTTTAAAAACCGTTTCTTTGATATATCAACCCCTTTTTCGCATATTGCATTTGGTACAAAAAATCCCGTTAGGGATGGAATATGTATAGAAACCGAATCTACTAATTTGACAGAATCCCGTTAGGGATGGAACATGAAAAATAATATCTGATCTCCGGTAAGTGTCATCCCTACGG
>CAIOZA010000049.1 GCA_903862655.1 uncultured Ignavibacteria bacterium
ATCCAGAAGGGCATCCAGATCCTTATGCGCCTTATACCCCACCTAGCTTCACTACTTTAAGTGAGTCCATTGAGCGTAGCTTATATCTCAAAGATTTGTTACAGCAAGCAGGAGAGGTATTAACCGTATCGGAGTCCTTTGCTGAAATCTATCGTAAAAATGGTTTTCCTCTCATTCAAGTCAATAAAAATGGCATTTCAGAAAGCATTGCATGGCAAGCTAAAGACACTCATCATACTGATAAAGTGGTGTGTGGGCATGTCGGTGGAATGGCGGAACATAAAGGTTATTTTCTATTGAAAAAAGCGATTACTAAACTACAGCCCCAAAATTTAGAGCTATTGATCGTTGATCATTCTCATGACGAAAGTTATCGACATGAGACCCATTGGGGTAATATTCCGGTCACTTTCATTGGACGACTGAGTCAGCGGCGTATTGTCGAGCTGTATCGCCAAATTGACGTATTATTCGCACCGTCTACATGGCCAGAAAGCTATGGCTTAGTCACGCGTGAGGCAGCAGCTTGCGGGTGTTGGATCGTCGCCAGTTCTATGGGTGGCATTGGTGAAGATGTGATTGAAGGCAAGACCGGTTTTGTCATCGAGCCCACCTTAGCAGCGCTTACTGACTGTTTAAATCATATTGACAGCCAGCCAAAAATCTATAAAACCCAAGCCCCTGCACAAACCTTAAGACGGGTTAACGAACAAGTGCAAGAATTAGTAGCAATTTATCAAAATAGGACAGAAAAAAATGACTAAATTTGTAATAGGTATTGGCTCGCAACGTGCGGGTTCGACATTGCTGTATACCATTCTGGATCAATGCTCATCGATCTATATGAATCCGATTAAAGAGCTGCATTATTTTGATACCCTATTTGGTGTTCGTCATCCTAATGTACTTCAGCGCTTCTCTGCTAATCAGCTTAATAAAGATATTGAGCATATTGTAAAAGCCAAAGACCTCTCTTTTATTAATCGACGTTTTAAAAATGCGCTGCGTACCAATTTTTTATTATCCACTAAGAAAGTTCAGGCCATTAGTTATATCGACTTATATCGACCTTGTGTACATAGCAATAAGTTATTAGGCGAAGTGACACCTGAATACATGATTCTGCCGCCAAATGGAATTCAAGATATGGCGGAAACATTGGGTGAGGATACCCGAATTATTCTAATTGCACGAAATCCTGCTAAGCGTTTTATTTCAGCATTTAAATTGCTTAAACACGGCAATTCGAATATGAGTGATAAGGCTTTTGAAGAAGAGTTATTGAATATTCTTCAAAATCCAGGGCATGAAGTTTGGTTAAACGTACAAGACTCATTCAATGACTACGAGACTGCATTTAATCATTACCAAAAAGAATTCAAGCATGTGTTAATGCTGAGTTACGATGAATTATTTGGCGCACCCGAAGCAACTGCTGCAATCCTTTCAGTGTTCTTAGAATTAGAAATATCCCTACCAAAATATAAAAAAGTCATTGAAACAAAAGTGAATATGATAGAAGAAACCACTGAGGTTTCAGAGGAAACTTATGCCTTATTGCAAGAAAGATATGCAGCGAGTCAGGCTTATTTGGATAAGATTTTCGGAAAAGATGTTTGTCGTGCGTAAAGCTAAGGAATAGCCATGATTGCGAATCTTTTAATTGGTGCAGGTGCAATGAAAGCAGGCAGTACCTGGCTATATAAGCAATTAGAAAAACATCCCCATATTCATTTTACCCCGGAAAAAGAAATCCATTATTTCTCTTTCAACGAAGATTGGGGAGATAAGCTCTATCGCAGAGATCGTAATAGGCGTTTAAATAAGGCAATTCGAGAACAGAATAGCGAGAAGACTATTGATTGGTATAATCGTTATGCACAACCCGATGAACTAACTGATGAATGGTATTGTTCATTATTTGAAGGTGTTGCTGATGATGTCTATTGTGCTGATTTTTCTAATCAATACTCTTTACTCGATATTGAGGCGCTCCAGCACATTAAACGGATTAGCTCTAATGTTAAGGTTATATACACCTTACGTGATCCTTTAGAAAGGTTGTGGTCGCATGTCAAATTTCATTATAAGTTTAAAGGTCAAGAAGATAGTGTAAATATCATCACTATTCGCGCATTTAGAAAACTCCTTGAATTTCCTTGGTTTTGGAAAAATACGGATTATCTCGCCAATTATGATCG
>CAIOZA010000050.1 GCA_903862655.1 uncultured Ignavibacteria bacterium
AAGTATCTGCAAGGCTATTTGGCGTGGCTGCTGAATGAGAAGCGTTACTCCAAGCTAACTGTCAAGAGTTATGCGCACGACCTAAAAAATCTGTTTGAATTAAGTGCCGACACGCCGCTTAACGAACTTTATAGAATTTAAAATTTGAAGCTCTTTCTGATAAACTTCAAATCCTTTTAGAATTAAATACTCGGTTGCACCTGTGAGATTACGTTTTGATTCATTTGAAACTTGTAGAACTATTGATAGTGCCTCGGTTGTAATTCTGATGTTCTTGCTTTTAGTTTTGTCTTTCATATCATTTGCTTTTATTTTAACTTTATCTTTAAAGTATATATTCATTTCATTTTTAAAAATCTTGTGATTTTTGTAGATTTTTTTAACTTTTATTCAAATAAAAGAAAATTGTTGAAATCAGTTATTGAAGTAGTAAATGATATGGCACAGTTTTGAAGGGAATTACATAGTTTCAGAAACAAAACTTTTCACTGGAAGTAATTGTAAATCAACATGATAGAAATATTTACATACTTTCACACTTTTTTTAGAAAAATTTAACGAGTAAATTCTTGAAGTAAATATTGACAAGGGGAAAAGTCAAGATAAAGTGTGAAACTGTGTAAATTTCTGTATCATGTATATTTTAAATAAGATACGAAACAAAGTTTTATATCAACAAGTGTGTAAAATGTTAAAGTGAAAGAAAACAGGTTTTTCCACTTTTGGAAAAACCTGACCGAATTTCAATTTCTATGATTACTATTTTTGAAAGAATCTTCAACTAATTTCTGATTCTTTAAGCTTTTCAATTTTTTTAGCTTTTAAATAATCTAAATCTTCTCCAAGCATTGAAAGGAACTTACCCCAAGAACCGAAACGCCAAATATATGTTCCAACATGAATATTGCTATGCTTACTCATAAATTCTTTAGAAATATATTCCTTTTTAAATTCATTTTTTATTCTTTGATATTCCTTAATTAGCTCTTCATCCGAGATATGATTTTTAAATACTTCTATACCATTTTCCTTAATTAAAGTATTCCAGCTTCCAAAATGCCTTCTTATCAATTTTTGTGAGTATTGACCATAAACTTTGTAATCTTTTAAAGTTAATTTTTTCTTATCTAATCTTTGTCGGACTTTATTATAATCATTTATCAAATCTTGTTTTTTAATTTCATTGTAAAATGTCTTAACATCTCCAATTTTTTCATAAAATTGCTTTAAATTGCCAAATTTCAGCTTATAAAGATATGGTGGATATTTGCCATTTAATATAATATCTTGAACAGTTAAAGAATCCTTTTGCAATTCTCTTTTAACTCTCAAGTATTCATTTATTAGTTCTTCTTCTGTATATGTCTGACTTGTTATTTCGCCTCTCACTATTTTTAGGAAAGTCCCCCAATTGCCAAATAAGTAATTATATTTATTAGGTGGGAACTTACTATGACGCAACATATCATTCCAGGTAATTCTTTCTTTTTTAAGTTGTGTTTTAACTCTATAATATTCATCTATCAAATCTTGTTCATCTCTTCTTTCCCATTTACCTTGTCCTTCAGCTATTTTATTTAAAAATGCTGTCCAAGAACCAAAACGCCATGAAGCTACACCAGAAGAGAATTTAGCATGTTTATTCATATCAGTGCTGGTAATTACTTCTTTTCCTAATTTTTCTTTCACCCGATAGTATTCTTCAATAATATCATCATCGTTAAATGATGAATTTGAGTGATGACCCTCCATTTCATTTACAAAATTAATCCAACTGCCAAATATTCTTTTAATAGGATGTTCGCTATAATGGCTATTATCTTCCATATCTTGGAGAGTAATAGAATGTTTACCTAACTTATTTTTTATTTGATTATATGTGTCTTTCAAATCTTCAGCAGTTATTTCCTTGAACCTATCAGTATCTTCTCCAATTTCTTCTAAAAAATTCTTCCATGTTCCAAATCTATTTTTATAAAGCATCCAACTGAATTTGCTGTGTAAATTAATATCATTCCCTGAAACGTAGCCTTTTTTTAATTGATTTTTCAACTTGTAATATTCTTCAATAAGTTCTTTAGTTGTATGCTTTAAGTAAATTCTGATTTCATGGTTATGCATATAATCAAGAAATTGAGTGCAATTGCTGAATTTTTCAGAAAGAATTGATTCAATTTCAATTTGTCCAAAAAGTGTAATTCCATTCTTTTTAGCAAAGTTCAGGACATTTTCATCAAGTTCAACTAAAGATATAATTACAATTTCATCAGCCTTGTAAAGCGGTAATATCTCGATAATTGAACTCAGCATTTGTTCATCACATTTTTCTTTTTTATTGAATAATCGAATTATAAAATTCTTATCCTCTCTTTTAGCAACAAAATCAATTCCTATTTTAGTTCTTCTCAAAATGGGATTTACCTCGATAAAGCCTTTCAACTTTAATAAGTAAGCAACAAATCTAAAAAGTTGATTTTTATTTAAGCTTTTAACAATGACTGATTTTGAAGCGTTCACATTCACTTTAATCCACCGTTACTATTCCAAGTAAATAGTTCCCCAAAAGGATATTTTTGGGGACTGAAAAACATTATCGTCCCCGTTTTTTCTAATTCCATATATTTCAATTAATTATATCATTATTCAATTTTACAACATTCAATTTTGTAATTTTGAACGTCGCTTCTATTCTATGTTTTCAGCCATTCGACACGTTTTCGGCACAGACGACATTTTTTCTCTCTCAACCAGCATTCATAACTATTATATTTATAATGTATATACAGTATATATTGTATGAAATGTATAACTATTCCCACTCAATAGTTCCCGGGGGTTTGCTCGTTATGTCGCAGGATAACCCTTTGGTAAAAATTTACTCAACAATGGATCTTCGCTGGCTCTCCGGATAATAAGCTTATTTTTATCAGATTCGGACATTCCGGCGAACTCCTTATTGAGCTTCTCCTGAATCTCTTGCTTCATCTTGACAGCGTCGAATTTCTTTTCCTTTTTCATAATTATACCATCTCCTTTGGGGAATAAATACTTATCAATTTATAAGAGTTCATTAAGTTTACTGAGTTGAATCCTGAAATTTTTTCGAAATGAACAATATGTTTAAAATTCCAACTTACTACAAAATCTGCATTATATATCGTTGCATATGCTATATGTTCAGCATCTGTTTTAGATTTATTTGTCAGCACTTTTGCATTAAGATATTTATCTCTAAGTTCTGACACCTCAGGAGTATAATAAACAAAATCAAATAAATCCTGAGTCATATCGGTAAGGATTTGTTTTACCACCTTTGGAGCTTCAGCTAATTCTGCTAATAAAATTGGAGAAATTATCAACTTGAAAGAACCATCCTTAACTAATTTGAAGAACATCTTGCTGGTTTCAGCAAATTCTTCATCGAAACAGCCACCGAAAACTGAAGTATCAGCATAAACTCTATATTGTTTCACAATACTTTTTCACTCCTGCTTGATTAATTCATAAGCTTAATAAATCTATATACGATATTTAAAGAAAAATATTCTTTAATATTCTATCACAGTCTTTTTACTCCCACTCAATAGTAGACATTACCATCTTTTACCTACTTTTTTCTATTTATCTACATCCAAATACATTCATAAATAAGAACTTACAGTGTGCCGTTTTTGTTTTCATATTTTTAGATGTATTTGCTTATACTTAAAATTGTTACTATTTTGTTACTACGACTTAAAAAATTATAAATAATTCTACATTACAAAAATAAGGAAAAAACTCAAAGTTTTAATGATTGTTAACCAATAACTTTTCCTGACAACATAAACATATTAGTAAAGGTAAGTATTGATTATAAAATAAACTTTTTTCGATTTTTTCTGTCTAATACATTTATAGATGAAACAAAAATAGGAATTTTTGATGGAAAATTTTTAAATGGAAGATAAAGACTTAATCCTGATGCTGAAGGCAGGCGACACATCTGCTTTTAAGTTATTAATTGAGCTTTACGGAAACAAAGTAATCAATACTTGTTACAGATTTTTATTGGTTAAAGAAGATGCTGAAGATATAGCACAAGAAGTTTTTATTGAAGTTTTTCAGTCTATCAAATCATTTCGTGAGGAATCAAAGCTTTCAACCTGGATTTACAGAATTGCTATTACCAGAAGTTTAGATGAAATAAAAAAACGAAATCGGAAAAAAAGAATATCCTCAATAGGCAAAATTCTACATTTAGATGAAGTAGCTCATTGGATTGCGGGTGGTACAATGCCTGACAAGTATTTGCAAGAAGTAGAAAAGATGAATGAAATTATGCAAGCATTAAATACTTTACCGGAAAGCCAAAGAGTAGCTTTTACTTTGAGCAAAATTGATGGTTTTACTAATTCTGAAATTGCCGAAACAATGAACACTACCACCATAGCTATCGAATCACTTATTTACCGTGCCAAAAAGAAATTAAGTAATGAACTGAAAAATATTTTAAAAAATAATTTGTAAAAGTGCCAGAACACAAAAAAATAATCGTCTAAAATAATGGAGAGAAAATGATAGAATCAGAATTAAATAAAAAAGTAATGCAAAAACTTAACGAGTTTGAAGCAATTGAAGAAATCCAGCCAACATCTGACTGGAGTCTTTCGCTTATGAATAGACTTGATAATACTAAGCCTAATTCATCTTCAAGATATACTCCAATGAGATTTGCTGCTATAATCGTATTTTTTGTCCTAATAAATATAGTTTTTATTTTAAACATCAATCACAGCTCTCAGCAGAATTTAGGTAGGAATTTGGAATTACAGATTATTTCAAAAGAGTTATTAGTTAATTCAAATATGATAAACAATTGAGAAATAATACAATGGATATTTTTACACAAAAAAAATTCTTGGTAATCACAATTATTGTGCTTGCTGTTCTGAATATTACTTTAATGGGATTCTTTTTGATAAGAGGCAATAGTAATAGACCTGAACAATCTAACAATTCTTTTTCAAAAGATAAAATAACTGATTTATCAGATGTTCTAAAAAAGGAACTTGCTTTATCAGCAGAACAAGTTGAACGAATAAAAAAAATTCGCTCTGATTTTTTTGAAAAGGAGAAAGAATTATCAAAAGAAATCCGTGGAGTTAGAGATTCAATGAATTTTATCATGTTCAACAAAGATACTGATGAAGAAATTGTAAAAGATTTAGCAAAAAGAGTTTCTGAATATGAATATAAGATGGAACTATTAAGATATGAGCAGGCTCAACAATTTAAATCAATTTGCACTCCGGAACAAAGGGAAAAATTTGAAGCACTTGTTAAGGAAATAAGAGATTATTTCAAGCCAAATAATCAACCACCAAGAAAAGGTGATAGACCACCAAGAAGAGATGAAAAACCTATCAAAAGGAATGATTAACGCAAGGGATATTTAAAAAAAAATAATTTATTTCTAAAATTCTGCCAGTTAGTAAAAATTTTGTCGTCTAATATTTTGTTAAATAACCTTCTGAAGTTTTGATGACTTCAGAAGGTTAAAGAAGATTTGAAAATTATTTTAAGGAATTTATGACATATATAAAACTAAATATACTACTTATCAGCTTAATCGTGCTAAGCAATCTGGCTTCAGCGCAGACTTTCTATGAAATATTAGGTAGACCAACGGAATCTGCTATAACCATAAATATCGTGTTTAACCAATCACAACAGGAAGAAGTCTATTGGGAATATGGAACAAGTCCTGGTTCTTATTCCTTGAAATCAAAAACACATACTACAGATGGTAATAGTGCACCACTTGTGGCTGAATTAACAGATTTATTGCCTAATACAGAATATTATTATCGGACAAGGTATCGTCAAAGTGGCTCTTCATTCGAATTTCTGACTGGTGAGGAACATTCATTTTATACCCAAAGAGCTAAGGGAAGTACATTTACTTTTACCATACAAGCCGACCCTCATTTGTATGATAAAAAAGGGTGCGATAATATGATAAAAGAAACTATGGAAAACATGCAAAAAGATAAACCTGATTTTTTATTAGATTTGGGCGATACATTTGGTGATGACCACAATCCTTTTACAATAACTGACAATGAAATAAAGAAATTACATTCTGATTACTTACCATTTTTTAATATGGTTTGCAATTCGGCGGCACTATTTTTATGTTTAGGTAATCATGAAGGAGAAAGCGGTTATTATCTTCTCCAAACTCCTCCAAATAATCTCGCTACTATGGCTACAAAATGGAGAAAATATTATTATTCTAATCCCGAACCGAATGGATTTTACTCAGGCAATACCGAAGAAGAAGGCAATGGAATTGGAAAACCCCAAAACTATTACGCATTTGAATGGGGTGATGCTCTAATTGTAGTTATGGATGTTTATCGCTATTATACTGCAAATGAGAAACCAAAAGGTTGGGACTGGACAATTGGAGATAAACAGTATTTTTGGTTAAAAAATACTCTTGAGAACAGCAAAGCCAAATATAAATTCGTTTTTGCTCATCATACTCTCGGGCAAGGTCGTGGGGCTATTTCAACAGCGATGCTTAATGAGTGGGGTGGTTGGAAAGATACAAAAAAAACAAGTTATGATTTTGATAAAAATCGCCCTGGATGGGGTAAACCAATACACCAATTAATGGTTGATAATGCTGTTAATATTTTCTTCCAAGGGCATGACCATCTTTTTGCTCAAGAAGAATTAGATGGTTTAATATATCAAGAGTGTCCTATGCCGAGCGATTCCACTTATGAAATTGGTATGCTTGCCAATGCTGATGCTTATGTATCAAATCAGTTAAACGGAACAGGTCATATTCGGGTAACTGTTAATCCTGACAATTCAAAAATTGATTTTGTTAGAGCATATCTTCCGAGTGATACCAACGATATACGTAAAAATGCAGAAATTGCATTTTCTTATACGGTGAACCCAAAAGTAACATCAGTTGAAAATTCAATCCCAGCAACTTTACAATTAGAGCAGAATTATCCAAATCCGTTCAGTTCTGAAACTTTTATCAGATATTCTGTTGCTGAAGCAGGTAGTGTCCAGCTAAAAGTTTATGATATTTTTGGGAGGGAACTATCAACTCTTGTCAATGAATACCTACAGCCTGGGACTTATACAATTCCTTTTAAAGTTGATAATTTATCTGCACAGAATGGAATGTATTTTTATAAACTTACATCATCAAATTCTTCAGAAACAAGGTCAATGATATGCTGGGAGTAAAATTTAAAAAGGAAACAATGAGAACTCTTTATTTATTTGCAATTGCGTTATTATCATTTATCCCTTTGTTTTCATACAGTTCTGTAGCAAAAGTTGAATCAGATTCATTGGTTTTCATTTGCAATGAATTATTAGGCAGACCAACATCAAATTCAATAACCATTCATGCAAGTGCGAATAAATCATTAGATGTTTATTATGAATACGGAATTGATTCTTCGGCATATTCAAATCAGACAAGTATGAAATCCAGCCAGGATTCAGTCCCTTTTATTTTTATTATTGATAATCTAAAGCCCAATACTCAATATTTTTACCGAATGAGATTCCGAGAAACAGGTACAACCGAATATATTTGCAGAAGTAGTTATAAATTTGTAACACAACGTAAATCAGGTGAAACATTTAAGTTTGCAATCGAAGCAGACCCTCATCTTGATACTAATTCAAATCCTGCATCTTATGCTTTGACACTTCAAAACATACTTGCAGCTAATCCCGATTTTCTGCTGGATTTGGGTGATACTTTTATGTCTGAAAAGTTACCTCAAAAAAAACAAACTGAAATTACAAAACGTCATCTTCTTTTGCGTTCTTATTTCGATATTATTTGCCATTCAGTACCTCTATTCCTCATTATTGGTAATCATGAGGGTGAAGTAGGCTGGGAACTTGATGGCACAGCAAATAATCTTGCTGTCATGGCATCAAATACTCGAAAATATTATTACCCAAACCCTGAACCAAATTCTTTCTATTCAGGAAATTCCAAAAGTGAAAATTTTGTTGGACTTAGACAAAACTATTATTCCTATGAATGGGGTAATGCTCTGATTGTTGTACTTGACCCTTATTGGTACACTACAAGTAAAACCGGATGGGGCTGGACTCTCGGCATCGAACAATACAATTGGTTCAAATCAACTCTTGAGTCGAGCAAATCTAAGTTTAAATTTGTATTTTGTCATAATCTGGTAGGAGGCACTGAAAAGGATGCACGTGGAGGAATTGAAGAAGCTGATTATTATGAATGGGGTGGCAAAGATTCTAATAATACATATAGCTTTGACAAAAAACGTCCTGGTTGGAGCATGCCAATTCATCAGTTGATGGTTGAGAACAAAGTAAATATATTTTTTCATGGACACGACCATTTTTATGGTAAACAAGAAAAAGATGGTATAATTTACCAGGAATGTCCACAACCTTCTAATAGAAATATCCAAAATACTCAGGCAACCAATTATGGTTATTTAAATGGGACTATTCTTCCTGGACGTGGTTATTTGCTTCTTACAATTACTGATTCGACTGCTAAGGTTGATTATATCAAAACATTTGTGCCTTCTGAAGAAAAGGGCGGTGTCCATAATGGAGATATTGGACATACCTATACATTGAAAATTTCAGGTACAACAGAGGTAATCGAAAATCAAAATATACCTGAAGAATTTAGATTAGTACAGAATTATCCAAATCCATTTGCTAAGCAAACACAAATCAATTATACTCTACTGAATCCAAATAACGTAGAATTGAAAGTATTTGATGAAAATGGTCAAGATGTAATAACTCTGGTAAATAAATTCCAGCAAGCAGGTCCATATTCAGTATCATTTGATGCTGAAAAGTTCTCTTTGCCCAGCGGAACTTATTATTATAGCATTACAATAGGTAATAATACATTAACTAAAAAAATGGTATTGATAAATTAAGTAAATTTTAGGATTGATATGATAAGAAATAGATTCTCGAAAGTTATAACTATTATACTAATGACATTGTTGGGTTATAATTTACAAGCTCAAAAGCTAATTCCTTATAAGCTACCAGATACGGGTCAAAATACTAAATATTCAGCTAATTCTGGAGAAGATGCTGATGTACTTTTGAACCCAATGGCATTTACTGATAATGGGAATGGTACTATTACTGATAATATCACAGGTTTGATTTGGCAAAAAACAGATGGCGGAGAAATGACTTATGACCAAGCTATTTCTTGGGTAAATACTTTAAATTTAGATAATGTATCGGGCTGGAGATTACCAACAGCAATAGAATTGTTCTCAATAAATAATTTTGATAAACTCAATCCTGCTTTAAATACAACTTATTTTACAAAAACTGCCGCAGAATATTGGTGGACAAGTGATGTCCAAGTTGGTGATGCCACAAAAGTATGGGCTGTAAATGCCGGTGGTGGGATTGGTAATCATCCAAAATCTGAAACAATAAGTGCAGGCGGAACGAAAAAATTTCATGTCCGTGCTGTCAGAAACACTTTTTCAACAACCTTCAGTGTTAGCCATTTTACAGATAACGTAAATGGTACGATAACAGATAATTTTACTGGATTAGTTTGGCAAAAAATTCAATCTACTAATACTTTGACTTGGGAAGAGGCTTTATCTTATGCCAATACTTTTACTTTGGCTGGTAAATCTGATTGGAGATTGCCAAATATTAAAGAACTTCAATCACTCAATGATGTAAAATTATCTAAACCTTCATTTGATAAAAAGTATTTTTCTGATATTATTTCAGGTAATTATTGGTCTTCGACAACAATGTTTAATACAGCTACAAAAGCATGGGACATTAATCTTGATTTTGGCGTAGTATCTTATTCTGACAAAACCACAAAAGAATATGTGTTACTTGTCCGTGGAGGTATGGATAATAAAGACTTAAACATATCTGAATCTAATATCCAAGGCGGAGAATATGATATGGGAGACCATTTTGGATTTGTTGACCCAGGTCACCCCAGTGATGAAACACCTATACATAAAGTAAAAGTCAATAGTTTTAATATGGCAAAAACAGAAGCAACTAACCAACAATTTTTATCATTTTTAAATTCATATTTTCAACAAGGATTAATTGAAGTAAAAAATAATATTGTATATTCCAAAGGAACTAATGATATTTATTTCTACACACATGAATATGCATCATACTATAGTATTGGTTATGATGGTAAAGTATTTTCAATAGCTGATTTCAGGTCGAACCATCCGGTTGTTGGAGTAATGTGGGCTGGTTGTACTGCTTTTTGTAACTGGCTAAGCTTGCAGAATGGTTTAGATGAATGTTATAATCTAAAAACATATAATTATGATTTCACAAAAAACGGCTATAGACTGCCAACAGAAGCTGAATGGGAATATGCTGGTCGTGGTGGTCATATTAACCCTTATTTTAATTATCCATTAGGGAATTCTATTGACATTACTGGAGTAAACCTTCCTGATTCCAAAGACCCTTACGAGAGTAAAACTGGAGCAGGGAACAATCCCCTGGCAAAAGACTTGGAAAACTTCATTGCCAAAGAATTTTGTTTCAGACGTTGCCTATAAAGGTATTAACCAGATATTGCTTGGTATGCAAGATTTTGAAAGTAATTATTGGCTCTCATACAAGCAAGTAAAAGACCTTTCAGGTTGGGTAAAAAAAGGCGAACATAGTTCAATGGTTGTTTTTTGGAAACCAATAGTAAACAACAGGCACCAAGAACTTGATGAAAGTTCTGCTGATGTTCACTTTTTGCTAAGATATTATAATGTTTTCAATATTGAACAAGTTGAATTACCTGATGAAATCAAATCTGAGAGAATAACAGATAGTTCAAACACAAAACTTCTTTCAGCTGAAAACATTATTGATAATTACCCGAAACCGCCTGCAATAGTCATTAACAATACAATTCCAAATCCCAGATATTTGCCGAGAATTGACCGTGTTGAGATTCAATCAATTTCTAACTTTAACAGCTCTGATAGCTATTATTCAAGCCTATTCCATGAACTTGTTCATAGTACTGGACACAATGAAAGATTAGCTCGAAAAGGTATAACAGATAAAATTGAATTCGGCTCCGAAAGATATTCAAAAGAAGAACTAATTGCTGAAATTGGTGCAAGTTTTTTATCTTCTCTTTCTGGCATTGAAAATACTATCAACAACCAAACCAGTTATATCGGAAATTGGCTACAGGTATTACATAATGACAAACGAATGGTATTGATAGCAGCAAGTCAGGCACAGAAAGCTGTGGACTGGATTATTGGTAATTCTGATAACAATAACAATTCGGAATTATAAGTGAAAACGTTCAATTTCACTTATAAACAAACCAAGTGAAATTGTCAAAAATGACAAATGTAAAATTATAATAATAATTCAAATAGTGAGGTTTTTACTTATGAATGAAAAAATTAGAGTAGTTGCCTATATTCGTGTTAGTACTGAGCAACAATCAACAGATAAGAACATCAACGATATTTTGAGATTTGTACATGACAAGGATCTCAATCAATTAGGGAAATTAGAAATTGTAGAAGAAAAGATTTCTGGTTCTGTCCATTGGAAAGAAAGAAAAATATTTGATGTTGTCAATGAACTCAAAGCAGGAGATTATCTTATCATTCCTGAAATTTCGAGGTTATCCAGAAAATCATACGAAATATTTGAAATACTCAGTATTCTTCTTCAGAAGAAAATAAATGTTTTTGCTTTGAAAGAAAATTGGCAACTTGATGATTCATTGCAAAGCCAGATTTTAGCTTTTGCATTTAGTCTCTCAGCAACAATTGAAAAGAAATTGTTGCAGGACAGAACCCGTGAGGCTCTTAAAGCCAGAAAGCTAGCCGGTGTAAAATTGGGTCGCCCTATTGGTTCTGGGAAGAGTAAACTTGATGAATTCAAGATTGAGATTGAATCAATGATAAAAAATGGAGTAACTCAATCATTCATAGCCAAGAAATATGGCTTGTCTGCTCAAGCAGTTTACAACTGGACAAGAAAAAATATAATTCAGATAAAGAATTAATCACAATTTTAGGGCAAAAACATGGAGACAATGGAATTTTATACCATTGATGAAATAAAAAAACTTGTCAGAGAGTTAGTCAAGGACGAAATGGAAAAGATCGGGTGCAGACAATTTATGGATTTGGATGAAGCCAGTAAATATCTGGGTATTAGCAAACCTACGGTATATACCTATATAAGCCGTAAAAAAATTTCATATTATAAACAAGGCGGTAAAGTTTATTTTAAAAGAGTTGACCTTGACGATTTTATATTGAATACAAAAAACAGATGCAAGTCTCACCAAGAAATTGAATCTGAAGTAATTACAAGTTTGATTTTGAAAAAAGGTAAATGGGACTGAGTAAGCCCCTTGATTAAAATACCTTTAAAATGGAATCTACGATAGCTTTACCACCAGTTATAAGTTTGAGCTGTTCTTCAGCAAGTTTTTTGAGTTTATCTCGATTGCTATCATTTGAGTAAACCGTTAGAACTTTTTTCTCCTGCTTCATATATTTATCAGGGCGGAATGCTACTTCAATTTTAATTTCTGCCATAATTAACTCCAGTGTTAAGATGCTTCTTCAGCAATTATTTCAAGTTCTAAGGCTCTCTTTTCTGAAATATTCAAACTTTTTCTGAGCTTTTCCAAAAGCCTTCTAGCATTATCTGTGATTTCTCCCTCTTCTTCAAAGCAATTAGCGATTTCATCAAAGTACTCTTTTTCTTCAGCCTTATATGGTTTGCCTAAAGCTATAAGTTCTAATTCAACAGCCTTCTCTTGAGAAATGCTCAATTTATCCCTTAATTTATTTAATAATCTTCTTTCAGCATCAGTTATATCGTTATCTTCATCTAAACAACTTTTATATTCCTCGATATATTCCTTTTCTCCGTCAGTTAAAATAATTTCTTCTTGCTCATTTTCAATGTTAAAAAATTTACTAATTGGTTCTCCCTCAGCAATTGATTCAATTATTTTTATCCTTTCTTTGGGTATATCAAGTTTTGATAGAAATTTATCCAACAATCTTCTTTCAGCGTCTGTTATACACTCATCTTCTGCAAAACAAGATAAGTATTCATTGTAATATTCTATCTCATTCTCCGAAAAACCAAGAACTTTTAATTCTGTGGGAACATCTTTCTTTGGGGATGAAATTTGAATTTCATTATTTGATTCATTTACTGATTCATTCTTTGAACCTTGAAACACATTAGAAGCCATTTCCTTCCCTTTTTGACCGAGTTTCTTCCAGTCATCAGAGTTCATGTTTTTCAATTTATTCTTAGCTTCTTCTTTTAACTCTTGACCCAAGTCTTTAGCTACATCTTTAGCCAAGTCTTTAAATACGGAAAATAATCCACCCATAAATCCTCCTAATTATCTTATATTGATTCTTTTACTTCTTTTTCAATTTGAATTTTAATATTAACTATTTCTTCCTTCTTATAATGCCTATACCAGAAGAAGTAAACAATAATTGAGAGTATGCAGAATAGAAAACAGAAATCAAAAAACTTAGGTGCTCTACCATAATAAAAACTACCACCAACTAAAAATATTAGCCCAGTTGAAATGAGAAATAAAAGTAGATACAATGCAGGGGGCTTTAATATTCTTTGAATAGCCTTCTTTTTCGCTTTATGTTTAATTTCGAGTTCAGTTATCATTTTCTCTCCAACTGTTTTACATTTATTCAAAATACAAAATTACAAAAGCTGTAAGTCATTAAATTTTGAACTTAGTAAAGTAAGTATATGACTTTCTAATTGAAGTAAAATACAATGTAATCAATGCTATTTTTGGAAGGGTTTATACCGATTTTACATACTTTTTCAATTTGTCAGCAAAATCACTTTTCTGGTGTTGAGAAATTTGGAGGTCTGTGCCGTCCGTAAGAATAAGATGTGGTATTCTACCAGCCACATATTTTTTAACATATTTCAAATTTACAAGATGTTTGCTATGAATTCTGGCAAAATCGAGTTCGACAAGAATTTTATGTAAATGTTGAAGTGGTTTGGCTATGAGTAGCTTATTTCCGTTGTTAAAAAATACAGTTGAATAACTGCTGTCTGCTTCACAACGGATAATTTCTGATATATTAAATATGTTCTGTCCATCTGATGTTGGTAGTAAAATTTTCTGTGGTCTATCTTGTAAACTTTCCTTAAGTATTCTTAATTTTTCATCGAATTTATCGTTGTCTGTTTTTAAGTTGAATCTATTTATTGCTTCTTTCAACTTAACTTGGTCAATTGGTTTCAACAAGTAGTGGATTGCCGAAACTTCAAAAGCTCGTACAGCATACTCACTGAATGAGGTAGTAAAAATAACTTCATACCTTGTAAATTTTGTAGATTCAATTATCTCAAAGCCATTTCCTTCTGGAAAATTAATATCAAGAAAAACAAGGTCGGGCATGGTTCTATTTATAAGTTGAATTCCTTCTTTAATCGTTTTAGCTGTTCCTACCACTATTAGATTAGGAAATTGCTTTCTAATCTGAATTTCTAATGCAGAGCTAAAATTCTCTTCATCATCAATTATAACTGCTTTTATTTGTTCGCTCATATGATTTCCTGAATTAATTACTTTCAATTGGTAGTGTAAAGAAAAAATTGGTGCCAACATTTGCTTCGCTTTCAAACCAAATTTTGCCATTATTTTTTTCGATAAACTCTTTACACAGACACAAACCTAAACCTGTTCCTTTTTCATTCTTTGTTCCAAGAGTTGAATATTTTGATTCTAACTTGAAGATGTTTTGTTTGACTTCATCACTTATACCAACACCAGTGTCCGAGAAGGAAACTTCGACATATCCATTTTCACTCTGTCCATCTATATTTACTTTACTTCCAGTTTTTGAGAACTTTATTGAATTTGAAATCAAATTTCTTATTACTACACTAACCATATCCTTATCAGCAGAGGCTAACTGATTCGAATTAACTCTATTGACAATCTGAATTTCTTTGAAATTAGCAAATTCACTTAAGTTATTAATTTCTTTATCAATTATTTCTGAAAGAACAATATTTTCTTGAATTGGTTCCATTCCTTTAGACTGTAGACTAGCCCAGAGCAAAAGATTTTCCAAAAGCAATGATAAGTTATCAGAAGACTTTTTCAAGGTGCCAATATATTTCTTTATTTCATCAACTGTGAAATCGTCATAATAATTATTCAGAGATGAAATAAGATCATTGAAAGAGTTCAATGGTGTCCTTAAATCATGAGAAATGATTGAAAAGAACTTATCTTTTGTGGAGTTGAGTTGAGCTAATTCGCTATTTATTGCTTGAATCTTTTTATTATTTCTAATCTTAATAAAAAGCCAAAGTGCTATACTAAAAATTATAAGAAGTGCTATCAGAATCAGAAAAAAGTAAAATTGACTTTTAGAAGCTTGTTCTTTAATCAGGTTATTCTTTTCATTCTGAAACTTTTCTTCTTGAATTTTAAGCTCAAACTTCTTTTCAGTTTTCCTTGTGTTATACTTTGCTAATGTATCCTTCCATGCTGAAAGCTTTTCGGAATACATTAGTGCAGTATTCAAATCTTTTTTACTTTTAAAATACGAAATCAATTCAGTCAAAAATTCTGGTTTCCCATCAAGTGAATTAAATCTACTTACAATATCAAGTCCAGTATTTATAAAGTCTTCAGCCAGTTTGACTTTATTTAGTTTTTGATATGTCAGACCAATACTGATATAGGTCAAACAAACATGATGACTATCCCCAGTCATACTGTATAAATCAAAACTTTTCTTGAAATATTCAAGAGCGTTAATAAAATCATTTCTTGTATAGTAGGCTTGAGCAATAAAAGAATAATTATCAGCCATACCCATCTTGTCTCTTGTTTGGGTATAAATGCTAATTGCTTTTTGTGCATTGAATAAAGTTTTGTCAAAATTACCTGCCAAACTGTTATATTCGGCTCGATTACCATAAATTATAGCTTCAGATTTGATATTCTTTGTTCGTTTAAATATACTGACTGCTTTATCGAAATATTCTTCTGCTTTGATAGTATCATTACATTCAAAGTAAATGTTGCCAAGTATGATGCAAGTATTTCCTATGCTATTCTCATCATTTAATTGGGAATAGCTTTCAATAGCAAGTCGTGAATATTCAAGCGCCTCGCTATAATAACCATTTAGCCAAGAAAATTTTGTAAATTCATAATAAGCCTTAGCTACTTTTTCTGGAAGTTTGTTTTCTTTTGCAATCTTCAAATATTCATTTAAGTATTTATAAAGTTCTGTATTTGTTCTTGAAGAATGAGCTTTGAGTAGTATTGAATCTAATTCCTTGTTGATGTCTGCTCTGAGTTGATTGATTGAAAAGATAAATGAAATAACGAAAACAAAGATAAAACAATAGATGAGCTTAATTTTACTTTGAATAGTCATAATTACCTAATTCAATATTTGAATAACCTGCTCATACAAAATTTCTTCTCTTTTAACCTCAATTTTCTGACCTTTTTTTAAAGGAAACCCTTCAGGCAATAAAGTCAAAACTTCAGCTAGAAAACCTTTCGTTACTTTTTTGAGAATTTTCACATCTATTAAACCGCTATCAATTGTTTTCGCAAATCCATTTTCAATTTTTACAAATAATCTTAGAGTATATCTTTTACCAATTTTAATTTCTTTAGGCGTATTTTCAACAATAAATGAATTGGGATAATCTTCGACTGGTAGGGCATAGCTATAAATATGATACCCTTTAGTCATTATCTCATTTTCTATTTCTTGACTAAAATTTACTTTGCTAGTCAATTTTTTGCCTTTTGAAAATTATTTAATTAAGTTCCATTTATTTCTATTTCTATACAAACTTTCTTCTCCTGCACAGTTTTCATCTATTTGTCAATATATTTAAAGTTATATAAAAACGTTATAAAATTACATAACTCTTTATATATCAATGACTTACGCTCATTCCCACTCAATAGTTCCCGGGGGTTTGCTCGTTATGTCATAGACTACTCGGTTGATGCCGCGAACCTCGTTGATGATGCGGTTGCTCATCGAAGCGAGTACCTCGTAGGGCATCTGGTACCAATCGGCGGTCATTCCGTCGGTGGAGGTGACGGCACGCAGGGCGCATACGTTCTCATAGGTGCGTTCGTCGCCCATGACGCCGACGCTGTTGATCGGCAGCAGGACTGCGAATGCCTGCCAGATCTCGTCGTAGAGTCCGGCGTTGCGGATTTCCTCGAGGTAGATGTCGTCAGCCTTGCGGAGTAAGCCCAGTCTGTCCTTCGATACGGCACCGAGGATGCGGATAGCAAGTCCCGGTCCGGGGAATGGATGCCTTGCGACGAACCATTCGGGCACTCCGAGCTCGCGTCCCACTGCGCGGACTTCGTCTTTGAAGAGTTCGCGGAACGGTTCGAGGATTTTGAGGTTCATCTTGTCGGGCAGTCCGCCTACGTTGTGGTGCGATTTGATGACAACGGACGGTCCTTTTACGGATACAGACTCGATTACATCGGGATAGAGTGTCCCTTGTGCGAGCCATTTAACACCGTTCAGATTTTTGGCATATTCTTCGAAAAGGTCAATGAATGCGGTGCCGATGATCTTGCGCTTCTTTTCGGGATCTTCCACTCCGGCTAATCTGCCCAGGAATAGTTCGGTACCGTCGATGACTTCTATCGGGATTTTGAATGATTCTTTGAATAATTTGTAGATTGTGTCGCTTTCGGTTGTGCGCATCAGTCCGTTGTCGATGTGGACGCAGTGCAGACGGTCGCCGAGAGCCTGATGGAGCAGAACTGCCGCCACGGTCGAATCGACACCGCCGCTGAGAGCCAGTAGAACCGAGTCATCGCCAACTTTTTCCTGTATGGTTTTGATCATTGTTTCGATGAATGAGTGTGCGTTCCATTGCTCGGTGCAGCCGCAGACCTTGCGGACGAAGTTATTAAGTATGATCTTGCCCTCGATTGTGTGGTGAACCTCGGGATGGAACTGAATCCCGATGATTTTGCGGTCGGCGGAGCTGACAGCGCAGAAATCGGTGTTGCCCGAGTGGCCTATCGTTTCGAATCCGGCAGGAGGTGACGTAAGATGGTCGCCGTGGCTCATCCAGACCGATGTGGGACTGGAGACACCCTCGAAGATATCATCGCCGGAGTCGATTACGAGTTCGGCGCGTCCGAATTCGCGATGGGCAGCTTTATCGACCGATCCGCCCTTTGTGTATGCCAGGAGCTGAAGTCCATAGCAGATGCCGAGAACGGGGAATCCCAGCGAGAAAACGTCAAACGAGGGTATTGGTGCACCCTCTGCGTAAACGCTGGATGGACCGCCCGAAAGGATGATACCCTTGGGGTTCAGCTCGATGAGTTTTTCCTGCGAGATTGTGAACGGATAAATCTCTGCATAGACGCCGCATTCGCGGACTTTGCGGGCGATCAGCTGTGTATATTGAGAGCCGAAATCGAGAATAATTATTTTTTCTGTTTTCATGGGAATCGTTATTATAATAATAAGTTTAAAAATTTTTGTAAATTAATAAATAGACGAATGAATATCAAAAGGGATGGCTGAATTTATTAAACTTTACTATTTCTATTAAGATATCACCCCTACCGGGGTTCTAAATTTAATAAATTCATTTACTGGGAGTAAAGATTACTTTCTTCAAAAAATTGGAAGCTTTCCCCGTAGGGGTTTAATCCTAATAGAAAACGTTATCCCACAAAATAAAAAGCTCCGTAGGAGCGATATAGAGATTGAAACAACTTAGATGTCGCCCCTACGGTGCTTTGAGTCCCTTTTGTAGGATATTTTCTATTAATATATCACCCCTTCCGGGGTTTTGTAATTTCTACTAATATCCCGCATCTACGAGGCTTTTAGCATAATTATAAAAAATATAATTTGTATCATTCTTCTAATATATATAGATTTGCTTTTTCCCGTAGGGAAAAGATATTAATAGAAAAACGTATCTCACTACTTTAAAAACTCCGTAGGAGTGACATATTATGGCTCACACTTACTCTCAAATGTATATTCACTGTGTATTTTCTGTAAAGGGAAGAGAAAATATTATCAGTAAAAAGTGGAATGAGGAACTGTATAAATACATTTGCGGAATTGTGAATAACAATCAACAAAAAATCTATTCAATCAATGGAATGCCTGACCATTTGCATATTCTAATTAGCATTAGACCGGATGTTTCATTTTCTCATTTAATTAGAGAGATAAAAGCTAGTTCTTCAAAATGGATCAATACGAATAAATTAGTCAAAGGAAAATTCACTTGGCAGGAAGGATTCAGTGCATTCTCAGTATCTCATTCTCAGTTGGATAAGGTTATAGCATATATCAATAATCAGGAAATCCATCACCAAACAAAAACATTTCAGCAGGAATATATTGAATTTTTAAAATCGCATAAAATTGAATATGATGAGAGATATGTTTTTGATTTACAAGAGGGAGATGTCGCCCCTACGGGGCTTTGATGTTCTTTTTTTGGGATTTTACTATTAAGATATCACCCCTGCCGGGGTTTGTAATTTATTAAGGAGCACATGCAATGAAACAATGGTACGAGACACTTTTTGAGGATTATGCCGAAAGTTATGATAACGAGGTTTTTACTCAGGGGACTATCGGCGAATGTGACTTTATCTATTTATGACTGAAATTGAGAAATTATACCAAGAAGCTGAGATGCTTGAATATCCTGATTCAATGATAAAAGTGAGAGGAGAAATTCCTAGAAGAGCATTTTTTCCTGGAGGAAAGGGAACATTTGATAATTCAGATCAAATATCGGACAAATCAATAATGATTCTTGGTCAAGACTTCGATAGTGAAAGAGGTTTCAAAAAATCATTGCATCAGGGTGAAGAGGATATACAAAAGAACAGTACTTGGCGTAATCTATTGATTTATTTAAATGAAGCAGGCATTAACCCTTGTATTTGTTTCTTTACTAATGCAATTATGGGAATTAGAAAAGGTGAAAGTTCAATAGGAAAATCACCAGCTTTCAAAGACAAATCGTTTATAAATTCTTGTCAAGATTTATTTTTATTTCAATTAGCACTACAACAGCCCAAAGTTATTTTAGTTCTTGGATTAAGAGTAGCTGAATTCTTATCTGCTTCATCTACAGAACTTAATGTGTGGTCCAAGATCAAGAATTTTACATCAATTGACAATCTAAACCATCAAAAAATTGGTAATGTTACTTTTAAGAATAATGTATCATCTAGTCTAGTTCTTCTAAATCATCCTTCTTGTAGACCTTGGGATTTAGATAGAAGAACTTATTCAGGATACAAAGGCAAAGATGCAATAATTCATTTATTAAGGAGCACCTGCAATTAAACATTGCTTTCTTCTCTAAAATATAAATTTCAAAATTGCGTTTTGATGCATATAAACTTATTATTAAACAGCTGGTAGAATGTGACTTATACTGAAATTGCAGAAGAGATACAGATGAACTACTAAAAATGCTGGGGTAATAATGATCGAGATAGCTTTCTATCGTGCTTTTATCAAAGCATAAGCCTGTAATTCCCGGTATATCAATAAACTCCTAAATCAGAGCCGCATTCAACATTTCCATTATAAGAATTCTTAATTTCTTGCAGTAAATTTTCGGGAGTTGAACCCCAGGATAATACATGATATAATACTAATTTCTTGGGTTTTACTTTATTTGCGAGAACTGCCAGTTCATAAGTTGATGTATGCGAAAGTTT
The DNA here is from genome assembly GCA_903862655.1 of uncultured Ignavibacteria bacterium. Lineage (GTDB taxonomy): Bacteria > Bacteroidota > Ignavibacteria > Kapaibacteriales > UBA2268 > CAIOZA01. Next base: position 20,837 of record CAIOZA010000050.1, read on the forward strand.
GTGATATTTTTGCCATTCCGGTTTTTTTGTCAAAAATCCCTTATATGAGTAAACTTCATGAATCAACAAGTCACATCCCTTACTAGCAGCTAAAATTCCTTCACATGGTTTGCAGTCCCCCGAAATGGTAATTACTCTGTCATGTGTTACAAATTTAAGTGCATAAGCAGATTTCCAGGTACCATGCTCTACACGGTAAGCATAAACAATAACGTTAGAATCCCTGTAAACTAAGCCTTCATCAAATTCCAAGGCTTCGATCTTATAACCTTCTTTATCTATAGGTTCGAGACCATCAAGCCTGTTGTCAATGTCGTCTTTATATGCTTCGAGAATTTTAGAAGTCAGGTTTTTCGTTCCTTTCGGCCCATAAACAAAGAAAGGCTTATCTCTGCCCAATACCCAGCTGTTTAATAACAAGTCGGGCAAACCTGTTGTATGATCAGAATGTAAGTGAGTTAGAAATAAAGTTCTGACTTTATCAATCTTGAGTGCTTTGATACCATTATTATATGAAGCACTAATCCTTCGGACAATTCCAGGACCTGCATCGACTAAATAAGCTTGCCCATTTACTATAACGGCAACAGCAGGACCTGACCTCTCAGGAGTCGGATTTGGCGTACCTGTCCCTAACAATACAACTCTTGTTTTAGTTGAATCAATTATTTCTTTATTATTGATATTATCATTTTTGATTTTATCATGTTCTTTTGTACATGAAACAAATACCAGTAAAATAGAAAGAAGAAATATAATTTTTTTTATAATCATTTTTTGATTTATATTTAAAATTCTATTAATTTAATAAATAGACGAATGAATATCAAAAGGGTTGGCTGATTTTATTGAATTTTACTATTTCTATTAATATAATTAATATCTCGCCCCTACGGGGCTTTGATGTTCTTTATTTGGGATTTTACTATTAATATATCACCCCTGCCGGGGTTTGTAATTTATTAAGGAGCACCTGCAATGAAACAATGGTACGAGACACTTTTTGAGGATTATGCCGAAAGCTACGATAATGAGGTTTTTACTCAGGGGACTATCGGCGAATGTGATTTTATCGAAGCGGAAATCGGGCGGAACAAGGCTTTGAGGATACTCGATGTGGGATGCGGCACGGGCAGACATTCTATCGAATTGACAAAGCGGGGTTACAGCATGACGGGCATTGATCTCTCGGACTCACAGCTTGCTAATGCTCAGCAAAAGGCAGAGGCTCAGGGACTAAATATTGCCTTTCAGAAACATGATGCACGGAACCTGCCGTTCCGCGAGGAATTCGATCTGGCAATCATGCTATGCGAGGGTGGATTCCCGCTGATGGAAACCGACGAGATGAATTTCGAAATTCTGAACAGTGTTAGCCGTTCGCTCAAAAGTAAGGGAAAGATGATCTTTACTACTCTCAACGGATTGTTCCCGCTGTATCATTCGGTGGAGCAATTCCTCGACACAGCAAAGGGAGAGGGTAACGCCACATACAGAAGTAACACGTTCGATCTGATGACATTCCGCGACCACAACATCACGTCGATTGAAGATGACCACGGCAACACAAGGGAACTGGTCTGCAACGAGAGATATTATGTACCGTCCGAGATAACGTGGCTGCTGAAATCACTGGGATTCAGGCAGGTGGATATATTCGGAGCCAAGCTGGGAGCTTTCTCGCGGAATGACAAGCTCACAACCGAAGATTTTGAAATGCTGGTGATAGCTGATAAATGAAGAAAATTATTATTTGTATAAGATTTTCATTTAATAGAGCTCTCTAGATTCTAAGAAAATTCTGAACTTCCAATACCAAGTTTCTATCTTCTATAAAAGATTTGATATTTTTCTTATTCCGGGATTGTCCAAGTAAAACATCTAATTCTACAAGATTCCTGCATTTTCAGGAATGGCAGCATAATTTTTTATTATATGTTTGAATGAAACTTGGAATAAACAATTAGAAATCAAATCTCCAATTTCAAAAACTACCTTTATTCCTTAACAAACTCCAACGAGATTGAATTGACACAGTGCCGAGTGTCCTTTTTGGTGAAGCCTTCGCCCTTGAAAACATGACCTAGGTGAGCTCCGCAGTTGGCGCACTGGATCTCTGTTCTCATTCCGTCGGCATCGGGAATTTTCTTGACGGCTCCGGAGATCTCGTCATCGAAGCTGGGCCAGCCACAGCCTGAGTCGAACTTGTCCGATGATCTGTAGAGCGGAGCATTGCATCTGCGGCAGATGTAAGTGCCCTTTTCCTTGTTCTGGTAGTACTTACCCGTGAATGGCTGTTCTGTGCCTTTATTGACAATGACGCGGGTTTCCTCTGGAGAGAGTTTGTTGAATTGAGCAGGATCTTTTACGAATTCCTTTTTGGTTGTGTCTTCTTGTGAGCAAGCATTTATAATATTCATTGAAATTATCACCATTAAAAATAACAGAAAATTTTGCATATTTGGATTCCTAATTGTTTGCAAAACGATTTTATTCTTGAAATATATTGACTATTCCCTCAAGAAAGTATTTGAACTGTCGATATTAAAGAGTTAATGCGATAATAGAGAAGATTTCTTAATTTTTCAAAAAGTTTTTAACATTGTATTAAGATTGTGTTAAAATACGTGTTAGTAAATTATGGATAACATTGATTGTCAAAAACAGATGAGATGAAGAAAAATATAACAAAATCACCATGTTGATAACCCAGTAGATTTCCAACTTTTGTCAACATCAGAAATCTCAAAAATCCCGTTCATAACTAATTGAAAAGTAAGGTAATAGCACGATCCGACAATGCCGTTTTCCACATATCCACACCGCCATACTATTATTAATATATTTAATAATAAAAAATAAAAGATAATAATATGTAAGAAGAAGAACTTTTTTTCGATTGGTATTATCCACATTAATATTAACATACAATTCATTATTGTGAATAAACTTTTAGATTAGGTTTAGTATTTTATTGAATTTAATTTTATTTATAATTGAAATTTTAGTAAACGACATAAAAGTTGTATAAATTCATTCAGGTATGGTCTTAAATTTTTATAATGATTTTATACCGATTTATAGAGGAACGAATAATGTTGATATCGTTTTGTGACAATGAAAGGTAGATTGTTTAAATATCATCAGGTATATTTGTAATGGACAAAAGAATGAAAAGATTCAGCTCAAATTCCAATTCTTTTAAATATGAAAATGAAAAACTACAAATGCATTAAAAGCGTAGAAAAAGTAAAAAAATGGGGATAATAAAAAAAATATTAGGAAAAAATAGAATATTCTCTTAAATTTGTAATCCTATTTGACGCCACTTTAGCTCAGCTGGTAGAGCAGCTGATTTGTAATCAGCAGGTCGACGGTTCGAGTCCGCCAAGTGGCTCTATAGAAAAGCCCTTATAATGAGAATTATAGGGGCTTTTGCTATTTTAGTACATTTCGTATCCTCCTGAGCTCACCTGATATTCGATATACAGAGACTATTCCTAAGAAAAATACCGATACTTTCCAAAAGATGATATATACTATGTATGCAGAAAATTACAAGTTTTATGAGGATATATTCGAAGTGTAATAATAAATTTATTTGATTATTCGAATAAATCAAGATATTCCTTAAAGATAAATATTCTGTTTCTCTTGTAACCTGTAACTTCCTTTAAAATATTAAGATTTACAAATTGATCGACTAATCTGTTAACAGTTGAGTTATTCAATTTTAAGATAACCGGTAAATCAGTTGTCTCAATTAATGGTTCGCTAAAAAGGTAATTTAATAATTCAAGTGCAGATTTCGATCTTTTGCCTAAAGTTACAATTCTAGTTGATTCTATATCTGACTTTAAAGCAATTATCTTTCTAAATGTATCAATTGCATTTTGCGATGTTTGGAAAACACCTTCCAGGAAGAACATCAACCATTGTCTTAAATCATTGTTAATTCTAGCTCTGGATAAGTTGTCGTAATATAGAAGCCTGTTCTTAGCAAAGAAATCAGATAGGTATAAGCAGGGCTTTGATAGTAAATTATTATTGATTAAATAAAGTGTGATTAATAATCTGCCAATTCTGCCATTACCATCAAGAAAAGGATGAATAGTCTCAAACTGATAATGAGAAATTCCTGCTTTAAGAAGAACTGGCAATTTATTATTTTCATTATTGAAGAATTTTTCTAAATCACTCATCAAATCATTAACTTCGTCATTATGAGGTGGGATAAATGAGGCATCGTTTATCGAAGCACCACCAATCCAATTTTGACTTTTTCGATATTCACCGGGTTGTTTGTTTTTACCTCTACAACCGGATAAAAGTATCTTATGCGTATTTTTAATCAATCTGGTGGATATAGGCAGGCTGTTAAGTTCTGATATTGCAAAATTCATGGCAGAAATATAATTTTGTACCTCACTCCAGTCATCTCTCTTTTCGGGACTTATATTATCGGCTTTTTGCAGAATGTCTTCTATATTTGTCTGTGTTCCTTCTATCTTACTGCTCTGGCTGGCTTCCTTGCGAATGTGCATTTTAATAAAAAAGTCAACATCCGGTATTAACTGAGAGTATGCATTAAGCTCGCCGAGTTTGATATCGGCTTTACTCAATAAACTTATCAAATTTAGATCACTGACCTCCCATTCAATATCAATCTTTTGGGGTAGAAAGGATTTGTACTTATATCTTTGCTGATATGAACCGGATTGAAAATTAGTTATATCCATTTCTGTTTCCTGCAATTATGAAAATTTATATTTGCACTTAATGCCTTAACTGCAAATATAAGAAATTATAATTGCAGAAAAGCACCTAAATGCAATTATAAATCAAAAAAGAGAAAAATATAACAATCTCCTATATCTGTAATCCTGTTTGACACTTATTTCGCTAACTAATAGACTAGCTAATTATACCTCAGATTATAAGTACATTCGACGAAAATGTAATCTGGTTTACAATTCATTTTTTCCAGAGTATTATTATTTTTTGAATATATTACTGAAATATATATTTGTTTTGATTTTTCTCACAATGATGTATTCATGTAACAACATGAACGTATCAGTGTGTATTCCCAATATCAATCCCGATTCTATCAGAACGCAGATGCTTCCTCTGTCTGTTGGCAATTACTGGGTTTATGAGGATAGCAATATCTCCGGAGGCAAGGATACCGTTAAGTTCGAAATTACCGGCTTGCAGAATATCTACTATTACAAATTGGGTAATAAGAGAAAAATGATGGGTTACAGAATTAAGCAATCATCATCCAAACCCAATCTCAGCAGAATTGATTTTTACTATGTCAAATGCGAATCTCAGACACAGCTGGTCTATTCGGAGGAGGACGATCCTAATAATATAACCGGCTTCTCCGACGTTTTATCCGAGAATCCCGAAACAGCTCAGATAGATACATCGAACCAGTACATCCGGTTTGAAGGAACAGAAAATATTGACACCAGGTTTGGCAATCTGCAATGCTACGTGATGGAGAAAATCCCTCATTCCAAGAAGGAGCTTATCACATCCCACAATAGATCATACTATCACAAAGGAATAGGTCTTGTAAAAGTTCATTTCTTATCTCAGGACAAAATCTTCAGCGAACGCAATCTGATAAAATACGTGGTGAAGAAATAGGGATATCTGACTCCAAGTTTCTATCATCACTAAATAATCTTCTAAATTTATTTTCTTTATATTTCTAATATTTCCTTATATTGTCGGATTACAATATTATATATTTAATATTTATTCGGGGCATCTATGAAGTATTTTCTAATATCTCTATCTTTGCTTCTTTGTTACTCATGCTCTAATCCTATAAACTGGTACACTGCAAAGATACCAACAATACATCCTGATTCAATCCGAACACAAATGCTCCCTGTTTCGGTGGGGAATTACTGGACTTACGAAATCAATTATATTCAAGAAGGGATTAAAGACACTTTCGAAGTTAAGGTTCTGTCATTAGATACCGTTCACGTATATGTAAACAATAGAGACACAACTACATTAGCTTATAAGCTTAATTGGAATAAGAATCTTAGCTCGGAAAAAAATACTAAGTACTTTTATTATTTTAAATCCGAAACACAGACACAAGTTACACAGTCAAGAGAACCTGAACCCAAGACAATTAAATGGTATTATGAGATAATTTATGAAGAACCAGGTATAAATATGATTGATCCGGATAATCCAGACAGAAAATGGGTTGGAAAGAGATTTATTAATACAAAATATGGGAAAAAATATTGCTATTATATGGAGAGCACTATTAATGATTATATTTCTAAAAGGCGGGAAGATGACTTGGTTTATCAGATTTGTACTTACTATTTAAAAGGTGTTGGCGAAATAAGAGAGGAATGTTATAATTCAAAAGGAAAAGTAATTATTGAAAAAGATTTGATTGATTATAAAGTAAAGTAGGGAATAATCATCTTCATTTGTAAAATTATTTGAAAGCAATTCTAATGGCTCTTTTTCTTTTATTAATGCTTACATATTATACTGAGACCACATTTGGGGATTATGATTCACTTTATGGAATGATGACTGTATATGGAGACTATCGTCAATGTCAGGTATTTCAGACAAACTTTAAATCAGACACTTTGGACATTAAATCCAGAAAATTAAAAGCCTCAATTAAATATGATTCTAGTGGAAAAAAAGTTGAGCTTATTATTTTTGATATTGATGGGTCTAATCATGAATCAAGAGACATATATATCTATAATAAAAATAAATTAACGAAAATTATAAATTATTATGTTGACCAAAGCAAACCAGGTACAGTCAGGAAATTTGAGTATGATAGTCTTGGTCAACAAACCAGAGAAATAATTCTTTGGCGTGATAGTACGATACTCGATGATAAAATAATAACTTATGTTCGAACAGAAAATCAACTTGAAAAAACAACGACTGGGTCCAGCTATGATGATGGTACCGAAATAATAAAGTATGATAAATTTGGGAAAAAAATAGAATCTTCATTTAACACTTCACTTTCACACGGGAAATTTGTGTGTGAATATAACGATAAAAACAAGCTAATAAAAGAAGTTCTTTATTCATGGGGAACAGACATTACCGGTACACACAGTCTACAATATGATAATAATGGTAACTGCATATTTGAGAGTTATATCACACCCAATGAATACTACATTCATAAATTATGGTATGATGAAGCAGGAAACGTAACGAAAATTTTAAATTTAAACAAAGATTCAAAGCCTAGGTTTATTCTGGAATTTGTCTATAGCAAGTAAATTATTTTCCTTCTCCCATCCTCACCAGCTCCAGCACAGTTTTCCAGTTTCGTGTGGTGGCGTGGGTTTTAATATGTACCAAGGAACTTATGTCCATTGAAATGGATTAAATGGTCAGGATTATCAGCTATCCAGACTTCAGTTTCCCATGCAATTTCCATTATCCATTTTTTAAAAATTACTTTGGTGAGAAAAGCTGTCACAAAAATTAATTCTGCTTTACAATCCTTTAAAAGTTTTTTTAATTCTAAAACTCTAATTTCACTCATTGGTCCAGAGCTATGAACAGCTTCGATCAAAAATAACCAATTATTATTTTTGCTAAATGCTATAATATCTGGCAACTCATCATGTGAAAGCTCAAAAAAGCCAATATTCTGTAATTCATTTAACTCAATATGTAGCATTTTATTTGAAGTATCACCTATGTACAAAACTTCACAATCACTACCAAACCGAGGTAAAAAATGTTCGATTATTTGTTTTTGTAGGAGATTGTGTTCCCCATAAGAAAATATAAGTGGTTTACCATTAGGTAGTTTTACAGGTATTTTATCAATATCTCGTTTCCTAGCTAATTGTTCAGAAAGCGAAGGTCTATTTTCATTGAATTTGTTCAATTCTATCTGCCAATTTTTGGTATTATAATGAATGATTAAATTTTTAAAATCAGGATGGATTGAATATCCACGTGTTGGATTATTTGTAGCAGATTTTTTATTGTCGCCACTATTGATTACAATATCTGATAACACAAGTGTTTTTAAATCTTTACGTCTGATATCATCATAAGATCCAGATGAAATATTTTCTTTGAAATTTAAATTTAGAAAATTTATTATATCCCTTGTTTTTAAATTCTTATCAGAAATAGCATTTTTCCAACTACCAGTTACTCCAGCAACAGCTAAAAAGCACATTGCTGTGCGTTCTAATCTTCTTTCTGTTGTTTGATCTAAAGGAATTCCCACACTGAACAAAATGTCAAGTGCCTCATCAATTAATATTTTTATATTATTTGGCTTCTTACTATTTGAAATGTAGTTTTTCATAATTAAAACAAAGTAAATTCTTTATTAGCAATCATTTTGTTATCAAGAACTGTTTCAATTGAAAAGATTTCATCCATTTTGTAACAATCTTTTAATGCTAATGCCAGATTATAAGCTAAAAGAGGAGGCACTGCATTTCCAATTTGATAAAACTGTTGTGTTTCAGTACCAGAAAATTCGAACCAATCAGGGAAACTTTGCAATCTTGCTGCCTCTCTTACTAAGATACGTCTTCTTCTTCCATCATGTAATCTTATTCTCTGCATATCACCGGTTGCACCTGCAAGATTTCTACAAGTCAATGTCCGAGCTGGTCTATTAGGGTATAAGTCTCTAGGATTAATGCAAGATGAAGCGATTTCATAATTTGAAATATATTTATCCATAGATTCAGTGAGGAACTTGCTTTCAGGTGGAGTTGTATACATTAGATCTCCTATTGCTTCTAAAACTGAAACCTTATTTACCTTTTGTTTGGGGAAAGTAAATTTAGTTCGATGCCCAATTACAAATAAACGTTCTCTATTTTGAGGTACACCAAAATTTACGGCATTTATTAGTTTAAAATCAATTACATATCCGAGCTTATGTAGTTCATTAATTATTAACTCAAAATACCATTTATTGGAATATAAAAGACCTCTTACATTTTCAAACAAGAAAACTTTTGGTTGAAGTTTTTTAACAGCATCAATAAAGACAGGAAAACCATCCCTAGAATCTTTGATTCCTTTTTGATAACCTCCAACACTGAAGGGTTGGCATGGAGGACCTCCGATAATGATTTCAGCTTGAGGATAATCAAAATCAAGATCAAGTTTTACAGCATGACAATTACTTCCCAAATTATTGGTATATGTATTCGCTGCAACTTTGTCCATCTCAAAACCAATGGTTTTGTATCCAGCTGCTTCAAATCCTAAAGATAATCCACCACAACCAGCAAATAAATCAAGTACTAGTTCCTTTTCAGTTGTATTTGGTCTTAAAAAACTATTTATCTGTGTTATATAGTCCATAGATTGATTTTTATTATTCATTTTATTATTTATACTAAATACAATATATCAAAACAAACACAAACTTCTTATCTTTACATCGTGTACATCTTAATAATATTGGGATTAGGTTATGCATATTTCTCATTTATTTTCCTTCTCCCATCCTCACCAGCTCCAGTACTGTTTTCCAGTTGCGGGTGGTGGCGCGGGTTTTGAGATTCCTGCAAAATTTTCCACCAAGGCTTTTAATATATAACTTGTACAATTATATGGACACAGTTTTTATTCACTATTCAAAATTAGATGAATACTCACTTAAAATTTCAATTCCCCCTAATAATTGTTATTGATTTCATTTATAATAAAAACTTCAAATTCTTTTACAAAATCAGTAATTTTATTTAATATATTATTATAAATGGCTTCATCAATCTCATTAATGATATAATGCATTTCTTCCATATCAAACCATAATCCTGGCCTACCATAATCAGCTCTAATTATCATTTTTGTTGTATCCCATTCCATATCTCGTATTTCTGGATAATTAAAATCAATGGACAATACTGGTCCTTCATCATCATTATTTTGATAAGGTTCTAGTAAAAATACTTCCAACACAAAACCAAGAAATTTGAAATTATATTTATTATTCACTGTATTGATAAAAGAAATATTCTTTTTTATCATATCTTCTGTGTTGGCTTTAACATCATTAAGCGAAGTTAAAATATCGAATTCTATTCTTTCTTTTAACATAATTATTTTATTATTATTCATTAATTCTCCCTATTAATAATCAGTATCATATTAACTCAAACCACATTCATATTAGCTATCCAATGCTTCCCATTCTCACCAGCTCCAGCACTGTTTTCCAGTTGCGGGTAGTGGCGGGGGTATTAAGTTTCGATTCGAAGAAGTTGTTGTTGAGTTTACTATTACCGTAGTTTTTGGGACAGAACAGATATATTGCTTTTTCTATCACCTCGAATTCATCATCGGTTTTTACTTCATTGCGTATCTTGTCAATCAGTGCTTGTTCCGGCACATCAGCCAGGAATGTTACATAGAGGAAGTTGATGTCTTCATGTCTGTCGTTTACGAAAGGATTATTCCCGGAGACAGTCTTCATTTCCTCCAGACTCAGCACCAGTACAGGTACATCGAAGCCAAACACATCTGAGATTTTTGAAGTGATAGTTTTTTCAAGTTCAGAATTTGGAGTTTCCTTGGTTTGGAATATCACATTGCCGCTCTGTATATAGCTTTGCACTGATTGGAAACCGAGATCCTCGTACATTTCCCGCAGGGCATCCATCTTTATCAGCTTCTGACCACTGACGTTGATTCCACGCAGGATTGAGATATATGTTTGTAGTTTAGGCAAGATCTTACCTCGTCAGCAATTTGTCTGCATCTTGTTGATAGTGGCGGTTGTGGACTTGCCGTCAACAAGAGGGATAACAACGACATTACCGCCTCGTGCTTCTACGATGTCAGCTCCTACAATCGTATCGCGGCTGTAGTCGCCGCCTTTGGCTAATATATCGGGTTGAATAAGCTTTATCAGATTGAAAGGTGTGTCTTCGGGGAAAATTACAACATGGTCTATCGAACGCAGAGCAAGGAGTACAGCGGCTCTGTCGACTTCATTGTTTATCGGACGTGATTCACCTTTCAGTCTGCGGACGGACGCATCGCTGTTCAGACCGAGAATCAGAACATCGCCCAGATCCTTAGCTTTCTGCAGATATGTCGTATGTCCCACATGGAGAATATCGAAGCATCCGTTAGTGAAGACAATGCTTTTGCCCTCATTGCGAAGTTGATTGCTGAACTGCTCTATTTCTTCGATTGGTATCAGCATCTTAGTATTCCGTTGAATTGCGCACAACTGAATCGAATATCTCGTTCGGAGTAATCGATACTATGCCGGGCTTTTCACAGACCGCACCAGCCGCGAGATTTGCCATTGTTGCAGATTCCTTGATAGTTGATCCTGCGGCGATTGAGGCAGCCATTGTTGCAATAGCAGTATCTCCTGCACCTGAAACATCAGCAACCATGCGTGCTCTTGTTTCGACAGATGAAACATCGCCATTACTCTCGAAGAGCATCATTCCATCAGCTCCGAGAGTAAGCATAACGTTTTTAGCATCAAGCTTTTCCAAAAGCAATTTCCCACCGATGATAACTTCTTCTCTAGTCGAAAGAGGTAGTCCAAGAGCCATAGAAGCCTCTTTGCGGTTAGGCTTGAAGACAGTTGCCTGCTTGAAATTATAGAAATTCTCAAACTTTGGATCCACGAAGACTGGTATGTTATTCATTTTAGCAAAAGCCATAACTTCGAGTATCAGAAACTCGGTAACAGTGCCCTTGTTGTAATCTTCGAATATAATTCCAGATAAATTGTTTGCACCTTGGAGGGCTTTCAAAATATGTTGCTCTATATCAATCGGAATGGCATCGCGAACTTCACGGTCCAGCCGTGCGATCTGCTGATTATTACCGATGATGCGGGTTTTGACTGTAGTAGGTCTTCCGGGATGAAGATACAAGCCAGAAGCGTCGATACCGGATTCATGAGCAATATTGGCAAACATTTTACCAGAATTGTCATCACCGAGAATCCCGCAGAGCAGGGGACTAATGCCGAGCGACTTCAGATTGTTTGCTACGTTAGCAGCACCGCCAAGATGGAAAGTTTCTTTTTCTATATCTATAACGGGAACTGGTGCTTCAGGTGAAATACGTGAAACACTGCCCCAGAAGTAACGATCGAGCATGACGTCGCCAATAACGGCGATGGTCTTGCCTTTTGTTGCAGATAGGATTTCCTTAACTCTTGATACTGTGAGATTGAGCATACTATTTATCATAAAGTGTAATAAAGAATACAAAAATACTAAATGTTCTATTCATTACCATACATTGCGTCACGAAGGAAGTCATTGTATGGGGCAAGTGTCTCTGCTTTTTGTAAAAGAGTATCGATAATTTTCCTGGATTGAATGTCTTTATCTTTAATAGCTTGATAGACAGTGAATTCCTTCTGCCTGAGCCAATCAATTGAAGGATGGTCAGCGGGGAAACCGGCTGGAGCTTTCTTTAGCTTTTCCCCTTCCCACTTACCGGGGAATTCTTTCAGGAATTGTTTATCGGTAACGATTTCTTCAAATTCATCCCAATCCTTATGTATTTTTGTACGAATACTCTTCAACTGCTGTGGCTCTGGCATGTGGATTCCACCGGCAATGAAGAACTCCGTTGGTTCAATGTGCAGATAAATTCCACAAGACTCAACAGGTTTTTTAGGACCTGCTTCTACTTTGAACGGGAAATATATGCCGAGATTCGTTTTGTATGGATCTTTGTTCTTACTGAACCGAATGTCACGGTTGATGCGGAAGAGTGATCTCTTTATATCTGCCATATAAGGAAGTCCAGTCTGAGCAAATGCAGAAGCCATCTCGAGAACAAAACTCTGGGTTGGAAATTTTACTGTATTTTCATAAACAGAACGGTTGGCATCGAACCATTCTTTGCTGTTATTGTTTTTCAATTGAGTGAAGAATTCAAGTACATCCGGTTTGAATCCATCGAAAGCAGGAAGAGACTTCATATTTAATCCGATTATATTAATAATTTTATAGGCTTATTTCCCATTGATAGGGTTTTATATGTTACAATACTGCTTTCATAAGAGGGCATTTTCACTCCGAGATCTGTTTCGGTCTTTAGAGTGATCAAGCCATAGTTAGTGCCCTTTGTCTTTTTCTCATCCGAGCAGCTAATTATATTTTCATCAAGGTTATAGACTTTAGCAATAGTCTTTGCAGCAGTGTAATCCGTAACAAGATCTGACGATCCGGCATTATAAATACCCAATTTACCTTTGCCGGCAATTTTATTTATAACAAGAGCGAGATCCAGAGCGTTGGTAGGAGTATATTTAGTATTATTGTCAAGAACTATAGGCTTTTCAATTAGAATCGATTCAAGTATCTCATTCACAAAATCAGGTTTATTAATCGAAGATAAGCCATAGATTTCAGATACGCGGATAATTGAAATTTTATCAGCTCCGGAAATAGCGAAATTCTCAGCAGCAAGTTTGTTCTTACCAAAGTTTGATACTGGAAGTGGTTTGTCTGTTTCGGAATAAGGTCCTTTTACGCCATCAAAAACCCTATCAGTAGAAATCATTATGAAATGAGCATCGATGATTCGAGCCACCTTGACTAGATTCTCAACAACACCTACATTATGATTCCACGCGCTTTTTTTATCAGAAGCATTTGTCTGCTTAAGATTTAATCCAGCTGTATTAATGATGACGTCAGGCTTTAGATATATCAGGGCTTCTCTTGTTTCTTTTGGCTGAAGGCTGCCGTAATTGAAAAACTCAGTTATTGGAAACCGATCATTGATTGTTACGTCCGATGAAAAGCTGTAGATTTTATATCTTTGTTCAAGTGTGATGAATCGCAGCAAAGCCTCAGCAGTTCTCGATGAACTACCGATGATAGCGATTGTTTTATTGTATTGTGGTGTAGTTGCCATAATAAATATAGAGATGTTCCACGTGGAACATTATTTTAAATAAATAGCCAGTATAGATACATCGGAAGCGGAAACACCGGAAATTCTAGAAGCTTGACCTAAAGATGTAGGTTTAATCTTGGAAAGCTTTTCTCGTGCTTCTTTTGATAACGATGTAATCTCGTTATAATTAATACTGGACGGTATCTTCTTGTCCTCATTATCGAGGAAATAATTCAATTCTTTTAGTTGTCTCTGAATGTATCCTTCATACTTAACTTCTGTCTGAAGCTGAGTTAGTAGTTTTGTATCCTGAATGAATCCCAGAATTTCCTCAGGATGTTCATCTGTCAATCTCAAAAGCTTATCAAGTTGAACGGTTGAGCGTTTGGTAAGCGAATAATAATCAGTGGAATCCTTAACCGAAGATTCACCGATTGATTCAAGATACTCATTTGCAAAATCTGATTTAATCTTGGTGCTCCTTATATAGATGTTTGCTCTCTCTCTTAGTTCAAGCTTCTTAGTTAACTTTTCAAAAACGTTATCGGGTATCAGTCCATACTTGTTTCCATACTTCATTAGTCTTTCGTCGGCATTATCCTGACGAAGAAGGAGCCTGTATTCAGCCAGAGATGTGAAGATACGGTAAGGTTCTTCGGTACTTTTGTTTACCAAATCATCAATAAGAACTCCAATATAAGCCTCAGAGCGTTTTAGTATAAATTCATTCTGCTCTTTCAACTTCAATGCCGCATTAATACCCGCAATCAGACCCTGGCCTGCGGCTTCTTCATAGCCCGAAGTTCCATTAATCTGTCCTGCAAAGTAAAGCCCTTTGATTGCTTTCGTCTCAAGCGTGTAATTAAGTTGATATGGAAAAAAGAAATCGTATTCCACAGCATAACCAGGACGCAACATCTCGGCTTTTTCTAGGCCTGGAATAGCGCGAAGGCCTGCAATCTGAATATCTACAGGTAAACTAGTAGAGAAACCGTTTACATAAACCGAGTTTGTGTTCATTCCCTCAGGTTCGAGCAGGATTTTGTGAGAATCTCTGTCTGCGAATCTGTTAACTTTGTCTTCAATCGAGGGACAGTAGCGGGGACCAGCTCCTTTTATACTGCCTGTAAACATAGGAGAACGGCTGAAACCAGTTCGAAGAATCTCATGAGTCTCCAGATTAGTATCTGTTGAATAGCACATCAGTGAATTCTTAACAGATACCGTTCTGTATGAGAATGGCTCCGGTACATCATCGCCACCACTAAGACCGACTTTAGAATAATCAATTGAAGAATTAAGTATTCTAGGTGGTGTGCCCGTCTTAAGTCTGCCCATATCGAATCCATATTTAACAAGTACATCCGATATAAACTTTGAGCTGGGTTCATCAACTCTACCGCCTTCTGTTACTACTTCACCTGTGAAGAGCAGTCCATTGAGAAAGGTACCAGCACAAAAGATAACGGCTTTTGATTTCAGTTTAGTGCCTGATCCTGTGCGGATACCCACAACTTCATTGTGTTCAATAAGTATCTCGGAAACAGTATCTTCAATAATTGTTAGATTCTCTGTATTCTTTAAAAGATTCTGCGCTAAAATTGGATAATTATCTTTATCAATCTGAGCACGTGGAGACCATATAGCCGGACCTTTGGAACGATTAAGCATTTTGAATTGAAGTCCGCCAATATCAGCCAGATAGCCCATCACTCCTCCCAGAGCATCAATCTCTTTTACAAGATGACCTTTGGCAGATCCGCCTATAGAAGGATTGCACGACGGCCTTCCGATTGAATTGATAGACATTGTAACCAAAGCAACGGTACATCCCATGCGTGCAGCTATGTGGGAAGCTTCGATGCCGGCATGACCTCCGCCGATTACAATTATATTATATTGGTCTGAATACATTTCAAATACGCTTAATTACTAGAGTTACAATTATTTAGAAGGGAAACGACGATTTGAGTATATCTAAATTTGATTTCGGGTAATAGAATATACATTTTTTAATCTTTATCAATATATGGTTTTTATCATGTCATTCCTATGCATACAGGAATCTATGATTTTCATAGTGAAAAAAAGATTCCTGCATTCGCAGGAATGACAGACTAGGGGGTAATTTTACAAACTTTTGGCTAATGATATTTAATTATTCAGGTTTAATATTTGAGGACAAGAAGAGCTGCTTGTCATACGTGTTTTTTGGTAGGTCAAACATCCTTGTTTGACTAAAAAAGATTAATAGTGTTAATAAAAGTGTTCCACGTGGAACACTTTTACAGATTCTGAGTTTATTTGCCGATGCAGAAACGGGAGAAAATGTTATTCAGGACGTCCTCACTCCAGATTTCTCCGGTAATTTCTCCTAACGCTTTTGTTGCTCTTCGGATATCTATGGAAACAGCAGTGTTGTCAAGCCCGGAATTTATAGCAAAAACAGCACTGTTGAGTTCCTCCACAACCTGATTGAGAAGAGTAACATGTCGCTGATTTATCAAAATATCCTTTACTCTTTCTGTACTGAGTTTAGCTTTTTCTGTAATAAAAAGTTTTAATTCATCTATACCCATTGCTTTTTTGGCTGAGATAAAGAAAATATTATCAGTATTTTGGGATTCGCAATTTGCTGAATCAATCTTATTATGCACAATTACAACTTCACTTTCTGGATATTTCAGACTAATCTGGTTCTTTAGATTGTCAGAATTATCCTGAGAAATTGAAATATCATTCAGAATAATAATCATATTAGATTGACCAAGTACGGATTCTACAAGCCGAATTCCTTCTATTTCTATAACGTCGTCAGTTTCTCTGATTCCTGCAGTATCGATTATCTTCACAGACATTCCATCGAGGTAGAGAGTTTCTTCGATATAGTCACGGGTTGTGCCTGGGATATGACTGACGATTGCTCTTGTTTTTTGAAGCAGTGCATTGAATAAAGTAGATTTTCCTGAGTTTGGATAGCCGGCAATTCCTATGAAATAGCCTGAACGCAATATCTCCGATGATTTGTAGGAGGCTGAAAGATCTTTACAATAGGCGATGGATTCTTCTACCTGTTTAATTATTCTATCTCTTTCAATCAGATCGATATCTTCATCAGCGAAATCAAGCTCAAGTTCCAGAAGGCTGGCTATATCCAGAAGTTTCTGCCTAAGCTCGCTAAGTCTTTGGATGAAGTTTCCCGCTAACTGTCTAGCCGCTGTCAGTGCACCTTTAATAGAATTTGAGTGAATAATATCAGCGACAGATTCAACCTGCATCAGATTCAATTTGCCATTGAGAAAAGCTCTTTTAGTGAATTCGCCGGGTTGCGCAGAACGTGCACCATGGCGTATCAACAAGGATATAATTTCCTGGATTACTATCGGAGATCCATGACAGGAAATTTCTACTGAGTTCTCACCTGTATAGGAATGAGGTTCTCTGAATACAGAAGCCGTTACTGTATCAATAATTTCCTCATGATTTATCAAATTGCCATAATGTATTGTATGGGAGGCAACATCGGTTAATTTCTTTTTCCCAAGAAATGAAGAGTCAACGATTGAAATTGATTCTGAACCGGATAATCTGATAACAGACAATCCTGAAATTCCGGGTGGAGTAGCAAGTGCAATAATCGTATCAGTCAATTTTTTTTCTCTCTGTAATATTTATTTCTTAATTTACGAATTAATGTTTTATTATATGATGAAAATTTGTTCTTTATAATTTAAAATTTGCGACATAAACATTACCGTCTGTCGGGTTGTTTATATGTTTAACAGCGTCAATTTTTTAGAGATTTTTCTCTAAAAACCGACCTTCATAAATTGGCGTTACGGGGAGTTTGGGGTAACTTTAATAGTACGAGGTGGCTTTTGGGTTGCATTGGGCAGCGTCGGTTTAAATAGGCTAAATTAAGATGCTATATTGTAATTATTTTTTAACAGTGTTAAATGGACTATGATTTTGTAATAATCGGAGCCGGTGTTATTGGCTTAGCTTGCGCAGAAAAAATTTCTAAACTTGGACATTCTTGTTTGGTAATAGAAAGAAATCCGGGTTTTGGATGGGAAACAAGTTCAAGAAATTCAGAAGTTATTCATGCAGGAATATATTATCCTCAGAATTCCTTAAAAGCTAAATTATGTGTTTCGGGAAATAGGAGTATATATGAATGGTGCGTTAAGTATGATATTCCTCATAGAAGAATTGGAAAGTTTATTATTGCTGTTGACGAAAATGAAGAATTTGAAGTTGAGCAAATTTTTGAAAATGCAAAGCGAAATGGAGTTGACGGAATTCGGAAGGTCAGTCTATTTGATTTTGAAAAGGCAGAACCAAATATAAAAGCAAAATCAGCAATATTTTCGAAGGACACAGGCATAATCGATTCGCATAAATTTATGGCATCATTAGAAGAATTAGCCAAAAAAAGCGGAACAGACTTCGCATATAAGCATAAAGTAGTAAATATTGAAAAAAGTAATCAAGGATACGAATTAGAGATAATTGACCCATTTGGAGAAAACTGTCGAATA
Source organism: uncultured Ignavibacteria bacterium (assembly GCA_903862655.1). GTDB lineage: Bacteria > Bacteroidota > Ignavibacteria > Kapaibacteriales > UBA2268 > CAIOZA01. The sequence continues at coordinate 39,283 of CAIOZA010000050.1, forward strand.
TCAGCCAATTATATAATTAACGCAGCAGGTTTGGATTGCGACACAATTTCAGAGCTGGCAGGTATTAATGTAGATAAAGCTTGCTACAGGCTTCAGTACTGTCGCGGGCATTATTTCAAGTTAAACTCAGCAAAACGAAATATGGTCAATCATCTGATTTATCCGGTTCCAAATAAGAGTTTATCCGGTTTAGGAATACATGTTACTATCGACATGGCTGGAGACCTTAAGCTTGGTCCCGACACAGAATTCCTAACCGAAAGAACACAGGACTACACAGTAAATGAGCATTTGAAGCAAAAATTTTACGATGCTGCTCAAAGATATATCCCAACCTTGGATCTAGAGGACATTCAACCTGATCAGGCAGGGATCAGACCCAAGTTGAAAGCTGAAAAGGGAGAATTCAGGGACTTTATCATCAAAGAAGAAAGCGACAAAGGATTACCACGATTAATTAACCTCATTGGCATCGAATCGCCTGGACTGACCGCAAGTTTGGCAATAGCAGAAGAAGTCAGAACACTTATATAATAATTTAAATGGCATAAAAATTGTTATAATCTGATAAATTGATATAATTATGTTTTATATTATTTTGAGTTGCTATGAATATTCTTGTAGTTGGCGGTTCCGGATATATAGGTGGTGCTATCACCGATTTATTACTAGAAACAAATCATAAGGTTCTGGTTTACGATTCACTGTTGTACGAAGATAGCTATAGAAAAGTAGTTGACTTCATATATGGTGATATGAGAGATACAGCAAAGTTAAAAAAATATCTTGATTGGTCTGATGTTGTAATCTGGCTGGGTGCCTTAGTAGGTGATGGTGCTTGTGCACTAAATCCCGATGTAAGTGTTCAGATAAATCAAAATACAGTGAAATGGTTATCAGAAAATTATGATAAACGAATTATATTTATGTCAACATGTTCTGTTTATGGTGCTCAGGACGGAGAGCTTAATGAAGACTCACCTCTAAATCCGCTATCTGTTTATGCTGTTACTAAAGCTAATGCTGAACGGCACTTGAAAGATAATAATGCGATAATTTTCCGACTAGGAACTATTTTCGGTGTTTCCGATTTATTCTCAAGAATTAGAATGGATCTTGTTGTCAACTTATTAACTCTAAAAGCTTTCATGGATAATAAACTTTCAGTATTTGGCGGAGATCAGTTCAGGCCATTACTGCATGTTAAAGATGTTGCCAGAGCCGTTGTTGCGAATGTTGATACTGATTTTACAGGAGTTTACAATTTACACAGACAGAATGTTAGAATCATTGATTTAGCATATCAAATAAGAAATCATTTTCCTGATGTTGAAATGCAGGTTTCAGAGATGCAGTTCCAGGATACGAGAAATTACAGAGTAAGCAGTGATAAGGCTAAAAATATTCTTAAATGGAAATCGATTTACTCTATTGATGATGGAATTGATGAAGTTAAGGAATTGCTTGAAAATCGCAGAATAAAAGATGTAATGAACCCCAGATATACTAATCAAACATTTTTGAAGCAATTTGTTCCGGAATTAGAAAAAATAGTTTATTGAGGTTATAATGGAAGATAATATAATTTTACTAAATGGTGGATTAGCAGTTGACGACAGAGGTCAGGTCTCTTTTGTAAATGATTTTCATTTCGAAAATGTCAAAAGATTCTATATGGTCTCTAATCATAAGCAAGGATTTATCCGAGCCTGGCATGGTCACAAGAACGAATCTAAGTATGTAAGTGTTGTTAGTGGAAGTGCTTTAGTTGGTGCAGTTCAAATTGATAGTTGGGATAATCCATCAAAAGATATTAAGCCGGAAAAATACATACTATCTGAAAATAAACCACAGATTTTGTATATTCCAAAAGGCTATGCTAATGGATTTATGTCCCTGACTAAAGATACTAAGATAATGTTTTATTCTACCTCAGCTTTAGAAGATAGTCTTAACGACGATTTTAGATTTGATTCGAGGCATTGGGATATCTGGAATATAATTGAAAGGTAATAATGAGCGAGAAAATATTAATAATGGGTGGTTCAGGTATGTTAGGTAGTATGGTTGCTTCACATCTTGTGAATTTGTTCGATTATATGACCTGTACAGTCCGTTCTGAGGATCTTATTGATAAATGCAGCAAAAAACTAGATAATTCAAATTGGATAAAGTTTGATGTTAACGATTACTTATCTTCAGTTGAAGACTATTCCTTTCTTAGTGATTATGACTGGATTGTGAATTGTATAGGTATTACAAAACCTTTCTGCAAGGATGACAATCCTGCACAAATACAAAATGCTATCAACGTTAATTCATTATTCCCTAATTTACTTTCTAAGAATCTTTTGGATAGTAAAACAAAGATTATTCAAATCGCTACTGACTGCGTATATTCTGGTTTTAAGGGAGATTATGCCGAAACTGACAAACACGATGCTTTGGATGTTTACGGTAAGACAAAAAGCTTAGGAGAAACAAAGTATCAGAATACTTATAATCTGCGCTGCTCAATCATTGGACCTGAATTCGACAGAAATACATTTCTAATAGAGTGGTTCATGAATCAGCCAAAAGGTACTTCGGTAAATGGATTTGATAATCATGACTGGAACGGAGTAACAACTCTGCAATTTGCAAAAATTGCAGGTGGAATTATTCAGAATCAATTATCACCCAGTAATCTCCAACATATTATTCCTTCAGGTAAAGTTACCAAATATGATATGTTGAACGTGTTTGCTAAATATTATAATAGAGAAGACATCAAAATAAGTAAACAAAATGCTGCTGATAGAATCGACAGAACCTTAACTACCAATGATCATGAAATGAATAAAAAATTATGGACTGCTGCCGGATATAGCGATACACCTACTTTTGAGAAAATGATAAAAGAACTTTCTGAATTTGATTATAAATTTAAAAATTGATTATGAAAATACTAACAATTTTAGGAACAAGACCTGAAATAATTCGACTAAGCAAAATTATTCCCAAAATAGATAATTTGGCTGAACAGATAATTGTTCATACCGGTCAGAACTATGATTACAATCTAAATGAGCTGTTCTTCAAACAATTGGGACTTAGAAAACCAGATTTCTTCCTAAATGCCACTGGGACTTTTACTGAACAAATTGGTACAATATTAATCAAACTAGAACAAATAATAAAAAAAACTAAACCAGACAAATTTCTGGTTCTTGGCGATACTAACAGCAGTATGGGAGCTATTGTTGCAAAGAGACTTTCTATACCTGTTTATCACATGGAGGCTGGGAATAGATGTTATGATGATCGAGTTCCGGAAGAAGTCAACAGAAGAATCATTGATCATTCAAGCGATATCTTAATGCCATATACGGAAAGAAGCAGAAAGAATTTGCTTAACGAAGGTTTAAAAGGGCAAAAGATTTTTGTTACCGGTAATCCAATCTATGAAGTAATCGAGTCATATAGGGATGACATTGAAAAGAATAAAATTCTTTCAGAATTAAAACTAAAGGCTCAGGGCTATTTTTTGGTTACTCTGCATAGAGAGGAAAATGTAGACAATTTACAACGTTTAACAAGTATTATTAAAGGATTAGATCTAATCCAAAAAGAATACAAAAAACCTGTAATTATCAGTACTCATCCTCGCACTAAAAAAAGACTTAAAGAATTTAAAATGAAAATTATCAATAAAAATCTTAAATTTATGGAACCTTTTGGTTTCTTTGAATTTTTAAAGCTTGAGCTTAATGCTTTTTGTGTGTTGAGCGATAGCGGCACTGTTCAAGAAGAATGTTCGATTTATGGAATCCCCAATGTAACTATGAGAGACGTAACCGAAAGACCGGAAACAATTGAATGCGGATCGAACATATTGAGCGGAGCAGATTCTGAAACGATATTTAACTGTACAAAAACCGTACTATCGTCACAATATAATTGGGTTCCGCCTCCGGAATATCTTGTCAATAATGTGAGTGATACTGTAATCAAGATTTTAATGGGATACCATCATAAATATTAATATTTTTTTTCTATAATCGAATTAATATAAATAATGAGCCAAAACGAAAATATAATAAATGATATTTTAATTGCATTCGAGCAAAAAAAATATAATTATGCTATATTGCTTATAGAGAAGTACGAAAATGAATTCAGTACTTATGAAGGATACCCAAATCTTTTAAATTTAAAAGGATATGCTTTCTTGTTCCTAAATGACCATGAAAGTGCCTTTTATGCTTTCGAAAATTCTATCAAGATTTTTCCAGATTTTTCGCCAGCTTATATAGGCATTTCACAAATACATTTAATTAGAGGGGAAGAAGAACAAGCATTAATTTATTTTCAAAAAGCTCAATTTCTAAACACAAATATTTCTGAAACTGGCATTAAATTGAAACAGTTTGAGATAGGATTAATACAAAATTTAACAGAAAGTTTATATATTTCGAAACAAATAGCTTTAGTTGAAAGTTATTTAAACTTAAACCAAATAATAGAAGCCCAAAAAGTAGTTGAAGAAACACTATTTCATAATAAAATTAATATTCTTCTGCTTAATAATTTTTCCATAATCTTTGCAAAACATTATAAATTAACAGAAGCAACTAATTATATCCAAAAAGTTTTACTAATTGAACCTACAAATGAGATAGCTATATCAAATTTGAAGATTATTAATAATCAAAATCTTACTCCACCTGTTGAGAAAAGAGAAAAAATTGATATTTACTTAGAGCTTAATACTTATTGTAATTATCTATGTATCTTTTGTGAGAATGATAAAATCATCGAAAAAAAGATGATTTCTTTATCTGAGATAAAAGGATTAGATGAAATGGTAAAAATTGCTAAGATGGTTGATATTACTGGAGTAGGTGAAATTACATTGCATAAAGAATTTAAGGATATTCTGGAATATTTTACTGATAGATCAATCCCAGTTCGTTTTGTTACAAATGGTTATAATTTAACAGAGAGTATTGTAGATTTAATAGTAGAATCATCAGTGAATGAGTTAGTTATATCCGTCAATTCTTTAGATAAAGAAAATTACAAATATCTTATGGGAAAAGATGGCTTAGAAAAAGTCTTAAAGAATATCGACTATTTAACAAAGCACTATAAAGGAGTTTTAGAATTCTCTTTTGTTATCAATAAAATTAATTTAGATGAAATTGGAAGTTTTATCGATTTTGGTGCTAAATACAAAAAGCATGTGGCTTTACTTGGACTTACTCCAACTTCAAATTATCCAGCAGAATTAGAATTAGATTATAATGAAGAAACATCGCAAAAATTAAAACATTTTAAAGAATATGCCAAAGAAAAAGGAATCAGCTTTTGGATGTTCAATTTTGAAAATCAAATAGATAGCACAGATAGAGGAAAGAATCTGACTGATGTAATAAAGAGTTGTGACTGGGTGTACAAAAAATTCTTTGTTAATGCGAACGGTGATGTATCTCCATGTTGTTGGAGTAAGAGAATTATGGGTAATATTTATAAAGAATCTTTTAATGAAGTCTGGCTGGGAGAAAAGTACAATGAATTAAGATCTCTTGTGGCACGCGGTGACCCTAAATATTGTTTAAAATGCAGAAGAGCCGGATAAATAAAAATTATAAATTTTAATTTACTAGTAGAATTATTGTGATACTTATCAGTAAAATGTTCATTTAAATTGATCTAAGGAATAAACATGAAAATGATCTCAAAATCAAACCAAATAGGAAATTTTCGGATTCCTAAAGAAAATAATGAAGATAGAACAAGATCTGAATACATATCTTTTGGACGTCCAAACTTTAGTGAAGAAGAAATCGAAGCTGTAGTGAATACAATGAGTTCAGGTTGGGTAGGAATGGGTAGTGAAACGCTAAAATTTGAAGAGGAATTAGCCCAATTCATGAAAGCACCATTTGTATCAACTGTTAACTCTTGTACCTCTGCCCTATTTTTAGCACTAAAAGTTCTTGGAATAAGGAAAAATGATGAAGTCATTTGTCCTAGTTTAACATGGTGTAGTGATGTAAATTCGATTTTATATAATGATGCCAATCCGATTTTTTGTGATATAGATCCACAAACATTAAATGTTTCTACTAAAACAATTCTAGAAAAAGTAACTAACAGAACTAAAGCTGTTATTGTTGTTCATTATGCTGGTTTAGCTGTAGATGTCAAAGAGTTGAGAAGTAATTTACCAGGAAGAATTAAAATTGTTGAAGATGCTGCTCATGCGCTTGGATCATTTTACGAAGACAATACACCTGTTGGCTCATCGAGCAATATGACATGTTTTTCATTTTATGCGAATAAAAATCTTTCAACAGGCGAAGGTGGCGCAATAGCAACAAATGAAGAAACAAAAAATGAAATAATAAAGTCACTACGACAAAATTCAATGAATGTTAATGCATGGAATAGATTTGTAAACCCTAAATCAATTTTATATTCTGAGATAATTACTTTAGGCTATAAAATGAACTATACAGATCTCCAAGCTTCTATTGGCAGAGTACAGTTAAAAAGACAGATCGAATTTAGTGAAACGAGAACAATTATAGGAGATTATTATTATAATGAATTACAGAAATTACAACCACAAGTGAAGTTTCAAAAAAATGTTACTGACCATAAACATTCAAAACATCTTTTTGTAATAATACTTCCAAATGATAAACTTAATATCAGTAGAGATGAGTTTGTGTTGAAATTAAGAGAACAGAATATAGGAGCCAGTATACATTACTATCCGCTTCATTACATGCCACTGTATAGTCAATATGGAACAAATCTAATTCAAACAGAAAAAATTGCTTCGTCAATAATAACCTTGCCAATTAGTGCAAGCATGACAATTGAAGATGCAGAATATGTTGTAGAAAAATTTAAAAATATCTATTTGAATCATTTAATAAACAAAATTACTAAAGGCAATCGAAAATGAAATCAGTATCTGATTCTGAAAAGAAATATGGCTTTTACGATCGCTTAACTGAAAGCTTTCCATCACAACTCTTGGTGGATGTAGCAGAATTTTGCAATTTAGCTTGCATCCATTGTCCTCATAGCGAATTTAAGAAATCCGAACATTATAGTGGTGCCAAGCTTGATCCGGATTTAAATAAAAAATTAGTAAATGAAGTGAAATTGCATGGTAAGGGAACAAGTCAATATATCCGTTATACAAGCAATGGAGAGCCACTAATCCATCCTGAGATTTATAATATGCTCAAATATGCTGTCGATAATTCGGGGACCAAGGTTACATTGACTACAAACGGAACATTTTTGAATGCAGAAAAGGCCGATAAGCTTCTTGATACCGGAATATCTGTCGTTGATATTAGTATAGACGCATTTACAAAAGACACTTATTCCAGAATAAGGATCAATGGTAATCTTGACGTTACAGCATCAAATGTAATTCATCTAATAAATATGGTTAAAGTAAACAAGCTTAGAACCAAAATTGTTGTAAGTTTTGTAGAAATGCCAGAAAACATGCACGAAACTAATAAGTTTGAAGAATATTGGAAAGAACAAGGTGCTGATTATGTAGTAATTCGTCGGCAGCATTCATGTTCAGGTGCAAAAGAAGAGCTTGCTGACGATAGAAGAAATAATAATAAGAAAATTGATAGAAAACCATGTCTCTATCCATGGGAAAGAATTGTATTAGGACCAAAAGGATGGTTAAGTTTTTGTCCTTCTGATTGGGTTGAAGGATCACATATAATTGATTATAATAAAACCACAATAAAAGAAGTGTGGACGGGTGGGTTTTATAAATTATTAAGACAAGCACACTTGAGTAATGATTTCACTAATCATAAATTTTGTGGGCAATGTCCTGATTGGGTTGCAACTCGATGGCCAAACGAAGGCAGAAGTTATGCTAATATGGTTGAAGAATTTGAGGAAAAAATATGAATATTAAGAAATACAAAGAAGAGAATGTATGGAATTCCATCACTGAAGATGTTAAAGATATTTATGGCTGGTCACCTATTGAGCAGCTATATTCTTTAAATATGCTTGGTCTGTTAACGCAAGATCTTGAAGGTGATATTTTGGAAATCGGTTCCTGGGGAGGACGATCTGCGGTTGCTTTAGGATTATCGGCTAAAGAATCAGGTAAATCTCAAGTTCATTGTATTGATTATTTTCCTGATGCATCTGATTGGAGTGTTAATGAAGATGGCACTTACTCATTTACAGTTGATCTTGAGAACCACATTTTACCTGGTCATAAACAACAAACAGTTTGGAAAGAACCCTTTGAGGAGTCTATAAAACCATTTTATGATGAACATCCAAATCTACTCGAATATTTTAATGAAAATATAAATAAATGCGGACTTAGTGAGTTTATTAAACCTTTTCGAGGAAATATTCAAATGTTTTTAAATACAGTTTCTGAAGATTTTAAATGCAGATTAGCATTTATTGATGGAGAGCATAGTTATAATGCAGTGAAATCTGATATTGCTAACATTCAGAATCATTTAGTACATAATGGTATAATTAGTTTTGATGATGCCTTTACTAGTTACGATGGAGTAGATACTGCGATAAATGAGATGATAATAGAATCAGGAAATTTTTATAATTTTAGAAAACTAACAAGAAAACTTTTTATTGCGTTTAAAAAATAGGATATTTATAAATGACTGTCGGAATAATTCAATCAAGCTATATCCCCTGGAAAGGTTATTTCGATTTTATTGATGACGTCGATGTATTTGTAATGTATGATGATGTGCAGTACTCAAAAAACACATGGAGGAACAGGAATAAAATTAAAACAGCTTTAGGTACAACATGGCTAACAGTTCCAGTTAAGTATAATTCATTATCAAAAATAATTTCAGAGACTGAGATTGATTATAATCAAGACTGGCAGTCTAAGCATCTTAGATTAATTAAAGAAAATTATTACAAATCGGATTTCTTCGAACAAATATATGATGAATTTTCAGAACTTATTTTAAATAAATATAATAATATTTCCCAACTTAATGTTGCGTTAATAAAATGGATTATGAATAAACTGGGAATAAACACTCCGTTAGTTATGTCCGCTGAGTTAAATCCAATGGGTTCAAAGACTGAAAGAGTCATAGACATTCTAAAAAAACTCAAAGCCACAGAGTATCTTTCCGGACCATCTGCGGAAAATTATCTTGATTATAAAATGTTTGAAGAAGTAGGAATTGGACTAAATTACAAATCTTATATTTACAAAGAATACCCCCAGCAAAATTCTCCTTTCGAAGGTGAAGTAACCATATTGGATTTACTCCTTAATATTGGTTTAAACTCTAGAGAATTTTTTAAAAGTAAAATATCTAACAAAATTATAATTCCTCATTCCTATCAGGTCAAAATAATATCTGCTATGAGTGGATTAACAACTGGAGCATAAATGACTGATTTGGATAAAATCATATCTGATATATCAAATAATGAAGAATTTGAATATAGTGAATTATTTAAATTTTTAACTTCAGAGAATAACGAAGAAAGAGCCAGTATTTTGGCTAGATTTTCCAAAGCTTTCTATAATCGGAAGGGAAGGCATTTAGACCAAGCAGAGATCTTTGCAAAACGAGCTTATTCTATTTCAAATGATAAGATTTATTATTCAAATCAATTGGTAGATATTTTGATCGAACAACAAAAAGTAGAAGATGTCAAACAAATATATAAAAGAGTTGGTCTGGAGTATCTAAAAATACACCAAATTAAAGAAGCTCTTTTTTATTTTGACAAATGGCTCTATGCTTATCCGGATATTTTAAAAATTGATAAGTATGAATATGATTTGGATATTCTGGACGCTATTAATGCTTATGTTGCAAATAAAGGATTTGAATCAAATTCTATGAGCCATTGCTTAGACAGCAAATTAAAGATCGGATTTCTTGTTAAAGGTATTACAGAATCAAATTCTGTTTTAATTAAAATTAATTATCTTATTGCAAAATATCTTGATAAAATGATATTTAAGTTGAGCTTCTTTTTTCCTGAGACTGAAAGTGAAATCTTAAATTCAAAACAAGGAAAGTCACTTTTAGAATCTTTCCACAAACTTGATGTCAAATGTTTTTATGCTGAAGACATTTCGGATTATGAAAAACAATTATTTAGTGTTGTAGAAAAAATTAAATCTGAAAGAATAATTTTATTGGTAATGAGTGATTCTCTTGGTACATTTAGTCATTACTTTATTAGCTCATTTAAGCCTGCACCCATAATGCTTGGGCTCTTACAGGGGCCACCACCGCAATTTATTTCATCTTTGCTTGACTGGGCTATCTCTTGGAGTTATCACCCTTTAATTGATTCGCCAGTTCCAACTAAATATGTAAAATTACAGATGGAACTACCAAACAAAAATGATATAGTACTAAGAACAAAGCAATTTTTTGGGTTGCCAGAGAAATCTCAAATTATTTTGTCAGGTGGCAGGTATGTAAAATTCCAGGATATTCAATATGTCGAGTCTTTATTGAATATACTAATAAAAGATTCTAATAGATACCTTGTAATTATAGGTCCAAGTATAGAACAAATCCCTTTTATTGTAAACCTAGCAGAAGAAGAAATTCTAAATAGAGTAAGAATATTTCCATGGATGGAAAATTATCTTGAATTAGCCCGGCATGCAGATGTGATGATTGATACATATCCATCAGGAGGTGGTGTTCTGCCTTTCGACATTGCATCATTGGGGATTCCCATTATTTCCTTTCAAAATGATTACCTTAATGAATTTGACCAAACACAATGGTCACCTTTGCAGGAGTTTATTAGTAATGATGAATTGACGCTAAAAAGAGGTGACTATAAATCTATAACAGAATTGGCTGATAGATTGCTTGGAGATGATGAAATGAAAACAAGGTTAGGAAACAAATGTAAAGAAGAAATCTATGAGAAAGTTAGTCACCCAGAAGTAACAGTTAGGAAATGTGAAGAAGTATTTTTTAAGCTTATTCAGGATCGGTTAGGTTCGGAATACATTCCATATAGTGAAAAGGAAAACAATATGATTAGCGAAGATTCAAGATCAAAAAATATAGAACCTTCTGTAAAACCTATCTTTTCTGCCGGTGTTTCTGCGAATAATCAGGACAACTATCTAGCTAAAACAGGAGTATCTGAGCCTGCACCATCAGAAGATAATGGAAATCTGGAATACTGGAAAGAAATGCAAAATGATGAGTATTTCGAAAAACATGATTGGTATGGAAAAAAATATGGAGGATTAAAGCTTTTTGGCGATGATATGGGTATTATTAATAACTATACCAATCTTTCCAAATCAATGAATACAGTTGTAATCGGTTGTGGGTACGGTAGGGAATCTGTTAATATTGGGCCACATGTAAATCATATTTATGGTATTGATGTTAGTGAGACTATTCTCAATAAAGCCGTCGAATTCACGAAACAAAATGGAGTTTATAACTTCACACCGGTTTTGGCAGACAACTGGGAGGAATCAATACCTGAAAACATAGACTTTGTTTATACATTTGTCGTATTCCAGCATCTTTCAAAAAGTTTGGTCAGAAATTATATTTCAGGTTTAAGAAAAAAATTGAATGCAGGTGGCCGGTTCTTATGCCAATTCTGTGAATCCGACTATGGTTCTGAGGATGCTGAATTGAAAGTTTACGAGCCTAATGTAAAATGGACCAGACAGGAAATTATCGATCTTATTAGAGAAAATAATCTAAATGAAATTACGATTCAGACTACCCAGGTAACAGAAAGTGCACGGTTTCATTGGGCATTGTTTGAGAAGGCTGAGAATGGCGAAAATACAGAATCTGATTTATCGAAAAAATTTGATAGACATTCATTAAAACCCTTATTCTCAATAATAGTACCATCCTACAACCAGGCTGATTACTTGCCCGCTGCTTTAGATTCCATACTTGCCCAGACATTTACAGACTGGGAAACTATTATTGTTAATGATGGATCAACAGATAATACCAAATCTGTAATGGAGGAATATACAAGGAAAGATTCAAGATTTAAATTATATCATAAAGATAATGGTGGCGTTGCAACAGCCCTGAATATAGGCATCAAACAATCAAAAGGCGAATGGATCTGCTGGCTATCCAGTGATGACCTGTTTGAACCCGATAAACTTGAAATTCATTATAAAGCAATCCGAGAGCATCAGAATATAAAATTCTTCTGTACTCATTGGTATATCTTAATGCATGAGACACAGCAAAAGATAGCTCCTGGCCTTTGGCTTCCTGTTCCTCCAAAGGAATTTCAGGTAACTCGATTCTTCTGGGCTAACTATATACACGGCAATTCAATAGCAATTCACAAAACCGTTTTTGATAAAGTAGGTTTATTCGATGAAACTTTGCGACAGGGACAGGACTTCGATATGTGGTTGCGAATATCAGCCTGTTATGAATCGCATTTTATAGATAAAAGAACTTGTGTTACCAGAATCCATCCTGATCAGACTACAAATTCGTTTCTTGAAGGAGGGGTGCTTGACTCCACAAGAGCGTTATTTAAATATTTAGATAATAATTCATTCGAAGCACTTTTCCCGTTCTTCGATTTTAATAATACAAATGATATAATGCTTGCTTTAGGTGAAGTTTTTTTTGTTTCTACCAAGATAGATGCTTTTTTATATAGATGTGGATATACAAAAGCACTAGTTGAAAGGACTTTGGAATGGGTTTCAAACAAACTAGAATTAAATATAAGAAATCAAGTATATGAAATAATTGAAAGAGTAGTAAATGAGCACCTTAAGGATAAAAAACCTGAAGGTCTTGTTCAGGTATTAAAATCGTTTTTAAATAAGGATAATGTTCATTATAAAGAATTGGATTTTATAAATGTGGTTGTTGATTATATAAAATTAAATATTGATGAAGGCTTACAACAAAAAACAATTGCTCTTGAGAAATATTTAGAAAAATTGCTATCTCAGAATGCGGTTGAATATCATAATATTAAGTATAATCCTGTACTTTTGGGTTTTCCAAAGGTCAATGAATATTCACCAATAAAATCCACTAATATTATTAATTGGGGTGTTGAACCTGTTGGAATGCATAGTAATTGCATAAGACAGAAAATAATATTAAAGTGCGATTCCTGTGGATCTGATATCTCAATCCAATTTGAATACGAGATGAACGAAGAGCATTCTGAGTATAAATTTATTTGTACCCATTGCAAAAAAGGATTTTTATTCGATGATAAAGATTTTGATATAAATTTTATGGAGTTCCATAATAATTCTGTCATCCATGAACCAAAACATATAACAACCAGGAATATTGCCTATTTGATTCCTGATATGTCGTCAATTGGTGGTGGGACTAAAATAGCTTTAAAACATATACAATGGCTTTTCAATTTAGGTTATGATGTTACATCCTATTCCTATTCAGTTAAACCTGATTGGCTAGATACTAATATACATTTTATACAGATCAAGGACGCTACTGAATTAGATGAGCGAACATCAGATTTATTTATAATTTCTAGCATTTTTGATATACCCAAAATACTAAATAAGATTCCCATCCATAAAGTAGTACTACTTTGTCAGGGTTATGAAGGCTATCATTTTGGTAGCGATTTCATAAAATTGAGATCTGATAAACATATTTTAACAAAACTTCATTCTATCCCTGTTAAGGTTATAACGGTATCTAAACATCTTGTTGAACTTTTTAAAACCAAATTTAATCGTGAAGTAGAATACATTCCGAATTGCATAGATCATAATGTTTTTACATATTCGGGTTATACTCCCGACAGGGAGAAATCAATATTATTTATTGGCAATCCATTTCATACTTTAAAAGGATTTCCTTTCATTGCAGGTGCTTTGAAAATAATTCAGGATTCACAAGTAAAAATTTCTTCTTTGAAACTATATATTGTCATGGGTTTTGAATTTGATAACCATGAAACAATTCGGATGAATCTTGAAAGGGATATAGGATGCAGAGTTGAATTTCTTTTCAAATTGAGCTCATTCGAAATTGGTGCACTTATGAAAAGAGTAAGTATTGTTGTTTGTACATCATGGTATGAAGGATTCTCTCTGCCTCTCATTGAGGCTATGGCATGCGGAACTCCTGTAATAACAACTAATAATATGGGTGCTGAGAGTTTCTGTAAGAATAAGACTAATTCATTTGTAGTGAGATTTGGTGATAATATAGGTTTGGCTCAAGGTATAATAGATATTTTATATAACCGCTTTGATATGAGTTTGATTTTACAGAATGCATATCAAACTTCCCTAGAATATTCGGAACTTAACTCAGAAAAAGCACATAAAATAGCTTTTAAGCATTTAATTGCATCATCAATTAAGCAATTTGATATTGATTCTAATAGTGACGCATATAGTTCAAAGAATATTTATTCTACCAGAAATACCTTTACAAGAACTATTGATAATGACAAAGAAGATAATTCAATACAATTAAAAGTAAAATCTGATGTTTTTGAAATTAAAAAATATTCTGAAAGAATTCTTTTTGTAGTTCATAACTTCCCAATGAATTGGGCTGGAGGAACCGAACTATATACTTATAATTTAGCGTTAGATCTAATTAATTCAGGCAAGGATGTCCATGTCTTATTCCCAAGTCCTGATAGTTATACAAATAGAACCATAATAACAGAAAGTAATTATAATGGTATTAAAATCTTCGAGGTAAAATATAAGCATAATTGCTATTCAAAGGAAGAATTTTCGAGTCTATTCGAGGAGCTAATAGTTAAAGAACAATACGATGTTGTACATTTTCATCATACTAAAGGCTTACATCAAGAGATATTCGATATTCCAATAAAATTAAAGATTAAATCGGTTCTAACTATTCACGATTTTCACTTAGTTTGCACCAGGCTTCATCTTTACATTCCTGATACAAATCTTGTTTGCACCGGACCTGAGACTCCTCAAAAATGTGTTGAATGTTTGATTTCAGATGCTCCTGATACAGAAAAATATAAACTAATCACAAAGGAACTAAGCAATCAGTTATCACATTTAAAAAGCATATTTCCTTATTTCGACTTAGTTACAGCGCCATCAAGATATGTCAAAAATGTATTTGAGTCAAATAATCTTTTGAATAAAAATTTTATAATCAAGGAATTAGGCATAAAAAAAATAGTCAGTCAAAGAGTAAAAAGAGAAGGAAAAGATCTAGTCTTTGGATTTGTTGGTGCTTTACACAAATTAAAGAATATTGAACTATTACTAAATGTGTTTGAATCGATTACTTCAGATAATGTAAAATTAGAAATATGGGGAAATGGTCATCCAATAACAATTGAAGGGCTAAAACAAAGAACTGCGGATAGTAAAAATATTCAATATTTTAGAGACTATTCCTATGAAGAAATAGGAGATATCCTCTCAAGATTTGATGTACTTATTGTGCCGTCGTTCAATGAAAGCTATTGTTTAACTGTAAGAGAAGCATTGTCGGTTAACTTACCCGTTATAGCTTCAAGTAGAGGCGGTATACCCGAGGTTGTCATTGACAATGTTAATGGGATACTGTTTGATCCGTCAAATAAAATAGAATTAGTTAATATCATCAATAAAATCATTGATGAGCCTGATATTTTGGGTAGATTAAGAAAGTCAGAAATTGAAATAAGAGATCTCAAAAAAGATATTGATGATTGGGCAGATATTTATTCTAATCTCATAAAATCAAATTTGGAATATAAACCCAGATTACTTGAAGAAATTGATTTCTCAATAATTATTCCTGTTCATAATAAATGGCAATTCACAAAAGCTTGTATAGAATCAATTGAAAGCACAAATGGTAATAATAAATTAGAAATAATAATTATTGATAATGCATCCAATGACAACACTGGAGAATATTTGAAATCCTTAGGCAGAGATATAAAGGTAATTTCACACACTACTAATGAAACTTATGCTAAGTCAAATAATGAAGGTGCCAAAATATCTAAGGGAAAATATCTTGTTTTCTTAAACAATGATACTCAAGTTCTGTCAGGGTGGTTAGAAGCTATTAAAATTGAATTTGATAATAACCCTTCTACCGGGATTCAGGGAGCTAAGTTACTATATCAAAACGGGAAAATTCAGCATGCTGGTATGGTGTTTGGTTCAAGACCTGGTAGAGATGCTGAGCCATATCACGCCTATTTAATGGCTGATCCTAATGCTTCGTTCGTCAATAAACGCAGAGAAGTTCATTTCGTAACTGGTGCATTATTATCAATCAGAAAGGATGATTTTAATAAAGCAGGTGGTTTTGATGAGCAATATAACTTTGGTTGGGAAGATACTGATCTTTGCATGAAGGTTTCTACATTAGGAAAAAGAATAATATATAATCCATTGATTTCAGCTTTCCATTTTGAATCAGCAACAAAACTTCTGAGACAAAGCATTGGCGACGATATGGTTAGCGATAATACTCCTAAAGAAAAAAGGAACAGAGAGATATTCTTTAATAAATGGTCAAGTATGCTAACAGATAACTCATACGAGTTCTATGCTGAGGATGGATTGAAAATTCAGGAGAACTCCATTATTCCTATGAATGACAATGAATTGGCTCTATATGCAAGTAAAAGAGAGGAAATGAAATCTATTCACTCAAATTATATCTCATCCTTCGCCAAATATTTCTGGCAGACCAATTATGACTCAATATCATCTCTCCTAATCATTCCTACTTCAGCAGTTGGGGATAATCTGATGCTTACGGCTTTGGTGGCGGCTTTGAAGGCTCAGTTCCCTCATCTTTCTATCTATATTAAACGGAACAGGATGGCTGATCTGATTTTTAAGGGTCATGGAGGAATTGCAGGATATGTTACGAGTGAAGATGAGAGTAAGTTTGACAAGACAATTGATTTTAATAATATTATTGCGAAATTGCCTGAGTATTACAATGGAATTGCCTTTATGGATATTCTTGGCAATCTAGCCGGATTTAAGTTCGTTAAGCGTGACATAGTTTATCAGATAAGCGACATTGAAAGAGGGAGAGCAAAGAAGGCGTTAAAGAATTTTGATGGGCATGAAATCGTTGGTGTTCATTTTTCGACTTCAAAGGATGTTAAGAGATCCTATCCTCATGGAAGGGAATTGCTAAAAATTCTTGAGCATAAGAATCCAAATCTGAGGTTTGTTCATTTCGGTAATGAAAGTATCGGGAAACTTAATGATAGTTATGTGTTTGATTGTGCCGAAAATTCTGTAGATTTACGATCACAGATTGCAATTGCTGAACAGTGTTCAAAGTTCATCACGATTGACAGTGCATTCTTCCACATCGGGCATAATTTATTTAGAAAGCCAACTCTTGCAATTCTTGGATTGACAAATCCGGCGCTAATTGGGTATCACGAAGCCTCTTTTGCTTATATAAATCATGAACTTATGAATTGCCTGAATTGTTATTGGCAGAGACAATGCAAGATAGAATGTATGAATGACCTACTTCCAACAGTCATTGCTGAGGCATTTATGGACATTAAGAACCGGATAAAATATTCACCTGAACAACAAGTCTTCGAAGTCAATGTTGCTGCTGATTTTTATGCAGATAAATTTATATTTGAACATTACGCATCCAGACGTGATGGCACAAAGTTAGTACTGAATGATTATGATGACCTACTTCCGGATTACTCAAAATATTGGAATGGAATAGCTATTAAAAAATCTAAGGTTAATAAAACAGAAATGAACAATTACAATTCCCCCGCAGATTATCAGGAAGAAAGCTATTTCGAGGCTCTTTCCGATAGAAAAATTAAGGTTGGATCGGACAGAACTCAAGCTGAGTCGTTAAAGCTAAATTTGGGTTGCGGCGATACGATCGAAGCCGGTTTTATTAATATTGATCTTTATAGTGAAGGTCCTGATATTGTTAATATGGATGCAAGAAGTCTGGAATATGATGATTCAAGTGTCGATACTATTCTTGCTGCCGATTTGCTTCAGTGTTTCTCGCATAATGAGATTGGTGATGTTCTTACTGAATGGGTAAGAGTTTTGAAGCCCGAAGGAAAACTCATTATTTCCTGCACATCCATGAAACAGATTTCAAGATTACTTCTTAATGGTTTAATAAATTCCGAGATAGCTTCAAAGCTTCTTTTTGGTAACCAAGAAGATAATGCTCATATTTATTTCTCGGCATTTGATGAGGATTTTTTAACTAAGGAACTTGTTTCGGCTGGTTTTACTATTGAGTCATACGACGAATCTAACGAGGCAGAATCATTAGAGGACATTAATATTAGTATTGTTGTTGGTGCAGTAAAATCTAAAAACCATAGTATGCCCGAACTTACAAATGAGAATTCTACTGCCAATCAGGTATCGAACTTGAGTTTTAATTTTGGTGACTCGAATGAAGATATAAAGAATGTGAAAGCCGAAGAAACATTTGATAATAGCTTACTGTCAGGTTTGAGCTTTAATTTTGATAATAAGGGAGAAGAAGCCGAATACGAGGTAATGGAACCGGAACAGGAATTTGATAATCAGGATTATTTTGAAGCCCTATCGGATAGGAAGCCGGTAGTTATGCAGTCTCCAACAATCAGCAAAGATGGGCCTCAAATCAATATAGTCTGGGAGGGATCTCAGTTTGTATGGCATTCTCTGGCTCTGATTAATCGGGAAATATGTTATAATATTATCAAAAGCGGAGTAGCCGAAGTAACAATTGTTCCTTACGAGCCTGATACTTTTCTGCCGGAAGGTAATCCAAAATATGAAATACTAAAACAGCATGATATAAGATATAAACTTGAGGCTGACAGCAGGACAAAACAACTTCCTTACTCCTGGATAAGGCATCAGTGGCCGCCCAAAGCAGAAGAACCAAAAGGTTCAAAATGGTTTATTATTCAGCCATGGGAATTCTCAACATTGAGAACAGATTTTGTAAGCATCTTCCAGAATGCCGACGAAGTCTGGACGCCATCGAATTATTCACGTAATTCATTCATTAATTCAGGAATTGAATTTGATCATGCTCAGGTTATTCCTAATGGATGCGATCCTGAACTATGGTCGCCAATGGGTAAGCGATTTAAATTTAATACAGATAAGAAGCTGAAGTTTCTGTTTGTTGGTGGAACAATCTACCGAAAAGGGATAGACACTCTGCTTCAGGCTTACGTGCGGTCTTTTACCGGATCGGACAATGTAAGCCTTATCATCAAGGATATGGGAGGCGATTCGTTTTACGCGGGACAGACAGCTAAAGATCAGATAGATATTATTCAAAAATCTGAAAATGCACCCGAAATAATCTATATTGACGATTACTTCACAGAAGAGCAGATGGTTGAGCTGTACAAGGCTTGCGATGTGTTTGTTTGCCCTTATCGTGGCGAAGGCTTTTCTTTGCCAACACTAGAGGCTATGGCAAGCGGATTGCCCGTTATTGTTACTAAAGGTGGCTCAACCGATGATTTCGTGGATGAATCAATAGGATGGCTGATTTCATCGGAAAAGAAATCAATTGGGCGCGAGATTGGCGGATTACCACTCACAGGCGAAGCCTATCTGCTGGAGCCTAATCAGGATGAATTAGTTGAAACTTTGAAGAATATTTATGGTGATCCTTCTCAGATCTTCTCGAAAGGTCTGCTTGCTTCATTAAGGGCAAGAACAGAATGGACATGGAAGAAAGCAACAGTTAAGCTGCTTTCGAGATTGGATTTGCACAATGGCACAACTATGGCAAAGACAGCAGAGGTGAATTTGGTTGATTATACCGATGATGCTATTGTTCTCGGGGAAATTGAAAAGAAGATAATTGCCAAAGATTCAGAAACTGCTTATGATGAATTGAAGAGATTACTAAGGAATACAAAGCTGACCGGCAGAATGCTTCATCACGCGTATTGCAGAATGGCAGAGCTCTGCGTTAATCTTATGAAGCTGGACGAAGTGGATCAGTATTTGCAAAAAGCCGGGGAAATCTATCATTCGGTAGATGAGCTTTATCTGGAAGCTAACAAGCATTTTGCAGAAGAAAAATACTCGGATGCTCTGGATAGCGCAACAATAGCTATGCAAAGCTGGAAGGACGATAAATACGATTCTACAATTGGGATCAACATACAAGAACTTCTATCGTTTACAGCGGATTCACTGCTCAATGATGAAGATCCGAACGGGGCATTGCAAATTTATCTTGAAGTGTTGAAGTTAAATAACAATAATGCAAACGCGTACTTCGGAGCCGGAGTCTGCCATCTTGAAATTGGTTCCAGGGATGATGCCCGGAGGATGTTCGAATGGGCTTTGAGAATAAATCCTGACTATGAAATGGCAAAAAAATTGATAGAAGGGCTAAAAATAACACAATAATTTAAAATAGAAACAGACTAATTTCGATTAATGAAAAAAATAGAAAATATATTTTGATTAATAATGAAATTTTGATTATCTTTGCAAACTTTAATTTAGCGAATTTTGATAAAAGCAATAATGTAGTATATCTCAAGGAGAGTAGAAATGTTTTGGACGCCTGAATTAGCCAAATTTATGGAAGACGTGCCGTTCCCAGCAACAAAGGAAGAACTGCTCGATTATGTTAATCGCTCCGGTTGCCCAATGCAGGTAATAGAGAACCTTTATGAGCTAGACGATTCTGACGAGCTGATTGAAGGAATCGAAGATCTTTGGCCCGAATATGAAGATTCAGCCAATGAAGAGTACTTTTACAACGACAACGAAGAAGAGCAGTATATCTAGAATAGCTTTCTGTTTTTTGACAAAGAGGCTGTCCCACTTGTGAGATCAGCCTCTTTTTTAATTTCAGCTAGATAATTCTTAAAAATCAAATAAATCAGCAAGGAAACCCTTCTTCCTGCCGCGATTTTGATTATTATATTCATAGCCACGGTTACCGTTCTCGTATCTGTCATTATCATCATCATGACCATGATGGCTGTCGAATGACCTTTTGTATGGGTCGCCTCCATCTAGGTCGTCATTTCTGTTCATAGTCTGAGTAGTTTTTTCAATAAGAACATCTAGTTCACCTCTGTCGAGCCAAATTCCGCGGCACTGTGGACAGTGGTCAATTTCAACTCCCTGCCTGTCGGCAATTATAAGCGAAACATTACATCTTGGACAAGTCATAAATTTTTCCTTCTAAGTTATTAATATATTTTTTTCAATTCAAACCTGCATTTTACAGATTTGATTAATAATTTTTACTAATTAATATGAGCATAAAATTATTACATTCCTAACCCTATCAACGATTGAGAATAATAAGAATTTTATGAAATTTTTGCTTAATTATTTTTGTTTATTGCCGATTATGACAATGTGGACTTACATATTCTTAATACTTGATTATTTATTTGTTAAATATTCAATAGAGAATGATATGTGTATAGTTAACATAGATTATTTAAATAAATATTATCAATATATTTTAAATTCCGATGAAAAGAAAATATTTTTATACAATTATTATTGTTTGGATTACTCTGGTTTTAACTTCTATATATTGGAACATATTCACCGCAAAGACAAATTTAATTGAAGAAGCAAAGTACACTTTGCATACCTATAATTTTTTGCTTGATATTACCCGCCATTGGAATTTAAAACATAATGGACTTTATGCTGAAATTAATGATAATTCAAAAGCAAATACATTCTTAAATTCAGAATATTCAACTATAGAAACCAAGGATGGAAAAAAACTGTCTTATATAAATATGCATGTGATGACAAAAGAGCTTTCTACACTACTTACAAAGAATAGTGAAATTCGTTTTGATATTACCAGTTTGAACCCAATTGACTCTGCAAATACTCCGGATCAATGGGAATCGAAAGTGCTTAAAGAGCTCGACAAGTCTTCGAGTGAATATTTTGAATTCATAGAAAGTGACAGCGCACCTAAGTTCAGATATATGGCAACACTATTAGCAGAAGAATCTTGCTTTACCTGCCATGATAAGGGTGGATTAAAAAGTGGAGATATATTGGGGGGAATTAGTTATAGTTTATCTGCAAAATCATACTATGTTGCCTATAAAAATCATATAATTAATGAGTCAAAGATTCATCTGATAATTTTCATTGTTGTTTTAATCGGAATATTTCATTTCAATAGACTTGTGAACAGATATAGTGATAGATTGAAGAATTCTCTTCAAGAAGAAAGAGAACTCTATGATAATGCACCGTTTGGTTATCATACTTTGGATGCTAACGGGTATATTATCCGGATGAATAGAAAAGAATTGAATTGGTTGGGATACTCCGAAGAGGAAATAATAGGAAAGAAGAAGTACACTGATATGATTTCTCCGGATACGTGCGATGAATATAATCAAAAGTGCCTTTGCAATGCTACTAACAAACAAAAGCTCACACTAGACGACACAGAGTTCTATATTATGAGAAAAAATGGCACATCATTTCCGATTTTACTTAGTTCGGTAGCAGTTAGAGATAAATCAGGAGAAGTTAAATCATATCTTAACAGTGTATTGGATATTACAGAAAGAAAGAGTGCAGACTTAATCATCCAGGAAAGTGAAAGAAAATTCAAAAATATATTTAACAATGCTCAGGATGTTTTCTATCAAACAGATATGTCTGGGGTGCTAATTGAAATTAGTCCCTCAATTGAAAAATATTCAGGTTACAACCGAGATGATTTGATAGGAAAGCCAGTCGAAACATTTTATAATGATCCTGAGGATAGAGCGAAATTATTTACCATTCTTTCCCAGAAAGGTGAAGTTAATGATTTTGAACTAATCCTGAAACGTAAGGATGGGAATAAAGTGTTGGTTTCAGCTAATATTCATATCATATTCAATAAAAAAGGTATGCCTATCGGTATTGAGGGATCTTTGAGGGATATAAGTGAACGTAAAATACATGAGGAAGCTCTCAAAACCAGTGAAGAACTTCTTAGAACTACATTTGAATCTACATCTTCTGGAATTCTGGTTGTTGATAAAAACAGACGGTTTACTCATTACAATTCAAGATTGCTTGAAATGTGGGGCGTACCAAGGGACAAGTTTGTTTCGCATGGTCCTAACTTGTCGGAATTAATTCTTGATCAGCTAGCTGATCCAGAAGGATACATAGCAAATATTGAAAGAATATATAAGAGTTCTGCTCCATCTAAGGATATTATAGAATTAAAAGATGGCAGATTTTTTGAATTAGTTGGTATTCCAATTATTACAAATGAAGAGGCAATAGGGCGTGTTTGGAACTTTTATGACATAAGTGAACAGAAGAAGGCAGAATTAGTACTAATAGAAGCAAATGATTCAAAGGATAAGTTCTTTTCGATTCTTGCTCATGATCTAAGAAGTCCGATTTCCGGCTTCCTTGGTGTATCTGAGATTTTGAGTAAAGAACTTGATGAATTGTCTGTACGGGAAGTCAAGGAAATGTCATCGGCAATTTACAACTCTGCGAACTCCATCTTCAATCTATTGAACTATCTGTTGAAGTGGGCTCAAAGCCAGTCGGATGAATTGAGAATGAAAATAGAAGAACAAGATTTAACAGCGTTAATAAAAGAAACTACAATTCTACTAAAGACAAGTGCTGAATCTAAAAACATTAGTATTAGATCTGCTTTTGATAGTGAACTGATTATAAATTGCGATAAAAACATGATCACAACAGTTGTGAGAAATCTAATAACAAATGCAATCAAGTTCACACCTAATAATGGAACTATTGAAGTGTCGGCTTTGAAAGAAAGCAACCAACAGGGTAGCTTTATCAAAGTAATGGTGAAAGATTCTGGAATTGGTATCGAATCTAATCTTATCAAGAAGTTGTTTAAAGTTGGCGAAATGAGATCTTCGCCTGGTACCGCCGGTGAAAAAGGTACGGGGTTGGGACTAATACTTTGCAAGGAATTTGTGGAAAAGCATGGTGGAAGAATTTCTGTTGAAAGTAATATAAATGAAGGATCTACATTCTCGTTTACTTTACCCATTGCTTCTACAGATGAAGAAGTATTGTTTTAATTAAGGTGGGTTCTAAAAATTCAATTTTTGCTGTTATACTTGCGAATGAGACTGTGTAAAAAGTCATTTCTAGATGTCATTCCGAACGAAGTGAGGAATCCATGTATTTATATATTCCTGTAATAAAAACAGCCTGGATTCTTCAGTCGCTACGCTCCTTCTGAATGACATGATCGCAGTTTTCGCACAGCCACGTATGCAGGTATCTGTAAACTAACATCAATACTGGATGCGCTTCGCAGTCCTTCGGAACTAACGGTCGCTTCGCTCCCTCAGAATGACAAGATCCTTAGTTTCACACTGTATAATTCACGGGCATGACAAAAAGTAAAGTATTTTCCATAAATTGAAAAAGTTCTTTTGCACAATTTGGGATAATTATATTTATGAAAACTTATATACTTCGAATTATATTGATTTCGGCATTAGCTATAATCTCAACAATTGCTCTAATGGCTTCTGATCGTATCAGCTGTTCTTCCGGGGCATTTATCAAGAATGAAAAAGTAGAATTAGTAGAATCAACGTCTAATAGTTTTTCGGATTACAGCTATCTGTCCTTTGATTTGGAGGAAGATGTTCTGGCAAGCCTAATGTCAACTGCTAAGGCGCTTACTATCAGGGAGTTCCCGGTCAATGAGAATCAGGCATCAGAAATAACCCTCAATCGGATTAACAGTGTTATTGACTGCAATACTAAGTTTCTTACTCAGACTAAAATGGGTGAAATGAAGTTACCTGCGCCTGAAGTGAATTTCTTTGAAGGCAAGGTAAATGATATTCCGAATTCAAAAGTCTATCTAACAAATGTAGATGGCTTGCTCTTCGGTCAGATAATCCTTTCTGAGAGCAGGACATATATAATTTCTCCATCGAACAAAGAATTTGGATTGAAGGGAAATTATGTTCTAGTAAATCAAAAATACCTATCGAATAAAGACTTCAAACAATTGAATTTTGGTGTTTCGGACGAAATTCAAAGATCAACTCTGAAGAATTCATTACCAACTGAGCTGGCGCTTGATTGGACAAAACTTCTGGAATTCGGATTAGCACTGGAAACGGATTCAGAATTTTATAAAGCATGCGGAAGCGATCTTAAAAAAGCACAGGCTTATGCTATTGCGATCATCAATATGGTTTCCGTACTTTATACAAGGGAAGTGAATATCTCTGTCTATCTGAAATGGCTGAAAACATGGACAGATTCTCCTGCCGATCCTTACGATGTCAAAGGTGATGCTTATTCACTTCCACCAAAGGTATTGGAGTACTGGAAACTGAATTATAAAAATGTGGATAGGGATCTGGCTCATGTGATGACCTCAATCAGCTATGGCGGTGGAGGTATCGGATATTACAATGCTATCTGCAATCAGGCTGGGGACTACTCTTTTGCTGTGTCTAGCGTTCAGGGCAATCACAACTATCCAACTGTTGATTTTACTTACGATATCTATATTGTTGCTCACGAAATAGGACATAATTTTAATGCTGACCATACTCACTCATGCAAGTATGGCTATCCGCTTGATACATGTGTGGTTGAGGATGCTATTGCCGGAGGATGTCTGGATCAGAGCATAAAAGCCAGACCAAATCCGGGTTCTATCATGAGTTATTGCGGTGGAGCAAACAGCAATGCAGGACTTGGGTGGTGGGTTAGAATGATGTTTCTTAAAGAATCTAAGGAAGTTATACGTACAACGGCTTTAGCTGCTGCATGTATGAAAGCACCGGCAAATCCTATCGTAATATTGAATACACCTCTGGGCAAAGAACAGCTTAAGTTTGGTGATACCTTACAAATCACATGGTCTTCTTCAAAAATAAGCAAAGTTCATATAAGTTATACCTCAGATGGTGGTAAAAATTGGACTGATATTGCTAACAATATCGATGCCTCGTTGTTTCTGTACAGTTGGAAAGTTCCCGATATTTGTTCAAACCAAATGCTGATAAAGATTGCTGATGCTCAGGTTGACACTGTTAAGGATATCCAGAAGATTTCATTTTCAATTGTTAAACAAGATCCTAACGGACTTATCGCATATTATCCTTTCTCAGGAAATGTGAAGGATGAGCAGGATTGCCATTTTTATAATCTTACCAAAACAGGAACAGATTTCACTAACGACAGAAACGGAAGCCAAAACTCTGCCGTATCATTTGATGGAAGTTCCTATCTAAGCTCTCCTTTTCCATTTGACATGACTGATCTTACACTCTCCTTCTGGTTCTATGCAGAAGATATGAGCATAAAGAGGAATATTATCGGTTCGAATTATCAAGAGGGATGGGTTACTGAGGTTTATCTTTGGGGACAGTTAGGCGTTTCATATTACGTAGATGGACAGGGTTCACCTAAGCAGATTTGGGGCGGAACTCCAACGTTGAACATGTGGCATCACGGAGCATTTACCTGGGATGGACTGACGGCTAAGATTTATCTCGATGGCAAAAAAGTAAATGAAGCATCGGACGGGAAGCATACATTGAATAAATTCCCGAATACCCCGCTGTACATCGGTTCCAGAAAGAATGCAGACTACTTCAAGGGTATGCTGGATGATATTTATGTTTACAAGCGAGCACTAAGCGAAACAGAGATTAAAGCTCTTTACGACACTAAAACCGAAGATGTAAGCAACGAAATCTCAGAGAAATCTGATTTTACAATAATTCCGAATCCTGCTGCAGATAGAATAAATATCATCACAAGAAATCTCGCAGATGGCAGAATAACAATTTTTGAAAATCTTGGTAATACAGTATTAAAGGCAGAAAGTTCTGCATTAGAACTGGACATAAGTTCACTTGCAAGCGGAGTGTATTTCCTACGGTATCAATCGTCATCGAAGATTATATTTAGAAAGCTGATAGTAGTGAGATAGAGGTTTTTAGTAGATTGTGAAGGAGTTAGTAAAATTCAGTCAAAGGATTCCGACTATCACATTCGGTATGGCTGAAGCATCTATCATTAGTTCGGCCCTACAGTGCTGATTTTGCAATGTGTGCCCAAAATGCTTTTCTAATTGTCTTCTTCGGTAATTTCCGGCTCTGCTGTATGCTCAGCTTCGTCGAAATCCTCAATCATTACAACCTTTACATCGGGGGGAAGATCTGGAGGAAGTTCACTCACATCAATCAAAATATCATCTCCGGATGATTCGGAATTTAACTGCTCTGCAATATCTTCCAGATCGCGAAGCTTGGGCAGTTCATCAATTGCATTAATTCCAAACATTTTGAGGAAGTCCATAGAAGTACCATATAGAAGTGGTTTGCCGATAGCTTCCTTTCTACCCTGGATTTCTATTATAGTTTTATCGAGAAGAGAATTCACGACTTCACCGGATGAAACCCCCCGGATCTGATCTATCTCGGGTCTTGTGATTGGCTGTCTGTATGCAATTATAGCTAATGTTTCCAATGCTGCCTGCGAAAATCGTCTTTTGGCACGTGTTTTGGATAAATGGTGAATAAGTTCGCCGTATTCTCTTCTTGTACAGAACTGATAGCCGTTCCCAACGCGAATAATCTGGAACGGTCTGTTGGAATGGATCAATTCGTGATTGATTTCAGCAATTAACTCATCAAACAAACCAATTGAAAAGTTATATTTATTCCTGGCTTCATCCTCATAAGTTCCTGGATCCTCTGCCTCTATTAATGGCACATCAGGCGAGTCTTGTTTCTTTGACTTAGAATTACCGTGGTAATTACCGGTTATGAGAATATTATATAAAGACTTTTGGGTAAGCGGCTCCTCGGAAGCAAATATCAATGCTTCGATAGCTGACTTTTGCTCGTCTTTGGGCAACTGAAGGAATAATGGTCTTATATTTTCCATAATTTAAAGGGATTAATCTTTATTAATTCAAATTTAAAATTGGTTTTTCACTGATGATAATGTCATCGTAAAGTTCCTCCTGAATGATGAAAATCAAGCTTTTTTTAATCAGGTCGAGTATAGCAAGAAAAGTAACAACGATCATCGTTCTTGATTCATCCTTGATCAACTCAAAGAAGCCTAATCTTTTCTTAATTCGCATTTCTTTCATAATCCAATCTGAACGTTCTTCGGTACTTACAGCCGCGAGTGATACAAGATGAAAAGATTCTACTTTTTCTGATTTATCAATCGCTTTTCTAAAAGCGTTGAGAAGGTCTATCAGGCTAACATTTTTGTACACTACTCCTGTCGCATCCTGAGCTAACTGCATATCCTGATCGAACATCTTCCTGTAATAGATATATTTTTGATCGTCGGATATCACCTGAAGTTCGCGGGCTGCTTCCTTCATCTGCTTGTATTCGAGCAGTCTGTTGACAAGTTCCGTTCTCGGATCTTCAGATACTCCTCCGTCCTCATCTTCAGTCCTGGGCAATAGCAGTTGAGTTTTAATCATCATGAGATTCACAGCCATAACAAGGAATTCGCCAGCGAGCTCAAGATCAAAATACTGAATCAAACGGACATAGTTGAGAAACTCCTGAGTTATCCTGGATATAGGAATATCATATATATTGATTTCGTCACGCTTTATAAAATAAAGCAATAAATCAAATGGACCCTCAAAATTTGGCAGCCTGATCTTATACATTCAGTAAAAAGTCTTTTTTAAAAAGATTAAAAATACGAATAATCGCCTGAAAATTTTCCACAAGATTATTTAGATTGATTTAAAGGTAAAAATTTTATCTTGAATGCTCTATTGTAGGGGTATGAAATTAGTTAGCTAATTATTGCCATTTATAAATTTTGAAAAAAGATTGACGAAAAACAAATTTCTATATCATTGCATTGTAATCAACCAATTTTCTATTATTTACTATTTTAAAGTTATGAGAACAACTAACCCTAAAATACCACTATGCTGTTCCAAATTATGGATAGCGATATGCCTGACAATAGTAGCGAATACTTTTATAGTACGAGCGTTAGATCCTACTGATGTAGTGTTGGGAGTAAATTCAGGCAATATCGGCTACCTGCGTTACATCCACTATGAAAATCAATTTGATGCAGCAACTTTAGACTATATTTTTGGTGAGGTGCGGGTCATTAATGGAACTACAAAATTAATGGTGGCACTGTCCAGCCGAAATAATGAAGATATTGCTTTGAAGGGTGAAAAGGTTCAGGGTATCGATTACACATTACTCACAAAATCAGGAACTAATAACTTTAGTTATAAACCAAACTCACACATTAAGTTTTTTAGAAAGTTATCTGTTAATGTACCCAAGGGACAAAAGCCTCCTTTTGATCCTTCCATCGAAGGGCTGGAAGGCGAGGGCAGCTCGATGCAGGATTATAAATGGGTTGTAGAAAAGAATTGCATAAAGGATCGTACAGAATTTATAATGGAGCTTGTTAAGGTAAATGATCCAACCTCAATTTATGTTATCGACAGCGTAGGAGTTGACGAAAATAATGATCAGGTTGTAGCTCACCGATATGGCTGGAAACCAGATAAAATAAATCTTATCAGAAGATTGCCGAACGAATTTGCTAATCAGGATGTTTATATACGTATCAAACCAGTACGCTATGGTAGACCAGATAAGGCTCTTGCGTTAAAAATTGTTCCACATTGGATTTCAAAGTCTTCTTTAGCTGAAAATGACAGTATTTTGAATTCAAAAGTTACTAATGAAAAAGATATGGACAAACTGCTCAATAAGTTCTTCAACGAATCGCTTCTATACTGCGATAGCGTTAAATCAACAACAGGTCATCTGCCCGATAAATTGCCCTTGATTGAATATCTTACGATGGAACAAAAAGAAATTCTTGAAAAAATGTTCTTTGATGTGAAGATAGTAAACAACGATACCGTTATAACAGAGAAGAATAATAAGCAAATTAAAACAGCAGATATCTATCTTGGCGAAGATATGCATAAAAAGTTATCTGTAACTCATATCAACTGTATTCCATTTGATAAGATTTTAACATTAAAAATTCATTGTGTGGTCGGATTGCAAGAATCGACTATTAAGCTATTTGATTATCAATATGCTCTGTTGAGCGAAATCTGGCGCGGAGATTTGCACCCGGGGAGTAATAATATATCAATCGATAATTTGGATCTGCCCAGAGGTGTATATTTATTGCAGATTAACAGTAATCCTTTGAAAACAACTATCTCTGCTATTATCAAAAGATAGATGAATATCCCAACCCTCCCCGCGGGCGAGGAGGGCTTGTTCGTTCTCGCTTAAATATTATGTAATCAATAGCCACAAGCTAAAGCTCGTGGCTTTACTTTGATTAACAGAGAATGAACCAGCCCTGCAGCAAGCGATGATGGAGCGTTATTGTAAAAGAATTTCTCCTTTCAGCCTCATTTCCGCAGTAAGTTAATTATATATAAGTAGAAACAGTAAAAAAAATACGTAGTATTTGGTATTGATATTATCAGATTATTTCGGTTATTTAGCATACGGAAAAGTGTCCATAATTACATATAATATTTTATCTGTAAAAACTTGAACATTTTCACCGTCATCAACGTTCTGTTACATAATTGATGAAAAAATTCGAATTTTTCGAATATTAATTAATTTATCATGCGAAAATACATTTATCATAGATTCTTCCGCTCTCTTCGCATAGCGTCATTTATTATTTTACCAATAATCTTTAATTTGGGTGAAGTATATGCTTATGACGCATCTGATGCCGTATTGGGAACAAATGCCAAGAATATTGGCTATCTGCGTTATATCCACTTAGAAAACAAATTTGAATTTGCCTCTGTGAATTATTTATTTGGTGAAGTCAGAATAATAAATAGTAGAACAAAAATGCTTATACCGCTCACTAACCGTATTAATGAGGAAAATCCGGCAGAAGGGTTCAAAACACAGGGTATTGATAGCTTTTTACTGACTAAAACCGGAACTAACACATTCAGTTACAAGCCAAATTCTCATATTAAGTTCCTCAGAAAACTATACCTGTCTGCACTTAACGGGCAGAACACTTTGAAGTATGACTCTAATCAAGGAGCAGAGAACGACAATAAATCCAACGATGATAATGATTATATTGATTCAAAGAATAGTATAACGGATCAGACAGAATTTTTAATGGAACTTGTTAAAGTAAATGATCCATCATCAATTTATGTTATAGACAGTGTTGGAGTTGACTTAGATAATGAGCAGTTAATATCATCCCGATATGGCTGGAAACCGGATAAGATCAATCTCACAAGACGCTTGCCAAACGATTTTGCTAATCAGGATGTATTCATACGCATAAAACCGATTCGATATGGAAGACCTGACAGGTCTCTATCTTTGAAGATTGTGCCTCACTGGATGTCAAAATCTACATTGGCAGATAAGGAGAAAAATTTGACGTCACTAGGTTCTTATAAACATTTTACCGATGAGCTAATTAATAAATTCTTTAATGAAGCCCTCCTATACTGCGATAGCGTTAAAACCGCAACAGGTCGTCTACCCGAGAGACTTCCAATGATTGATGCATTGTCGAAAGAACAAAAGGAAATCCTTGAGAAAGTGTTCTTTGATGTTAAAATTGTGAATAATGACACAGTCCTAACCGAAAAAAACAGTTTACAAATAAAGTCTCCAAACATATTTCTAGACCAGGATAAGCATAAAAATCTTACAGTTTCCCATATAAATTGCATATCATTCGATAAGGACTTGTCCCTTAATATACATTCAACTGTAGGTTTGCCTGAATCAACAATAAAGCTCTATGATTATCAATATACTCTGCTGAAAGAAATCTGGCATGGAGACCTTCATCCGGGGAATAACAATATAACCATTGATAATCTTGATCTGCCCAGAGGTGTATATCTGCTTCAAATTCTCCAAAATCCAATGAAAACTACAATATCGGCAATTATTATAAGATAAATTAATTCTTAAATAGTAATTACTGCAGAAATGGCATATTAATGCTGCCATAAGCGCAGTATAGCTATGACTTTTTGGCAAAAGCAAAAAAATGAGACTGCCATAGCGGCATTTCTAGCTGTCGCTATGGCGGTTCCCTAACTTTGGCACAGTTTTTCAAAGTATTTATTTTGACTTTGAAATTGTCTTAGAGATTTTGTTAAATTATTTGTTAAAAAAAGGAGTTCTTATGTTACTAAAAATCGATCCATTCCGCAGCTTCGGGAATACTACCCGTAAAATGTCTCAATTGATGGAGGAACTGGAAAAGGGAATAAACTTCGAAATGGGAGCTTTCAAACCCAGAGTAGACATCTCTGAAGATTCAGCCAACGTTTACTTTATAGCCGAATTACCAGGGATGAATAAGGAAGATGTAAAGATTACAATCAACGAAGAGAATATGTTGACAATCAAAGGAGAGAAGAAGTCATCAATTGGTGATGGAAATTCAACGCACAGGAGTGAACGTATATTCGGCTCATTTGAACGAGCATTCGTTCTTCCAGAGAATATAGCTACTGGCAACGTTCAAGCAAAATTTGAGAACGGTCTGCTTGAACTTACGATAGCAAAAGTTGAGCCGCCAAAGCCAAATGAAATAGAAGTAGCAATTGCGTAAAAGTAAAGTCATTCCGAACGAAGTGAGGTGCCGTAGGCCTAGCTTAGCGAATCCAGACAGCATGAATACTAGATGTGCTTAGCAGTCCTTCGGAACTCACGGTCGCTTCGCTCCCTCAGAATGACCAGAAATAAATAAGTATAATTAAATTATTAAAAAATATTAATGGAGTACAGTTATGTCAAACGTAAGATTTGATCCAATGCGCGGTTTCGAAACCGCAATGAGAAGAGTCAATGATTTCATGGGAGATCTTGACAAAGGTTTTAACATCGAATACGGTGTATTTGCACCCAGAGTGGATATATCAGAAGATGAGAAGAATCTCTTCTTCCATGTAGAACTGCCGGGAGTAGCAAAAGAAGACGTTAAAGTTACAGTGAACGAAGAAAAGATACTAATGATCAAGGGAGAAAAGAAGCACGAAATTAAAGAAGAGGATAAAGCAAATGACAAGAGTTATATTAGGGTCGAAAGAACCTACGGTTCCTTCACCCGTACTTTCCAGCTACCCGAAACGGTTAAATCAGATTCAGTTACAGCGAAGTTTGATAATGGTCTCCTTACTCTTGCACTGGAAAAGACAGAGCCAAAGAAACCTAAAGAAATCGAGATACCGTTAAGCTAAAAAAAATGAAGATACCAATGGGGCAGACATGTTCTGAATGCAGATGATAAGTTGTTATAGATGTCGTAAAACAAGGAACCTAAGCATAAGATATGGAACGTGATAAATCATTTCAGGATATGTCAGCCCTAGGTTACATTGAATAGACAAATAAGGATTGGACAATCAAGGATGATTGTCCTACTAACTGTAGATTAAGCTTCCAGCTTGACCAAAAAAAAATAAACAATAAATAAACATATACAAGAAAGAAAACAATGAACAATACATTAAATAGATCATGCTGTGATCCCACGGCAAGCGCCCACATCAGGCACAATCCGGCATACTACACAAAGCCGGGTTTTGATTACAATCCGGCTGATTACAAGCGTACATTCAGGCCAAGAGTCGATATATCCGAGGACAGTACGGCATTCTATCTCGAATTGGAATTGGCAGGCATAAAGAAAAATGATGTAAAAGTAAGCGTAAATGACGAGGGAATATTGACTGTCGCGGGCAATAAAACAGCAGATGAGGCAGAATCTCAAACTGGTCTACGCAGCGAACGAAAATTCGGTGAATTTTCCAGAGCATTCAAGCTCCCGAAGAATGTGGATGCTGACACAATTTCAGCAAGCTACAATAACGGAGTTCTGACACTGACTCTGCCGAAGAACAAACCGAACGAGACACATGTAGAAATACAGTAAGTAAACAATAACTCCTAATATATATAAAAAAAAACGTGGACCGCTAATTCCACGTTTTTTTTTTTTGATGGATAATCTTTCTAGTAGATCTACAGCAAATAATACAGTAAAAACAATATAGGTATAATAATTCCTATAACTCCCAATATAGTTCCGCGCCACTTCAAACCTTTTGAACCTTTGATAATGAATAGTCCTGATATTGCAAGGAATATCAGCATCACGCAAAAAATATCGGAGAACCAGGTCCAGAGACCTCCTGGGTTATAATGCAGGAAATTTACTTCCCAGAGAAGTGGTCTCTTTCTAATTGTTTCGAGAGTGCAGATGCTTGTGTGAAGATTGACCTTCACGTTCCCGCCATTGATGAATATAGTCAGTATGCTGTCCTTGGGGAAATAGTGATTCTTGTAGTTGGATGTTTCCCCAACTTTTGACAGAATATCGTTTACCTGCTTAATGTCGGTATTGTTGTACTGGACGGGTTTGTCGTACCTGAATTCGCGGTTAACAATGGTATAGTTCGGATTCCAGTCCTTACGATGATTGACGGCAATGCCTGAAATGGCATAGATGATTGTCAAACCAATGTAAAAATAGCCGAGATCCCGGTGCAGAATCCGGTTTAGCTTATATAAATTCATATTATTCGTAGCTTAGATTTTCTTATATTCAGTGCTGGTCATCGAATACAGCGAGAAATATCCTTTTGGACTCTTCGAGATTTTCTCCTTCAAATCCTTGATCTTCTTCATCTCATCTTCGAAAACGCATGATTTTGTATTTGATTTTACCTGTTCTTTTACCTCAGTATTTAGATCATTTTCCATCTGCTGAACGGAATTCATGTCGAGCTTTTCTTCTTCGAGAATGCCGACTACTCTAACCTTAGAACCTTCGATA
The DNA here is from genome assembly GCA_903862655.1 of uncultured Ignavibacteria bacterium. Lineage (GTDB taxonomy): Bacteria > Bacteroidota > Ignavibacteria > Kapaibacteriales > UBA2268 > CAIOZA01. The sequence goes on from CAIOZA010000050.1 coordinate 74,174, forward strand.
TCTTGTGGAAAGCCGGAAAGACCTTCGCCAGCGTAAATCTGGATTTTTTTGTTCGGATCGGTTCCTATTACAAAAATCTTCTTGCCGCTGTGCTTGCAAACATGAACACATAAGCCTTCGACGATTACTTTTCCTTTAGGAGCATCGAATGTGTTACTATATAGTTCATCATAACTAACAGTTTTCATAACATTCGCAACTGGCTTAATCTCTGCTGTAGGCTTGTTGCAGGCGGTGAGTACAAATAAAAATGTTATTGCAATTACTAAAAACGTTTTCATAATTTCATTCTCTTTTGAAAGTTAAACATTATGTAAAAATAAAATTAAAGAATATATTTATACTAAACAAATTGGAGTTATCGGTTTAATTGAGGGAAAATATTTTTTAAGTAATATTCTGTAACCTAAATATTTTCTTAGATATTGTGAAAGAATTAGCTAAATTTGGAATATAAATAGCAGGATAAAAGATTTTATAATATTTTTTCTAATTTCTTCATATTAAATCTTTTTAAATCTATATGAAAAACACAATTTTACTCTACGCAGCATTAGCTATCTGTATTGCTATAAACGTCGGTTGCAAAAAAGACAGCTCAGGCACCAACCCTATAGAAAGTGACAAACCATTAGTAACTCTGGTGGGTACACCGACTGGACCCGCTGTTACAGCTTCAATTGATGCAAGCGGCGGTAAACTTTCCTCAGCCGACGGAATGTTGCAGCTGATTGTTCCTGCTGGAGCAGTAAGCGTAGCGACTACTTTCAGTATTCAGCCAATAACCAATCATTGCCCGGGGGGCAATGCAAGTGCGTATCGGTTGTTGCCTGAAGATATCACTTTCGCACAGCCTGTAACAGTTAACCTTTTCTATGAAGACACTATTACAGCAAACGAAGAGTATTTGACAATAGCTTTTCAGGACACTAGTAAAACATGGTTTTCCAGGATTTCTTCTATAATAGATACTTTGATCTTGACCCAGTATGAGATACAGTAGGAAGAGAGAGGAAAAATTGTTAAATTTAATATTTAGCAATGAAAGGAGATCAAAATGGATAGGCGAAATAAGCGAATATTCGACATAGACTTCAAAATCCAGACAGCGAAGCTAATAGTTAATAAAGAAAAGAAGATAGCTGAGCTGGCAAGGGATTTAAACATCAACGAGAACACACTTCACAACTGGAAGAATCAGTATCTTAGAGATCAG
>CAIOZA010000051.1 GCA_903862655.1 uncultured Ignavibacteria bacterium
ACAGGTTTTTCGAATTGATTCAATGCAAAAATCATCTGTTCAACAGTATATTCGGGCATTGAATTGTTAATATCTCTGGCTATTTTCAGGAAACGATGATCGAAACCGCTCTGCTGTGCACGCTTTATAAGATAATACGGATCAACCGGTATGCAATGACCACCAACCCCGCATCCCGGATAATGAGGCATGAATGCAAACGGTTTATTCGACGCACCCTTAATAACCTTTACAAGATCAATACCCAGCACATCAAAAGACTTCGCAAGCTCATTTACATAAGCTATATTAATATCTCTGAAAGTATTCTCAATGATTTTTGTTGCTTCGGCTGTCTTCAGATCAGGCATTTCATTTATTTCTGCTATTATAAATGAACGGTAGAAATCAGCCAGAAACTTTGTTGCTTCGGCTCTTGTTGCTCCTATATTACGTGGAATATTATAAACGTTCCACACAGGATCGCCCGGATTGATTCTCTCTGGGCAGTGAGCAACGTCGAAGTCCACGCCGGCTTTCAATCCTGTTTTCTCTTCGAGAATCGGTATCACTACTTCGTCGCAAACTCCGGGGTTGATGGTAGATTCGATGATTACATATTCCCCTTTCTTGAGATATCCCGCAACGATTGTCGCAGCTCCCTTTACAGGCTCAAGATCGGGTGTATAATCATCGAGAACGGGCGTTGGAACACATATAATATATACATTACTGCCCTGTAAAATTGAAGATTCTGACGACACAGGGAACTTAATCTGAGTCATATCAAGTCTGCATTGAACATCGTCAATCGGACATTCACCATTATTGATACGGTTCACTTTATCTATATTCAGATCAAATCCGACAACTTTATTATCTGTCAGCTTAGCAATAGCGCAAGCAAGCGGAAGACCAACATATCCCAGACCTATCACTGATATTTTCATTCATTTCCTCATCTCATAAAAAACCCAGAGTACAAAATTCCGAATAAAAACTCAGCTTGCAAAAGTTATTATCAATATTCAATAAAAAACCTGATACGAATCCAACTCCTTATCCTTAACTAAGTGAATAATTTGGGAACTGCGATGACAATCCTCTCGAATATTAAAAGCAAAATCTCACATCACGCCGTTTTGTTTGTTAACTTATGTCTTCTTTACTTATATTTGTAGTTCATGGTTTCATCATTTGGTCTTATTATGAACTACGGTAAAGAACTTAAGAATCTCTGGCTTTTGCGCGAGGATGTTGTTTTTCTCAATCATGGTTCCTTCGGTGCAACCCCAATATCTGTGCTCAAATCAGCACAAGAAGTCCAGGAGCGCATGGAGAGCCAGCCAATTGAGTTTTTCCTGGATCATTATTTTCTGGACTTGCGCAAGTCTGCCGGAAGACTGGCTAACTTCATCGGTGCAGATTCTGACGGAATCGGCTTTGTCGATAATGCCACAAGTGGTGTGAATGCTGTTCTCCGCTCGCTTTCACACAAGATGAACAGCAATTATGAAATTCTAATCACGACACAGACCTATCCAGCAGTTAAGGCAATTTGCTATTATCTGCGTGATACCTTTGGCTGTACTGTTAAGGAGATTGACCTTCCCTTCCCATGCCACGATCCACAAGAAATTATAGATATTTACAGAAATTCTATTTCGGATAAAACTAAGCTCGTAATCATTGATCATGTCTTCTATACGAGCGGTGTTGTTGCGCCTGTCAAGGATTTGATTGATTTAATTAAATCCAAAGGCTCACTTGTTCTCGTCGATGGTGCTCATGCCCCGGGTATGATACCGCTAAATATCGAATCTCTTGGAGCTGACTGGTACACAGGGAATTGCCACAAGTGGCTGTTTGCACCCAAGGGATGCGCTTTCCTCTGGACAGCATTAGAGCACAGAGCATATACCAAACCACCGGTTATCTCATTCAATCTGAATCAGGGATATTACAAGGAATTTGACTGGACAGGGACAAGAAATCCTTCCCCATACATTGCACTAAGGCCTGCGATCGAGTTCCACAAATCTCTCGATTCAGCGAATCTTATGGCACGCAATCATCATCTGGCAGTTGATGCACGCAGATTGGTTGCAGGCAAACTTGGATTGGAACTGCCTTGCTCCGACGATATGGTCTCGACACTTGCTACTCTTCCTTTCACAGGAAAGTATGAGCAAGCTCCGGATTCAGCTTATAAATTGAGAAAAGAATTTTATGGGAAATATAAAATTGAAATGCCCTTCATTGAATTTAACAGCAGGATGTGGTTCCGCTTTTCTGCACAGGCTTACAACGACATGTCCGATTACGAATATTTGGCAAACTCAATGAAAGAATTTATAGGAATGTAAATAATTGGAAAAAAGATTAAAGATATTGTTCCTTACTCCCAGGTTTCCTTTCCCACTGATTGGCGGAGACAGGCTTAAACCCTATATGACGCTGAAACATATGGCTGAGAATCACGATGTAACTCTGGTTTCACTCAATCATGGTGGCTATCCGGATCAAAACTTCATCAAAGAATTGACATCGCTCGGCCTGGAGCTATTTCCGATACCGCTCGATCCCATCAAAGCATCTATGAGGACAATCCCTTTAACACTGTTAGCAGGACAGCCACTAGAGATTGCTTTCTATAATCACTCGTTATTTGGATTGCGTGTGGAAAGACTTCTTAAGGAAAGAAACTACGATTTGGCTTTCTGTTTTTTCATGCGGACAGCTGAATTCATAAAGAATAAGCCTATCAGAAAAATTCTCATGGCTGAAGACTGCCGAACTCTTTACCAGAAGCGTTCCTACGAAGAAACAAACAATACTAAGCAAAAACTTATACGTTGGTGGGAATACCGTAAACTGCTGAATTACGAACCAAAAACAATGGAAATGTTCGATACAGTCACTTTCGTAACCATCGAAGATATCGAGGCAATGAAGCAATACACAACTGTTCCAAACTATATGCTTCTGACAAATGGAACAGATATTGATAAATTCTCTCCAAACATAGACAATTCGAAACGAAAAGGTATCCTCTTCGCCGGGAAAATGGATATATGGGCGAATGTGCTGATGGTCGAACGTATAGCAAAGGAGATAATGCCGATTGTCTGGCAAAAGTTTCCTGATTCTGAGCTGACTCTCGTGGGTGCTAATCCTTCTAAATCCATTCTGGCTCTGGCATCGGACAGAATCAAGATCCACAGCAATGTTCCAGATATGACTCCATATCTTCAGTCGGCTTCGATGTTTCTGCATCCTCACTCAGGTGGTTCAGGAATTCAGAACAAGCTTTTGGAAGCAATGTCGTGTGCTTGTCCGGTCATAACCACTCCCACAGGCATGCAGGGAATTCCTGCCGTTGACGGTGAGAGCATTCTACTTGGCAAATCCAACCAAGAATTAGCGGCTAATGTGATCAGACTAATTGAAGACAAAGAGTTCGCAGGGCAACTTGGAAGGGCTGGCAGAGAAGTGATTGTAAACAATCTTTCCTGGGAAGCTGTTTATCGCCAGATTGACAATGTAATAGAAGCAACGATGCTGAGATAATAAATGGTTTAAAAAAACCTTTATTTTCACTTAAAAATAATTCACTTCTTTTTGTAAAATCATAGTTATATTACCTCTTTGATATTTAGAAAATATTTTATAATCTTATATCTTTCTACTTCAAAGGCTAAATATGAAATTGTTTCAAAAAGTTAATGATCTTAAGCAGATAAATTGTAGGGACACGGCGTGCCGTGTCCGAATCCCTGAATTAGAACGAAGTAGTAATAGTATTGCTCAGGATTTTAGTTGTCCTTGATGCAACGAACTGAAAAAGCATCCCCCTTGAAGATACTTAACATATACATTAAAGCGGAATCGGAGCGCAAGTACCAGCGCTCTGCGAATGTCGAACTGCCCACCGATGTAGAAGACCACCAATCACCGTAGAAGCCAATAAGATAAAACGAACCACCGTAATGGCGGAAACCGCCCGGGAGAGCGGAAAAGCCACTCTCATTTGATGCTCCTTCGTTTGGGCTTTCCCAATGTGCCATACCTTTCTCTTTAAGTTTCCCACCTGCAATTAGTTTCCCACCAAGATATGTGGTTAATGTTGAGCATTCGGTGTCACTTGGTATATGCCAACCAACTGGAGCTATGCCTCTTGAATCATTAACCGCATACCAATTGTATAATTTGCTGTAAATATCACCCATAACAGGATAGTTGTTGTAATAACACCAAGCACCTGTTTTTAAATTTGACCAAGCTGCCGAGTCTTTTACTTCGGGAATTGAATCACCATTGCGATAATGATCGACATTAAGATTCTTCAGCATCCAGACCTGTGAGCCTATTGTTAGAGGTTGATATTTGTCAATATAGAATATGATACTATCGATTGAATTTAATATATAGCTTTTGGGATAGGAAAAGATATATACATTGAGAATGTCTCTTTTAACGCTGTCTTTTTCGAATCTGATACTTCCGATTATTTCAGTTGGATAGTAAGCAACAAGAGTGTCCTGATAATGGATTCGCATAACGTAGTTGTTCTTTTTGTCGATTACATTCAAGCTGTCAATATCGGCAAGATTATACTGCTTCGAGCTACCATCCTGAAGATAGAATTTGACCAGTGGTTCTGCTGAATAGAGTTGAGCAGAGCAAATGATTATGACCAAGATAAGCAGTGCTTTTTTCATGATATTCCTTTACAATTATTATAATTGTATTATTCAATACAAATATAATGCCTTTATTTGTAAATAAAAAAAGGCGTTCTCAATTCTCGTATTTACTACTTTTGATATATCATTAATCCAATCAACGCAATTTCTTTTTAGAATATTTCTCCATTTTTTCTTATTTTTAGTTTTTCCCACTCACAGATAATTATTCTTATGTCTGAACAGAAACAATTTGTTCGTGCTCTTACTCTGATGGATTCGACTGCAATCGTTATCGGATCGATGATCGGATCGGGTATTTTCATCGTTAGTGCCGATATGTCGCGTCTTCTTGGTTCACCGGGTTGGCTGATAATTGCATGGCTGATTACAGGAACCATGACTCTGATAGCGGCTCTAAGCTATGGTGAACTCGCCGGGATGATGCCCAAAGCCGGCGGACAGTACGTCTATCTGCGCGAAGCTTTCAATCCGCTGACGGGATTTCTGTATGGGTGGACAATGTTCATGGTTATCCAGACGGGAACTATTGCGGCTGTGGCAATGGCATTCGCAAAGTTTACTGGCGTGCTCATCCCATGGTTTGCGCCGGATAATTATCTTATAAAGTTTGGCTTTCTTAAAGTCAACACACTTCAATTGCTTGGAATTAGCTCGATCGCCTTAATAACATTTATTAATCTCAAAGGAATTAAACTCGGCAAAATCGTTCAGAATTCTTTTACCTTTACTAAAATTGCCGCTCTGGCTGGCGTTCTTCTTGCCGGATTCATTCTCGTTAAGCCATTCCAGGCTTGGTCTGTAAACACAAATTATTTCTGGGACGCCGTTACAACCTCAGGCACTCCGATTACCGGTCTGGCTCTGATTGCCGCAATCGGTACGGCAATGGTCGGCTCGGTCTTTTCCTCCGATGCCTGGAATAATATAACATTCACTGCCGGTGAAGTAATTAATCCTAAGCGGAACATACCCTTGAGTCTCTTCTTCGGGACATTGATCGTAACGGTTATCTACATTTCTGTCAACTTCGTGTATCTTAACATACTTCCCTTGCGAGGCATCGAGAGCGGAGCAGAAGTGATCGAAAAAGGAATTCAATATGCATCGCAGGATCGTGTTGGAACTGCGGCACTGCAAGCTTTGATGGGAGATTCTGCCGCTGTGTTCATGGCTATTTTGATTATGATTTCAACCTTTGGCTGTAATAACGGACTGATCCTCGCCGGATCGAGAATATATTATGCTATGGCTCTCGACGGATTATTCTTCAAAAGCTCTGCTAAGCTGAACAGCAATGGCGTTCCAGCAAAATCTATGATA
>CAIOZA010000052.1 GCA_903862655.1 uncultured Ignavibacteria bacterium
AATCACTTGCTGCAATTCAACAACCTGGTTCTGAAGCTTATTCCAGTCTTCTTCTTTTACAAGTATATAACCTTTAGGTATTTTCATCAATGCAAGTATCGGGAATATTTACCCCCTTTGTCAAGTAATGTTACGAGCACTCAATCCATATGCTTTCCTTTCTTTACCTTTGGTCGGTTAATATGTTTATATCACCCCTGAACAGTAACAATAAATCTATGTACACTTCTGCTACCGCCAAGTGCTAAATATGACCCAGCAGAAAAAGCTACATAGACTCAGAAAAGAAAAACGACTATCAATGCATGGACAGAATAACAACAATCTAAATATGTTAGAAGTTAGAAAAAATACATACACAAAGAACTATGAGAACACATTTTTCCGTGAGTTTGCAAGACACTTATACAAATCTTTCACGAACAATGGACGATCTGGATTACTAATTGGAAGCCCTTTTTGTGAGGTTGATGAAAGATTACAATTAGATGCTTTACTAATTACAGACCAGGTTGTTTGTATTATAGACTTTAAAAACTTTAGCGGTAAAATCAACCTTCCCAATGAAAAGAATTTTGAGATGGGAATGTGGACAAATACTACTGGCGACCAAATCAAAGGTGGTAGTTCAATAAACCCATTTATTCAATTAAAAAATCAAAAAAGAAGATTTTCAGAAGTTTACAACAAGTACATACAAAGCGACTTAAATTTAGGCGACATATTTAATCCAAATCACACGGTTAGAATTATTTGTTTTCAAGAAGAAACAGAATTGAAGGGAAAAATCCCAGCCAATGAAGCACTTAATTTTTTTATTCTTAACAAAATAAATTTTTTGGAGGGGTTATTAGATATTATTGACGTTTCTGACAAGGATGTTAATATTTCACCAAACTCATATGATGCTTTTAAGAAAGTGTTTCGTGCTGACAAGTTCAAATTTGATGACAAACCGTTTGAAGATAAAATAAAAGTGTTTGCCGATAAATCGGTAACACTTGACAATAAAAAACTTTATGCAGACCAGCATTCAGCATTAAACGAAATAAAGACATTTTTAGAAAGTTCTGACCAACAAATTTTTGTATTACAAGGAACTGCCAATAGTGGAAAATCATATCTTATTCCATTTATACAAGAACTTGCATACAATTTAGGAATACAGGAAACTGAAATTTTTGCTTCTTCAGCTCGTGTTGCAAACAATCTGCTTACAATTGGCAGATTGGAAAGAGTTAACAGTATTTACTCATACATTTATGGAGGACAGAAAAGTAATAAGCAAGATGAAGAACAAGAAAAGGAGAATGAAAACAACGAAGGATTAGAAGAAGCAATAGATTCAGAAGAATTACAAGTTGAAGAAATTCCATTAAAAAAATGTGATAACGCTGAGAATGCGCTATTCATCGTTGATGAATCCCAACTTGTTTCAGATTCATTTAACCAATCAATTGATTTGATTTTTGGAACAGGTTATTTGTTAAAAGATTTTTTGAGTTTCACTAATATAATAAACACCAAAAGGAAAATAATTTTCATTGGCGACCCATTTCAACTTCAATTAGGAAAAACGGATGAATCGCCTTTAAATCCATTGTATTTAGAAGAAGCATACAAACTAAAAACAAACGCATATCAATTGCTCGACAAACCTGATTTTTCTGCAATCAATAAAAAAGCATTGTTTTGCGTTGAAAGTATTAGAGCCAAATATTTTAATTCACTTCATTTTGATACAAATGACAATTTTTGTTTTTTACCCAAAGGCGATGTTTTAAAAGCGGTTACAGATGTTATTCATAATAAAATTGATTGCCATATCCTTTGTTTTAGTAATGAAAAATCACAAGAGGTTAATTACTGGATAAAAAACTCAATTATAAAGAATGGTAACGACATAGCAAATGGAGATTTTATTTTGTTCAACAACAACATTGAAACTGCAAAAGAAAACGACCCTTTTGCAAAACCCAAATGGATTTATAATGGTCAATTTGGAATTGTCGATTTTGCAACCTCCGACTCTTATTTGCAAGAAACAAAGAAAATTAAAGGCGAACTTACTTCAATAGATTTTAGAGAAATCAATATAGTACTTTCTGATTCTGGCGACAAAGTAAAGATTTTGAGCCTTGAAAATTACAGATTGAATCCCAAAGCAGAACTATCTAAAAATGAACTTATTTTATTCAAAATAATACTCAATAGAGAATTAAACAAAGCAAAAAAGAACAATCCATTTGATAACTCTTTCGAATATATAAATCTTAAAAACGATACGATTTTCAATAAATATGAAATTGAAAACAACGAACTACTAAGCCAACTCATAAAAGGAACAAGTAGAAAGAAGGACTTAACAGAAGAAGAAGTCTATCTGAAAACAATATTAACAAAAGCCAAATATGCTTATAAAAAAAGAATCGAAAGGGATTTAAGAAAAAACCCTTCATCAGAGTATTATAAATTAAAGAATTCAGCATTGCTACGATTTGGTTGGGCAATGACAGTTCATAAATCTATGTCTTACAAATGGCAAGAAGTAATCTTCAATGTTGATAAACCAGGAACAACAAACGAAACTCATTTCAGATGGCTATATACTGGAATTAGCAGAGCAAGAAAGAAAGTTTCTCTAATAAACTATAAGCCAATTAGTCCATTTGACAATACAGAACTTATTGACTGCAATTCTGGTATTGCAACAAACGAGTTTTTTTATATTGCAGAAAGTGAAGAATCTGGAAATCGCTTGATAGAATTTAAAGATTTTGTTTTAAGTAAACTAATTGCCACAAATACTGAAATAGAAAGAGTCGAGAATCTTAATTGGCAAGAGCGCTATCATTTAAAGCGTAATACAAAAAACGCTATAATTTCATTCAGCTATAACGGTCAAGGAAAGTTTAGATTCCCCACTTTTACTGGTGGTGAATCAGCTATTGGAAATGAAATAGTTGAGTACTTAAAGTCAAAAAATACTCCTTTCGATTTTTGTACGATTAAAGATAATTGGCGTAAGAATCACTATGAAACATTAGCGAAAATACTAAAGCAGAACGACATATATTTTAGCCAAATCATACAAACCGCATTCAAAGACAAAATAAAACTATTCAATGATTCAAGTGAAGAAATTGATTTAGAAATTGATTACAATGGAGATGGTGCTTTTACCAAAATTACTGCAAGATATTATTCCAATTCAATTATTTGGCAATCTATAGTAGAATCATTAACAACCATTAAAGAAGCTAATAATGGATTCTAAAACTGTTTTTGAACTAAGAAATGATGCAAAACTTTTGGAAGGTATTTTGAAGCTAAATAAGCTAACCGAGGCACTGAATATTGCCCAAGAATTGTTTAGTAAACAGCCTTATGATGAATGGACACAAAAGGCTCTTGCTTATACTCTTATTGATTTAAGTAAATATTATATTTCCATAAAAAACCAAAATCAAGCATGTGATTATTTTAAGCAACTACTTGCAATCAATTTTCAGGAAGAAGATGACATAATCGAAAAACAAAAGAATTATCTACGACCTAAAATTGATCCAAATTATGCAGAGGTTCAAAAAGCTGAGGAATTAAGTAAAAGCAGTAATCATCAAGATGCTCTAAATATTTTCAAAAGACTTATTGCTGAAAATCGACTGACGGAATTACATCACGAAGCATATGGCTGGATATTATACAGATACATAAAAGACAAAGAAAGTGAGCTGACATCAATTCATGTTAGAACATTATTAATAGATTATTTGAATTTGCAGAATGAAAGACCTTCATTGCTTCATTCGATGATATTAAACTTTGCGTTAAATTATTCAAAAGACCATTCCGATTTCAATATTTATAATTTCTTCAAATTATGGAATCCCTCACATCTAAGAAGTGAAGATATAGAGAAGCAAAATTTCAATGGCGTAGACATTCCTTCACTAATTTCAAGAATTTTTAGAGAGTTTATCGACAAGGATTTAGTTATTGATATGGAATACCTTGTTGAAAATTTCAAATTAAATTCTTGGAATTATATTAATTTTTCGGCTCAACAGTTAATAGATTTATTAAGAGAGCCTGTTTTTTGGAAATTATTTAATGCTCATAAAGAAAATAAGCAATCTGATCTTTGGAGCAATTTCACTAAATACAATCAGTCTTTTTCAAAATATGAAAAATCAAAATGGCATTCTGAAATTTTGAGTATAGCAGAACGCTATATGCAAGAAACTGAACAATGGAGATTTTTAGAATTTTTTAAGAATTGGAATCCTGAAAACCTACTTGATGAAGACTGGAAAGAAGTTAAGAAAGACGATAAAGTTTACAAACCACTTGCTATTAAATGCTTGAAAAAAGCATTTGAAATTATAAAAACCCAAAACAAGGAGTTACTGAGAGTTGGTTATTGCCCATCTATTCCAAAGCAGTTAACCTTTTTCCTGATGATGAATGGCTTTTAAGAGAGAACGCTTTATTGTTCATTAAAAATAATGAATTTGAATCAGCAATTTATATTTATAGAAAGCTGGTTTTAGAGTTAGGCGACAAGTCATATATCTGGAATGAATTTTCTTCATGCTTCAATACTGAAATTGATTTGAAAATTGGAATGCTTTCAAAAGCTATTCAACTTGAAAAAAACGAAGATTTTCTTGGTGATATTCATATAGAATTAGCTAAGACTCTTTGGGATAATGGCTTGATAGAGAATTGCATTGTAGAAATAAATTCTTACAAGCGCCACAGAGAGTTAAAAGGATGGAGATTATCAGAATTTATTAATGAACTTTCTGACAAAACAAAAAATCAGACTACAAAGTTAAAAGACAACAAAGACATCTATGACAAATACATTCCTATAGCTGAACAATATGCTTACAAACAAATTGAATGGACAGAGGTAATATTTGTTGACAGTTGGAAAAATGACGAAGGCAAAGAAAGAATCGCATTTACAAATGGTAAAACAATAGACTTTTCAATTGGAAGCAAAAGATTTGCCCAATTAAAGCAAGCTTCTATAGGTAACATCTACAGATTCAAGGTACACAAGCAAGTAATTAAAAAAGAGGTTGAAGCAATACATCCTTGGATGGCTAAAACAACTATCACGGAGTATAAATACATTCCATTAATTGTTGAGAAATCAGACAAAACCGACTGGTCAATTCTTGATGATATTTATGCGACAATAGATTACATTAATGTCGGGAAAAAGATAATTCACGCTATAACTACAGATAATAAAGAAGTGTTTTTTCCACAAGATAAAATTCAATTGCAGATTGGCGATTTTATAAAAGCAAAATACTTCACAAAGAAAATAAAGGATGAAATCAGAATAGAACTAAAAGACATAAAGAAAATTGACAAAGCGATTGGAGTAATCAATTTTCCAAAAATAATTGCAGTTATTGATGGCGTAAATAAAGAAAAAAATCTTTTCCATTATGTCGGTAGCAGCATTGTTCAAGGTATAATTAGATTTACAGAGACTGATATAATCCCAGAAGAAGGTAAGTTTTTAGAAATATTTTACACCTCAAAAAAGGACAAAAAGCACAACAAAACAATTTTCAAAGCAATTGAAATCAGAGAAACCGAAGAAATAAACCCGAAATTGATTAAAACAATTAAGGGTAATTTGGAACTAAAGTATAAAATGGGTGGAAGGACTATTGACTATTACGATTTAGACGAGGACGAAATGGATTTTGAAGAAGACTTGTTTGAGGACGATAATAAGGAAATGGAATTAGAAGTAGCAACAGAGAATAAAATTGAGGAAGAAATTTTAATAACAGACAAAATGTTCGATGAAGACGGGAAACTCTTATTAGATAAAGTCTTTCATGATTTTTACGATGAACAAAAACAAACAGATGATTGGATAGATAATAAAAAGGAATTAGAAGAAAAAACTATTAAGGGAGTGAATATTAAAAGTAGAATTCCTGATTTTGGCTTTGTTGGAGATTTTTATGTTCCCAAAAATGTGTTGATCAAGAATAATATAACATGTAATTGTAATATTACTGCAACAGCAATTTTTACGGGAGACAAATGGAAAATTATAAAAATAGATAGATTATAATCCAACGACACGACCATGTACAGAAAATAATTGACCGAGAAATAATTACCAGCACATAACAGCCAAATCCCCATAAGCTAGTGTAACTTCGGGTTCTTGTTCAAAGAATCCTACTGTTAAGAAACATCATACACCAGCATTGTAACAATATAAATTATATCTAATAAACACTCCAGATTTGCTGACATAGTAGGAAAAAAATCGAAGAAATTCGACAAGCTTTATTATTATCGTTTTGGATAATGTTTTTGAATTCAGCATTTCTAAGGGTTTATGATAATGTTGTATATTTGTGATAATATATAGGTTATGGACTTACAGACCCGCAAGTTAAATGCAATAGGATACCTGATATCACTTCAGGATGATAAGGTATTTACTAAAATAGAGACAACTATTCTTGAAATTCAGGCTAGGGATAACAGGAAACTCAAAGCAATTACCCAGAAACAAATTATTGATAGAGCAGAAATTTCTAATCAGGATTATGTAGCTGGTAAGTTCAAGACCCAGGGACAACTTGAAAAGGAATCCGAAAATTGGTGATAGTGAAAGTCATTTGGAGTGATTTTGTATCCGAGATGCTTGTCGGTATTTTCAAGTACTATAAAGAAGTTGCTGGTGAAAATGTGGCTCGAAAGATTAAAACCAATATTTTCTCATCTACCGTATAGCATGAGTGATAAAAAAGAAAAATTCAACAAATGTCTGGGGTTAACTGATCTAAATAGTCATTTGTAATTACAATATTAGAGTGTTTTAGGATTTCAGCAAGAGAATGTATGTCGACAGCACCTACACCCATATTAGTATAAGAATGCCTTGCTACATGGCTGGAGAGCGGGAAATTAATTTTCAAATAGGATTTGGTTATCGAAAAGTCTAAAGAATAGGGATAAGGTACATGTTCATCTGGCCGACATCCTCATAACCAGCCTTTTCTTTCTTCAAATCAATGATTACAAAGCATTTGAGAATACGGTGGTAAAAAACTAAATCAACAAAATAATGAGTATTCTCCAATGTGATGCAGTATTTAGTATGGTTTACGTAATCATCTTGGATCGTAATTTCAAATATTTCACCTAAAAACAGCACACATGAATGAAATTATTCAATTGAAAATTACCATACAAGGAACTAAACCACCCGTTTGGAGACAAATTCAGGTGGAAAAATCAATAACATTTTCTCAACTACATACCATACTGCTTATTGTTATGGGATGGGATGGAGGACATCTTTATGAATTTCTGGTTGATGGTATCAGAATATCTGAACCCAGCAGCGACGATGAAGGTTGGGGTGGTGGAATTCACGATTCTTCGAAAATAAAACTGGATTCATTGATATCAGATTCAAAAACAAAAATTGTGTATACCTATGATTTTGGTGATGATTGGGAACACAAAATTGTATTGGAAGGTTATCATAATAAAGATGAAACTCAGTATTATCCGGTTTGTATTGATGGTAAACAATGTTGTCCTCCGGAGGATTGTGGTGGTATCTATGCTTTTTCCGAATTGCTAAAAACGCTGAAGAACAAAAACCATCCGGATTATGATGATACTTTAGAATGGGTTGGTGAGGATTATGATTCGGAAAAATTTGACATTGTAAAAGTCAATAAGAATCTTCGACAACTAAATTCCGGAAAACCGAAAGCAAAAAGTAAAAAGTAAGGCTGGTTATGGTCTGTATGTACTGTATGTTATAATTATAGAGCATATACTGAGTAGTTATTGTACTCAACATGTCGAATATTGTCAGGAATATCTTTATGGGGTCAGCGAAAAAAATCAAGGAGCAGCGATAGAATCAAATGAGTTGGAACGATAACTTCTTTGGAATAGTAAAGGCGTTGAAAGTCCGGAATATTTCTGAATTCTTGAAAGGAAAAAAAAATGACGTTCCTTTTTCTCGTAAAAATCTATTAGATAGCGAATTTCCTCTATACTCCAGTTATTGTATGAATGCTATCTTTTTGCTGATAAGTGAGGTTGTTTTACTAATGAACAGCAATCAACATTTGTATTCGATAAATAATAAGTAAGTGCTTAATTATTATTTTATATATCTCACACGAGAGGCATTCAATTTCTCTATATTTTAGTTGATGATTTGATATCTCAAAAAGCCAAACAAACTCAACATGAAAAATAAAGAAGATTCGGTATTTTTTGATAAACTGAATTACATTCTTGATAATAAAGAATTGATAAAAATGATTATCAATGGGAAAAGAAACAAATCATCGGACTTGAAAAGTATAATTATAACAATTGTTGAGCTAAAAAAAGGAAGGAAGTTAAATTTTGTCTATCGACATGAAACAAAAGACATTACGAAAAATTATGAATTTGAGGAAGGTGTAAATTTGATCAAAGAAGCTATTGAAGTTGATTTCTATAATGCCGAAGTATATTCAAACACCGAAAATTTTAGCTTAACTTCTAATCAAAATGGCAAAGTTCAATTTAAAACCTCAGTACCCACTTTGCAGCCACTAACCGCTTTTAATCATGACAGAACCAAGGAGCGCTTTATTCATACCACAAATAACGTTTACCTGAGAGAATTAGGCATTGTTAATGCGAATTGGGAAGTCCGCCGTGAAATGAATGATAAATACAGGCAAATTAACAGGTATATTGAACTTTTAGAGCCTTATCTGTCCGAACTTTCTATCACCAATAATTATGAAGTTGTTGATATGGGCGCAGGAAAAGGATACTTAACGTTTGCCTTATATGACTTTCTATCAAATACGAAAAAGAAAAAAATCAATATAACAGGTGTCGAATATAGAAATGATTTGGTAGACACTTGTAATTCAATTGCAAAAAAAGCAGATTTTCAAACTTTAAAATTTGTTCAGGGAACGATTGAAAAAACAGAGCTGCCAAAAATTGACATTTTAATTGCTTTACATGCCTGCGACACCGCCACTGACGAGGCAATTTACAGAGGAATTAATTCAAATGCCTCATTAATTGTTTGTGCCCCGTGTTGTCATAAGCAGATCAGAAAAGAGTTCAATGTTACGAACGAACTTAGCAAGGTTGTAAAGTATGGCATTCTTAAGGAACGTCAGGCCGAAATAATAACCGATAGTTTAAGAGCAATGATAATGGAGGCATACGGCTACAAAACGAATGTGTTTGAGTTCATTTCAACCGAACATACGCCAAAAAATTTAATGATAGTTGGAAGAAAATTTGTTGAAGTTAATCCGGAAAAACAAAGGATAATTCAAAATATTGATGCAATTAAAAATATCTTTGGAATTAAAAATCACTATTTGGAAATTCTGCTAAACATCTGAAAATCTAAAGAATACTGATGCAATAAACTGCCATAATATGTTGAATAAATCCAGTCATCCGAATTTTTTGAATCACTTTCCATATATTTATCTGGGTAAGAATCTATTCACACCCCGGATTGCTGTTGTGCTTCATCTGTATTATGAAGAACTCTCACATGAATTTCTAACTTACCTCCGTAACATTCCGGAAGTATTCGACCTATACATTACTACGCCTGAAGGTAAAGGGCACATAATACATGCAGAATTCGAAGGATTCACAAATAAACTCCGGTTTCTCAATGTTAAGGAAGTCCCAAATCGCGGCCGTGATATCGCCCCATTTCTCATTTTGCACAGAAAAAACTTAAAGAAATACCGATTCGTTCTTAAAATACACAGTAAAATGAGCTTGCATGTTTCTAACCTCTCAGAATGGCGTAAGTACCTGCTCGACAAATTACTGGGAAGTGAAACAACTGTTGGTTCCATCCTTCTGAGCTTAGAGCAAAATCTGAAACTCGGCTTGGTTTTTCCTGAAAATTACTTTGTTGCTCAAGGATTTATTGATATAAGTCCATGGGGCGATAATTTCTCTATTTGTGCTATGATTGCCAAGAAAGCCGGTTTCGAAATTACTGAAAATAAAAAATTTGAATTTCCAAGTGGTTCAATGTTCTGGTTCCGGCCCTTGGCGCTGAAATCATTTTTCGATCTGGATTTTAGTTGGGATGATTTTGATGAAAAGGACAAGGTTGATGGCACCCTGGCACATGCCTTTGAACGCTTATTCCTCTTCTTCGCTGATAATCAGGGTTATACTACAGAAAAAGTCCCACTAATAATCCCTCAGCACCCGGGTATTAAACTTCCCGCCAAATATTCAGCAAGCTTTTTATCCTCTAATTGGTGTATTATCTCAAAATTTGTTATCCGCCTGATGAAATCCGTTTACAATGTTACTTTAAACCTTTCATTCGCATTATGGCGGTATACGATGAACAACATTTCGGCAATAACAATAATTAAAGTTCCCCCGAGCCCTGAGTTTTCTCCTCCAAAACCTGAGCCTTTTCTTTATCATCTTGATGAATTCGAGGATACTGGCTTTATTTGTTCAATCCAGGGTTGGGCTTTTCATGAGACTTCTGAAATAACATCAGCTAAATTGATTGTGGAACATGAGAAGTCAAAATTTGAATACCCTGTGATTACAGGTATTGCCCGGCATGATGTATATTCAATTTTCCCATTCAAAAATGCAATAAATTCGGGTTTAAGCTGCAATTTTTATCCTGAATTCCAGGGAGAATTCTCCGTCTTTATCAAGGTAAACTATGATGATGGTGAAAGCGAGACCCGTGAAATCACCGATACTAAACTCCATTTCTCGGGGCTCGATCAGATAAACCGGGAAATTACTTTTAATAGAAGTCAACACATAAACAAACCTGGAACCTCTCCCCAAAAGATAAACGTATATACGAGTTCCTGCGGTAATTATTTCTTTACAGAAATTGCAGAGCTATTGCTGCAAGGTATCCGAAGTGCTGGCTATATTGCGAATCACTTCGATGAGAAAAACGACTTTTCAGAAGACGCCGACTGGCACATTATAATTGCACCACATGAATTCTTCCTGCTCAGGAAAGAAAATATACAAACCGTATCAGAAATTCCTAAAAATTTAATCCTTTTTAATACCGAACAACCAAGTTCTCCCTGGTTTAAGATTACGTCGAAATACTTGAAATATGCTTATGAAATCTGGGATATGGAGTATTCTTCAGCTTCAAAACTCAAAGAAAAACTCCAGTATGCCTTTTATTTTCCAATTGGCTTTCACCCTTACTTTAAGCCGTACAACGAAGCTGTTATCTTAAAAAATCATGCTGGGACAATAATCCTCCCTGATAGTGTAAAACACAGAAACTACAAGAATTCCAGATTCAAAGAAAGGCCTATCGACATCTTTTTTATTGGTTTTGCAAGTATGAGGCGACAAGCATTCTTTGCCCGTTATGCTGCTGTTTTTGCAAAATACTATTGCTATTTTCACTTTAGTAACGAAAAAACACCAGTGATTCCTGGCGAAAACACTTTCATGGATACTGAAACAGTAACGGGGCTGCTTCAAAGATCCAGAATTGTACTTAATGTCCATTCTGGCTCCGACAATTATTTTGAGTGGCACCGCATCGTATTGCAGGGAATCTGGCAAAAATCACTTGTAATAAGCGAATACTGCGGGATTGCACCTCCATTTACTGCCGGTATCGATTATATTCAGGCTGATTCAGACACTTTAGCTGAAAAATGTGAATACTACCTGACCTCAGAGGCCGGCCAGGAAGAAGCACAACAAATCATTGATAATGCGTCCTTTACACTACATAAAAAATGCCAGATTAGCGAAACTGTGAAATCACTGCTTGAAAACCTTGATCATTCCTTAAATAAACAACAAAACAATTGTGAATGAATGATATCAACACATCCCTGGCTATTGAAGCATCTGAATATGAACAAATTTTTATTCAGAAAACAACTCCCGAATCTGCTGTAATTGCTGTAATTATGCCACTCTATAATTATGGCAATTTCGCAATAAATGCATTAGAATCGCTTAAAGATCAGACAATTAATAATTTTGACCTTGTCGTAGTCGATGATTGCTCAACCGATAACTCCTGCGAAGTGGTTAAAGAATGGCTAATGCGAAATGCTACCCATTTTAACCATACGATACTTGTAAAACACACAAGAAACCAAGGGCTAAGCGGAACCCGGAATACTGCACTAACTCTTACGCAATCATTGTATATTTTCCCATTAGACCCTGACAATGAACTGTTTTCAAGGTGCCTCGGGGCACTCCATGAGGCTTTGGTAAATAGTGGGGCAGGTTTTGTGTTTTGTTACCTCGAACATTTTGGTGAAGACACGGCAATCGGCGGCCTTGATCCATGGAATCCCAAAAGACTTCAAGAAGGAAATACTATCGACGCGATGGTGTTGCACCGGAGAAAAATTCTGGAAGAAATCCGGGGTTACTCTGTTGATATGATCTATGGATGGGAAGATTATGACCTCTGGTTTAAAATTGCCAGGACCGGGAATTGGGGCATCCGTCTCCCCGAAATCCTAGCCAGATACAGGGTTCATAAGAATTCGATGCTTAAACAGCATACCAACCCCAACATTGATAAAGTCTGGAAAAATCTGCATCAAAAGTACCCTGAATTCTTTCAATCCTGAAATTTGTAACAGACTTATATTTATGGATTTAATTACAGTAAGAACAACATTGAAGAAACTATTTTCAGTCAACAATCTGGTCCTTTTTTTAAGCATTATTGCCCTTTTACCAAAAACTACCTTTTTACTTCCCGGAAACGGTGTTGACCCATCTTTCTTCATTGGTTTAGACCTCATTGTGAAACAAAAGCTGGTCTTCGGTAAGGATATTATTCTTACATATGGACCATTAGGGTTTCTGTGGACTTTCTCAACGACTACGTTAAATACCTTGCTGATAATTCTTTACAATTTGTTTATTGTTTTTTGCAAAATATTCATTGTCAAATACTTCGTTGACCAACTTCAATCAAATATTTCTAAAGTAGTTCTTTTTATTGTCATAGTTTTTGCAACTACAATAATATTTCAGGAAAATGCAATCTTACTCATGGTGTTTTTCCTTTTCTTTATCTTTTATTCCAATCGTACTAAAAGCAGGTGGCCTGTTTATATCGCAGGGTTTATTGCAATAATATCCTTCTATATCAAAATGAATACAGGATTACTGCTGTCAGGCCTCCTCGTTATTTATATACTTTTTCAACTGTATACAAAGGCTGAAACATTGAAATTTACCGTCATATTTTCAATCCTCTATTTGTCGCTGTTCATTGTTCTGGCCAGATTCCTGCATGTTTCAATTCTGCTGTATATCTTATACAGCCTCGAAATAATTGATAAATACAATGATGCAGTAAATATTCCTGCTCCTGTTAATATTCTGATTTATGCAGCAATAATTCTTTCAATTTACCTTCTAATCCTAATATTTAATTTTAGGCTGATCATTTTTAGTAAGACCCGGTTGCTCATTTATGGTTTTGTTTCGATATCCTTATTCGTCCTATTTAAATATGGCTTTGTGAGGGCTGATATGCATATGCTTACATTTTTCTTTAATTTGGTTTCACTTTACGCACTTCTTTATTTTTTTGAAACTGAGAAGAGATTTAAAACAACCCTATTGTTTGGCTTAATAACCACAGGTTTTCTTAGTATCCTGGCAGTTCAGATCATGATACCTGGTTACGACCCGGTTAACATGGCTATTGGGAAAATTTCCAAATTACCTTACAGCGACCTCCTATTGAATGAATATCCTTTAAAATACAAACAAGCAATTTTAATCGAAAAATACAGAGCTAAATTTCCCGATAAAATACTTCAAAAATTAGAAGGAAAAAAAGTAGATATCATGCCATGGGATATTTCTTATTTAATGTTTAATGGATTAAACTATACCCCCCGGCCGGTTATTGAATCATATTGTGTGTTTTCGAATAAGCTTGATCAATTAAATGCTAATATGATTGGATCCAATAAAGCACCCGATTACCTGATTTATGCCAACGGGTCAATTGATAACAGGGTGCCTTTCTGGGATGAATCCCTTACAAAACTCCGCATGCTCACCCATTATGTGGTTGAAGATAAATTCCGGGTTACAAACCCACAGCCGGACCTATGGTTAAATTCAGACTTTATCCTCATGCGGAAAAAAAGTAAAGCTAATCGGCTAATTGAAGTCGGATCCCATCAATACACTTATACAGTCGGAGACACTTTCCTGATTCCTAAAACTCAAAACCTACTTTATTTATATGCAGATTTTAATTATTCGGCTTTTGGAAAGCTCAAACGCTTCCTTTATCAACCAAACAGGATGACAGTAACGCTTATGTGTGATGATACAAACCATACTTCGACAAATTATCTTGCGATTGTTCCTATCATGAAAGGTGGCGTTCTGATAAACAAAAAAGTAATTACTACAGAGGATGCCCGTTTGTTTTTCTCGACTCAGGGCCGCGAAAATACAGATATAAAAGCAGCCTGTTTCTCTCCCAAATCCATTGGTTTTTTGGACAAGGTAACCTTTACGCTCAAAGAATATATGGTTGACTGAGCTTTTATGAATTTTGATAAAATAACTGATATTCAGATTATTTACTTTAGATGCAAAGGCTTTTCCATAATCTTATAACCCATATTACCGGAATCACTTTTTAAAAACAATCCTATTGAATATGGTGCGTTAGAAACAGGCAAAACTCCTTTGAAGAGTGTTAGCTCAAACCCACAGCTATCCAAATTTCTGTTGAACTCCTTTTTGTAGAATGCTGTTACATCAGCTCGCTTAATGCTTTTGGCAAGAAATAGAAAACGGTGCTTTCCTGAAGTTAAACTAAGGTGAATTTTTGTTGACCCGATACATGGTTCCATTAGAAAAGCCCAACCATAAAATATTATAACATTCTCTTTCTCTGTGATTTTGTCCATAGTAAATATCACATTGGATGTCTCCTTAATTGGAATCAAGGTGTTGGATAGGGAATTAGCCGGCTTGATAAAACTCATTGAAAAAGGAGCATAATATTTATCCTCAATTGATTTTTTAATCAAAGCTGAAGCTATTTTTTGATCGATGAAATTAAGTGTTGTGACTTCTGAGGAGCGAAAAAATGACATTAGGCCGTCTTCCAAACCAGCTTTCATTATTTGCATTTGCCTAATGTTACTTTCCATCTGGATCACATAAAAAATACCACTGGCCAAAAGAAGAATCCCGGTATACCTTGTGATTTTTTGCTTGTAAATATCCAAAGTGACTGCATAAAGTACAGCAAGGAATAAAACCGGCATTAAAATATACCTTGGCTCGGCTGATTGGATGATTCCGAATCCGGACCGCATCATTGCTGCCGATCCTGCAGAAATAAGGATAACTGTCATGAAAGCCAGCCCTAACGGTTTCATCCTGAAGTAATCCCAATTAAAGAACATCAATACCAGCAGGTATATCATTTCAGCTACACCTATTCCTATGAACACCGGGAGTTTAAAAGGAAACAAACTCATAGAAACTGCACCAAAAAAAGAAAAGAAGTACTTAGCTCCAATAAAAGGATGATGCAAAAACGACAGGAGTGAACCTGTAGAAGCTGGCTTATGATAACCCACGAAATAAATCAGGATGCTGAATATCATTATCAGAGTCCAGCTATACAGGTAGCTTTTTCTTTCTTTCCGGTTGAATGCTAAAATAATGAAGCCTGCGATAAAGGTAAACATACCCGTCCCAAATGAAAAAGTTGCCACAACGGCAAGAATGGCAGAGCCAATAAAACTTTTAGTGCCTGTTTTTGACAATAAATACAAGGAGGCAAAAATCAGAAAAAATTGCAGCAAAGTACCAATCGATACAATGGCCCAATTTGCAATGTGCAAAAATGGAATACAAACGAGTAAAACAACCGTAAGAAAAAGAAGCAGGGAAGATTTTAAGTCGGTAAATAATCGTGACAATAAATAAAGTAAACCTACCATGCCAAGGTTGCCGATTATGATGATATGTCTGAAATCCAGTACTCCTGTAAGTTTGTAATCAAGAAAAGTCAAAACGTTGTACGAAAAAACTCTGTGTTCATTGGCTTGCAGGAATAATGCTGCTAACTTTTGTAAAAAGCTATGATCTGCATTTATATAATTCATAAGAAAGAAGCTGCCATAATCATCGTTAAATGGGATATTAGGAGAAAATAGAAGCACAACGATAAAGTAAACAAGGATCACAATCACAATTAGTACAATACTTATCCTTCTTGTTTCATCGCGTTGGTTAACAGATGTCCAGAATTTTAAGGATCCACCTGAAATGATCGCTCTTAAACCTGAATAGTTCCTCTGAAATCCGGAAAGTAGGTTAACAGGCATCTTATGCCGGAAATTAAGACTTCCTTTCTTATCCCTGAGATCCATCATCGGTTTCTCGAAGAACATGTACAGCAGGTAAGATAATCCTAGGGTAAATGCCAGGTAGACTACAAACCGCATAAACTCAAATCCTATACCTGTGAATTGCGATAATTTGAAATAATTAAGAAATATCGGAACCAGGTGATCCCGCACCGGACCATGGTTCATTACATAAATTGAATACGAAATCACACTAAAATGAATAAAAAATGTATGCCACCATTTCTTCACCTTTGGATTGTATTCTGAAAGAAATGGCAGGCACATCAAAGTAGCGATTGCGTCGAAATTAGAGCAGAAAACGGAATACCAAATTAATGGAAAATGTAGTAATACAGACAATATTTTGACCAGCAATACACTTGATATTGCCGTAATAAGCAGTGTTTTCCGGTACCTGATCCAAGCATTGTAGTAATAGAACTGAAGAAAGGCTCCAACAATACCATACATAATGCTGTCGAGACGCAATACTACTATTTCTCTTATCTTAAATTCGATTTCATTAAAATGGCGGATATGTTGGGCATAATTCAACCGCAAAAAAAAAGGAACAATAATGAAGATGGAAATCACAATCAGAAATGAGATTTTCTTGCGCTTGATGTTAAAGGCAAAAACAATAAAAAAAAGAATTGGTATAAGCAGATAAAACCATTCCTCCACCGCCAAACTCCACGATTCTGGAAAGAAAGCAGGAATTGGGCTATAAAAATTCTGCAGGAAGATATAATATTTGGGTAAGAAATTATTCGGTTGTGAAGGATAAAATAAAATCAAATCAAGAGAAAGCAATAAAAGAACAAAGTAATAATTTGGCAAAGTCCTGTACCATCTGCGCTTCCAGAATTGGAAAATGTCTGAAGGTGTATTAAACCTTCCTTTCTCAATTAATTTAAAAATCAATCCTCCGATTAAAAAACCACTGAGCACAAAGAAGCTTGTAACAACATCGATAACAATCGGGAAGTAGAATATTTTGGGAGGAACATAGTCCAATACGAATAAATAGCTGTGTACATAAACCACTATAAGGATACCGTAAGCCCGCAAGATATCTAACCCAAGTATTCTGTCCTTCGAATATTTAAATTTAAACATTAATGAACTTCTATGTTGGTAGTAAATGTCATTTTTAACTTCTTGTATTAGTGCGTTAAAAATACAAACAATTAACATGTAATGGAGGTCATTGCAGATAATAAACAAGGGATATTGTTAGCTCTTGCCACAGGAACACAAAAACGATAGTGTTTATAACACTGTTTTTAGTCAGACTTTTGGGTACTCGGTTCGGTGCGTGATTCAATAAATAACCTATAAAGGGTTTAATTTTATTGAAGATAATTCAATATTTCTTATTAGATTTGACATTGTTAAGATCATTATTATATAAAATCGAATTTAGACTTTTGTTATATTTATGTTTTTTGTAATTGATGAGGGATTATTTTGAGTTGAAGAAATCAGAATAAATAAAAATATTGAATGCTATGAAGAAGACGGCAATTCTGATCGTGATCACTTTAGCACTTGGGAGCAGGTTATTCGGGCAGCAAACTATTTCGATAGGAACAATTTCATCGTGTGCACCCGGTAATGTTTGCATACCAGTTACAGCTGGCAATTTTACGGGAGCTAATGCACTGGGAGCATTTTCGTTGTATGTGCAGGTTTCCAATGTTGCCGGAGTAATTGATCCAGCATCTATCACAATCAGCAACATTAATCCTCAGCTTTCAGGTAATAATGGAATGTTGGGATTTAACTGGATGTCGGCTCAATCGCAAATAGGTATCAGTTGGTGGAGCGGAGGTTCAGTTGCTGCAACAATACCTGGTGGCACCTTATTTGAGATTTGTTTTGCATATTTCGGAGGGTCAGCAAATGTTACGTTTAACAGCAGTATACCTTACAAAAGTGAGGTTTATGATTTTGTTAATTTATCTCTGATACCTGTTACCTATTCCGGAGGATCGCTTAACCAGAGTCCATTGCCAGGAGCAGCCGTTGCTATTTCTGGTCCGGCAACAGTATGCCAGGGACAAACAGGAGTAGTTTATACAGTAGGTGCGATAAGTAATGCGACTTCCTATAACTGGACTTTGCCTCCGAATGCAACGATTACAGCCGGAGCAGGAACGAATTGTATTACCGTATCCATTAGCTCTACAGCTTTAAGTGGCGCAATATCCGTTCGCGGAGTGAATTCTTGCGGATATGGACCAGACGGGCCCCAAAAAAATATAGTTGTTAATCCAGCAGGACAAGTCAACGACCCAATAGACCAAGTTGTTACTGCTTGGAATATTTCGACAGCAGTTTCCTTCACAACTACAAATACAGGTGGAATCACTACTTACACGTGGACTAACAATACTCCCAGCATTGGATTGCCATATAGTGGAATTGGGAATATACCTCCTTTTACTGCAGCCAATTTGGGGAGTGTACCAATTATAGCTACCATTACTGTAAGCCCGCATTTCACCAATAATTCATTGACTTGTATTGGCTCAGCTCAAACTTTTACAATAACAGTGAATCCTGCCCCCCAGTTGGCGCAATGCAAGTTTGATACCTTGGAAATCTGTAGTGGCCAAATTGAAATCCCTGTTAGGGTCTCCAATTTAATAAACCTGGACAGCTTGCGTTTGAGTTTAGTATATGACACAAATACAATGGAATACATAGGTTTTAGCCATCTCAATAGTGCCCTGTCATCTGATTTTTATGTTTTTAATAATTTCCCTAATAATATATACATGATGTATTTTGGGGTGAATCCAATTTCATTAATTAATGACACACTGTTATGCTTAAAATTTAATTATTCTGGAGGTAGTTCAATACTGGATTGGAATACAATTGATTGTAAATTTTACAACACTATCGGCCAGGTAATTCCAACTAACTTTATAAACGGAATAATTGCACCTTCACAAAGTCCTATCGCATTTTCACTGGTTAGTGGTAGCTATTCTTGCACTGGTGGCCTGGGAGTTAACGTTGGATTGAGTGGTTCACAGGTAGGTGTTACATATACGTTGTATGTTAATAACGTTGCAGGAATAAGTCTTGCAGGAACCGGGGCACCTCTTAACTTTGGTTATCAAACAGAAACTGGAATTTATACCGTTATTGCTTATGATACTGCAGTTGGTTGCAACTTAACCATGAATGGTGTTGCTGTTGTTACTCTTGTTCAATTGCCTGCTATTTATAATGTATTGGGTGGTGGTTCATGTTGTATTGGTTGTTCACACCTGTATGTTATTCTTGATGGCTCCCAATCAGGTATCAGATATGAACTTTACATCAATGGTCAAAATACAGGTGTTTATAAAAACGGTAATGGTTCACCATTCAACTATGAATATGCAACTCTTGCTGGTGACTATACTATTAAAGCTGTTAACATTGTTTCTGGATGTTGGGCTTGGATGAATAGCAGTGCTACTGTTGTATTTTATCCTACAGCTCAAGCTAATATCGCTGGTGGTGGTACTATCTGTCTGGGTCAAAGTTCCACAGTAACTGTTACTTTCACTGATGGTACTGGTCCTTACAGCTTTGGTTTAAATGTAGATGGTTTAACAACTATGTACACAAATATTTCTGGGAATCCTTATACTTTCCTCGTAACTCCTGGAATTTATCCTTCATCAACTCATAACTATACTTTAGCCTGGGTCTGTGATATATACGGTTGCTACAATGATATTACAACCGGTAATGCAATAATACAAGTCTCTCAGCCTCCAACTGTGAGTGTCCCACAATTTCAACCAGTATGTTTGAGTAGTTCATTATTTAATCTATCAGGTGGTGTGCCACCTGGGGGTACCTATTTTGTCGATGGCACTATTGATACCTTAATACATCCTGAAACTGCTGGTATTGGCCAGCATTCCGTAACCTACCAATATATAGACACTAATGGTTGTATTTCAGAAGCTTATAGCTCGATACAAGTAATTATTTGTGATTCGCTATTCGTTTCAATGCCTACTATAGATGCTTGTATTGGTGAGGTTGATTATCCAATTATTCTAAGAAACCTCAATAATGCTTCATCAATATCCTTAAGTGTATTCTATGATTCCTTCAACATTGAGTACCTCGGGTATTCAGATTTAAACCCCGGACTTAATAGTGGAATGTTATTGGTTAATTCCTTAAATAACAAAATTAATGTTGGTTGGTTTTCAATTTCACCAATCAATATCGAAGATGATACTTTAATAGCGCTAAAACTGCTAATTCCATCGGGAACTTACAATTTAACCTGGGATTTACTGTCTCCCGGAGCTTGTTATTTCACAGATATGGTTGGTAATCCTATCCCGGCGCAATATTCAAATGGTAGTATACATGCCTTTGGCTGCTCAACAATTCAAGGTAACCTCACCTATAACAATACAAATTCTACACCACTTTCAAATTGCCTGATAAATCTAATTGGGAACAATACTACAAGAACCGTGAACACCAATAGTGCAGGTCATTTTGAGTTTAACCAGGTAGAAAACGGAAACTATTATCTGATTCCTTCCTGCACAAAACCCTGGGGAGGCGTTAATTCTATTGATGCCCTGCTGATCCTTAAGCACTTTGTATATATTATCACACTTTCTGACTTTAGAAAAAAAGCTGCTGATGTTGATGGTACCGGATTTTTAAATTCTTCGGATGCACTAATTGTTACACGAAGGTTCGTCCAACTTATCAATAGCTTCGTTGTTGGGGATTGGTTGACTGAACGGGACACCCTGATTGTAAATGGCACATCCACAATTACTTCAAACCTCAAAGCTATCTGCTTTGGTGATGTTGATGGATCTTATATTCCTGCCGCAAAACTGGAGCCTGAAGTTTTTCTTGTTGAAGAAGGTGAACAAGCAATTACTACCCTTGATAAGGTTGAAATTCCATTCAGAATAAACCAGCAAGCAGATATTGGTGCAGTTTCAT
>CAIOZA010000053.1 GCA_903862655.1 uncultured Ignavibacteria bacterium
AATAGCCACGAGCTTTAGCTCGTGGTGAAAAGAAAAAATGATATTATTTGGGGATTTATCCTAACAAAAAGTGTAATTTCGACTAAAGTCAATGAAATAATTAGAACTATTTCCACTAACTAAAGATTCAGGAATACTTTAAAGAGAATGAACCCGCCCGGCTTTGTCAAAGGGGGTTGGGGGTTTCTCAGCATTAATACATGATTTAAAATATATATAAAATAAAAACCGTTTCTTTGATATATCAACCCCTATTTCGCAATTTGCATTTGGTGGCATTGATAGACCAAAAATATCGCATAGCGATTGAATATTGGTAGCTCAATGTTAAAAAAGAGTAAACCTTATCGCGTAGCGATTATATATTTGTCATCTACGATGTAATTATGTTTCGTGGGTTCACTTTTCTACCAATATCAAATCCCTATCGGGATAGAAAATCAAAATACGAAAAACTCAATGCAAATGATGCAAATAGTGCAAACCAAAAAATGAAATAATTGGAATATAAGGAGGATAGATGGATTTTAAACAACCAAACATTCATTAAAATGATGCAAATTTACAATATTGTTTTGATTGCAAGAATTCTGAAATTTTTGTCAGAAAGATTTTTCCATCCTTTTCCTATACCTTGTGGACTATGCACGAGTGAACCTGCTTTAAGCGTAATGGTTTCATCACCTCTTAAAAATGTTCCTTCACCTTCAATAACAAAAAACATAACGTCCAGATCCATTGCATGTAATGGGATGCTATCACCCGGTTTGAGTTCAAGATGTATTATCTGTAAATTTTCCCCGCCAAACATTTTTCTTGCATCAACACCATGAGCGTTAAGATTAAAGGGTAATTCGAGGTAGTTTGTATATTCAATCATTTTGTTCTTTCTTATTTTTGAAAATAATAGTCATATTTGTTTTGCAAAGCATTGTTTGAATCATTTAATGCTTTGTAGAATATCAGACTATTTAGTCTGAAAAGTATTTCAATGTCCTTCGAAATATTTTTCTCTATTAAATCTAAACCGATAATGATTGAATTATTGAGGAGAATATGTCGGTTGGTCATGGGAATCTGCTTTTTGTCCTTGAATATAAAATAAGCATCTGGCTTCTTGAGATTCAATTTTGCAAAAGTATATTTTGGAAAACTTGCCTGAAGTGCTCTTTCGTTAACAGGAACTGTCGGATCCAGAAGTATATATGTATGCTTGAAGTCAAAACGTTTTCCAGAACGAGTATCTAAACCAGTCTTTATATCCGACTGAAAGTCATTGAGAGCTTTAATGTGATTAAGGGATACAGAATTCTGTGACATCAATCTTGAGGTCAGAGTATAAAATTGACTCTCGGATCTGGCTTTGGGTGAATAGAATTGTTCTATTGACAAAATTTTATATGGAAAAAACAAGAAATATGACATTTGAAAAACTGTGATTATCCATATTACAAATCTTGCTTTCTTATTCTCGGACATAACCAAACCTAGAAGAAGAAACGTACTTGGAATAGCAATAAGCCAGTATCCGCGTGTATAATGTACGAAAGTGAACATTAACAATGATGGAATGAATAGAATTAAAAATTGATTGAGAAAGTATCTCGGATTTTTAGATTTAAATTTTAATGTTTTGAAAAATGGAAATACACAAATAAACGGCAAGACCAGCCAAAATAAATAGATTAACATTTGAAGAACATTCTTAGAAAAGCCCAAATCGGGTAATGGGTTCTGAGTTCTGATTAAATACAGATAAGTATTGATACCACCGACGCTACTGATAAACGGCAAGAACCATGCAGCAAAACATGCAATTCCGATGATTTGTGACAAAAGTAGAGTCCTTAAATCTTTAGTTTCTTTGTAGTAAATATAAAAAACTGAAATATAAAGTGGAAGCAGAATGATAACCGAACTCTGCCTTATTCCTGCTCCTAATGCGAAGACAGCAGGAATAAGATAAATAAATTTTCTATTAAAACTTAAATAAATCAAAAGAGACGAGAAGAAAAAATCGAAGGAATATATTTCGGGAACGGATCCATAGAACCACACAAGTGGATTGGTAACAATCAATAATGTAAGTAAAAGTGAATCTAAGATATTTAAAAACTTGCGTGATATCTTGTAGAACAGCATAGTGCCTAACGCTGAATACAAAGCCGACAAGAAGATCATGGAAAAATGCGTATTGTGGAATGTAAAATTAAATAGTCTGATTATCATAACATGGAGGTAATATCCGGGCAGGTGAGGTCGCTCTTCGGCAATGTTATAATCCTGAACTGCTAAGGTTATATTGCCTGTATCATACGAATGGTAAACATTAGGAGCTGCTGAAGTCAGAAGCCTTAATGCTAATACTAGCAATAAAATGGCAATTGAAATTAATAATTCTGATTTTTTTTTCTTAATTTGCATATCTGAAATTGTCATTTATTAATGTTACTGTCCTTATTCAGTATTTCAATGGTTTTTCTTTCAAATATAAAAAACGAATGGCACAAATCCTTCATAAATAGGAAATTTGCCGTAAACTTCATTGTTTCCAGTATTGCTCTTGTTTTGACATTTTTGGCACTGTCGCAGTTCCTCCAATGGATAGAATTTCGTCAGGGCGCAGTTCTGGATGATCCAATCTTGAGTATATTGCCGGCATGGGACGTGTCTCTGATTACGTTTTCAACTCTTTATTTGTCATTGTTCCTGGCTCTGATATGCATAATTGAAAAGCCTAAACTTCTTTTGATAGGAATAATTTCTTATTCGATAATGATTATTTTCAGAATAACCGGAATTTATTTTGTAGCTCTCAACCCTCCCTCACTTATTATTCCGCTGCAGGATCCAATTACAAAAATGTTTGCTGAGGGAAATATCATAACAAAGGACTTATTTTTCTCTGGTCATACTGCAACAATGTGGATAATATTTCTTTTGACCGAAAAGAAAGTACTGAAATTTATACTATTCTTCGTGGCACTATTTATTTCAACCTGTGTCCTGATTCAACATGTACATTACACGATTGATGTTCTTGTTGCTCCTATGGCATCCTTTTCTGCCTATAAAATCGCACAATATATTGCCCGTAAAATCAACTAACCATGGACTTGAATGTTTCATCTTAGTCCAATAGATATTTCGATTGTTATCTTGTATATCGCAGGCGTACTTTTTATTGGGTTCAGAAGAAGCAGGAAGGCTGAAGCAAGTAAAGATAGAGAACATTATCTTCTTGCCGGCAGAAAGCTTACTGTGCCTTTCTTTGTAGCCACACTAGTTGCTACATGGTATGGAAATATTCTCGGAGTCGGTGAATTTGTTTATAATAACGGGTTAGTTGCCTGGCTCTGCTTTGGAATTACTTACTATATAACGGCTATTATTTATGCTTTGTATTTTGCAGGAAGAATAAGAAATCTCAATATTTATTCAATCCCCGAGCAGATAAAAAACAGATATGGGCTTACTTCAAGTATAATTGCTTCATTGATAGTTCTGATAGTAACAATTCCAGCTGCTTATATACTAATGACTGGTTATCTTCTTCATTTATTCACAGGATGGAATTTAACTTTGTGTGTCATTGGCGGTGCCTTAGTTTCAGTTGTTTATCTTCAATCAGGAGGATTCGATTCTGATGTAAAGACAAATACCTTTCAATTTGTTCTGATGTATGTTGGCTTTGGAGTATTACTTGTATTCGCTGTATTGCAATATGGATCACCCCTAAAGCTATTTTCGGATTTACCTGCAAACCACACTAAATTATTTGGCGGATTATCCTGGCAGTATATCTTTTCATGGTTTCTGATAGCTTGTCAAACTTTCATCGACCCTAGTTTTCACCAAAGATGTTCAGCTGCTGAGACTCCTGCAACAGCTAAAAAAGGTATTCTGATTTCTGTAGGTTTTTGGCTTATATTCGATATACTAACACTTCTTACCGGACTTTATGCACGTGCTCATTTCCAGATTAGCGATGGTGCTATGGCATATCCTGTTCTCAGTGAGGCAATTCTACCTGTGTTTTGGAAGGGATTGTTTGTTGTCGCAATGTTGGCGACAATTATGTCCACGCTAGTAAGTTACTCTTTCCTTTCGGCTTCAACAATCGGTAATGATATTCTGGCTAAAATTATTAACCGTAAGCAGAACAGACTATCCAGCTATGCGTTGACTAATTATGGATTGATAATTACAATGATACTTGGAATTATCCTGGCTCTGGCTTTGCCATCACCGGTTGAACTTATTTATAGAGCCGCCTCCATTGCTGTCCCCGGCTTGATTATGCCATTGCTTTTGAGTTTTAGTTCTAAGAACTATTTGTCAAATAAGACTTCTATTGCTTTAATGATAATTTCAGTATCTTCAGCCGGAATTTGGTATATCGGAAGGATTGCAGGAATTCATGCCATTTTCAATGATTTCGAACCAATGGTAGTTGGAATAGTAGTTTCGCTAATAATGAGTATGATTATAATTGTGAGATCCAAGATGAAAGGGAATGTTTAGAAAAAATCCGGATATGTCTAAGCCTCATATATTTATCCTTTAAGCAAGTTGATTCGATCAACATACCTATTCAATTTTTTTCCTGTTAGCTAATTTTAATCAAATTAATTGAATTTTAAAACATTATTTTATAATTTCGTTTATAAGTTTTAGTTTCAATAAATAAATAAGTTAGTCTGACCAAAATGAAACAAGCAATATTACTATTATTATTATTACCATTTTGTTTGAATGCTGGAGTGATCTTTGTTGATGATGACAACAATTCCCCAACACAAAACGGTAGCAGTCAGTATCCGTATGCGAGAATTCAAACAGCCATAGATAATGCAATTAATTTTGACACCATTAAAGTTGCATCAGGGAATTACAGCCATATTGACAACATGGGCAAATCACTGTTTGTTTTAGGTGGTTACGAAGGTGCAAATTCATCTTCGTATAATTCCGGATCAGGAGGAAATTTCTCAGTCAGAACGGCTAACCCAACATTGACAATCATCAAAGCTGGTCTCGACAGCATAGGTGTAAATTTGACCCGTTACGATTTTAACCCGTTTCGTTTAATGTTTGATAATTTCACAGTTAGCAATTCCTTGAAAGGTATAGTCTGCGATGCTATTGTATCCTGGCCCCCTGTGGATAATGTTACCATATCCAATAACATTATCGAAAACAATGGAATACCAAATATGACTACAGGAGGTGGAATTTTCGTTCTAGGAAATAATCACAGGATTATAAATAATATAATCCGGAAAAATCATGGCGGCAGGGGTGCAGGTATAGCAGGCAATAGAGAAGGAGATTCGTTATTGATTGATGGTAACCTGATTGAAAATAATACTGGATATGACGATCATTGCGGTGGAGTTTATTTGGGAGGATATGTCATCATCAGTCATAATGTTATTTCCGGTAATCGTTTGCAAAATACCTATGGATGGGGTGGAGGAGTACTGATATTGGGAACTGCATACATGTCGTTCAATGTGATTAAGAATAATTATTGTCCTTCTTATGGTGGAGCACTTTTCGTTGATGATGGTGGAATTGCCTATTTGGATCATGAATTAATATATCATAACAGAACTTCTATCGAGGGTGCAGCTATTGCTGTTGATTTTATAGTTGACGTTGCTGGCTCATCTTATGTTAGCATGACAAATTGCACTGTTGTTAATAATTATTCAACCGGTCCTAACGGCGGGAATGCAGTATTCTTAGATGTAGCCGCTATTTGTGATATAAAAAACTGCATATTTAATGGGAACACAGACGATTTCTTTATCGGAAGCAAGAGCTCTTTAAAGGTTAATTACACTTTAAGTTCTGAAGGTTTTTCGGGAATTGGAAATTTTTCTGCCGACCCTTTGTTCGCCGATACACTTAATGAGGATTTTCATCTAAAATCTACTGTTGGACGATATGATCCTGTTAGTAAAATATGGGTCATCGATAATGTCTATAGTCCCGCAATTGATAAAGGAGATCCAACCTCTCCTTATAGTAATGAACCAACACCAAACGGGAACAGAATCGACTTGGGATGTTATGGAAATACCAGTTTTGCGTCAAAATCACTAATAAAAACAGATATTGAAAACAGTATATCTCTAGATCCAGATATAACTGTATTCCCTAATCCATTCAACGGAAATACTAAATTTTCTTTTAAAACTGAAAATAACAAATTAGTAAAATTATGTATTTATAGTTCAAATGGTGATTTAATTCATGTTCTCTTGAATAAAGAAATGAGTGCAGGAATTCACAGTATTGATTTTGATGGCACGGATTTAAGCTCAGGTATTTATTTTTATGAGCTTCAATCGGGCGAAATATTAAAGAGAGGCAAAATCGTGTTGATCAAATAATCGACAAATTATAGTAACTCTAAACCGTTCTTTTTGATTTCATCCAGGAAAGGATTGCCATCATCGTAATCTGAATTAGAATAAGTTGTTGCGTGAATTAATTTGTTCTTTCTCAGTATGCTCACAATTAATTTGATGTCAATAGGTCCAACTCCAATAAATTCATCAGCAACCAGAGCAATATCAATATCAGAATGTTCATGTTGATTTTGATTTAAGTATGAACCGAATAAATAAGCCTTTCTTAAGTTTATTCCTATATTTCTCAAATCAATAATGAATTTTTTTGTATCATTTATTGCAGCAGCTTGAGTAACCATTCTCGCATCTCCTTAATTTTAATAAGTATATCGTCAGCATATTCTTTTGACGCTATTTGGAATATTTTTTGTTTATAATCTGGATATCTTCCCTCTATATTAAACTCATTAAGAACTAAAAGAAAATCAATTTGATCAATTGTAAGGTCTAATTTAACTTGATCTAGAATATAATAATTATTATGACTTCGTGGAGGAATGTTCTCAATACTATTCTTAACCCAAATTGCCTTAGATAGCTTTTCGATAACTAAATGAGCAAAAAATAAACAATAAACAAAATCTTTACTCTCATATAACTTCCAAAGGATATTCTAATCCTTCTCCGCAATATCAATCCAGTATTTGATATAATCTTTTTTAGTCATTTGTAATGTATTTGATTGAAACAAGTTTTACCTTTAATTAAATTAACAATCAATACAGATTTTTATTGTGATTAACACCATTTCTCGCGAAAAAAAATTTATTAATTTTGATTCTCTCAATTACTTATATGACACTCACTTCCACAGCTTGCCCGAATTTATTTCACTCATAGCTCTGTTCGGATTGCCGCTACTGATCAAATGTTCGATTGATATCACAGCATGATTAATCATAAGGTCAAGTTCGGATTTTTCTTCAGGTTTGAAATTCGATAACACATAATTAACCAAACCACCCGGACCGAAATTCTTTGATATACCGCAGCGAAGTCTGAAAAATGGTTGATTTCCGATATGTTGTATGACTGACATCATACCATTGTGACCGCCGTCATTACCGTTATCCTTAATATGTACTTTTCCTACATTGAAATTGTATTCATCGAGAATGACAATCAGATTCGTTATAGGCACATCGAATTCCACCATGAGCTTTTTAACGGCTTCACCGGAATTGTTCATAAAGGTCGTAGGAAGGGCAGTCAAAACAATTGAGCCTGATATAAAAAACGAAGAAGCCAGATAAATCGATGTTGATTCCTTTAACGGGGCATTGTGCTTTGTGGCTAATGAATTGCCAATCATCCAGCCGATATTGTGGCGCGTGCCCTGATACTTAGCTCCTGGATTGCCCAGACCAACTACCAACCAATCAGCTTTCTTTTTAGTCTTCTTTTTAAAAAAATCAAACATGTTTCACCATAAAAAAAAGGGTGTTCCATCTTGACAGGAACACCCTTTGTAAAAGATCGAAATATTATGCCTTTGCTGTTGTTTCAGCATCTGATTTAGACACTCTGGAGTGAGAGCATGATACGATAACAGTATCGCCAGGCATGTCTATTTGAACGTTTTCCAATACAACATCGTGTACGTATATTGTTTTACCGATACTCAAGCTTGTGATATTAATACCAATGCTTGATGGCAAATACTTGGATAAACATTTGATTGGAATCTTGTGAATATTCTGCTGGATAATTCCACCTTCTTTAACACCGACTGCGACACCAGTGAAGGTAATAGGAACTTCAAAGATCATCATTTTGTCAGGACTTAATCCAATAAGATCAAAATGAACAATTTTATCGGTAACAGGATCAAACCTTACGTCTTTCAAAACTGCTTCCCTGGGAGCATCGTCCTCAATATGAAGATTGACAATGTGAGTAGCGTTTGTATAGACAATAGGACGAAGAGACTTTGGTTCTGCAAGAATCGGAATAGACAGTTCGTCTTTGATATAGAATATGCCGGGTACATGACCTTCACGTCTGTATCTTTTGGAAATCTGCTTGCCGGTTTCGCGTTTTTTAACCTTTAAGATAATCTGTTCCATTATTTTAAATCCTCTAGAAGTATATAGTAAATAGTTTATCGTTCAATTTCGAATAAAGTACTGATTGACCTGCTGTCGTGTGTTCTGATGATTGCTTCTGCGAGAATATCAGAGACAGAAATTACTTGAATTTTGTCAACCTTACGTTTTAATGGAATAGTATCGGTAACGAACATTTTCTTTACGGCTTCATTTTGTTCGAAGCGGTCAAGTGCGTCACCTGAAAAAACCGGATGCACACATACACCATAAATTTCACGTGCTCCTTTAGCCTTCAATGCATCGGCACATTGCAGGAATGTGTTTCCTGTGTCAATCATGTCGTCAACAATGATAACATTTTTGTCCTCTACGTTACCGATGATATGAACGATCTCGGCTACGTTGTGAGCGGGACGTCTTTTGTCGACAACGACCAGTTCACCATTAATTCTTTTTGCATAGGCTCTGGCAGTTTTAACGCCGCCTACATCAGGAGCAGCAACAACAATATCACTTAAACCAAGCTTCATTACTGCTCTTATGAGAACAGGTGAAGCATATAGATGGTCGAGCGGTATGTCAAAGAATCCCTGAATCTGAGAAGAATGCAAATCAACAGTTATTATTCTGTCAGCTCCGGCTCTTACAAGAAGATTTGCCACAAGCTTTGCTGTGATAGCAACTCTGGGCTGATCTTTTCTGTCCTGGCGAGCATAAGCATAGTATGGAATAACTGCCGTAACTCTTCTGACCGAGGCGCGTTTTGCTGCATCAATCAGCATTAAGAGCTCCATTAAATTATCAGAAGGAGCATAGGTTGACTGAATTATGAAAAGATCGACACCACGGACATTTTCTTCAAATTTAACCCAAAGCTCTCCATCACTAAAATTTCGTATGCTGGTTTCTGATAGTTTGATACCGAGATTACCGGCAACTTTATCGGCAATTGACGGATTGGAACGTCCAGAAGCTATTTTAAATTCATTCATTTTGTTATATCAATCAGTCTCATAGTGCTTGCAAAGCTGGGATGGAAGGATTCGAACCTTCGCGTGTCGCCTCCAAAGGGCGATGCCTTACCGCTTGGCTACATCCCAATGATTTTACCAATTAGAGAACTACAAAATTAAGACTAATTTTTTGATTTACAAACTGTTTCGCAAAAATAATTCTACTCAGATTTAACATAAGTATTTTTTATATCTTAGTGTTATAAGAATAATGACTATTGATAGGACATTAGGGGATTATTGATTTATTTACATGGTTACAATTTTAAAAAAAAATAGATAAAATTTGAACTTTTAGATTGATGAATTGGTGATTTGAATTTTTTATAGGTCAAGAAAAGCTTGAAAATACAATTACACAGAGAGCCACAGAGTTTGTATTCTCTGTGTATCTCTTGTATTTCTCTGTGAAACTCTGTGTGATTTATTAAAATTGTTGAGAGAACCACAGAGAAATACAAATTGCATTATTTGCATCAATTGCACTACATTTTCCAGATTTTAAGGTCGCTCCGCTGGAGCTTCGGTTTTTATAGTTGATTTTTTTCTACAAACAGTTCGCTACTACGCAGCTTTTTTTCAATGATTAATGATCAAATACCAATGAACAGTAAATACAGAATTTTCCCCACACCAGCACTCCTCGCGAGCGGAGAGAGAGAAATACAAATTGCATTAATTGCATCTTTTTTTGCATCTTTTGCACTATTTTGATGAACATAAAAGCATATAAAAAGTCCGTAACCTTCTTAAATTTCGGGTATATTACTTTTGGGTTTGCACTTTTGCATCATTTGCATCGTGTTTTTTCGATTTTTAATTTTTGCATCGATTTCAATGACCAATAAATATAGAATTTTCCTCACCCTTACATTCTCCAACAATTGGGGAGGGAAGAAATACAACACCTACCCCGACCCTTCCTCGAGGAAGGGAGAAATACAAATGCAATTTGCGAAATAGTGATTGATATATCAAAGAAACGGTTTTAAAAGGAAATATAAATATTATTTATTTGGAATTGCAGGAATTCAATTTGCAAAAATGAAGATGTAGGAAATCTGAAATACACACTTTTATTGATTGAATATTTCGTTTAGGAAAAGTCTCATTGCTTCCCACGAGCGTTTGTCCGCTTTTTCGTTATATGCTGCACCCTTTGAGTTGTCATTTCCTGAAGCAGGATTAGTGAATGAATGAACTGCTCCGCTATATTTTACTAACTGCCAGTCAACTTTTGCCAGTCTCATTTCATTCTCGAATGATGTAACTTCCTCAGGTTTTACATAAGGATCATCGGCACCATGCAAAACGAGTACTTTGCATTTGATCCCTTTAGCATCCTCAATATTCGGAGTAGATAAACCCCCGTGGAAACTAACAACACACTGGATAGACTGTCCGCTTCTTGCCAATTCGAGTACAGTAGATCCGCCGAAACAATAGCCGATAGCGGCAATTCTTCCTATGTCAGCCTTTTCGTTCTGTTTGATTTTCTCAAGAGCTGTTATAATTCTTTCTCTTAGCAGAGGAATATTTGATTTGTACATTGTTGCTTGTGTACGGGCTTCATCCATTGTTTCAGGCTTTTTGCCTTTACCATAAATATCGGCAGCAAATGCTAAATAGCCTAATTCCGCAAGCTTTTTGCATCTCATCTTGACATAGTCAGTGATACCGGTCCATTCATGGACAACGATTACAACCGGCATTGGTTGAGTAATTGTATTATCATAAGCAAGATAGCCTTCAAGCAATGCATCTTTGTCGTGATATTCAACATTTTCGGTTACAATTTCTGCAAACACATTACCAGCCATAATTATCAAACCCCAAACAATAATTGAAATATATTTCATGATTAGACTCCATTTAATTGATGTTATATATTAGCAAAGACTAATAAAATAATTAGGTATTGTAAAATGGTTCCTATTTTATGCGGGGACTTAACAATTGGAAATAAACAACAAATAATAATTACTATTCTTCTTTACATTCAATTTTGTAGATCTGCCGACGGAAGAAAAGAATTGTTTCTTCCTATCTACTTTGCCTATGGCACAGAATCCGAAATAATAAATAAATCTATCAATAAACCGTATAACATTTTTTGTATTTTTTGAGAATAAAATGACAGTTGAAGAAGTTTTAACCGAAATGGAAAAAATGGGCAGCGAAAGCACCCGTAAGACATATATTAAGCATGGTGCAAAGCCCCCGGTCTTTGGGGTAAAGGTTCAGGATATGAAGCTTATCAAGAAGAAAACAAGGAACGATCTGAAATTATCTCTTGAGCTTTATGATTCTGGGGTTTTCGATGCTATGTATCTTGCAGGATTGATTTCCAAACCAAAGGAAATGGCAAAAGCACAGATTCAATCCTGGGCTGGGAGAGCAATATTTTATTGGCTGAGCGAATACATTGTTCCCTGGGTGGCATCAGAGAGCAATTACTCTTTCGAGCTGGCTAGAGAGTGGATTAATTCTGATAATCCGACGATTGTATCCTCCGGTTGGTCAACGTGGTCTTCGATGCTGATGATCAAACCAAATACTGAGTTTGATTTAATAGAACTGACCAAACTAATGGAATCGATTCCGGGAACAATTCAGCAGTCACCCGACAGAGTCCGTTACACGATGAATGGCTTTGTTATTACAGCCGGTTCCAGCGTTCCGGAGCTTTTTGATAAGGCTAAAGAAATAGGAAAGAAGCTGGGAAAAGTCTCGGTAGATCTGAATGGTACTGCCTGCAAAGTACCTTCAATTGAAGAGTATCTGGATAAAGTCAAATCAATGAATCGGATAGGTCATAAGAAAAAGACAGCCTTTTGCTGATTTTTCTTCAAAAGTAATTTGGATGATTTGGTGGCATTGCATAAATTATATTCTTTTGTGTTGATTAATCACAAATTGTGCTTTAGAGTTTAATAAATTCTTTGGAAACAATATCTAAAAGTGTCATTCCGAACGAAGTGAGGAATCCATGTATTAGTGTATTTGTATAAAAAACAGCCTGGATTCTCACGGTCGCTTCGCTCCCTCAGAATGACAGAATCGTAGTTTTCAAACAGTCTCATGCATAGGAATGACAGTCTGGGAAAGGGTTTATTACATTTTAAAGTTATTTCAAAAGAATAATATTTGCTAATTTTAAAATGAAATCAAACGATCTGAATTTATTGGTAGCTGCCGGTGGTACGGGCGGACATTTATTTCCTGCTATGGCTGTCGTAGAAGAGCTTAAATCAAAGCTTGGCGACAGATTTAAAGCCGTTTTTGTTGGCAATGAAGGACGTATAGAGGGTAGAGCTGTTCCCAATGCTGGTTATGAATTTTATAATATACCCATTCGCGGTATTAACAGTAAATTTTCATTATCCAATCTAACTCTTCCTTACAAAATATTAAAATCAATGAGTATTTGTTCGGCAATTATAAAACAGCACAACATCAACGCCGTGCTATGCACAGGTGCATATATCAGTTATCCTGCCGGAGTAACTGCCAGCATGAAAAACCTGCCACTTTTCCTTATGGAGTCGAATGTATTCCCGGGTAAGACAATCCGCGCTCTTTCATCCAAAAGCAGACTTGTAATTACTTCATTCGCTGAATCGGAGGAATATCTGGCAAAAGGTAAATCAACCGAGATAGTTAATCTTGGTAATCCTGTGAGGAGTAATCTCTTAAATCTACCTTCTCAAGCAGATGGGAGAAGAAATTTTGGATTGGCTGCTGACAAGAAAACAATTCTGGTTTTCGGCGGATCTCTTGGAGCTAAGAGCATCAATCAGGCAATTGAAAAATATATCAAAAAATCTAGTAATGAAAATATACAGATACTTTGGCAAACAGGATTGAATTTCGAAACAGATTTGAAGGAAAATTCAAATCTTAAGATATTGAAATTCATTGACGATATGGCATCTGCTTATGCCGCAGCTGACATAGTTATATCTAGATCGGGAGCCACCACAATGGCAGAACTGGCTGTAACCCAGAAACCGGCTATACTTGTTCCTTATCCCAAAGCGGCGAATAATCATCAGGAATTTAATGCTGATATTTTCGAAAGGCTTGGTGCTGGACTTAAAATCAGAGACATACAGCTATGGGATAAAATCGAATTTGTGGTACCTGAATTGCTTAACGATGAAAAGAAGATTGTTGAAATGAAAGAAATTCTAAACAAAATATCAAAACCCGATGCTGCAAAAGAAGCATCAGAAAAATTTTTAGAATGTTTATAATTTGAAATATCATTTTAATTTAATAACTTACAATTAATTAATACGTAGTTAATGCTACAAGATTAATAACTAAAAATTTCAGATTGAATTGAGCAACGAACCTAAAACACCGATTACGACATTCAACAGAAGGCTGGACTTTTACTGGCAATTCATTGCTGTGTATGCCATAGCCATTATCCTTTATGCTTTGGTTAAAGGTACTGTTGAAGAATGGAAAGTAACAGTTGTTCTGCTTGATCCAGTTGTGATCCTGCTTTGTATCTTCATACTCGCAACTTTCATAGGACTGATAGAAAGCAAGTACACAAAGCATCAGCTGGTAATTTCCAAAGACTATGTAATTCTCAAAAGTAGGTTCCGTGAGCGAAAATACACCGCCAAAGAGATTGTCAGAATCGGTATCGGAAGACAGAACCTGCGTTACCAGGGCGTACACAGAGTAATTAAACTAAAAGTGAATAATAGAAAGCGCACCTATAGAATCCGCATGCAATCTTATCTTAATGATAAAGAACTCCTACTTGCCTTCAAAACACTGAAAAAGAATCTGAACAAATAATCGATGAATCACCTACGAAATATCGTTATGCTTTTGATTTTATCTTTTTTCATTTCTAATAAGATTCTAGCAGTTGAAAAACCTGATTCGACCAACCTTCAGATTATTGATGCTGAATTAGCCCGGAATCTTAGTGAGGTTAGTGCTTTTATAAAATCTCATGTAGAAGATACTCTGTACATAAGGACTTACCAAAGTGAAGAGGATTTGTATTATCAGTTGAAGCTGATGAGCTTTTTATCATCAGAAAAGATTAAGGTTTTTAGTATTGCAGTTGGTGAGTTTAAGACTCCGAGGCTGGAATGTATGGCTGAGTTTAAAACTGAGTATATCAATGCTGAATCTAATCGCGATCTTGTGATTAGAAAAATTTCTCTCAAAACGTCGGGTATTCTCTCAGAAAAAAATGGCTCAATCCTTCCTATTCCCGAGATGCAGACTCAGAAGACCGATATTGTATCAAGAGACAAGATAGATTATTATAACGGAAGCCGCCCTTTCTCTAAATCCACACCACCCGAACAACCGACAAGCCTATGGCAGGACATTGTACAGCCACTTGTTATCGTTGGTACGGCTGTCATCACAGTCGGTTTATTGTTCACGGTCAGATCCAAATAAACATAAATTCAATACATATTCGTTAATCATATTGTTGATTTTGTTTAACAGCATAACAAATTTCATTTTCAATTAATAGAAGAGTAAAAATTATGAGGAAGTTCCTGACTTTAGCCTTGATGCTAAGCCTGTCTTTAATCCCATTAAGCTTGTTGTCGCAGGAAAAGGATTTAAAAGTTCCAATGGCTATTGGCTTTTATGGAGGTATTAATTTTAATATGCACACACCTGCATTTACTATTAATGCTACAAAATTTGACATTAA
The DNA here is from genome assembly GCA_903862655.1 of uncultured Ignavibacteria bacterium. Lineage (GTDB taxonomy): Bacteria > Bacteroidota > Ignavibacteria > Kapaibacteriales > UBA2268 > CAIOZA01. The sequence goes on from CAIOZA010000053.1 coordinate 15,188, forward strand.
TAAAACGGGATTTGGCGGAGCAATCGGTGGAATATTCAACTATCCATTGAACAACACATTTGTCTTTTCGGGTAGATTGGGTTATAATCCAATTGGAACCACACTTTCGAAATTATATAATAACAACACTTTCGAGCTAGATGCATCACTTCCTTATATTGAGCTGGCTCCGGTTTTTCAGTTCCATAATCTTTTCCCGGTAAAGCCACTTTATTTGTTGGCAGGCCTGGAATTTGGAATACCCGTCAGCACATCAGCAGTTTTGGATTCAGTCGGTATTAAACAGGATATTGAAACTAATCCCAATTTACGTGCTGCACTTGTATTGGGAGCAGGTTATGTTTTGAAAGCCTCCAAATCTGTTTGGATAACACCGGAACTATCGTACAGAATACCTTTCGCAAATGTGTCATCCAATGCTCAATTAAGTAAATGGTCAGTATCGCAGCTGAGATTAGGTTTGAACATCACATTCAGCCTTGCAAAAGACGAAGCTGAGCCACCGCCGCCCGATGTATCGGATTTGAAGGTGGGATTCAAGGAAATAAGATCTTTCGATGCAGAAGGCAAACCGAAACCTGTAGAGTCAGTCAGACTCGAAGACGTTCAATATACTGAACTTTTCCCGTTTGTTCCTTATGTATTCTGCGATGAGAATCAGCCTGAGCCAAGAAAAGATGATCAGGTAATGATCGGCAAAACTGAAAGCGGCGAATTCAATATTCAAAGGCTTGAACCGGATGCTGTTAAGATTAACCACAGCACACTGGACATAATCGGCATAAGAATGAAGCAGAATCCTTCTGCAGAAATAACAATTACCGGAACAAACGACAGCAAGAAAGAGAAGAACGATAAAGAGCTTGCATTGAAACGTGCCGAATTCGCAAAGAATTATCTTATAGAAAATTATGGAATAAATCCTGAACTTATAAACGTTCGCGGAAGCGGACTCCCAACCAAACCATCTGCTTTGTCAGTGGATGACGGCGTTGCTGAGAACAGAAGAATTGAGTTTACAAGCTCAAACCCCGTTTTGTTCAAACCGATTCTGATTCAGGGCGACAATCAGAGAATAGCCGATCCCGGATTGATTGAGTTTATTCCATCGATTCAGACAAAGGATTCGATTGTGAACTGGCAGATGGAAATCTCTCAGGCTGACAAGGTGCTTCGTCTCAATCAGGGAACAGGTATGCCTAATGCTCTTCAGTGGGGCATTCATCCGAACGAGCTGACTAACAAGCAGATTCCTATTGACTATAAGCTGACAGCCAGGACAGCCAAAGGTTATGAGGGAACATATACCGGAAGTATTCCTATCGAATATTTCTCATCGACAAGAAAGAAATCAGAAGATTTACCAGATAAAACTGTATCGAAATTCAGTTTGATTCTTTTCGATTTTGACAAATATGATGTTTCGAAATCAGATCAGGAAATAATCGATAATTACATTCTGCCGGCGATTAAGTTCAATTCAACCATTAAAGTTTATGGTTACTCTGACAGAATAGGAGATGAAGTTTACAATCAGACACTATCCACAAAGCGCGCCCAGACTGTTGCTGATATAATCACATCCAAGATGAAGGATGTCAAGATCAATGTATATGGCGTAGGCGAGAATGTCCCGATCTTCAACAATGAATCACCAGTAGGCAGACAGTTATCGCGTACAGTTCAGGTTCACGTAATAACACCCAAATAAGGATAGTAAATACCAGATTATACCAAAGGCTGTCTCATACAAGGACAGCCTTTATTTTTTGATCGTTTTTCCATTCAAGCGATGAGAAGTATTTTCTATTTCATCAAAACAATCTGCCTGACCAAAGGATGCCTTCCATCAACGCTGAGGCATAAATTGTACACTCCCGATGTCAGATTATTTGTATTGAATGTAAGCATATCTGCCTGATTGATCGTAAGCTGTTTGTCGTAAAGATCGCTGATGTTCCGGCCCAGCATATCGGTTAATGTTATCTTCAGGTTGCCTTCCATTCCAAGCATCTTGAAGGATACCGTTCCGAAATCTGAAATTGGATTGGGATAGATTTTCACTTCCAGAAGCTCGTTTGTCGCAGTTGTTATTGTCTCGTCAACTCCGACCTGAATATTGAATCCTGCAACTTTATAAATATTACCCGAAAAGTCTGTAACCCAGAAATTCTCGTCTCTTCCATCATAGTCAATACCTCGTGCATTGATTATTCCGTCAAGACTTTCGAGATTTAGTCTGCTGACTTCTTTCGAAAGATTGTTTTTGTCAATTTTTTGAATATAGGCATCGTCAAGAGGACCTGCATTCGGGAAGAATGTACAAACCTGATATACATACTGCTGACCATCATAGGCTAGCCCACGAGGACCGTAGGTAATCTGGCATGAATTATTAATAGTCTTCTCAGTCGCTCCTGTAGCTGGATTAACAACAAAGAAATTCTTATTGCTATACGAATCCTTTTTATCTCTGTCCCCGACGATCAGCTTGCCGTCAACAAATTCCAAACCAATTGGGTAAACATCGGCAGGACTTTTGAATTCGTTAAGTACAAGCCCATTTGTGTCAACTGTGAATATAACACCACCACCTTGAGCGATTGTACCCATCCTGTGAATATACATTATCCCTTTGTCTTTGTCGAAAGCTATATCAGTAAACAAACTATCCCCGGGAAGTTTGAACTCTTTTTCCTTGAGGTAAGTTTTTGCATTAAGTTTAGCAATGATATTTGAATAGAAACTTGTTGTCCAGAGCCCGTCTTTGCCATCCCATGCTAAACCGTAAAGAACATAGTTCACACCACCCATTGTCATAATCGAACCAGATGCAACCTGGAAGATAGTGAAGGAGTTTGATATTCTCACCTGTGAAAGATCAGTCAATGAACTTACTCGCACTCTTGCATGGAAAGTAGGCAGATTGGGAACAGACCAGTTGATTGAAGTTCCCTGAACATTGTTAGCTATCGGATTCCAATTAACACCATCATTGACAGAGTATTCAACCTTAACAGGAGAAGTGAATCCATACCAGGTGATGACTTGATTAGTTGTACTGGTGTAGAGCTCGCCCCCGGCTGGAGTATTGATTTCAGGAGAAGTAATCTTTTCAACAGTAACAGGAACTTCCCAGATAGATCTGCCATGAGTAGCAACTCTAAGATACTGCGTCGTCTGTCCCATATAATATTTGTTAAAAGCCAAATCAGTTGCGGGAGCACGGGCTAATCCCCTACCATAAGGGAACCATGAATCGCCGCCATCAAATGTGGCGAATACACCAATGTCGGTAGCTATGAAAATCATATTCCCATTGTCGGGATGAATCTCGATAGCATTTACCGGAATGTCAGGCAAGCCATTACTGATGCTGAACCAACTTTTGCCATAGTTTGTAGTTTTGTAAACATGAGGAGTGCCAAAACCGGAATATACAATGAAAGCCGATGCCGGATCTTCATTAGAACACGCCATATCCTTGACCCAACGGTTAACAAGACCGTTATCGGTAACATTAGCCCAGGTTTCTCCAACATCGCGGGAAACTACTACTTCCCCATTTGATGTACCGGCATAAAGAGCGTTCTCATCTGCTACCGACATAGCAATTGCTGTGAATCTACCCTGGGTGATGCCTGTAGGTAGAGCAGTCCATTGGTCGCCTCCACCATAAGATGCGTAAAGCTTGGTTCTGCCGTGCATCAGAACATCCGGTAGTGTAGGATGCTGAACAAATGGTGGATCCCAAACCCCATCGGCTGTGTTTAGTCCTTGAGTCAGATATTGAAAATTGCCACTTTTTACGTCATATTTGTATGGAGTAATTCGCCCGCCAGGGGTGGATGCACCATAAATTACCGAAGAATTACTAATATCAACAATAGTTCTGAATCCATCGCCTCCGACAACGACATTCCAACCTAATGCGTTCATAATACCGACGGTACCATTATCCTGGGTGCCACCATAATTAATTTTCTCCGCAGAAGGATCGATTCCAATTGAATAGAATTGAGTAACCTGAAGATTATTGTTAATTGCTGTCCAGTTTTGGCCTACATCGCTGGTTGAATAGACTCCGCCATCATTTCCAACGTAAACAACATTAGGATTACCAAGGAAAAATGTTGCACAATGCTGATCAACATGCATTTTGGAATTACTTGTATAGCCGTTTGTGATATTCTCAAATTCAATACCATTGATTGTCCGCCATATATCAATTCCACCGGCTAATACAACATCAGAACGTTTGGGATGAATGGCTATATAATTGTCGTAAAATCCCTGATTATTGAAGAAGGCAGCATCTCCCTTGTAGATGTTACCCCAATTTACGCCCAGATTTGTTGTTTTGTAAATATATCCAAGACCATTTGTTTCAACCAATGCATAAGCAATTTTAGGATCAGACGGTGCAATCTGAACAGAGATTCTTCCAAGTCCGGCTTCAAATCCATCATTCCTTAGTGTCCAGCTGATACCACCATTTTTTGTACAATAAACTCCTTCGCCGCTAACTCCTATCAGGACTTCATTTTCGTCATTTGGATTTATTGAAACATCAGTTACGTTTTTATCACTCATCTTTTCCCATGTTACACCAGCATCCTGAGAACGGTATAACCCTTTTCCGCGTCTGACTGCACCTGCGTAAATAAGGTTTGAGTTTTTTGGATGAACTATGACTTTAGAAAAGGCTCCGACAAAACTGAGACCAATCAGTTTCCATGTGTTTCCGCTATTTGTGGTTTTGTATATACCAGAACCCAGATAGGCAGTAGAGCTGTTAACAGCTTCTCCGGTTCCTGCATAAATAATGGCAGTATTCTCTGGATCCATAGACAGAGAACCAAAAGCAATGGCATTCTCGAAATCAAATATTGGATCCCATTTCTGACCTCCATTGACTGTCTTCCAGATTCCTCCTGCTGCAGCACCGGCATAAGCAGTATCGGAGTTAGTAGGATGGATTACTATTGATTTAATTCTACCGCCAATGTCAAACGGACCAATGTTTGTCCATTCTGGCTGAAGAGCCAGCTGCATTGCAGGGGAATTCTTTTCGTGCATAATACTTTCCATTTGCTGGAATGCTTTAACCCTGGCATTGTCGGGGATGTATCCTTTAGGATATTCCCTTTCTTTGGCAAACTCCTCGAATCTGCGGGAAGGATTGTCCTTTTCATCTTCTTTAGCCCAAATTGAGACAGAAGAGATTAGCAGCAAAATTATAAGCAATTTTTTCATAACATCCTTCATTCTATAATTTATATTCAATTTTTTCATTTTTTATTCTCAAGATTTCAAAATATATATATATTTTCGTAGTTACTATAAAATTATTATAAAATTATAACTAAAAATGACAAAAAACAAAAGCAATAGTGAAATTGCTTTCAATAAGTTGCTTTCACTGCTAATATCACCCAATAGTGGTGATAAACTCGTTTTTGATTCTGATACTAAAACACTTAAGGACACAAAAGGTTACAAATATTCCGTAGAAAGTTTCATTCCAATACTTTTAACAAAAAATAGTGAATCATTGAATTTCGATTATCTTGAACATTACAAAACTGATTCGGAGCTTTTCGACTATTTTGAGGAAAGAACCGGCGGCACTCTTCACGATGAACTGAGGGTCCGCCAATATATTCTTAGCAGGATTGATTCAAACATCAAATCCATTCTCGATGTTGGATGCGGCAGAGCCTGGCTTGCAGGGGAATTATCAGTGAATGGGGTTTTCGTTTGCTCGCTGGATGCTTCACTTACAAATCCGGCAAAGGCTGTTGAATTGTACCCGAATGAGAATCACGCCGGCTTAGTTGCTGATGCATTAAATCTTCCGTTTACAGAAAATTCATTTGATTCAATCGTTGCCTCTGAAATTATTGAACACATAGTAGAACCTCAGAAATTTGTAAATGAATTGATGAGATGTCTTAAACCGGGTGGTAAGCTAATAATAACGACGCCTTACAAGGAGGTCTTAAGATATTCACTTTGCATTCACTGCAACAAAATGACACCTGTTAATGCTCATCTTCACACGTTTGATGAAAATAAATTAATGAATTTATATAAAACAGATTCCGGATTATGTAAATGGTCGACATTCGGGAATAAAGCTTTGCTACACCTGAGAACACATGTAATTTTGAAATATCTGCCATTTTCTCTCTGGAAAGCTGTGGATTCATTTATTAGTTTGTTTATTAATAAGCAGGCTCACATCATAGCCGAATTCACAAAGGATAAAGCCTGATGAACAAGTACACAGCAAGACATACGGCAATCTCGATAATATTTTTCTTTTCTTTCATCCTGTTTATCAAGCTGGACATGGGCGAAGTCCAGCCATGGGACGAAGGTTTGTTCGCTGTCAGAGCACAAAGCATCAATAAATATAATGCTTATTGGGATCAGACTCAGTATTCTATCGGTGGGCTTTACTCAGCCACTTATCCACCCTTAACCGTATGGGCAATGGCATTGAATATGCGGATTTTCGGTGAAAGGCTGATAGCGATTAGATTATTATCTGCTTTATGCGGTTCAATATCTCTTATATTTATATTTCTTCTGGCAAGGAGGCTGATGAACAGCGACCTTGCCTTGCTTTCAATAATTGCTCTGGCTGTAACGGGTTCGTGGAATTACTATGCGCGGCAGGGTATGACCGACATTCCTCTGGTTGCATTCATACTGATCTCTTTGTGGGCAATGCTGAAGCTGCTGGAATCCGAAAGAAAGTATCAAACATTAATCTGGACATTGATTTTGGCTCTTGCATTCGGAGCAGCATTAATGACCAAGATTGTAATATCCTTTTTGCCGCTTCTATTCATTGCGGTAGCTCTGTTCCGAAAAGAATTTAAACGCTTCAGATTCCCGCTGATATTAGCGTCTGTCCTCGGCATCGGAATAGCTCTTCCATGGCATATTTACATGATCAAAACTCACGGATATGAATTCTACCGAGCTTTCTTTGCACCACATATTTACTCAAGTGTTGAAAGCAACAGTCCAATTCTTGGATTATTCTACTATCTGAATCAGATGATAGTAGCTAATCCTTTTTTACTTTTAGGACTTATATTCATACCATTATATTATTGGAAATTCCGTCCAAAAATTGATATCAATGCAGATGAAGCAATAAACGATAAAATAGAAAGAAAAATTCAAATCAAAGCTTTCCTGACCGAAGTTCTTGTGATATGGCTGGGGCTTGGGTTTGTAATATTTTCAATTGCTCAGACCAAACTTCCTCATTATCTTTTATATTTGATTCCACCTGCTATCCTACTTGCAGGAAAATATATAAGGGAAAGCGAGAAATCAACAATAAATGCACGGTTGAGGTGGTTCATTCTGTCATTTTTAGTCATTTCGATTTTTTGGGCATTCAATTATGACCTGCGGCAAGGAATCAAAAATTTGCTCACATTCAGAGAGTTCCAATTCCAGGCATTTGTGTTTATCTTGATAGCGGTGGCTTTGGTCGGATATGGCATAAGAGCCGGAAGTTCTAATCTCAATAATCTCTTAGCCGTTTTTTCCCGAAAACTTTTTTTTCTATTCCTCATTTTCCTTGTGATCAGATTGGTTCTCTCTAATTCACTTTATCCGCCTGGTAATACATTCGGGGCAGCAATAACAGCGGATAATATTCAGAAATTCAGGAAGCACACATTTGTTTATGTGTATCATAGGCACAACGCCAGTGATTCTCTGAATCCACAATTAGCTTGGTACACAAAAGGATGGAGTAGCGGACAGATGAAAGGACACAAAATACTGAATGTGCCGTTGCCGAAAAATTTGGTAAATTTACAGACAATAGCTTCTACCGATATATTATCTAATTTGATGCTCATATATCAGATACCAGAGGATTTCGCTCTGGCTCACACAGTCATTCGAGAAATCAGCGAAGTAAGACCTATGATCAGAAGAACATCTGATTATGCAATTTTTGGTGCAGTACATAATTACAGAAAACCCGGTAAGCCGGTTTAGTAAGACAATTACAGGAATTAATATGAAAAAATTTAGCACATTACTTTTCGTGATAATCATAGGATCTCTTGCTTCCTACTCCCAGTATATTGACCCAGACACAGTCAGGATACATTTGATTACACCGAGAGAGGCGGTCTATCTTCAGTCTAAATATGTCCAGCCGGAAACTTTTTATCCGGAAATATCGGCTAAAGCTATGGATATCGACAAGAAAGAGCATCTTCGGGCAGCTGAATTAGCAATCAGACTAAAGAAGATAATGGATGCAAAATCTTTGATACTTAATATCGCTAAAATTCCCAACGATACCCTTGTTATGGATTCATCATCTGGAAGGTATATCTACTATCCTTTCAGGAACGCACCTGAAATTTATCTCGAACGAGTTGGATCCAAATGGAAGTATTCCAGATCTACATGTGATCAGATTGATATAATATACGACAAATTATACCTTTTTCACTTGAACCATTTTGTCGAGGATTTGCCTCATTTTTTTAGGGCTAACATTGCATTCGGCATAAATGTTTGGCAGCTTACAGCATTCATTGTTCTACTCACTGCCGGTTTCATTGTTAAAAAACTCTTCTCTTACCTAGGCAGGTTACTATGCAATAAAATTTTTGGGAGAACTCGTTACAAACTGTTCTTCGAAAATCACATTCTGAAAAATGTTAATACACTTTCTACAATCCTTGGTTTGGTACTGATCTATATTTTGCTGCCCAACATTGAGCTTCCCGTTAAGATTAATTTTGTCCTCAGTATTGTTTTCAAAGGCTTGATACCGCTATTTGCAACGATAATCATGTTCAGGATGGCTGACTATATCTCCGAAAGAATCCAGCGCAAACGACTCGAAAAGCAAAATAAAGTTCACGAGAATTTTCTTCCATTTCTAAGAACTACTTTCAAGGTAGTGATTGTTACAATAGGACTATTATTTATTCTTGTCAGCCTTGGAGTTGAAATATTACCTCTGATAGCCGGTCTTTCAATTGGTGGTATCGCCATAGCTCTTGCTGCGCAGGAAACGATTAAGAATATTTTCGGATCGATAACTGTGTTCACTGACAGACCGTTTGATGTCGGTGACTGGATTATCTTCCAGGGTGGCGAAGGCACAGTAGAAGAAATTGGTGTTCGCTCTACCCGCATCCGTTCATTCAATAACTCGATAATTTCTGTTCCCAACGGCAAGCTGATGGACATGACGATCGACAACATGGGCAGACGGCTCTACAGACGATATGCACTCAATCTGGAGGTTGATGTTAATACACCGGTTGAGCTACTTGAAACTTTCATTGAAGGACTGCGGGTTCTGATCCTACAGCATCCAATCACACGAAACGATCTGTACTATGTATATCTGGTCAACATGACTTCTGCATATTTTCAGATTCTCGTGCAGACTTACTTTGTTTCAGAAGATATGGATGGAGAATACAAAGCAAAGCAAATTTTTCTGACTGATATTATTAAACTTGCCCGTGAACTTGGGATACGCTTTGCTCTGCCGGCACAATCGCTGCAATTACACAAAGCAGAACCAGAGCCGGAGTTCATCCCTGCTGATCCAAAAGAATACAAAAGGAAGCTGGATCATTTCTTCGAATCCCGCAAAGCAGACTCTGGAAGCGAAGTAATTGAGTAGGAAGAAATACAGAATTTTTCTGCTGATTTCAATTATTTTTTGTTTTGTTAGTCTTATAAAATTAGGGTAAATTATTCTTTTGTGAATATACCGAATCAATTAAAATTATAACAGAGTATTAAATGGCAATTATAGAAATTAAAACCGGTCTTGGCTATGAGGGATGCCTGCTTTGCGGAGAAGCACTGGTCAATTTCCCCGATCCTATTGAAATGAAATGTGCTTTCTGCGGCACTATGCACAATGCTAAGGCTCATTGCACCGAAATGCACTATGTATGCGATACATGCCAGCATTTGTCCGCCGGTGATATTGTTCAGACTATTTGCCTCAAATCCGATAAAACCGATCCGATGGCTCTGGCAGTTGAGATCATGAGTTCTCCAGCAATTAAGATGCACGGACCTGAACATCATTTCATAGTTCCTGCTGTGCTGATGACCTGCATTAACAACAAACACAGAGATTTTCCTGATTTGAAGGATAGAATTGATTTTGTCCGTAAAATCGCCGGTGAAACCATACCAAATTGTACATTCGACCTGAGAACATGCGGTGCTGGAATCGGTACAGGTATTTTCCTCGAAATGCTTAACAACCGCGACGCTGCAACCGAAGATGAGTGGTCATTATCAAAAAATATCGTATCAGATTCACTGACTAAAATCGCTGAAAGCGGCGGACCAAGATGCTGCAAGCGAGATACATATCTTGCACTCGAAGCCTCGGTTGAATTTCTACGGGATAAATATGCAATAGATTTACCGACATCGCAGGCTAAATGCACATTCTCGCTTAGAAATAACTCATGCAAAAGAGAGGAATGTAATTTTTATAATATGAGTAATTCTCTGGTGTGATCGTTGCTTATTTTTCATTTACTTTGGATTGCAATTTTCATCCAAATAATTATTTAAATCTTTAAAACCGAGCTCTTTTGCTTTAGTAAAATCTGAACATGCAGCAGCAACATTTTTTAATAGTGAATAAGCATTAGCACGGCAGTAATAAGAATAGCCACTTTTAGGATTAATTTCAATGGCTTTTGTAAAATCTTTAATAGCATCAAGTGTATCATTTAATGACATTTTTGTATTTCCGAGACTGCAATAAGCATGGTCATCCTTTGGATTGATTTCGATTGCCTTTTTTAAATCCGAAATAGCACCTTTATGATCTTTTAATACATTTTTAATCAGTCCACGATTAAAATATGAATTCCCATTTTTTGGATTGATCTCAATAGCTGTTGTGTAATCATTCAATGCATCCTGATAATCTTTCAAATCCAATTTTATGCCACCTCTATTAAGGTAGGCCTCTTCATTATATGGGTCTAAATTAATTGCGTGGTTAAAATCAATGATAGCTCCAAGATTGTCTTCTAATAGTCGTTTTGTCTGGCCTCTGTTTATATAAAACTGAGCATCATCTGTATCAATCTCAATAGCCTTTTCATATTCAATTAATGCCCCTTTATAATCTTTTTTGAGTGTTTTAGAAAGTCCAAGATTAACATGAGCTAAAGTATTTTGAGGATCAAGCTCCAATGCTCTTATATAATCGGAAATAGCCCCTTCATAATCACGTAAAAGGAATTTCAGATATCCGCGGTTATTGTAAACCCAAGTGTCTATAAAACCATTTTCAATAGCTTTATCATAATCAGATAGAGCACCATTTCTATCCTTATTATTGTCTTTAGCCCAACCGCGATTAAAATATGCTTTCCCGAATTTTGGATCATTTGAAATAGCCATATTAAAATCTAATAATGCTGAATTTACTTCATTGTTTTGAAACTTAATTTCACCTCGTTTATTATATGATCTAGCATCAGAGGGTTCTAATTCTATGACTTTTGAATTATCAGAAATTGCACCTTCATTATGTTTTAAATATGATTTTGCATTTTCTAGATTTCTTTCAGCGATATCAAGGTTTGCATCAAGTTCGATTGCCTTATTAAAATCAAGAATTGATTCTTGAACGCTACCAAGTTCTAATTTACAAAATCCCCGGTTATTGAATGCCATTGCATATTTTGGGTTCAGTTCAATTGTCTTGTCATAATCTACGATTGCACCGGAGTTATCCTTCAATTCGGACTTGGAATAAGCTCTATAAAAATAAGCATTATAATAAGCAGAGTCAAGTTCAATAACTTTCGAAAAATCCAGAATTGATCCATTAAAATCTTTTTTCTCAAATTTTAAAAAACCACGATTGAAATAAGCATCAACATAATTTGTATCAATTTCAATTGCCTTGGTGTAATCTTCAATTGCTTCCTTGCTTTTTTTTAATATGGATCTACACAATCCTCTAAATCTATAAATGAATGGTAAATTAGGATTTAATTCGATTGCTTTATCAAAGTCTTTTATAGCCTCAATATAATCCTGTTCGAAATATTTTTTCATCCCGCTTTTAGAATAATCATCAACAGTTTGACAATTCACAAAACAACTTGCCAAAATAAAGAAGATAATAGTTATAGAATTTTTCATCATCAATCCAATGTTTTTTTTATTTTTACTATCGCATGATCATGATTTTTTTAAAAATCTGCTTTACCACACCATCAACTTCATAATCAACTTTCACAAAATAAAGTCCGCTGCTTGCAGGCTCATTTATCTGATTTTTCCCATCCCAGATGATTTTATGTGTTCCAGAAAATTGTTTTTCGGCAACAAGTTTTATTACTTCCTCGCCCTTAACAGAAACTATCACAATTGTAATATTACCTGGTTCCACTATCGAATATTCAATTGTAGTATTTAGAGAAAAAGGATTTGGATAGTTGTTAACCTGAAATGTAGATTCACCTGTGCAACTTTCGTTGGACTGATAGTCAGGCACATAAGCCATAAAAAGATCGCGATCTCCCTGAAAATTAGGTATATCCTGTCTATTCGAAGAAAAATATATCACATCTCCTGATGCGGGTATGCAGATAAACTGATCATCTTGTGGTGTATTAATAGGTTTGCCTAAATTAACAGGTTGTGACCATGTGTCATTTTCCGGATTATAACGGGTGACATAAAAATCCAGTCCACCATAATTAGGCTGAATCCCGTCTGACGAGAAAAATAGAGTAACTCCGTCTGCTGCAATGAATGGTCCGCAATCTAAGCCTTTAGAATTGATGCCAGTAAGGTTCTTAGCCGGCTGCCAGCCGTTCACTTCATCACTCCAATCAGAATACCAAATATCCATATTCTTCTTAGTTGGCGATCCATCACTATTTGGACCTAATCGTGTAGAAGTAAAATAAATTCTCTTATTATATGGAGCTATTGATGGTTGTGCCTCCCATAATTCAGTATTAACATTTGAATCCAAAGGTTCGGGTTTAGACCATTTTTTCCCATCAAACCTCGAATAAAAAATGTCACAATCACCATAACCATCCGGGCTATTACATTTTGTAAAGAAAATTATTTTTCCATCTGCGCTTATACTTGGTGTTCCTTCCTGAAGTGAGCTGCTTAATACGGCTGTACCCCAAATATTTGAATTATTAAGATTTTGGGGTGGTACGAAAGTAGTGTCAAGTCTATCAAATTTTGATACGAACCAAAAATCACCTGTAGAAAAATTCTCCTTTACTTCAACCTTTTTTTCGATTACTCTGTTTGAATCAGTAATGAACCAAATTGAATCAACAAGGGATTTACTACTTTTAGAATCATTTGTAGAGTTGATCATTTCTTCAATTTGCTTTTTTAATTGAGGAGTTGAAGGCACTGTATCATACTTATTCTTAAATTTAAGTACTATAAACTCACTTATAGCTTTTTGAACAGTGATGATGTTTCGGTAATCAATACCACCTTTTCTATTGGAAGTAAATATTATTGATTTGCCGTCGAGAGTAATGGAAGGAGCATAATCTGCTTCTGGGCTATTGACTGCGGGTCCCAAATTTACTATCTTCAATTTCTCATTCATTATTATAGGACTATCATAAATTGAACATGGAATGGTATAAACAGGTTTCCCTTTGTTCAACTGCGAATAAACTGAATAAAAGCTGAAGAGAACAATGACAAGATAAATAAATTTCTTGTTCATAAATTTCCTGATCTATATTTGAGATAAAATTAATCTAATATCATTAATAACTAATATTACAATATAACAAATATAATCAACATTTAACAAAAGGAGAATGAATCAATTAATATATTATTAGATTTTGATCATTTACACTTAAATTCCTTTTATGGAAACTAGATATAAAAACCACTCCATATATAAGTCAGATTATATGGAGTGGTTAAAATCTTCAGAAAAAGCAATTAGTTGTCTTTGATGACTACACCCGCAGGAACTGTGAATTTTTCGGCTGGTACAGCCACATCAGTTTCTATTTTCGTAGCTTTGATTGTGATAAATTGTTTCCCGTTCTTGTCGAGCATATTCATAAGAATCGGAACATTTTCCCAGCTCCAAGCTTCAACCTTCATTTCGTTGAAGACCATTGTGTAGCCTTTGCACTTCTTGCCCAGAATTTCTTTTTCGCCTAATTCTTTGAACTTATATTTTTCCATCATGTCTTTGGAGAATGAACTTGCATCGGGCACACCTGATTGGCCTCCACTTATGCTTCCGTATGATTTACTCTTTGAACCTGTCTTCTTTTTCATGTCAAATTTAGTAACGAAACCATCGGCATTAATTTCAACGTCCTCGGTTTCGACAGTTTGGCCCATCATTTCGAGTTTCATCAAGCTGTATCTGGCTTCTTTCTCACCATAATTATCTACAAAGAAAGTCTGAGTCTGAACCATTCCCATCAGATCAGCATCATAATAGATAACAGCAGATTTGAATTTGTACATTTTATTTGTCGCTGGCTTTACTGTTTCCTGAGCCGCTGCAGGTTTTGTCTCTGGAACAGTTTCCTTTTTGGAACCGCACCCGGTAATGAAAATGACAAGTAAACTAAGAGCAAATGATGTCTGAAATAACAATTTCATGAAGTTTTTCATATGACCTCGAAATAAGTAAATTAATAATTGATTAAATTATAGTATTTTTAAATTATTTCAAAATAAAAAATGCAAATTGTTCTGCTTGAATATTTTTAGTTGTTTAATTAAAAAAAATAGCAAGTTTTATTCATTGTGATTGCGAAAAAGTTATGAAGAAAAGCATTCTAATGCGGATATCATTTTTGATTATATTTTCGTTGATGTGCCTGCCTACAAGCGCACAGAATAAATCAGAAAAGGTTAATGCAGAAATTTCGGAAGTATTAAATCTTTGGAACTCTGCAGCAAAGAATTCTAATACCGATCAAGCCTTATCATTGTTTGATGAGACTGACAATATTATGTTGGTTGGCTCCGACAGCGGGGAAGTATTCAAAGGAAAAGATCAAATAAGAGGTTGGCTGAACAGACTGTTTAAGCATAACAGTTTCTCATGGGAAATGAATAGAATCGACATCGATTCCTTCGAAAACACAGCCTGGGTATTTATGGATGGATTCATGGTTGTATCGAATGACAAAGGAAAAACGCGAAAAGTTCCTTACAGATTCACTGGCATAATGGTAAAAAAAGACAATACTTGGAAATGGAGATTATTCAATGGATCTGCACCATCAGTGAGTAGGGATTAGAGAATTACAAGAAAATTACAGAACAGATTCTGCGATAGATAACTGCATAGCAGAGAGTAGGAGCGGCGGAGCGAGTTCTGAAAAATCATGATTCAGAATCTCACGGTTGATGTTTGTAAACATAGAGCATGTGCTCTGCTTGCCGATTATCAGGCTTGAAAGTTTAAAATCATCGTGTTGGATAAATATGACTTCATCTGGTTCGAACAGCATAAACATCGTGCAGTTGTGCAGCTCGAAGTAACCATGCTGAGTCTGAACAGAAATTAGATTGCCCCTCTCATTGTGCTCAAGCTGAATATCGGTGATAATAGAAAAAATGAGCTGTTGCCCTGTTCCTTTGTTAAGAAGTCTCCAAGTCCAGCCTTTGTCGAATTCCTGAGGCTTTAGCCCTAAGGTTTCCGAAATATTATCAACATCATCATTTGTAAAGAAATAACCCATAATTCACTGTTTAATTTCAATATTAAAGCAATATAACAAAAATTTTCGAGGTTTTTTATCTTTTTATCTACTATAACTCTTTACATAAATTTTTACGATAAATATCCCTTATAGTTTCAGAATTTCTTGACAAATAAATTTTTATAGAAATATTTGTCCATAACATGAGATCTGAGATAATGCAGAAATGCGAATATCGCAGCACCAGGCAAAAGCACAATCACGAGATAAACCCATTCAGCTATTGTATAAGTCCCTAATTCGTAGAATGCCTTGAGAAGGCTGAATGGAAGAAAATTAAGATGCAAAGATGCAAATACCAAAAACACTACACCAATTATTATTGTGTACTTCATATAGAGCCATTTATTCTCTGAGTCATCAAAATATATGGTAGTCAGGAAGTTCAGAACCGACATCAGAACTAATGCCAGAAGCATCAGATTAGAGGCAGTATTACCATCAACACCAAACACAAACATTGAGGCATAATAAACTCCGAATGATGTTGCCAAGATCAATAGCGACGACAATCCGACATAAATAAAGACATCCCTGAAAAAACTCGGATAAGCATGAGAATTTTTGTTCAAAATTGCAATAATATAGCATGGAATACCCACTCCCAGAATGCTGATCAGTGAACTCTTCCTGGGTGTAAGCGGATAGACAAAATCAAAAAACCAGGATAGCAGACTGATAAAGAAGATCGTGAAGTTCTTTGTAAGGTATAAACGGGCTACAAATTTAATCGTGTTGATTATTTTGTTGCCCTCGTTGAATAAACTTGGCAGTATCGAGAATTTATTGTCCAGAAGAACTATATCGGAAACCTTCTTGGTTATTGATGAGCCTTCTTCCATGGTTATGCCAAGGTCTGCCTCTTTGATTGCCGGGAGGTCATTCACTCCATCGCCGATAACCGCTGTTTGTATGTGTTGTTTGCGTAATGATCTAACAATGCTGAGTTTATGTTCAGGTTTTAATCTGACGAATATCTCTTTTGAAATGACAGCTGCATCAAATTCTTCTTGAGAAAGGGCATCGAGCTCAGAACCTGTAATAATCTGTTTTTCACTGATTCTCCAACCAATTTCATCGAGTGTCGTTCTGACAGAATCAGCAGAATCGCCGGAAACGATCTTAATTTGTATTTTATTCTTCTCAAAAAGTGCAAGAGCTTCGTGGGCATCTTCTCTTGCTTCATCTTTCATTGAGATTATACATAAAGGCGTAATTTCTTTTGTAACAATTGCTTCTGGTGTTAATACTTCGTTTTCATTATCGTTAATCCTGCCGAAAATCAGATTACGGAATCCTTTAAGGTTATTTTTTTCGAAAAGTATTTTGCATTTAATTTCATCATTAACGCCTAATTTTTCCAGAAGAATGTCATAAGCACCGAGGAAGAAAGTAGCCGTTACGTCGTTATACTTCATTCTTATAATGCTCATCTTCAGATCCGAACGGAAGGGAATCTCATCAACCAGAGAATAAGTATCGAATGGATCAAACTCTTCTAAAGCTTTAATCGTAGCGTTCTGTTCTGTACTCAGCCTGTTGTATGAACCAAGTACTTTGGTAATAACCTTATTGTCTTCATCAATGGCTGTAATCTTAGCAACCTTGATGTTATTTTTGGTGATAGTTCCGGTTTTGTCCATGCAGACAACCTTGATAGTCGAGAATGCATCAATAGCATTAATCTTCTGTACGATAGCTCCAAGCTTGGAAATGCGATAAATCCCCAAAGTAAAAGTAACGGTAGCAAAGAAGACTAATCCCTCTGGAATCAGTGAAAATGCTATTGTCGATATCTTTCGAATTTCGGTTACAGTGATCGAACCGCCAAGATATGAATGAACAAACTCTATAATTGCCATAACAATAGTAACAGCAAACGATATAAAGAATATCCAGTTGATTTTTTTCATTAAAGGTGAGGTCAGTAGCTTGTATTTTTTTGCGAGATGGGTTACCTGTGTTGCATAATTATCTTTACCCACTTTTTTTGCTAAAAGATAGCCACTGCCATAAACACAAAAACTGCCCGAAAGAACATTATTGCCGGAATTTTTATCCTGAGGGAGTGATTCACCAGTCAGAAGTGACTCATCAATTTGAAGGTGATGTCCCGATAGGATTTCACCGTCGACTGGCACCTGATCACCTTTCTGCAAAAAGATCACTTCGTCGAGAACTATTTCATCGGTATGAATCTCAACTTTAGCTCCATTACGGATAACAGTTATCTTATCTTTTTTCAGCAGGTCAACTTTTGCAAGTGCTCTTGCCGCTTTTATTTTTTGGATTATTCCGGCTAATGTATTTAGCAAAGTAACGGACACAACACCAACTGAATCATAGAGAAGTTTGTAATCCTGAGTCCTTACATAATAGAAAAGAAGAAAACTTAGAATCAACATATTGATAAGGTTAAAGGCGGTAAAGGAGTTCTCAATAACGATTCTGGGAACAGAATACTTGCCGGTATCCTCCTGTTTATTAACTTGACCGGATTTCTTTCGTTTAGAAACTTCTTCTAAACTTAAACCATTATATTCGAGTTCATTTACCATTAATTATCATAAAAATTGCTGAATGATAGATATATATTAATAAAAATATGATATAATTTTGAAATCATCAAATTTTTTCTAATTTTTGGAAGAACTAATTTGAGTTTAATTTGAACGAAACACTTATTTTATCAATTATATCTGTTATCTCCTATCTTATCGGATCGGTTCCGTCGGCATATATCATTGTTAAACTTGCAACCGGCAATGATTTACGTAAAATGGGCACAGGAAACATTGGTGCAATGAACAGCTATGACGAAACCAAAAAAAAATGGATTGGAGTAACAGTGTTCCTTTTGGATTTGGCAAAAGGAATAATTGCTTTGATTATTAGCAAATTTCTTGATAATGAATTCTCAGGATTAGCTTTTAGTGCAATTTTTGCAGTAATAGGGCATAACTTCAGCATATTCCTCAAATTCAAGGGCGGTAGAGGTCTTGCTACCGCAACCGGTGCAATGATGCTAATCAATCCACTTTTTATTATTATTTGGGCAGTTATGTATGAATTGTCAATATATTTAATCAATAAAAACATTCACGTGTCATGCGCTCTAGCTACAATACTGACTCCTTTGCTTCTATTGTTTATACCCGAATCACTCCTGTACAAGACATCGACAGCCGGACAAATTCCTATAACGCAGCTTTTGTTCTGCACATCAGCAGTTTGTTGTGTGATTTTGCTAAAACATATTGAACCGATATACAAATTTATTAGACCGATAAATTTGGAATAAAGAGAGTAAAATAACAACGATATTTTTAGTAGGATGGACATTCTGTCTAACTAGATTGAAATTTGCTAACAAATTAAATATTGAAAAGGAAGATTAAATGGCGAAAATACTTATTTTAGGTGCCGGAATGGTTGGAAGAGCAATGGCTGCTGATTTATGCGGCAATCATTCTGTTACATCGGCAGATGTAAATCCAGACAATTTAAAATTACTTGCAAAGTACAATGTATCAACAACTGAGGCAAATTTAGGCGATAAAACAAAGCTAAAAGCACTTATTTCTGATTATGATCTTATTGTCGGTGCCGTTCCCGGATTTATGGGCTATGAGACTGTTAAGACATGTATCAAGTCAGGAAAGAACATTGTTGATATATCTTTCTTTCCTGAGGACTCACTAACACTGGATGCATTAGCAAAGGAACATAACGTGACGGCTATCGTCGATTGCGGAGTTGCCCCGGGAATGAGTAATCTCATAATCGGATATCATAACAAAAGGATGATTGTTGAGGATTTCCGTTGCTATGTAGGTGGTTTGCCATTCAAGCGCGATTTTCCTTTTCAGTACAAAGCACCGTTCTCACCGATTGATGTTCTTGAGGAATACACTCGCCCTGCAAGATATGTAGAGAATTTCAATCTTATTACAAAGCCGGCTCTTAGTGATACAGAGTATATTAGTTTCGACGAGGTTGGTACGCTCGAAGCGTTCAATTCTGATGGCTTGAGAACGATAATCGATACTGTAAAAGCCAGAAATATGATCGAGAAAACTCTCCGCTATCCTAATCATATAGAATACATTCAGGTTCTGAAAGGTGCAGGATTTTTCTCGACTGACGAGATCGAAATTAATGGAATAAAAACCACTCCTATGGCATTCACATCGAAAATACTGTTTGACAAATGGAAGTTGAGAGATGAAGACGATGAGTTTACTATAATGAGAATCATTGTTGCCGGTAATGAAGATGGGAAACATGTACAATACACTTATGATTTGTTTGACAGAAGAGATAAGGTAACCGGTATTTCCTCAATGTCAAGAACAACGGGCTATGCCTGTACGGCTGCAGTCGAAATGTTTCTATCGGGACTATTTACCAAAAAAGGAGTTTTTCCTCCCGAACTAATCGGTGACGAGGAAAAATGCTTTAATCACATGATTGATTATCAAAAGCAAAGAGGGATCAACTATAGAGTTACCAAAGTGTAAATAATTGTTTTATTATGCAGAAGAGGCTGTCCCGCTATGAGACAGCCTCTTTTTGTGTCATTCCTGTGAATGTGGCTTTGTGAAAAGCCTGATTTAGTGGTCATTCCGAACGAAGTGAGGAATCTAGTCCGCATGAATAATGGATGTGCTTCGCAGTCCTTCGGAACTCACGGTCGCTTCGCTCCCTCAGAATGACATGATAGTAGTTTTCACGCTGACTCGCATACAGGTGCCGAAGGCCAAGCGAAGCGAATCTTTTACGATTTCACATCTTAATAAACTTGGTCACTCTATCCCCAATTCTCACAAAATACATCCCGGGAACCAAGCCGGATACATCGATTCTAACTCCCTCTCCACTTGTGGAGAGGGTTGGGGTGAGGTCGCAGTTCTGCCCGAAGACATTATATATCTTAATACTCACACCCCCTGACCCACTCTCAAGAGGGGGATAAGAAATTTCTATAAAATCCGTTACCGGATTGGGAGCAATCTCCATTTCTGACGATATATTATTTTCTTCAACGCTTATAATCTTCCCGACTACGCTGATCTTTAGAGAATCTGACCATTCGCTTATTGATCCTTTTGTGTCCTTTGCTTTCACCTTAATAATAAAATCACCTGGTTTGCTCCAAGAATGAGATGCTGTAATTTGAGTGTCTGGTAGATAGAATTCAGACCAAGCGGACACAGTACTGTCTCCCCAGTCAAAGAAATAGCTGACAGAATCATCATCTAAATCATTTGTTTTAGTGATGTAGTTATAACTTCTATAAATTGAATCTACAATACTACCTCCGGGTTTTGAAGGTATTTCCGGTGAATGATTGGGTGGTTTAATTATCCCGACTACATTAACTAGCAAAGTGTCTGACCATTCACTTTCAAGGTCATATTTATCTCTGGCTTTTACCCTGACTTGAAAATTTCCGGTTGTATCCCATGAATGAGTAACTGATACTTGTTCACCGGAATCATAAAGTATTGTCCAGTCTGAATTCTTACCATCTCCCCAGTCAAAAAAATATTTAACTGAATCTTTGTCAGGATCTGTTGTTTTAGTAATATATTCGTAATCGAGATAAATTGAGTCTTTAATGTTACCCTGTGGCTTTAAAGGTTTATCAGGATGGTTATTTGTAGGTCTCGTAAAATCACGTGTATATTTATATACTGAATCTCCGTCATAAATTACATACGCTGTAGTAGCAGATGTTACCTGAACACTATTTGTTAAACCAAACGCTGGGCTACTGTCTGGTAATTTATATAAAATATCTTCCCTCCAGTGTTTTCCACCATCTTCAGTTACAAGAACCAAACCTAAACTGCTGGTTGCCATTCCAAATTGATTATCAAAAAAAATAATATCATGAACTGTAAAGCTATTAAATTTTTTGTCTCTTTGTGTTTCCCAAGTTTTACCACCATCTGTGGTTTTTTGGATTAATTGAGTAGTTTTCGAATAGTCACTTGAAGTTAAAAATCCACCACTGATCCAACCAAGAGTATCATTTATAAAATCTAAATAATAGGCATAATTGTGCACAGGTAATGTGTCCCAGGCTTTCTTTTTTAAATCTACTGTTAATAGGTTTTGCTTAGGAATAGAATCCATAAACCAAATCAAACCCACTAATTTATTCCTATTAATTAAATCCCAATCAACAATGCCAAGTCTATTTTCATCTGGTAATCCAATTTTGTTCCAAGTTAAACCACCATCAATAGTTTCAATCTGATCGACAACCTTTATAGGCTCAGGATAATTACCAATCAACATAATACCATATTTTTCATCGAACATTTTCAATCTGCCTAATTTCTTATTTTTCCCTAAAGAAAATTTATTCCATGTATTACCTTTATCAGTAGTTCTAATTATCAAACCAGAATCACCGATGGCAATAAACAATTTTTCATTAGGATAAGCGATCTCTTTCAATTTAGGTACAAATTTTTGTGTATTACCTTTAACATAAGCAGAATCCATGAAAACATTCTTCCATGTAATGCCACCATCGGTTGTTCTTCTAAAATAGTAACCTCCAGCACCATAGAAATCACACCAAATCATGCAATTTAGTGAATCAAAGCATTTCATTTTTACGTATTGATTGTCTGTGTAACCATCAGGAATATCGAATCTACGATCAACTACCTGCCAACCGTGCGGTGGTTGGGAAAAAGACAAATGAAAAGGTATAACGGAAATAGTTAAAATTAGTAGGAGGAGCTTAAGAAATAGTTTCATATCAATTTGATAGAATTGTTAATAGTGTCCTTTACAAGAAATAATATTGATTGCTTCTTCTGTAACTTCATATATTATCCTGTTATAATCATCGATTCTGCGAGACCAATAACCACTCAACTCATTTTTTAATGGCTCTGGCTTGCCAATTCCCTCGAATGGGGTTCTCGAAATCTCAATGATTAGTTTTGATATCTTAACAAACAGCTTTTTGTTAGTTTCAGCAAATTCGGAGAATTCTTCGAAAGCATCTCTATTAAAAATAATATTACGCAATCTTTTTGCCGGATTTCTGATTTACATAATCCGTAAACTGATCAGAGGTAAAAGAAACAATATTTTTGCTCTGCTTCAGTTGCTTTATTCTATCAATCAATACAGACGAATTGTCAACTTCGGAAACCAATATTTCTATTTCCTTTCCTCTGAATGCCGATTTAATTGACTTAAGTATTTGAGCATTCAACTCATCAGCCGGTATTCTATATGATGCTAGCATTGACTTCACCTTAATTTATTTACTATTGTTTTATAAGTCGTAGAAAGACTTTTTATATTTCATTATATGATCTTTAATCAGCAATTTAAAGCTTCACAAATTTCCCAACTATATCCCCAATTCTCACAAAATACATACCCGGAGCAAATCCGGAAATGTCTACACGTAGGGGCAATTCATGAATTGCCCCTATAGACAATACAGTTTGACCATAAACATTATATATCCTCACATCGCTTTGTAAGGGCGAACGGCCGTTAGCCCCTACGAATACATCAATAAAATCAGATGCAGGATTTGGAGAAATAAATTGCGCATTCTCGGAGGCTAGGTTTTCTCCTGCATCATTCGAAAAATCGATTTCACAGTTTATTAATTTTGCTCGGCATAATGTGCCACCATAAAGAATATAGATGTACTTTTCGTTATGAGCTATTGCTAGACCTGACTTGCCATGTTCAATTGCCAAACCGGTATTCGCTGAAAGCCACTTTTTGCCTGAATCTCTGGATTGGTAAACTCCAATCTGATTGATAGAAATACCAAATAAGTTGTTACCGCAAGATATTATCTGTCGGAAATTTGATAAACCCGCATAATTTGGGGTTTCGCTCCAACTTGTTCCATTGTCAGAACTTGATATTACCGAATTTCCCTGATACTCAAAACCCATAATTAAATCATTAATCGATAGATAGCTGGAATATTTATTATTCGTGGGAGCATAAACTGCATCCCAAGATTGACCTTTGTCAATTGACCGGTAAATCTCTCTGCCAATAAATTTTGCGGAAAAAAGAGAATTTCCCTTTACAAGAAGCGGACCATAGCCATCATTGCTCCATCCGGTTGCTATTACACGCTGGAAGGTTTCACCATAGTCTGTTGTTCTGTAGAGGGAGCAGCAACCGCCAATTATTCCGGTTTCACCAGTGAACATAATGGTGCCTGATACTGAATGGGATGTATCTGTAAACACTTTCCAAGTTTGACCATAATCATGTGAAACGAGATAATCCTCATAAATTGTCGCAAAGATATTGGAGTCTTTAATACCGCATAGGTATGTATCTCGATTCTGACTGGGAGTATATTGAGTCAATACCCAGTTATCACCGGCATCTTTTGAAACATATACTTTATTACCAAAAGTAGAAATTGCAATATTATTTCCGTCAATTACCAGATTAGTGTAATATTCACTTTTCGCTGCGGGTAAACCATTTTTCTCGGCTAATTCAACCCACTGCGCAAACGTTCCAATAGAGAATAACCCAAGGATCAGAATATGGAGACAAATATATTTAATCATAATCAATCTCTTCAAATTTTTTTACAAATTTACTAACTTTATTGCCAATACTCACAAAATACATACGGGAACAAAGGGAGAATAACTCGACTTTTCCTTTGAATGCATGGTTGATTCATCGTAAGTACCAAATATTTATTACATTTGAAAAAAGTATTCTCTCAAATTTCTATGGTGGGGGAACGTGCTAACTTCATTGATATAAAAACCAGAGTTTTTCAGGGCATTCGTCGAGCTGAGTTCACCTGACCTGATTTGTCAACAATTATATTAAACAATAATCTGGAGTTTATGAGTCAAATTTACAGTTTATGTACCATTGAATCATTCATTTTTTCTTAGGTTGCAGCCAGATTTGCCATGATTTCTATGTCAGTATCTGGCGGTAATTCCGTATAACTTATGACGCTGATCATCGGGAACTGAGTGTGAATCATTCTGTAAAAATATGGTCTGACCTGAGCTGAGCATATAATTATCGGCAGATATCCTCTTAGAGTTATATCGTCGATCTGGTCAGAGAGTGCATTGTGAACATCCCGGATCATATCCGGGGGTAAACCAAGTGTTGGTGAACTGCTAGCCTGATTACTTGTCTGGAGTGCAGTAGTCATTTTATCTTCTATCTCGGTGTCCAATGCAATCACGTGTACTGTTCCTTTGTCATCCTGATAAAGCTTCTTGATTGTTTCGGACATATTGTGTCGGACAAATTCTGTCAGGACATCTATATTCTTAGTAATAGGATAGTATTCAAGAAGAGATTCGAGAATTATTGGTAAATCTCTGATAGGAACTCCTTCCCTGAGAAGATTTTGGATAACCTTTTGAGTTGTTGCTGATGGAAGATTATCGGGAGTCATTTCATCAACTAATGCAGGATAATCAGTCTTTAGATTTTCTACCAAATGCTTAATATCCTGACGAGTGATAAGCTTATCTGAGTTTCTTCTTAACAGTTCAGTAAGATGTGTAGTCAGTACAGTTGCTGATTCAACAACTGTATATCCCATGATTTCGGCATTCTCTCTGTCGCCAAATCCAATCCATGTAGCCGGCAATCCGAAGACTGGCTCAGTCACCTTAATGCCGCTCAAGTCACCTTCGGCAGTACCGGGATTCATAGCTAGCAGCATAGTCGGGTGCAATTGATTTCTTGCGGCTTCATTTCCGCGGATCCGGATAATATATTCCTCTGGTTCAAGCTGAAGATTATCTCTAACCCTGACAGGTGGAAGGATGATACCCAGTTCCGTAGCCAACTGTCTTCTAACATTAGATATACGCTTGAATACGTCCCCACCCTGAGCCTCGTCCACTAGGGCAATGAGAGAATATCCTAGTTCAATTTCGACAGGATCAACCCGCAACAATTCCTCAACTGGTGCTTCTTCAGGTTTCTCGGTAGTTTTATCTGTATCTATCATTTCCTCTCTTAGCTTTTCGACTGCTTCTTTCTTGTTGGCCTTTGACCTGAAATAAGCAATTAGCCCAGCAACAAATGAAATCAAAAGGAAAGGAAATGTGGGAAGTCCAGGCATAACGCCAAGTATAAACATTGTCCCGGATACCATAGCCATAGGTTTAGTTTTTCCGGTAAATTGCTTACCTAGTTCAGAGTCAAGTTTGTCAGCTGAGGCTGAACGTGTAACAACAAAACCGGCGGCAACAGAAATTAGCAAACCGGGGATCTGAGAAACAAGACCGTCACCGATAGAAAGAACAGTAAATGTGGATAGTGCTGTGGATACATCCATATCGAGCTGGGCTATACCAATCGCGAATCCACCTAGAATATTTATGGCAGTGATTAAAAGGCCTGCTATCGCATCCCCTTTAATAAATTTTGACGCACCATCCATTGAGCCATAAAAGTCGGATTCTTTGGTTAATTCCTCTCGTCTTTTGCGTGCAGTCTGTTCGTCGATGTAACCGGCATTCAAATCAGCATCGATACTCATCTGCTTTCCAGGCAGAGCATCAAGAGTAAATCTTGCCGTTACTTCTGCTATTCTAGTCGAACCTTTAACAACGACAATGAAATTGATAATTAACAGGATTATAAATAAAATCAAACCCACTACATAATTACCCCGGATAACAAACGTTCCAAACGACTGAATAACCTGTCCTGCACTGCCTTCACTAAGAATGAGACGGGTTGACGCAACATTAAGCCCCAGCCTGAATAATGTAACAATAAGCAGGACTGTCGGGAATGAAGAAAATTCCACAGGGCTTCGGATATATAGGGCAATAAGCACAATTAAAACCGACATTGAAATACTGATAGTCAAAAGAATATCCAGTAGAAATTGTGGCAAAGGAATTATAATAAGCGCCAATATTATTAGCACTCCGAATGAAAGTAATATATCTGGATTATGCTTAACATAAGGCAGGATACTTCTTCCAAAGTTCGATATAGTATTTCCGCCTGTAAGGGCCAGTGGTTCAGTCTTTGCCATTTATTTTCCGTTAATTGTTATTAATATTGCTCAAAACGTCTTTCTTTTTAAGACGAAATACGTAAGCCAGGATCTGTGCCACAGCTTTGAACAAATTCTCAGGTATAGCTTCATTCACATCTACAGAATAGTAAAGTGCCCTCGCTAGTGGCGGCTCTTCTACTATAGGAATATCAAATTCTTTTGCAAGTTCTCTTATTCTGAAAGCTAGAAAATCTACCCCCTTTGCTATTACTATTGGAGCATTGTCCTGTTTGGGTTGATACTTAAGTGCAATAGCATAATGAGTCGGGTTAGTTATCACAACGTCTGCCTGAGACATTTTGGATAACATTATTTTTCTTAGTCTTCCTCGCATGATAGATCGAATTTTTGATTTTATCATCGGATTACCTTCTGATTGCTTTCCTTCTTCTTTCACTTCCTGCTTTGTCATTTTCATGTCACTTTTGAATTTGTATTTCTGGTAGAAATAATCAGCAGCAGCAATTAGTATGTAAAGAGCACCGACCTTCAATATAAGTTCAAGACTTACTTTTCCGATAAAAGCACCAATTTCATTGATTGGACGCTCAATCAGAAGAATAGCCTCGTCTGAATATTTCATAAGAACAGTGTAAACAACAAATCCAAGAATAAATAGCTTCATCAAACTTTTTAGAAGTTCTACCATTGATCTGCTGGAGAACAACATTCTTTTCAATCCTGAAAATGGATTGAATATCATTGCCAGATTCAATCCTTCAGTGAATTTCTTTGTAGCGAAATGCAGTCCTACCTGAGAAATCTCTGCTATTAGAATAATTACGCTAATACCCATTAGAACCGGAAGAATCAACTTGCTTATGTAGATTATGAATCCAAGAGTATAAGCCTGAATACTTAGGTCAGTAAAAACAAATTCATTTGAATGGATCAATATCCTCTGCAGCAATTCTTTGATGGATTCAATTGTACCTGAACCTGTAAAATATACAAGCAGGGTACCGAAAAGTAGTGCCGCAGATGTTGTTACGTCAATGCTTTTCGATACCTGTCCTTTGTCCCGCGATTCTGAGAGTTTTTTACCACTCGCGGGTTCGGTTTTCTCCTGACCTTCTTTATTTTCAGCCATTTGTTATATCCGTCCAGGATTTAATGTTAAAATTATTCTCATTAGATCTGTCTCCATATTTTGAAGAAAGTACCTAATAGAAAGTACTGTAAGCGGCACTGTTATGAATAAAATCAATAAGCCAACAATGATCTTTACCTGAAAGCTAAGCACAAACACATTGGTCTGTGGAGCTACTCTCGCCAGTAAAGCCAGAGCTAAATTCACTAAAAACAATGATATCAATACAGGTGCTGATATTTTGAGTCCAACAATCATTACGCTTCCTGCAATTACAGTCAGAGATTTCATTGTCGCAGCCGTAAATTGTCCCTGAGTCAACGGAACAATTTTAAAGCTGGCATATAAAGCTTCAATCAGATAATGATGCCCATTAATTATGAGAAAGACCATAAGTGCTGACATTTCAAAAAATTCACCAACAAGACTTGGAGTGTCATCTCCACTGAACAGCATACCTGTCTGGAATCCCATGTCAAAATCAATCAATCCTCCTGCTAACCGTGCGCCAAAGAACACAATATTCATAGAAAATCCGATTGCCAGACCAACAAAGAACTCTTTCAAAATGAGAAATGCAAGATTCCACACCTGAACGTCTATTTCGCCAGGCGTAAGAGAATAACTGCTCGTCATAACCATTGCAAGGATCATAATTGTAAAGAACTTTATGCTATTCGGAAATGCTGTACTCCTGAAAAATGGTGCACTTAGAATTGCACCCGATATTCTTACGGAAATCAGAATGGCAATTATCAATTTACCCATCAATATATCCATATCGACTGCATTAATCACTTCAGTGTCTCTATCATTTTAATCATTTCAATCGTATAAGTTTTTAAAGCATTCATCATAAATGGCAGTAGAAGAACCGTTGTGACAAATACTGCAATTAATTTCGGAACAAATGTTAATGTTTGTTCCGAGATAGACGTGGCTGCCTGAAAGATCGAAATTATCAATCCAACTACCAGAGAGACTAGCAAAAGAGGACCAACAACTATCATAACATTGTAGAATGCTTCCCTCACTATCGATACCACCATTTGTTCTGTCATTTATCTTATTCCATATTAAATTTATTTAAGAATACCCTTCATCAGTGATTCTATTATCAGATACCAGCCATCAACCAGAATGAAAAGCAGAATTTTGATCGGCAGAGAAATAAGCTGAGGAGGCAGAAGGAACATACCTAAAGCCATTAGAATACTGGCTATAACCATATCGAGAACGATAAATGGGATGAACAACAGAAATCCTATCTGAAATGCCATTCGCAGCTCACTTATTGAATATGCCGGTATAACTGTCCAGGTAGAAACTTCCGTAATGTCTTTTGGCTTGTCCTTCCCGCTTAACTTGATGAAGAGTTTTAGATCCTGTTCACGAGTATGCTTGAGCATGAAGGCTCTGAATGGAGTTATCATATTGTCCACAGCCTGGGACTGTGAGATTTCATCCTTCATGTAGGGTTGCAGCCCCTCTCTGTTAGCCTGATCCATCACAGGTTGCATAACAAAGAAAGTGAGGAATAAAGCTAAACCAATAAGCATTTGATTAGGCGGTTGCGTTTGAGTGCCGAGAGCCATCCTGAGAAAGTGAAAAACAACGATAATTCTTGTGAAGCATGTCATCATTATCAGCAATGATGGAGCCAATGTGAGTACCGTCATAATCAACAGTATCTGGATATTCATTGAGAAGTCATTCTTCTTGTCTGAATTATCGACAGAGATTGAAAGACGCGGTAAAGACGGCACAGTCTGCTGTGCTTTTGCTGTTTCGGCAAGGGCAATTGACAACAACAGACCTAAGACTACCGATATGATAATTGATTTATATCTGAGCATCCTGCTTTAAAATTAATTCTTAAATACAGCGATGCATAATTCAATACTTATGCCAAATAATGTTTTTTAGGATAAGAATTATTAACTGGTTGTTATTTATAGACTTAGTGAATGCCTCCAAAACAAGAAATAAAATAATTGCATTAGGATTTGATGTAGAATAATGACCAATATTTTTTAGGTGAGGATATTAGCCTATTAAAAAAAAGATAAAAATAATTTTGGCAATTTGTAGAAAAAGTCGTAAATTTGTGGCTCTATTTGTAAAAGGATTTGAAAATGAATACATTAGATTTGATCGAGACGCTGTCCAAAGAAAGAGCGATAGACGTACGCAGACAAAAAGACGGCGATAATTATGTCGAAATTCCAGATTTTAGCCCCGGCGATACAGTAAACGTTGCTGTTAGAGTTGTTGAAGGCGAAAAAGAAAGAATTCAGAACTTTAAGGGAATCATCATTGCCAGAAGAGGTGCTGGAGTCAACCAGTCTTTCCTGATTCGTAAGATATCAAACGGAGTAGGCGTTGAGCGTATATTCCCATTGTTTTCTCCGATGCTTCAGGCCATCACATTGATTCGTGAAGGTAGAACTCGCAGAGCGAAACTTTATTATCTCCGCGGAATGAGCGACAGAAAGATCAGACAGAAACTCAGCTAATTGAGCGAGTGAAATTATCAAAAAGACTGCCTCAGAATATGGGGCAGCCTTTTTTTTAGTGCATTATTGCAGCTTAGCTTTACAACTTCACAAACTTCCCAACTCTGTCCCCTATCCTCACAAAATACATCCCCGGAGCCAAACCGGATACATCGATTCGTATTGTAGGGGCGGGTTCTAAACCCGCCCAAGTTGATGACACATTCTGCCCATAGACATTATATATCCTCACATCCCTTTGTAAAGGCGGACGGCCGTTCTCCCCTACCGATATTTCAATGAAATCAGATGTGGGATTTGGATAAATAAAAGTTGGGGTGGGATCTTCGTCCGATTTAACACCAGTTGTTTCCCAGCGGGCATGAAGCATTGTTATGTCATCATCTCTACCAGCACATATCATCGTATTATCTGGTGAAATGGATAGTCCAGTTAATGCTGCAAACCCATAAATATAACTAATACTCTCATTCTTAAAATTCCATATCCTCAAACTATCATAACCTGTAACCAGGCATTTAGAATCTCTTGAAAAGCAAACAAAACCCGCGACTTTTTGCCCTCCCAAACTCAAAGTATGTATAAGTGAGTCATTAGTTAAATCCCATATACGCACATTATAACCTGTACCACCAGCAAGGTATTTTCCATCTGGACTACAATTTAGATATAGCCCATCATTGTTTTGGTTTTTATTATAAACTATTTTTTTTACTATTGATAAGCTGTCAACGCTCCTGAATTCAATATAAAAAAGTTTTTGAAAAGAACCCTCTCCTATAAATAAATTGTCATTTGTAGGTAATGTCAATAAAGCTATATCGTAATCGAGTTGTTTCCTATTAATAATCTGAAGATTTTGCAAATCAATTTTATAAAGCATATACTTTTCTTCTTTTGTATTTTGTTTTATCTGGTAAAATACTACGAAAAGATACCTTCCGTTATTAGATAGACACATAGATTTAGAGTTAGGGTAGTAAACAAATGGAGACCATCCGCTAATATCAAAATCACCGAGATAGATAGTATCAGACTGCCTTACCAGTTTAAAGCTGTCCAGCGAGTATATTTTTAATATTCCGTCATCGAAAAACATATAATTTAAACTATCTGAAGAGAGTA